>JAIDXM010000015.1:25697-57396 GCA_029058745.1 Muribaculaceae bacterium
CCAAAATCCCACCCCCCCAATCCAATCCGCCCTAGCGCCCGTCATGCGCCCTGCCATAATGACGGACTCTCTGTCTTATGGTTATATGAAATGAAGTGTCGGTCAGTCGAGGCGGCGCGAGGAGAAGAAGTTGCGGGAGAAGAGATAGAAGAGGAGTGTGCCGGCAAGCTGCATCACTGCGGCTCCCCAGAAAGCCGCCGAATAGGAGATGTATTCGAGCAGAAATCCGCCGGCCACTATGCCGAGTCCCATCCCGAGGTCCCAGGCGGTGAGAATCGACGAGTTGGCGGTTCCCCGCTGGTCATTTCGTGCCAGCTTTATAAACATGTTGAGGAACGCGGGGAACATGTGGCCGTTGCCCAGGCCTATGAAAGCCGCCGAAAGGTAATATGCCCAGGGGAGTTCCACCGAGGCGAAAAGTGTGTATCCCACCAGGGAAAGAATCACACCGAGGGCCGCGTTTTCTGTTATTTTACCCTTGGCGAGGGCTTTCGACCCCTGGATTCTTGAGAGGAAGAGTCCGGCTGACAATATCATGAAGAAAAGACCGGTCCCATCGGTAATCCCCAGCACTTCTGCCCCATAGATTGCCACATAGTTAGACATAATTCCCCAGCATATGCTGAAGCATATTATATTCACGGCCAGGAGCCATCCCCGTGTAAGGAAGAATCGGTCGAGACTCAAGGGCTGTTTCTCTCTCTTATATTCCCTTTTCGGGGCTTTGATTGTGGCTACGGCTATGAATCCGGCCAGGGCCGTGACAAGGGCAATCCAGAAAAGTAGCTGGAAATTGTCGGTGGCGTGGTATATCCATATCCCGACGGAGGGTGCGAAAGCCATTGCCAGGTTGTTGCTGAGTCCGTAGAATCCTATCCCCTCGTTTCGGCGGGAGGAGGGAAGCACGTCTATTGCCATTGTGGAATTTGCCACGGTGACAGCCCCGAAGGGGAGGCCGTGCATAGTGCGCACTATGGCGAACAGCAGGAGAGTGCCGGCTCCGATATATCCTGTGAAAAGGATGAAGAAAACGAAGAAGCATATCAGGAGCACCTTCTTGCGGTCGAATGCATCTACAATAAAACCGCTGAAAGGGCGCACCACCAGGGCCGCCACCACATACCCCGACAGCACGAGTCCCATCACATCCTTGTCGGCAGCGAACTGCTTGTCGAGATATATCGGAAGGAGCGGGGTGAGGATATAGAATGAGAAGAAAAGCATGAAATTCCCGACCATGGCCTTGCAGTAGTTGCCGTTCCATAGCCGTTCTTTTGTTTTTTTCATAGTGTTTTTCAGATTATCTTAAAGATATTATGATGATTTGTTGAATGGTCTGTCAGGTGAAAAGACTTCAGTCGGCAGTGAGGCGGTCATTGAGCATACGGTCCATATATGACTGGATGATTGCTTTAAGTTCGGTCTCCATCTTGTGTTGTTCCTCCACTCTCCCCACAAGGTTTGTCTTCATCAGGTGGTCATCGATGGAATATATGCCGACAGTCCTGTTGCCGTCGAATTGTAGGATATAGCCATATTTCACATATTGGTATATGTCGTTCAGATTGTTGACGGCCCATGTCTCATTGTCCGGAGTGGTGAAGAGATCTATCCCGAACGCCACATAAGGCTTGTCGTATCCGAGGTAATTGGCCATGGTGGGAAGGATATCGGTCTGCTGGGCGACTGCCTCCCGCTCTCCGGGGGCTATGTCGCCCGAGGGGTCGAATATTATTACCGGTCCGTAGAAACTGCCGATATCGCTCCGGTATTCATCGAACCCTCTCATGTTGGTGTGGTCGTTTGTGATTACGAAAATGGTGTTGTCATACCAAGGTTGCCGCTTTGCCGTGGCGAAGAACTCACGCAGTGCGTTGTCGGTGTAACCTACGGTCTTGTGGATTTCCATCGTCCCCTCCGGGAAACGTCCCTCATACTCCTCAGGAATCTTGAAGGGATGGTGGTTGGAGGCCGTGAATATAGCGGTGACGAAAGGCTGTTTCATCTCTGTCATCTTCAGCGCATACCATTTCAGGAAAGGCTCGTCCCAGATGGCCCAGTATCCGTCGAAGTCACCGTCGGCGTTGAAACGCGGGTCTTTGGAGAAGTCTTCCCTCCCGTAATATTTCTCGAATCCTATTGACCGTGCGAAGCCGTCGAATCCCATGCTTCCTGTTCTCGCTCCATGGAAAAATGCCGACGAGTATCCCTTTTCACCGAGCAGGGCCGGGAGACCCTTCAGTCTGTTGACCGCCTGTGGCGTCACGATGAAAGGCCGCACGAACTTAGGTATGCCTGCCAGAATACTCGGCATCCCGTCGATGCTTTTCTGTCCGTTGTCGTAGGAATATCTCCACCAGGCGCTGTGGGTGAGCAGGGAATCGGTGAAGGGGGTGAATCCTTTGTATCCGGTCCCCAGAATCTCTGTGTTCATCGCTCCTATGTATTCCTTTCCGAAACTCTCTATGATAATCACACAAAGATTCTTCCCCGGCTTCGTGATGGAATCGGGGCGTGAGGGATCGGGGGTATGTATAGGTGTGAAGATTGCGTCGAGGGTTCCCTTGTCGTCGAAATAATGAGGGTCATGGAAAGGCACGTTCCCTATGGAGCGTATCATGGAGAAAGGTGTGTTGAGCACCAGGGCCGTCTCCATCGGTCGCGATGTGTAGGCGTTGGCGTTTGAGATGGCGATAGGGCGGATGTCGCGGTGGCGCCATCCCCCTATGGGGGCTGTGGCTATCAGGGCCACGGCAGATGTAGCGCACACGATGCCGCAGATTTTACGGGTCCTGGATACATCCTTCACTCTCAGGAGCCGCCAGGCTATGTAGGCGAATGGGAACGCGGCGATGTAGTTATACCAATGGTTGAGCCATCCTCCTCGTATTCCGGCCACCACCGTCACGGCGGCCACTGCAAGGCTTAGAGCCGACAGGATATAGTATCTGACAAGAGGTTGTCTCCTTATTTCCATAGCCGGGTTGACATATAGCTTCCACATACCCCATATCAGCACGGCGGCGAGAACCACGAGATACCAGTGGCGGAGCATTTCCACCCCCGCTATCTTGGCGAAGTTCGACTCATTGCCGAACTCTCCGAACACACTCCATACCGTCCGTTTCAGTGTATAGCTGAAATATACCGAGTCCGCCAGGTTAATGGCCAGCATGAGGGAATTGATGATGATGAACACCCATTTGCACATCCTGTACCATCCGGCCCGCTCCTTGAGATGGCAGGGAAGGAGCATGAGGAGCACGTATAAGGCGTTGGTGTAGAAAATGCCGGGAGTGTCGAACACGATTCCGGCCTTCAGCAATTCCGGAAGTCTCCCGTCGGCCACACTCTGCGAGAAATAGCTCCAGTTTTCAAGAAGATACTCGATGCGGGCCACGGAATATATGACATATACAATAATGATGTTGGCCGCCACTGCCATCAGAGGAGACATCACTGAGCGTGAAGGAAAAAGTGATTTCATAGATGAATTCCATTTGGGGTGGACACCTTGTATTGAAAAATCCACCTGTTGTCAGACTGCAAAATTACTAAATAATCATGAGTTGGAACCGTATATATCCCTATTTGTGGTGAAAATGGATTGAAATTGCACCTTTTTGAAACATATGAACACTTATTGTTCAAATATTATGGTTAAATTTGCAATTGGAACAGTTTGTTCTTTTCTGAATGGCATAGCGGGAGAGTGTCTTTGTAAAGGATATTTCTCCTTATATGTCAGACAGAGGAATTGGAAAGAGATTAGAAAAACTCGAAATAATCAACGACATGAAGAAAACGATTTTTGCGGCTCTCCTCACTCTGGGGTGCACGGGCGCCGCGTCGGCGGAAGTCAACCGCCTTGTCATAGAGCCCAACGCGAAGGGGGCCAGAATCCCTTCCACGATGTATGGGCTCTTCTTTGAAGATATCAACTATGCCGCTGACGGAGGTCTGTATGCGGAAAAAGTAAAGAACCGTTCTTTCGATTTTCCGCAGCCGCTGATGGGGTGGAACGCTTTCGGAAAGGTGGAAGTGCGCAACGACGGCCCCTTTGAGCGCAATCCTAATTATGTAAGGCTTTCTCCGGCCGGACACACCGACAAGCACACCGGACTCGACAACGAGGGATTCTTCGGGGTAAGCTATGAGAAAGGTGAGAACTATCGTTTCTCAGTATGGGCGCGTGTGCCCGACGGTGGGAAGTCGAAGATACGTGTTGAACTCGAAGACCCCGCGTCGATGGGTGAGAAGCAGGAGATGGCTGTAGCCGAGATTGAGGTGAACGGTAAGGAATGGAAGAAATATACTGCCACGCTCACACCAAAGGAGACTGTGGCGAAAGGGAAGCTGCGCGTGTTCCTCAACAAGCCTGAGACCACCGTAGATCTCGAGCATGTGTCGCTTTTCCCCGAAGACACCTGGAATGGCCATGAGAACGGCATGCGCAAGGACCTCGCGCAGAAACTCGCCGACCTCAAGCCGGGTGTGTTCCGTTTCCCCGGCGGATGCATTGTTGAGGGCACTGACCTTGACACACGCTACCAGTGGAAGAACACCATCGGCCCGGTGGAGAACCGTCCGGTAAATGAGAACCGCTGGCATTACACATTCCGCCACCGTTTCTTCCCCGATTATTTCCAGAGCTATGGTCTCGGGTTCTATGAGTATTTCCTTCTCAGCGAGGAGATAGGGGCGGAGCCTCTTCCTGTGCTGAATGTTGGCCTTTCCTGCCAGTACCAGAACCGTGACCCCAAGGCTCATGTGCCTCTCGACAGCCTGCAGCCGTATATCGACGATGCTCTTGACCTCATTGAGTTCGCCAACGGTCCGGCCGACTCAAAGTGGGGCAAGGTGCGTGCCGAGATGGGGCATCCCGAACCTTTCAATATGAAATATATAGGTATAGGCAACGAGCAGTGGGACGCTGACTACACCACACGTCTGGAACCTTTCATCAAGGCAATCCGCGCCAAATATCCCGATGTCAAGATTGTGGGTTCGTCCGGTCCTGACTCCGAGGGTAAGAAGTTCGATTATCTATGGCCTGAGATGAAACGTCTCAAAGCCGACCTTGTTGACGAGCACTTCTACCGTCCGGAGAAATGGTTCCTTGAGCAGGGCAACCGCTACGACAACTATGACCGCAAGGGACCGAAGGTGTTTGCAGGTGAGTATGCATGTCATGGGAAGGGGAAGAAGTGGAACCACTTCAACGCGGCCCTTCTTGAGGCTGCCTTCATGACCGGACTGGAGCGCAACGCCGACATCGTGGAGATGGCCACCTATGCGCCGCTTTTCGCGCATGTTGAGGGATGGCAGTGGCGTCCCGATATGATATGGTTCGATAATTTCCGCTCCATGCCCACCGCAAGTTATTACGTGCAGCAGCTTTACGGCATCAACAAGGGCGACCAGGTGGTGCCTTTGAAGATGGACGGCAAGCCTGTGGCCGGAAACGAGGACCAGAACGGCCTGTTCGCATCTGCGGCGAAGGAAGACAACGGGACCCTTATCGTGAAGGTGGCGAATGTAGGCGACGCTCCACAGGAACTGCAGATGAATTTCAAGGGGCTGAAGAAGAACCAGGGTTACTCCACTGTTGAGGTCACCACACTCCATTCCGATAATCCTGTGGCGGAAAATACACTCGACAACCAGAACATCATCAAGCCTGAGACTACAACCGTGGCTCTTCCGGATGGTGTGTCAGGAGCCAAGGCTTCCCCCTGGACTGTCACCATTCCCGCCAACACATTCGCCGTATATCGTTTCAGCAAACCATAACATTCAATAAAATATGAAATTACTTAATATACTCGCGGTTTCCGCGCTTTTCTCTCTCCCGGCCATGGCGGCCAACGAGGCCACAGTGTCTCTGGCTCCCTCTAAGGAGAGTCCCGTGATTCAGAAGGAGATTTACGGACAGTTTGCCGAACATCTCGGCACATGTATCTATGGAGGCCTCTGGGTTGGTGAGAATTCCGACATACCCAACACCAACGGCTACCGCACCGATGTGCTTAACGCTCTGAAGGAACTGCATGTCCCCGTGCTACGCTGGCCGGGCGGATGTTTCGCCGACGAATATCACTGGATGGATGGCATAGGACCAAAGGAGAGCCGTCCGAGAATGGTGAACAACAACTGGGGAGGCACTGTGGAAGACAATTCTTTCGGCACCCATGATTTCTTCGACCTCTGCGAGATGCTCGGTTGCGAGCCTTATCTGAGCGGCAACGTCGGTTCCGGCTCGGTGGAGGAACTCGCAAAATGGGTGGAATATATCACAGCCGAAGAGGGGCCTATGGCCACTTTGCGCAAGAAGAACGGACGTGAGAAGCCCTGGAAGCTGAAATACCTCGGCGTAGGCAACGAAAGCTGGGGATGCGGTGGAAACTTCACTCCCGAGTATTATGCCGACGTATATCGCCGTTATCAGACATATTGCCGCAATTACGACGGCAACCGTCTGTATAAGATAGCTTCCGGTGCCAGCGACTATGACTACAACTGGACCGAGGTGATGATGAAGAATGCCGGAAGGCATATGGATGGCATCTCGCTCCATTATTATACTGTGCTCGGATGGTCCGGAAGCAAGGGCTCGGCAATCAATTTCAATGAGGAAGACTGGTATTGGGCGCTCGGAAAGTGTCTGGAGGTTGGCAAGGTGGTGCGCCGCCATTGCGACATTATGGACAAGTATGACCCCAAGAAACGTGTGGGTCTCCTCGTAGATGAATGGGGCACATGGTTTGATGAGGAACCCGGCACTATAAAGGGGCACCTCTTCCAGCAGAACTCACTTCGCGACGCCATGGTGGCCGCTTTGAGCCTCAATGTGTTCCATACGTTTACAGACCGCGTGAAGATGACCAATATCGCGCAGATTGCCAATGTGCTCCAGTCGATGGTGCTCACCAAGGGTAAGGAGATGGTGCTGACTCCTACATATTATGTGTTCAAGATGTATGTCCCTCATCAGGACGCGCGTCTTGTTCCGGTGCAGGTGGCCACTCCGGTGAAGAAGGCCCGCGACGGCCGGGAGGTGCCCGTTGTGAGCGCTACGGCTTCCGAGAAAGAGGGTGTGACTACCCTTTCGCTTGTCAACACCGACCTCAAGGAGGATGTGACAGTGATTGTCAATCTTAACGGAGTGTCCGGGAAGAAAGTGGAGGGTGAGATTCTCACCGCCGCCAACATGAACGACTACAATGATTTCGGACAGCCGGAGAAGGTGACTCTCAAGGCATTCCCGTCGAAGTCTTACAGTGTGAAGAACGGCAAGCTCACAGTCACTCTCCCTTCCAAGAGTATTGTCACCCTCTCCCTGAGATAAGATATATTTTCTCCACGGTCGCCATATGGGGTGTGTCGGTCAGATACCGCCGCCCTGTATGACGGAAGCGTCCCGGCATTCAGATGCCGGGACGCTGTTTTTGGGAGATATATGCAGGGGGAGATACGGGGTTACTGTGGTTGTCCCGTGATAGCCGCGATGTCCGCGAGGGTGGCGCGGAACGGACCTGAGGCCGAGAGTTTGATTGTGCACATGGCCGCCGCGAAGCATCCGCTCTCATATATTCCGCAGCCTTTTGACCGTTTGTGCAGATAGCCGGCCATATAAGTGTCGCCGCATCCGGTGGCATCTACGACATCTACAGGAGGATAGGCCGGAATCTCATGGAATATGCCGTCGGCATATATCAGAGAGCCCTGGTCGCCGAGGGTGAGCACCACTTCCTTGACTCCCATCTCCGCCAGACGTATGGCCGCGTCGCGAGGGGCGGTAAGTCCGGTTAGCACCTCCATCTCCTTTTCGTTGGCTTTGAGTATATCCACATGGGCGAGGGCTTCCTCCTTCTCATCCCAATCGACGGCGAAGACATTCTCGCCCCTAACTTCGCGGAGGTAGCCCTGCGCGTCGATGGATACCCTCCCTTTCGTTGAAAGGTATTTGAGCACGTCGAGAGAGAAGTCGTCGGCCAGGAGCGTGCCGAGATGGAATATGGAAGCCTCCACATCCTTCAGCCCATCGATTGTGAAGGGGTCGGCCTTTGCAAGCACCCTCTGAGTGCGGTTGTTGCTGTTCTCGCCGTATGTGTTTTCGAAATATACGGAATTGAGACTCGGAAGCACCTTCACCTTTATCCCCTCGTTGCGGAGGTCATCCACGGCCTGACGCTCGCTTGTGGCCAAAGCCGTGACGAGTAGGAAATCTTCTGAGCCGATATGGCTCATGGCGTGGCCGAAATAGAATGCGGTGCCGCCGGGCATATATGCGGTGTGTCGTGGGGTGATGATTTTATCGAGGGTGATGTGACCGATGCAGCAGATGCCGGCTTTACAGGAGTTCATAGATGATGTTGGTTATAGGTAAAACAGAAAATATTTGCGCATTCCTGTATTCCGTGACATGTCTCCGGCATGTCTCTGAAAAAATTGGTGCGCAAATCTTTTATCGTTGTCTGTAAAAGTGGAACCAGGATTGTATTCCTGACAGGAAAAATACAGGTGGGAGGCGGTTCCGTTGTGCAGACGCAAAATTAGCAAAAAAAACGTTATCAGGCAAATCTCGTCTATTCCTTGAGTGGTTATGAAAAAAGAAGAGAGGGTATATATGTATGTTGAAGGAAGGAAAACCGCACGCATGGACGTTGCCTGCGTGCGGTTACTGTTTTGGAATGGATATTAGACTTATTTTATTTTCAGTTGTTGCAGAAAGCCCATCTGTAGGATCTCCAATTGTCAGGGTAAGCCTCTTTTGCCATCTCCTCAATAGTGTTGAACCCCGTTTTCTCTGTGCTTGTCCATGAGCCGTCGGTAAGCAACGTGACATACAGGTAAGGGAATATCTTGTGGTGGAGGTCATCAAGGATAATCACCTCATCGGACTTAATCGCGTTCTCTTTGGCAACAAACAGATTGGCCGATTCATATTGAGAGAGATACAGCATGTCGCCGATTACCCTGTTGTCTGCGGGAGTGAGCGCATTTAGGAGAGTCTCGTAAAACGAGCTGCCATTTTCAACGGTAATCCTGTCGTAATCCTGCTCCGGTTCTATCCAATAACGGAAGGTCTGGCTAAGCTCCTCACGATTTGCCGATGTGTAGGCCAATGTCATATTTCCGTTATCCTCAAACTTGAAGCTCAGAGATTTCACATGTTTCCCAAATTCTGAGTTGATACGCTTGCAGATGGAGCGGCAGCTCTCCGACTTTTGCTCCACATCCGGTTTGGAATTAGGGAAAGAGCCTTCAATTTCCTTATAGCAGAATCCGCTTTTATCATTGAAGGATATCACGTATTCCCTTGTGGAATTTGGAACCTCATAAGACACTTTCATCTTCATCATGGATGATTTCTCGGAAGTGCCGCCATAGAAATGTCGCGGTCTGTAGAGTCCTTCCACTTTTATGTGGCGGCTCCCTTCGATGGTCTGTTCCCCGGAGAAGTCGATACCCTCATTGTTGTCACGGGTGGATGTTGTCACCTCCATCTCTATTGTCTCTGATGGATGAATTCCTGACAATATAAGTCCTGTCATGTCAGAACCGGGGATTGCCACGAATTGAGCCGAAGCATTTCTCATGTATTCACCGTTGAGGAATATTGATTCCTCAACATCATTCCAGTCAACGTCGGGTAGTTGTGTGTCGGTCATCGCTACATCATCCTCATGGCATCCGCACATAGCCAGTGCGCAAATCAAGGCAACGCCAAGTCCCGAAATCCTGGCATTCCATTTTGTGATTGTTGTGATAGTTTTCATTTCTCCAATGCATTAAATTGTTTATCAGAATCGTTTACAGGTAATATCTCCAAACCGTCGAGCGGTTGTATATCCAATCCTCTTGCGTTCAGTCGTGCTACAGGTTCACAAGGATAGAGATACCAATACAATCCATTGTTGTATTCACTTATGTTCCAGTCAATATAAGGTACACACTGATGATACGAGTAAGCTTCTGAACCATCATTAAGTGTCAGTTTTATACCGACAGACGCCAGATAGTAAGAATTGTATCTAAAATTAGGTATAGCTCCCTTAGGGCCGTTAGGAACATTCGGAATAAAGACCTCCATAGGGGCATCTACTTGGTTTGCTGGAATATATGCATTTTCATCTCCTAAGAACGCGACATCGGCTATCATGTATAGGTTGGCCTGATAAAGGTTTTCGTAAAGCCGGTTGCTCCGAAGAGGGTCTCTTCCTAAACTTCCTGAGGTTCCCCATATATTAGATCTCGTGATATGGTTTGTCTGATAATACTCTGTCGTTATATTTCGGCTCTTGACAAATTTAGACAGCCCAGGATTGTATAATACTGAAGCATTTACGTTACTGTTGGCGATATCTACCCGATATTCTCGTGTATATCCGTTAGTATATTGTTGAGGGGATTTTAGTGTAGCGTAAGGAGAGAAGAGGAGAGTGGGCTCTTTCTGGAGTCCCCACACACCTAAATATCCAACTGAATCCGGGTTTATGTTGAATTGTATGTTGGGAATTCCCGTAGTGCTGACAAAATTAGCTTCACCTTGAATGGAGAATGTACCGTTTGTTGTAAGCTGTAGAGATTTTGATGAATTGTCACTCTTGAAAAGTCCGGTCAAAGCTCCGATTATAGAGCCGACGCCACCCGAGACTATATCCTTGACTCCCGCAGATATAATCGAGGATGGAATCCCCAATATTGTTTTGTCGTTAATTTTTTTCGAAATCCATGTGCCGGCCTCATCACCTGCTATCTTTGCGATGCCGCTACCAAAATTGTTGCTGCCTGTCGATGTGGTTATCAATCCTTTGGTTTCGGCTTCAATGTTTCCTGTAAATGATAGCTTCACTGTATTGCTCGCCACTGTCGAGATGCTGATCCATCCGGATTGAGAGGGATCATAGGCTAATTCTATCTGGAAACAGTTCCAACCGATGCTGAATCCGCAGGATGAATTGTCGGTGATGTTGCTGACATTATGTATCTTGTTCTCCTTTTGTGAAATCGTAGTTATAGGATTATTTTGAAAGGCGAAGAGGGAAGTTGAACCGTCAGTCTTTATTTCCCATATTCCATGATTATTGGGAGAGAATGATTCAGACGACATGTAGCAGAATCCTTTGAGGATGCCAGTATATCTATTATGGAAAATAAGATGAGGATTGTTGCCGGTATAGTTTCCATTGGATTCTATATCATCCAATTGGTAGAATATAAGATCCCAACCGTCATTGTACTTGATGTCCTCAAGTATATCGTGTGGAACTGAAGATATGGTTGATGTCTTGTTCCATGGAGTATTCACTTTTTGTCCGTTGCTGAGGGTGATGTAATCCCATGATTCCCAGAATCCGGAATCACTGCTTCGCGTTGTAATCTGGGCCATGGGATATACTCCCGGCAACTCATACTTTGGATTCTCAGATGTGTTGATGTCTGAACTCAGATCATCCATTCCACATCCCGATAGGGTAAATAGAAGTGACAATGCCGTGAGTGTCATGATTGAGAAGCGTGATTTCCTGAGAGACGTGATATTGCCTCTATCGGCATTATTCTTTTTGCCGAATGGTGATTCTCCAAGATTTTTAAATAATACTTTCATAGACATTTGGTTTTAGTTTAAGGTATTGGAAAATTTTTTAAAGATTGATATATCCTGACCAGAGGGAGCCGTTTATGGAGAGGAGGAGTTTATATGAAACGGCAGGGAGGAGCGGTGTGATGGATATTTCATGATCAAGGGTAGTGGCTGAGAATATCTCGAAGCCATTCTCAAGAATAGTAATCTCAATTTCCGCATCCTGAGTAATGTTTTCCACTCTCAGTAGTGTGTTATCGGTTATTGTCACGACGGGCATTTTCGGGGGTGTCCGTTTTATAGTTGGTCTTTCCTTGTCGTTCCTTATTTCAGGAGTCACTGATACGACTGTTGTGCCGGCGGAAGCCAGGAGAGGAAAGAGGAAGAGGATAAGTGGAAGGAGTTTTTTCATGTTGATGATGTATTGGTTTCGATGCTAAGTTACATATAGTCGTTGAATCTGACAAGAAAATAGATTCCCAAAAATTCCCAATTTGAATTAATAGATTTTCAAAAAATTTCATAATATTTAAATTGTTATAAATCAATTGTGTTTGATTTTAGAAGAGTTGAAATTCTGTTATCTTTTCAAGCGGAGTGGGTACATGTCCAGTTGAGGGAGAAAGAAATTTACAGGTGGATTCGAGAGTGTTGGAGGATCTCAAAGTGAGCGTATGAATTCACTCCAGCTCTTGAAATCCCCTTCATGTCCCGTTTTTTTAAGTAGCCTTCGCCGGGCGTTTCCGAGTCCGGATGGTGACAGCGCAAGTATCTTTGCGGAGATGTTCTGGGGGATACCAATTCTGATAAGAAGCGTATCATCGAAGTCACGTTTCTGAAGATTGAGTTCTCTCACATTTTTTATGAAAGAGGGATTGGTGACAGCTAATGCTCTCTCAATTCTCTCGAATGAATCGTTCTTCTCATTCACAGACATAGAATCACAATTTTCCATTAAATAGGCAGCTGTCTTGTTGATTTCTATTTTGGCCTCAATTAGTTTGGTATTGTTGTCTTCCTCTTTTTGGGAATTAGCCGTATGGAGGTTCTCGGTAAGAATTTCTATTTCAGCGTCATATTTCTTTTTAATCTCGTTCTTTTCTTCTTTAAGCTTGCTGTTCTCGATTTCTTTATTTGTAAGCCTTAGCTTTAGCTTTATAGTAACAAGCCAGAAGGCAGTCAATAGCAATATTATCAGGGCGGAAGCTGATATAATGATTGTGTTTCGTGACTGAATTTCATTCTCCTTGGAAAGGAGATCGTTCTCATTCTCGGAGTCTGAGATTAAGGCCTCCACTTCGGCAAGCGGAGCTGTCGCCTGTCGGTCGAGTATTGAGTCTGTGATGGAAGCATAGAGGTCAGTATATCGGAAAGCGCTGTCAATATCACCTTTCTTTATGAAAATCTGAGCCAATTCTTTTGCTGCTTGTTGACGCGGTTGCATATTGGGACTGTTCAGAAGTTCCCTATTTCTGTTTTCAATTAGGGTAGAGTCTCCTTTCCTGGCATCTATTTTGTTCAGTATAGCCAGAATCGATGATAGCGACCCTTTATTCCAGCTAATGTGGTGTGAAGATATGATGGAGTCTGCCTCCATAAATTTACCTTCCGATATAAGGAAAGAGGCGAACTGCGTGTAGAATTGTGATGCCGCTGTCCGGTCTGAAATAGTGTCTGCCTGTTGTTTCAGATGTGAATATAATTGTGCGGCACTATCGTTTATGCACAATCTCCTGTATTCAAATGCCACCAACAATCGTGCATTGAACGCTTGGGTCGAGTCGGGGAGTAATCGACAATATTCTAATTGTAATTTTCCATGTCTTAGAGCATGTCTGTAAAGATGGTTGTCGAAATATAGTCCTCCCATCTGTGAATGTATTGAAGCAAGCAGGTCAGGGTCTCCGTTTTGTCCTGATGTCTTGGCGGCCTTCTTGAAATATCTCAGGGCCAGGTCTATTTTACCCAAATCGTAGTAAGTGCGTCCTGCGTAGTAGAGTACGACAGGATGCAGTTCTTTTTCACGGTTCCCGTCTATGTAATACCGTATCAGGTTTTTGATTGTTGAATCGGATGTTGCCATGATGTATGCCTTGTCGGCGGCCTTCACTTCGAGAAGTGTCGCAAACATGTGGTCATCCATGTTCATGTCCGTACGGTCGATGGCTCGTATTACTGCAAGTGCTGAGTCCGGATTGGCGTCGATTATCGAATCCGCCTGGAGAAGCCGTGAATCCACGGAATGGGAACAGGCGGCAAATGTAGCCGCCATAAGCAATGTGATAATGATATGAGACAGTCTTGATATCATATTATATTTATAAATTAGTCAAATTTATAGTCGGAACAGAAAGCATTTGTGCATTTCTGAGGGTAGGGACATGCCTTCGGCATGTTTGATTGTGTTGTGGCTATGTGAATACCGGACTATCAAGCGGGAACCTTGCTACATGCCGAAGGCATGTCCCTACGTTGAGCGGATTCCTGGCATTGGGTGGATTTCCACGTTGAGAGGATTACTCATTGTGTGGCTGTCTCTACATTGTGTGCATATTGCCACATGTATTCCTGAGATTGGATTGATGGAACCGTCCGATGTAGGGACATGCCTTTGGCATGTAGGAGTGGGTTCCCGACTGATATTCCGGTATTCACAAAGATATAAAATGCTCAAATATTTTATGCAATTCAACATGCCGAAGGGATGTCGCTACATTCAATAATGCACATGAATGCACATTTATTTCATGTTTTTGCTATAAAATACGAGTTTTTCAATCTCTTGATGTCCTAAGTAAATCCTATATTGCAAAATTAATAAATTATAATTTAAAATCGGCTATTTTATCATTTATTATGTAAAATAAATGAATTTATGGCAGAGGAACGATAAATCTTCCTGATATATTCAAAAATTAATGAACTGCAGTATTCCGGAACGGCTGATGAATTTTGCGGAAAATCTCACGCTGTAGGCGGAGAGCGCGAAGATTTTTCGCTATGGTTAGAATTTGTAGGAGAAACCGATGTTGAGAGAGAGGCGGTGGCAGAATTTGGTAGGGTCGGTTTGTGTAAAGGACGGATTCTGTCGGTTGTAAAAGGTCTGGCCGATGCGCCCTCCGGTCAATCCCAATGAGCCTATTACGTCAAGATGTTTCGTGACGTTCATACATGCTCCTAACGTCACATTGTAGCCTATGCCCGCCTTGGTATTATGGCGATTGCTTTTGCTGATTACTTCCACATCCCGATAGTCGGATACTGCCAATCCTGCCCCCACGTTTAATTGGAAAGACCATACCTTTGAATACGTCACAAATTTAGTGATGAATTGCGGGGCGAAGTATTGCCACGTAAACCGTGCGTCAGGTTTGAACAGACGGTCTTCATAGATAAATTCTTCCTGTCCCCCCTTTTCGTAGCCCGAATAAAGGAACCCTGTCCCGAATTGCAACGGTCCGAGAAAAGTGTCATGGCGTTTGTCGGCAATCCATGAGTAGCCCACACTCCAATCAAATCCGGATGTCGGGTCGCTGTCTGTCCATGCGTTCGGAATGGATGTCTTTATTATTCCCCATCCGATAGTTGCCTGGACGGCATGGCCGGATGTCACTTTCTCTTCAAAACCGAGGTCCGGTGTATGTTGTGTGTTTCCGTCACCACCGTTATCGGCATGTACGGCTGTGGCTGAAAGATAAAGGAAAGTCAATATAAGAAGTCTTTTGTCCATATAGGTTTTATTGGTATTTGTAGGTTGCGGTATCATTTCCCTGTGTAATGCACCTTAAAGTCGATTGCCTTCAATTCGTTGTAGCTAAAAGATATGAAACAGTCATATTTTCCCGAAGCAATCTCTTCCGGAGAATATTTTTCATAAGTGCTTTGATGCACTATAAGGAAAGCCGTCTGCTTCTTATCCGAAGGATATATGTCTTCGTCGCCGCTAATCACAGCGTATGAATATTCGGCCTTTCCGGGCAATATATCCTTTGGATTCTCATATAAAGGAATCCGTGTACCGTGTTCCCTCAGACAGTCTTCGGCATCTGTAGGCACTTCATAAACACGGATAGGTTCGTCACAGTCGTTGAATACGGTGAAGTAATCCATGTCATATTTCTCGCAGGTGGTAGCGGTGGTGAAGAAAACCACTGCCAGCAAAACAATTCTTATCAATGTTTTCATATATGGTTCCGATTTATAATAGGTTGGTTTGTATTTCAGAAAGGAGAACAGGAGATACAGGAGCTTGGACTATAAATTTTTTGTTGAACATGGAATTTGTAGAGCACATTTCAAAAATGCCATCTTGCGCCGACTCCTATGTTTATGACTGAGAGAACTCTCGAATTTACATTACCGGATTGTCGGAAGAAAAGTCCGTATTCTTCTGATTTGTCTGACAAATCTCCTACGATGGTTGAAAAATCGGCAATTAACCGTAAATGTTCGCTACAACGGTATTCGAGACAGAACCCCATGTTCATGGCTAATCCGGAATCCGAGACTTTTAAATCCGCTTCCGCAGGATAACCCTGTTGTACATGACCTCTATATGACATTATGTTGTAACCAATTCCAAAATCCCATTCAAGCGCCCATCTTTCCGACGGGAGCTGAGCCTTGAATATAAACTGCGGAGCTATGTAAGTGTGCAACAATGCTTCTTTGGTGCCGATTCTATAATTATCAAATTCATAAAAACCTTTCCCTGTTGACAAAAAACCTGCGTACATGAATCCCACGCCTAATTGGGCTTTATGGAATCTTCTACCCGAAACCCAACTGTAATTCACTCTCCAACTAAAGCAGTTGGTGGGGGTGCGCCCTGTCCATAAGGAATACACGTCAGAAACGATACCCGAAAAGCCAATCATTGCGGAAACTGAACTTCCGGCATAATAACCGGCGCGTCGGTCCAGAACATTATTTATCGAATCTCTTTCATGATATAAGATTCGCTGCACTTCAGCCCTGATTTCAGCGGCTCTTTGCAGAGAGTCCTGATGTAATTTATTGCCATCACTTTGGCGGGCAAGTAAATTCAACGGCAAAAGTATAAAAATAGCCAAGAATGAGTAAAATCGATTCATAATAAGTTAGATTTTTCTAAGATTAGTTATATTTCAGACAGGTGAACAGGTGATACAGGAGAGAAGGACTCAGGTGTTTCTACTGTTGACGCGGGGTGCCTCATGCTGTCGGTATATCAACGACAGAATTATTCCACAATCCGATTGAGCCAATGATGGGCGACTTCCCAATCCATGTCTTTCTCAATTTCGTAGCGGAATGCAAAAGGGTTGGTTTTGGAAGCGATTATATTCTGTAATGCCGTATGTGCCAATTCCGGGTTGTTGACATACCAGACACAATCCATTTGCGGCCACTTGGTGACACGTCCTATAAAAATGGAATTGGGATGTTGCGGATTCGATTTAAGGACCTCCGACAGGTGGTCGCAATAATCCTGCATGTCTATAAACACTTTCTCATTTATTTTATTCTTATCCGTTTCCACCAAAGGAAGTATGGAAAGGGCAATCATCCAACCGAAAATGGGCTTATGCTCCATATCCAATGCACCGACATTGAAAGTCCCGATAAAATGCCCTTCCTCGTTTTCTGCGTCAGCTCCTACAAGTTTCTCTTCGGGTATAATAATTTGATACGCCTCCTTCGTCTGGCGCAACTCACCGGTATTCTTACCGGTTTTCTTTTTCTTAAAGAAATCTAATAGCCCCATATTTTAAATTTATTGATTTTAAGAAATTAACGGTTTGTAAATCGTTGATAGGTCATAAACCACAAAGTAGATGAGCATTTTAGAATGCCGTGGTATGCCTTTGGCATGTTTTATTGTCCGAGACGGACAATGCACGGATATTTAAGATTGTCTATAAGTGTAGCCCATTTCACGATGAAGAGTATGTAATTGTCGCAAAGGTCAACCTAAAGCAGACTCAATGATCTATTACATTTTACAAATATAGATAAAAAATCTGCAATCAAGCCCCATCTTTTTGAAAAAAGTGAAATCATCTCTGAATTTATAGAAGTTGTCTAAACTTATTTCTATATGAAACAGTCATATTTTCCCGAAGCAATCTCTTCCGGAGAATATTTTTCATAAGTGCTTTGATGCATGATAAGAAATGCCGTCTGCTTCTTATCCGAAGGATATATGTCTTCGTCGCCGCTAACCACAGCGTATGAATATTCGGCCTTTCCGGGAAAAATATCCTTTGGATTCTCATATAAAGGAATCCGTGTACCGTGTTTCCTCAGACTGTCTTCGGCATCTACCGGCACTTCATAAACGCGGATAGGTTCGTCACAGTCGTTGAATACGGTGAAGTACTCCGTGTCATAGCTCTCGCAGGTGGTAGCGGTGGTTAAGAAAACCACTGCCAGCAAAACAATTCTTATCAATGTTTTCATATTTATTTTTAAGTCAACGAAATGCTCACCACATCCCATATAATTATTTTTGAAGACATTAGCCCGGATTCAACTCAAAAATCCCCGGGATTCCCGCCATAATCCCACAACTCCTCAAATTCTTCACGGGTAATAAAATCCCGTTCCTCCCAGTTTATCTCCCAGAATCTCATATCATCTGTAATCGGATGCACACCGGGGGCCGGCATCTTTGCATATCTTTCGACTTCTCCTTTTTCCAGAACAATTTCTTTCATAAGGGTTTCCCCTAAAAAATGCCAATAATGTTGCCGGGTATCCAATAATTCATGTTTTCTCAAATAACTGTTAACAAAAGGAAATGGCCTTCTCTTCAATATGTCATATTCCGGGATCGTCATCTTATAATAACCAAGTTTTATTCTCTCGATGATGTTTCGGTAAGTAAACGGTCTCCCTATTTCCACCCTATCAACCATTTCCTGAGGCAGCACACCAATATTTTTCTGATGCCCGGAGAGAGTCCAAAGACGCCAGTGTGAGAGGAGGTCATTCTTGAATCCTTTTTCTTCTGAAAAGGAATCCGCCTCATAGGTTCCCTCACCAAATACTACGTCTTCATAAACAACCCCTTCCAAAGGACTGCTTGTCACTCTTTTCCAAACCCCCAAGGATGCGCCATGTTCCAGGGGGGCATGTACATAAAAAAGAATATCCCCCATCAACACCTCATTGGCGCAGAATACATGTGGAACGGGGAAACGTTTACGGAACACACGTACAACATGAGGACATACGTGCTTGTAATCATCAGAAATATATTGAAAATAAGCAGTAAACTCATTATCAACAATGACGGAGAAGACATCTCCGATCTGTGGACTTTTCTTTTTTGTCATAATCTAAACTACCAAGTTCTACCTCCTCTTATCTTTTCGTGCGAATCTATAACCTTATCGATAATTGAATCCCATACCTCCTCAAAATCCCTCCTATTTATGAAATTATAGTATTTCCAGTTGATTTCCCATAACTTAATTCCTTCATTTTTATCGTACCCGTTAATTATCCCCTTTCTGTGACCCCCGTCAGATGTGATAAAAATGGTTCTATACAACTTCTCTCCAATAAAATGATAGTAATATACGTTGCGTCTATAATACCTTTTCATAAAACTTTCCACCTTAGGCCTCGGGACTCGTTTTATCATATCATAGACTTCATTGGTATGCAGATAATAACCGAACTTTATCCTGGTATTGACCGACATGAAAGAGAAAATCCCTCCCGACTCTAAGAAAGGGAGAATCTCACGCGCCGGGACACAGTTCTCCCTGACTGGCCTGTTTACCTGCCAAAGCAACCAATTTCTCAGAGGGTCAACTGTCCTGCATGTCATGGTGCCGGCATCGTAAACGGTATCGACGGTATTTCCGAACCAAATCCCGTCCAGGCCGTCCAACCCTAAATCATTTGATTTCCCGATTTTAGTCCAAACACCCTCCTCCAACCCATGTTTTAATATAGTATGGGTATAAAAAAGCACCTCGTCAGCCACCACATCTTCGATGGAGGGGGCATAATTCAAAGAATATCTACGCTTGAATACTCTGATCGTATCACTATTCATGTTGCTCCCATCGATTGCTATGAATTGAAAATATGCCCTATATTCATTATCAATGACAACGGTAAACACATCTCCAACCTTCGTGACAATTCTCTTCGCCATATTAAAAAAAGATTCTGAAGTTGTCTAAACTTATTTCTATATGTTAATTATATAGTAAAATGATTAAAATACAGCGTATTCTGCAAAAAAACGCACTATATTATAGTTACCACACTCTAATATACCGTAGCAATCGTTGTGCTGGCGTAAGCCAGGAGAGGAAGATGATAAGTGTAAGGAGTTTTTTCATGTTTATGATGTATTGGTTTCGATGCTAAGTTACATATAGTCGTTGAATCTGGCAAGAAAATAGATTCCCAAAAATTCCCAATTTGAATTAATAGATTTTCAAAAAAAACCACAATACTTAAATTGTTGTATATAAATGGTATCTGTTTTGTGTGAATAGAAATTTTCTTATCTGTTCAAGCGTGGGTGTGACGCGTTTCAATAAAGGAAACAGACATCTGCAGGTGGATTTGAGTGTGGCAGAGTGACTCAAAGGGAGCGTATGAAGATAGTTTTGCTGTAGGCGGGATGCGATTGCGAGGTGCCTATCTGTTGAAAGGAAAGGGATGCGTTTTTTCGCAAAAACACATCCCCCCATAACCAAAATTCAAGTATAGTTCCTGTGAAACATATCCGCATCGCCATGCTTGCTGTTGGAAATGCGGACGGTCCCCCTGTCTTTCACAAGATTTGGGACACTGTTTCTAAAAAGCAATTTGGTAGTAGTTTCACAACTAACTGATGATTTAATCGCTTTTAATTAAGCAGTTATCAACTTGTATTTGTAGGTACTCAGAAAAATACTTGAATTCCGGAAGCATCCAGGGAAAATCCTCTTGGAAGCTTGTCTGCAAAATTAGTCATAAATTTCATTCCACACTCATCCGGATAGTTAAAATCAAACGTTTGAAATGTTAAAATGCATAAATATGGCACTTCTTGCGGGTTTTGCCGAGAACTTATCGATGCCTGATATTTGCGTATATTGCAGATTATTTGTCGCATGTTGTAGCATCCGGCGGAGGTTGGATGGATGATAATGTGTTTATAAATAAGAATATGGGTAAAATGAGTGGTTGCCATATGCCATATCATCGGCATATGGCAACCACGGTTGTGCCAGAATAATGCTTTTCTTGAGGATGGGTCAGTCCTGGTTCAATGCCTGGAAATAGCAATCGGCGATGGCTGTCCATTCCTCAAGAGAAGCGCGGGTGGTAAACCATTTCTCATTCTGAGGATTCCCGAATTCTTTTGAGGCCACGTCTTCCGACATTGTGACTACTGTAGGCGGCGCCTCAGTTTCGTGGTTCCAGAAGTTGTCGAACTGTATAGGTGAATGGTCATCCTCCTCGATAAGATATAGAGTTCCGTTATAATGGTACATTCCCATTATGCGTGCCACCTTGTCAGCACCCCCCTCCTCGGAAATGCTTACGGTGGCTTCCGGTATATAAGGGAATCCGGCAGTAGCGTTGTTCCACAGGATTGCGCCGATACCTCTGCTTTCCATATCGGCGATTAGGTCTTGCCGTGCCTTGTCGAGCAATGCGTCCGGCTGTCTGTTGTTTTCCATATTTATCTTCTTTAAAATTATAAGTGGTTTTCGTTGATAAGCATGTGTTCAAAATTACAGTAAGCACACAAAATAAATGTGTATTTTATACCTGTGTGAATCTACATGCCAAAGGCATGGTCACTATCCTCAGAAATGCACAGATACTTACTGTTTCTCTTCTCTTGACGCTCCACATGTGGTCAGGCGTTGATGTAGGATTGCCACAGATCTCTGAGACGGGTCCATTCAATCACTTTTTTCCCGTCGATTGCAATCCATCTGCCGTTGAGACGGACAGAGGCATATGCGGTGCCTCCGCTGTCTTTTAGGCACACCACCATCAGATTCGCCCCGAGAGGAGCCACCTCATAATCTTTCCAGGAAGCGGAGACATCTTCGGGATTGCACAGAGGGGCATAACACCCCGGAAGACGCATGAGCGCGAACAACGGTATCACGGTTTCCGCATGTCCGAAACGCAGGAATGCCTTCAGGTTATCGCCTCCTTTAAGGGCCTGGTCGGTTTTCAGTATGATATCCTGGAGTATAGGCGCGGCACAGCGGGCAGGGAGGTCGGAGAATGAGCTTGCCGACCGCTGGTAATAGTGGCGAAGATTCTCGACTTCCCAGCATTTCCTGTATTCCTCTTCCGAGAACCATTCGTCGGGTTGCGCGTCAATTCCTGCGGCCCTGAGCGACTGCAGCACCCCGTATGCGTCGAGGCTCAGTTTCTGAAGCCGTTTGGAGTCAGTGACCCCTTCCATCATGGATGCGGCGGGACTCACCGGGAGCGTGTTGCGAGAGAAATTGTCGAAGGCGAATTTCCATGGGCCGTCGGCGAGATATTCCACATAAGGCTTGTCGGTGGTGAAATAGCGTAGCAGGGTGCTGAACTGCCGTCCCTCGGAGGTATATATTTCAAGATGAGAAGAATGGATGGCGAGTTGATGGCAGAGCTCATACATGGTCATCACGACACGGGGCACATATGTGGCGATAGCCTCCACCCGTCCGCTTTGAAGCAGGGCAGGGGCTGTGGCCGCCATCTCATTCCCGAGGCGTTTCTCCTCCATGATTCCGATGGCGTTGAGTGCTCCCCACTCGCTGCCGGTCACGGAATCCACTCTCTCCACAAGGCACAGGAAATCCTTCCCCTTCCGGGTCAGCAACCCCTCGGATTCAGCCTTACGCAAAGTTTTGAGGAGTTCGTCAACCTTCTTTTCGGAAGAGAGGAAGCGTGCGCCGTGGCGTGCCACATAGTTTATAAACACCGGCTCCATATCGTCGCCCCAGGGGACGACGGTGTCAGACTGTGAGAAGTCGTAGGGCATCATTGTGCCGTCGAGTCTCGGAGGGAAGGCATGTGCGGCAAAGGTAATCACAAGGGCCGACAAAGTGAGGAGAAGGAAATAGAGGCTCCTTATTCCGGGCATCCTTGAAGAATTGAGCTCATTTTCGGCAATGTCGTCAGACACAGGCATCCCTGTTGTCGGGATGGGATTGCTGTCGGGAAGTTGCGGCATATTTTCAGCCGCCCTCGGTAACGGTGTTTTCATAGCGTGCGGAGATTGGTTTTCAGTTAGAAAACAAATCTCCGCACTATTTGGTTGTCGCCCGCTTCCCTGAAGGCTCTTCCTATATGGGAGAGGCCGATTCCATCATGGTGAGTATGTCAAGGGCCTCGCTGACGGTAGAGATGTCAGATATGAGGATGCTGCGCTTCCCCTTCACGTCGCGGAGTTCGCAACGCAGGGGATTGCGTTGAAGATATGACAGCACCTTCCCGAACGCAGGACTCTGATAGTAGGCCTTGTTGTCGTCGCCCACGAAATATACCCTCATCTTTCCCCCTTTCAGGGCAAGACGCTCTATGCCGAGACGGCGTGCGGCCATACGCATGGGCACCACCTTTATGAGTTCCTCGGAGATAGTGGGGATGGCCCCGAAACGGTCGCGCAGGTGGGCGCGGAACGCTTCGGTCTGTTCGGGCTTCTCCATGTTGTCGAGTTGCTGGTATAGGCTTATGCGTTCGCTCTCCTGAGGCACATAATCAGGCGGGAGGCGCAATTCGAGGTCGCTTTCGATGGTGCAGTCGGACACATACTCCTCCTCTTTTCCGGCTGTGAGGTCTTCGAATGTGTCGGCGAATTCCTCGGTCTTCAACTCCAGCACCGATTCCTTGAGAATCTTCTGGTAGGTCTCATAGCCGAGGTCGGCTATGAAGCCGCTCTGTTCCGCTCCGAGTAGATTCCCGGCACCACGTATGTCGAGGTCCTGCATGGCTATGTGGATTCCGCTTCCGAGGTCGCTGAAATTCTCTATGGCCTGGAGTCGCCGGCGGGCCACAGGAGTGAGGGGATTGCCCGGAGGCACAAGCAGATAGCAGAAAGCTTTCTTGTTGTTGCGTCCCACACGGCCACGCAACTGGTGGAGTTCGCTGAGTCCGAAGTTCTGGGCATTGTTGATGAGGATGGTGTTGACGTTGGGCATGTCGATGCCGTTCTCCACGATGGTGGTGGAGAGAAGCACGTCGTAGTCGTGGGAGGCGAAATCGATGATGGCCTTTTCGAGTTTCTCGGGGGGCATCTGTCCGTGGGCGGTGACAATGCGTATCCCCGGCACAAGGCGGCGCAGCGTGTTCTCGATTGTGGCGAGATTCTCGATGCGGTTTGAGATGAAGAATATCTGGCCGTTGCGGCTCAGCTCGAAGTTGACAGCTTCCTTTATCACGTCATCGTCGAAGGTGGAGACATTGGTCACTATCGGCTGGCGGTTGGCCGGAGGGGTGTTGAGGGCCGAAAGGTCGCGGGCGCCCATCAGGGAGAACTGCAGGGTGCGGGGGATAGGGGTGGCGCTCATGGTGAGGGTGTCAACGTTCACCTTCATCTGCTTGAGCTTCTCCTTCACGGCCACTCCGAATTTCTGTTCCTCATCCACAATAAGCAGTCCTAAGTCCTTAAATTTTACGTTCTTGCCGATAAGCTTGTGGGTGCCGATAAGGATATCGACTTTTCCGGCCTCCAGGTCAGCGAGAATCTGCTTCACCTCTTTGGGTTTCTTGGCACGCGATATGAACTCCACTCTCACCGGAAGGTCTTTAAGACGTTCGGAGAAGGTGTGGTAGTGTTGCATGGCGAGCACGGTGGTTGGCACGAGCACGGCTGTCTGCTTGGAGTCGGCGGCGGCCTTGAATGCGGCGCGGATGGCGATTTCGGTCTTTCCGAATCCCACGTCGCCGCAGATGAGTCTGTCCATGGGACGCGGCGATTCCATGTCGGCCTTCACGTCGCGGGTCGCTTTCATCTGGTCGGGGGTGTCCTCATATATGAAGCTTGCCTCGAGTTCATGCTGCAGATAAGAGTCGGGGGCGAAAGCATAACCCTTTTCCTGGCGCCGCGCCGCGTATAGGCGGATTAGGTCGCGGGCTATGTCTTTCATCTTGGTCTTGGTCTTGTCCTTGAGGCGTTGCCATGCCCCGGAGCCAAGTTTGCTTATCTTCGGGGGCACACCCTCTTTCCCCCGGTATTTCGACAGCTTATGGAGCGCGTGGATGCTCACGAGCACTATGTCATCGTTCTGGAAGAGAAGCTTTATCATCTCCTGAGGCCTGCCATTGACATCTGTCTTCACCAGTCCTCCGAACTTGGCTATTCCGTGGTCGATATGCACGATATAGTCGCCGGCCTCGATTTGCTGCAGCTCCTTGAGACTTAGGGCGAGCTTACCGCCGCGTGCGCGGTCGCTTTTGAGGTTATATTTGTGGAAGCGGTCGAAAATCTGATGGTCGGTGAAGAAGCAGGTTTTTGTGGTGTGGTCCACGAAACCCTCGTGTATCGTGTGATCGACGGGTGTGAACGTTATCTTGTCGCCACGGTCTTCGAATATGGCTTTCAGTCGGTCGTTCTGGAAAGGCGTGTCGCTGAGGATAAGTATCCTGTAGCCCTCGGAGAGAAAACGGGTGAAGGAGTCGGCTATGAGTGTGAAGTTCTTGTGGAAAAGGGTCTGGAGGGAGCAGTCGAATTCAATCGTGGCTTCGGGGATGAAACTGCGGGCCGCATCGGCCGGGACTCCGAATTCCACAACCTTCATTGAGTTGAGCCGCGTGATGAATCTCTCCGGGTCAACCACCTTTTCCATGGCCTTCGGGTCTCCCTCTCCGGTGACGCTGACAGCCTCGGATATCGTTTCGGAGCATATTGACCGTATGCGCGACTCAAGCCAACTCACCGACTGGCAAATCACCGGTGTAGAGGGGTCGGCGAAGTCAAGAAGCGACACCCCTTCCGATGAATTGTCGTCGCTTGCCGCCGGCACCACCGACACCGTGTCGAGCCGTCGTTCCGAGAGCTGTGTCTCCACATTGAACGACCTTATGGAGTCAATCTCGTCGTCGAAAAAATCTATGCGGTAGGGTAGCTCTCCCGAGAAAGAATACACGTCGAGGATTGAGCCTCGCACTGCGAACTGTCCAGGTTCATAGACATAGTCCACCTCCTTGAATCCGAGTTCCCGAAGCCGTATCCTCACGGCTCCCATATCTGCCTTCTTGCCGGAGGAGAGAGTCAGCGTGCGGTCGGAGAGGTCTTTTTTCGAGGGCACTTTCTCCGCGAGGGCTTCCGGACAGGTCACCACCCACAGTGGATGATCCTTGCGGTTCCAGGCGTCGAGAGTCTCCGTGCGCAGAATCTGGGAGGGAGGGTCAGGCTGTCCGTATTTTATATCGCGCCGGTAGCCGCTGGTGAAGATGGCCACCTTCTCTTCCCCGGCTGTCTGGCACAGGTCATGATAGATGTAGCCGGCGGCATCGATGTCGTCGGCTACAATGAGATATGGATATTTCTTTTCCGGCAAACCTGCGAAAAGCATGGCCGGGGCGCTTCCGCGAAGTCCGTTGATGGCGATGCGTCTTGTCTTCCTGTCGTCAAGAAGGTCGGTGAGCGCCTTTATGCGGGGTGCGGTGGCGAAAATAGAGTCGGCTTCCTTAAGTGTCACTTCTTTCCAAGGATTTTGTTGAGTTCGGCGGGATTCGACAGGATTTCCTCCGCTTTTTTCAGGGCGTCGTCGAATTTGAGGTCCTGGAGAATCTTCCCTTTGTCGAAGTAGTAGCGGGTGGCTATCTCAGCCCCCAGATACTCGCTCACCTCTTTCCGTTTGTTGTCGAGATCACGGTTGAGGTTGTGGGTCAGCAAGGGGGAGAGGGAATCGAGCGCGGCGGTGGTTTCCTCGGTGAGATACCCCTCCTCGTCGGCTGTCTTGCGGAGCTCCTTGAGCAACTCGTCGAGCACTTTGTCGTATTTCAGTTTGGATGGGTCGATGCTTTTCTTGAAGTCATCGTAAATCTCGTCGGTGATTTCGAAATCCCACGCGTCGGGTATAGACTCATGGGTGTTGGCGTATTTGTTGGCGAAGTCATATGTCCAGTTGTCGCGCACGAGGTTGTAGGTGAGGCGGCTCACCTGCGGCCATTCCACCACGACATCCGGCGTCAGTCCGCCGCCGTCGCGCACCTCGCGTCCGTGGAGTGTCTTATAGACGTTGGTCAGAGAGTCGGGAGTGCGTGCCACCGAGCCGTCGGGGTTCCTGTGGGAGTAGTCGAGGGCCTGTATGAGGCGTCCGGAAGGGATATAATATTTGGCAATTGTCACTTTCAGCAGGCCGTCGTAGGGGAGCTGCATGGTGCCCTGCACGAGTCCTTTCCCGTAGCTGCGACTCCCGATAAGGACTGCCCTGTCGAGGTCCTGGAGTGCCCCTGCGGTGATTTCCGACGATGAGGCGGAAGCCCCGTCGATAAGCACGGCGAGGGGTATGTCGGGAAACAGGGGGGTCTTGGTGGTCTTGTAGATTTTCTCGGTTGAGGCGTCGCGTCCGCGAGTGCGGAGCACTTCCGTCCCCTTCGGCACGAAATTGCCCACTATGTCAACGGCCTGCTCGAGGAGTCCGCCTCCGTTGCCGCGCAAGTCGAGCACAATCTGTTTCACATCGGGATTGGCCTTGAAGCTCTCCAGGGCCTCGCGCACATCCTTGCCGCTCTGTTCTATAAACTGTGTGAGGCGTATGTAGCCGGTGTTGCCATCCACAACACCCCAGTATGGCACGGAGGGCTCCACGAGTTTTGCCCTCGTCATCTCGAAAGTCAGGATGGAGTCGGCCACGTAGGGGCGGTCAACAGTCACTTTCACCGTGGTCCCGGCCTGTCCCCTGAGGAGTTTTGAGACAGCCTCGGATCCCAGGCGGGAGGTGTCGGTTGAATCCACGCGTATGATGTGGTCGCCGCTTCGCAGTCCGGCGTTGGCGGCAGGCGCCCCTTTCATGGGGTAGGAGATATAGGATGCGCTGTCGCGCTGCATGATGAAGCTTCCGATTCCGGCGTAGTCATACTGTCCGGTGGTCATCTTCGTGAGGTCGGCACGCTGGTCGGCGTCGTAGAATTCCGTATATGGGTCGATGGTGGAGAGAAGGGCCCCTATTGCGGCGTTGAACGCCTCTTTCGGCCTGATGGTATCGACATAGTTCATCTCGAGCTCCTTGACGATGGCGTTGAAGGTGTTGAGATTGCGGGCCACGGAAGCATCGTGGCTTGTGGCGGGTTCTTCGGCCGTTGCGATGGCCGGGAGCAATGCCGAGACGGTCAGCAATGCCGTGGTTATAAAGGGGCGTCTGGTCATAGTCAATGTTTTTGTGGAGGATAATCTACTGTGAAGTGAAGACCCCGGCTTTCCTTGCGTTCCCGGGCCAGTCTCATTATGAGATACGCCACATTGATGATGTTGCGCAACTCGCAGAGCTCACGGCTGGGTTTGCTCACCTTGAAGAGTTTCTCGGTCTCCTCATAGAGGATGTCGAGACGGTTCCAGGCACGGTCGAGACGGAGATCGCTTCTCACGATTCCAACGTAGTATCCCATAATCTGGTTCACCTCTTTCTCAGATTGGGTGATAAGCACCATCTCTTCGGGATGCGCGGTGCCCTCGTCGTTCCATTCAGGTACGTCGGTGCGGAAGTCATATCCTTTCACAGCCTCAACGGCGTGGGTGGCCGCCGCGTCGGCATACACCACGGCCTCAATCAGGGAATTGCTGGCAAGGCGGTTGCCGCCGTGGAGGCCTGTGCAACTGCACTCCCCGAGGGCGTATAGCCGCTTGATCGACGACTCTCCGTTGAGGTCAACCTTTATACCCCCGCAGAGGTAGTGGGCGGCCGGGGCAACGGGAATCATATCTTTGGTGATATCGATGCCGAGGGAGAGGCATTTCTCATATATGTTTGGGAAATGATGCTTTGTCTCCTCAGGGTCTTTGTGGGTGACGTCGAGATATACGTGGTCGGTGCCGTGGAGTTTCATCTCGGAGTCGATGGCACGGGCCACGATGTCGCGGGGCGCCAGCGACAGGCGGGGGTCATATTTGTGCATGAATTCCTCGCCGTCGAGATTGCGGAGCACGGCCCCGTAGCCTCTCATTGCCTCTGTGATGAGAAACGAGGGGCGGTCGCCGGGATGATAGAGCGCCGTTGGATGGAACTGTATGAACTCCATGTCCTGGACTGTACCCTTGGCGCGATACACCATCGCTATGCCGTCGCCGGTGGCGATGAGCGGGTTGGTGGTGGTGGTATAGACGGCCCCTACGCCACCGGTGGCCATCACGGTCACTTTGGCGAGGAAGGTGTCGGTCTGTCCGGTTGACTCGTCGAGGATATAGGCGCCATAGCATGTGATGTCGGGTGTGCGGCGCGTCACTATCTTCCCGAGGTGGTGCTGCGTGATTATCTCCAGGGCGAAATGGTCTTCAAAAATGTCGATGTCGGGATTGTTCCTGACAGCCTCCACGAGGCTTGTCTGTATCTCCGCTCCCGTGTTGTCGGCATGATGCAGGATACGGAACTCGGAGTGTCCCCCTTCGCGGTGCAGGTCGAATGTCCCGTCGTCCTTCTTGTCGAAGTTGACACCCCAGTTGATAAGCTCCCTGATTTGGGCGGGAGCGTTCTTCACCACTTTCTCCACGGCGGCAGGGTCGGAAAGCCAGTCGCCGGCAATCATGGTGTCGTTGATATGCTTGTCGAAGTCATCTACCTCAAGGTTGGTGACGCTCGCCACGCCACCCTGTGCGAAATACGTGTTGGCTTCTTCAAGGTTAGTCTTGCAAATAATCGCTACGCGACCGTGTCTTGCGGCCTTGAGAGCGAAGCTCATGCCGGCGATTCCGGAGCCGATCACGAGATAGTCATATCGATAGACCATTATCAGAGATTTAGAATTAAAAAGTGGGGTGTCAATAGGCGGCATCCCTATCAAACGGCAAATTTACTAAAAAACTTTGTGAATAAGGCCTCCTCCCTCCCAAAAATGCCAAAAATGCAAAATGTATGAAGCCCGGAGCCATGTCCGCACCCACATATAGCCGTAATTGAGGCATTGGCCGAAACAACAGCTTTCGCCGGTGTCTTGGCCATGTGGACTGCGGTGGTTCTTTCTCTTAGGAGGCTCTTCTGTTAGCAATCATTATATTAACCTCTTAAAGGACTAATCCCAATTGTCGGTGCGGAAGGGGATGAGCGGGAGATAGTTGCCGCCATGAAGTGTGCCCGGGAGGAAGTCGCGGAAGCCATAACGCACAGCCACAGGTTTCTCCACTTCCTTGCTCGACACAACCATCTCGTTGGTCTGCCAATGAAGACGCACTGAATCGGCGGGATGGAACACTCGGTCGGCTCCTGCCACCTCAAATCCACGTATGTCATAATTGCGGCAGATTCCGTCGTTTGGGGATTCAATCTCCACCCATGCCTCATTCCCTTCGAAACGGTGGCTTTTATAGCGCGGACTACCGGCGAGATACTGCTTTTGGCCGTATGTCTTGTTGAGCGCCAGGTCTGCGAGACGTTTTCCCACATCCGCCTTGTTGCCCGGATGGATGTTATGCCGCTCGTAAGGCTCCACGAGGTCGTTGATTGAAATCATGTCGGCATTCGGAATCCTCTCCACGGCTTTCCATTGAGCCTCACGCAGAAGAGGCGCCTTGCCTGATTCCGAGGGGTCGTCATATTCGTATGGCGCGATTTCTACGGCATAGAAAGGGATGTCTCCCAATCCTATATCCTCGCGCCATCGTTCCACCATTTTCTCCAGCCGTGATGCATAAGTTTGCCACGTGCTTACGTTGGAACATCCCTGATACCATATTATCCCTCTTACTGTATAATTCCTGATAGGATTGAACATGGCGTTATACATCAGCATGGGGCGGTGATAATGCACCATACGTTCCATATCCTTGGGGTCGAGCGACACGTCAGGGTATGTCTCGAGGATGTCACGAGGTGTCCAGCTTTCCACCTTCGCGCCTCCATATGCCGCGCTCACGATGCCGACAGGCACGTCGAGCACTTTTGACAGCCGATTGGCATAGTGCCACGCCACCGCACTGAACTCCGGAGAGGTGGCAGGCGATGGAACCGCCCATGAGGATGGGACGGTATCGACTGGTGTGTAGCTCTGCGACAACGGGACCGTGAAGAACCGGATTCTTCCGGCTTTGTCGCCCGAATCGGTTATCTCGTCATATCCCCCCTGCACGCAACACCCCGGAAAACCTTTGAGCGGCATCTGCATGTTGGACTGTCCCGACGCCAGCCACACTTCGCCGACAAGCACATCGGATATGGTGACAGGCTCGCCGTCTGAAACGGTGATGCTGTAAGGTGTGAAAGACCCTTCCGGAGTCTCAACCGCGAGCGACCATTCTCCAGTGCGGTCGGTATATGTGGTGTAGGATTTGCCGTTCCAGGATGGGGTCACGGTGATTTTAGAACCCGGGTCGGCAGTGCCGAAAATCCGGGCATCGGTGTTCTGCTGAAGCACGGCATGGTCGCTGAAAAGGGACGAAGGCACAGCCTTGCCCCATGCCGGCGCCATTCCGGCAATAAGAAAGGAAAAGATAATAGCTGTCGTTTTCATGTAAATTACGGTCAACGATTTGAATTTCACAAAGCAAATTTACGCTTTTATGAGCAAATAAACAAGCTCTGATTTCGTGTGATTGCTTTCCGGGTATGACACGTGACTGATGGCACGCGCAATCTTAGGTGACGTGTCGTGAATATTTGAGACGGATGGTATCGTCAGGAAAAATAAAAGGCACGACAACCCTCCGGGTTCCGGGGGAGACCGTGCCTTTTATTCGTAGAGTCTTTTCTATATTTTCATGCCGTCGTCGCCAAAGGGGGCGTTTTTCGACAGTTCCTTCTGGCTTTTCATGTTTTCCACTTCCCTCAGGAGGTGTCTCTTTATGTCGGATATGGCATCTTCATCGAGTATGGGATAGCCTTCGTATTTCTTCACCTCGTCGGGATATATCTCTTTTATTTCCGGAGTGGCGTATCTTTCGGCATAGCTTCCGAAGGCCACCTTGTCTTTGATATAATCCACAAGGCGCGACTTTATGTCTTTCAT
>JAIDXM010000016.1 GCA_029058745.1 Muribaculaceae bacterium
TTGCATTTAGGCAAGAATCCATGTCGTTTTTTTATGCCTCTATCTCTGGAAATCAGTACTTGCGAAACTTAAATTAAAAATATAACAATAATATTTCTTCAATTGCTCATCACAAGCAATTTAATCGGATGCGACAAACAAAATGAAATCCGAGAAAAACTTGATTACATAAACCGAATGACAGAAGTCAACCCACAATCAGCATCGATAAGCCTTGACAGTCTGCAATGCAGAGATATGTCAGAAGGTGACAAAAAGTATTTCGACTTCCTTTGTATTAAAGGCAGAGACAAAGCATTTATTCCTCATACGTCAGACAGTCTTTATCTTAGTGTTCTGGATTACTATTCAAATAATCAAGATGATGAAATGTATGCCGAAGTGCTATATTATGGAGGAAGGGTGTATTTCGATCTCGGAGATTTTACAAAAGCACTATCATACTTTCATAAAGCCCTTGATGCCCAATATGAAGCAAAGAACAATCTTAACCTCAGAGCAAGTATGCTTAGCCAGACTGGACATTTACTAAGCATTCTTCACCTTTACGACGAAGCCATACCTTATGTAAGAGAGGCGATTAAAATTGATTCATTGTTAAATGACCATAATCTTATCGTATATGACATGCAACTATTGGGATCAATATTACTCAATTCAGAACAGCATGAATTAGCGGAGTCAACGTTTAAAACAGCACTTACGATTGCCTCCAGAGACTCTATGCACGATGAAGTCGGTTCTCTGAATACCTTTATTGCGGCATCCAAATATTACAAGGATGAACTGGATTCTGCATTGAATCTGATACGCGATGCCCGTCTAAAGCTTGATTCAACATATTATCACGATCTGGCTTTGTCATATGCATGTCTGATATATCATTCCTCAAACATCTCTGACACAACAATACTTTATGCTCAGGAACTTATAAACAAGCCGGATTTATTGAATCGGAGACTTGGCTTCGAAACCATACTCTCTCCAGATATAAGGGGGCTTATACATCCGGATTCTGCCATGTCTTATGCATATAACAGCATGGTGGAAGGAGAAGCCTATCTTAATAAAGTAGGGGAAGAGAAGGTATTGCTTAATAATTCATTCTACAATTACCAACAGCAGCAGAAAAAGCTTGTGAAAGTTAACAACAGAAATGTTCTTCTTATATTTGGCATTGTTGGGGCCAGCCTTATTGCAATTATATCATGTTTTTATGCGATGTACATGAGATACTCCAACAAATCTCGCATGTTGCAACTTCGTGAAGCTCTTGAAATTATAAAAAAATTACGTGAAGAACTTTACCAAGTCAGCAAATGTCATATTGCTCAAGATGCGGACAAAACCGATACGACAGTTGAAAGAATCGACATAAACTATGACCAGAAAATTGATAACAAGGATAACAATATTCACGAAGCAGAGGTATGTCCTGACAATTTTATAAACTCTAACAGTTCCATTAGTAAAGGCCAAGTATCTGTCAGGAGCCTTCAGGAAAAATTTAGAAATGAACTGATGGAATTGCTTCAAGACTTTAATTTGGCTAATTATGTTTCTCCCTTAGCATTGGAACCTAAATTATATTGCATAATTATGCAATATATTAAAGAGGAAAAGGTAATCTCAGATTGTAATCCATTATGGAATGATATTGAGAATGTGATATTGAAAAGTTCTCCAGATTTCAAATATCGACTGAATATCCTGGCCGCAGAGAATCTAAAAAAATCTGACTTCAATATTGTCCTCCTTATAAAATGCGGCATCACGCCATCCAACATATCGACTCTGATTGGAAGATCCAAAGGAACCGTAACATATAGACGAAGGACTATAGGACTGAAAGTCCTTGGAAGGGATGTGGATTTGGGCACAATTGACAACATCATTAAACTGCTTTGATTCAGAACTTTATTTCATAAAACACTCTATTATTGCATGTTTAAAAATGTTTTATTTTTCGCAATATCTCAATTTTCAAACAAAAACTGAACATATTTCTTACGTATACAGCACTACCTATGCCTAACTTTGCATCAAAATCCTAACAACATGAAATACCTAAAACAAACAATCGTACTTATCTTAGCCATTTTGGCCTCCGTGAATTGTTACGCTTCTGCAAGCATGACACATGACATTCCAATGTATGAAGATGGCACAAAGAAAAAAACAGACCAAACTACACATAAACATCGAATACCAAAATGGTCAACTCGATGCACAATAACTTCCGAGGGAATTAAATCTTCATCGTTTGAATCAAAAGATATTCGAAATATAGAGGTATATGACCTGTCGGAAGATTACATTGCATACTTTGTTGACTGCGCCAGCTTTGTTCAATTCATATTCTCAACTGAAGGAGAGTATGAGATTCGGTTCTATTTTGATGATTATATACTGTATGGATGGCTATCACTGTAATCATGCTTAATTAACCAGAATTTGATTCTTTAAAACAACAATCTTACATATGTAAATTTTATAAAGGATACGTAATTACAATCCATTTTTCTATTTTCTAACATTTATCAATATGAAAGCAACGACAATCGCAGATCTCTTGCCGGACTATAAGTTCAATCTGGAGGAGCTTTCCAAAATCAAAGGTGGCGGCGGAACACCTTCCGGGCCCGATGACCAGACCGTACCAAAAGATCCACCCCATGTGTGTTCTTCCAATATCTGCTCTACCGCAAGAGAAACACACATCAAAGAATGTGGAACCTCAAGCTGCATAAATCAGTCTTGAGACTTGTACGATGTATATTTATAATATAAACATGAAATATGTGTGCATTATTGAATGTAGGGACATGCCTTCGGCATGTTGAATTGCATAATATGGAATCGCACAAATATTTTATGCGTTGAGTATAAATCCATATCGACACAAGAATCAGAGAAATAATAATACGCGTTAAAAGTTTTCTCTGATACATATCAAATTGTATAACTAAATTTATTGAAGTATGAAAGCCAATAGACTCTCAGACCTCATGCCAGACTATAAGTTTGACACGGAGGAGCTTTCCCAAATAAAGGGAGGCGGACCTACAGTTCCGACAACACCAGACAACAAGCCAGATGGCCCGTTGCCCCCTCATGTATGTGGATCAAATCTCTGCGCATCAAACAGGGACTCTCATATACATGAGTGCGCAACCTCAAGCTGCTTGAATCAAGCCTGAAAATTTATAGACGTGAATAGGGTACCATATTCACGTCTATAATAAGAGGGGTTAATATTTCTTATCTACATCCGATAACTATCATCGGACAAAAAAAGGCTCTTATATATGAGGATTTGTTTCAATTCTGATTATTATCTAAGAAACGATGGGAAAAGGGTTATCCTTTCCACCACAACACAAGCCATTGAACACGAAGGCAAAAGGCCATGGATGTCCCGCATCCATCCTCTTTATGCTATGATTCTTGCAATCCTGTCAATGCCCAAAGAGATAGAAGAAGCGATTGATGATATTTCAGACTTCTTTGGCTTTTCCAATACTCAGGCTTCAGAAATGATTGCTTCTCTAATAAAAAAAGAGGATTACAAAGAGGCTTCTTTTGATGGGACTGTCAACTATTTTCCTGGGGATGTGCTTCTTACAGATAATGAAATCAAGAAACCATCATCTTATTCACCGACAGAATTCATCTTTAAGGAGGTTGATGTTGATAGCCAAAGGATGATTCTCGCACCTAATTCTGTGCTTCTTATTATAAATAACAAATGTGCCACCCAGTGTGCTTATTGTTATGCCGACAAAAAGCATGTATATTCTACAACACTATCATTCAAAAAGATAAAATCAATCATTGATGATGCATGTGCTCTTGGAATCAGGGAATTCGAGATTATAGGAGGTGAGTTTTTCCTATTCCCTCAATGGGAAGAATTGCTCGACTATCTCCTATCTAAAGGGATTCTTCCGAGAATGATTTCCACAAAAGTACCTCTGTCGGATAATCAGATTGAACGTTTCAGCAGATTCAACATACGTCTGCAGATTTCATTAGACTCCGTTTTTCCTAAAATTCTATCCGATACATTGAAAGTATCTGACTCTTATGCAGAAAAAATCAAGGCAACCATCAGAAATATTGATGCCTCCGGAATTAGATATCAGTTAGCAACTGTCCTCACCTACAGTTCGGCAAGCATCAAAAACCTTGAAGGTCTTTATGAATTTATAAAGACATTGGACAATCTAAAGGGGTGGGAAATAAGGTATGCGTTCAAATCCCTTTATGCGAGTGTTCCTTATGAAAATCTTAAAGTGCCTAACGGCTTTCACAAAATTGTTTCGGAATGGTATAAGCGAATAAAGGATAATATAAAATGCCGTGTCGATATACCATCTTCCGAAAAAGATGAGTTATATTATGCAGAAGGAGGATCTCGCAGTTTCAAAGGAGCAAGATGCTCCGCCAATATATCGAATATGGTGATTCTTCCTGACGGGAATGTCACAATCTGCGAGCAGCTTTACTGGAATCCTCATTATATAATAGGAAACATAAACAGTAACTCAATAAAGGAAATTTGGAACAGTAGCAGAGCTATTGAGCTGATTTATAAACAGCAGAAGTCCATCTCACGGAAGAGTGAATGCTCAAGATGCAAGTTGTATGATGACTGTTTCACATATGCCAACAGATGTCATCCAAATATACTCAAGCATTACGGTGACGACTGCCATGATTTCCCAGACCCTCGGTGTGTCAAGGCATCACCAATTCATTGACCTTACGATTATTGAGGCCCAATTATCCAATCTTATATTTCTATCATCATAAATCATACATTATGAAACATTTATTCACATCATTATCTCTTATGGCAGGAAGATTATCACTCTTTTTGCTATTTCTTGTTACTATGGGAACCATGACACTTAAAGCCAAATCCATACAGCTGTTGGGAGCCAAAAGCAAATCACCTGTCGAACTGGCCAATATATGCTTCCTAAGAGGAGACTCCACAGTGGTCACTACCGCTTTGTCTGACACTACAGGACTTGTCACACTCCCGGCTGACAATGCGATAAGGTTCTGTCGTATAACCGCTTTAGGATATAATGAGCTGTTAAAAGAAATGGATGCCGTGAGAAACGAATCAAAACTTTATCTTGAGGAGAAATCAACCGACCTCGGAGAACTGGAAGTGATTGCGAAAAAGAAACCTTATATCATGAAACCTGACAGGATTGTATTCAATCCTGAATTCGCCGCCTTCGCAACCTCTGCTTACGACATAGTATGTGCGGCTCCAGGCGTGCTCGCCAACGACGGCACCGTTTCCATCCCATCGAAACAAGGTGTCAAAATACTTATAAACAACAAGGAACAGCGTGGAAGCCTCGCCGACGTCATGAATATACTAAAGACATATCCTTCATCGGACATCAAATCGGTGGAAGTAATCACAGCGCCTTCCGCTCGCTATACCCGTGGCAACGACATCGGGGTAATAAATATAATCCTCAAAAGAAAAGTCGGAGAATACCTCGGAGGAAACGCCTCATACACACTTGCGGCAAAACCCAGAATACAAAACACTCTCTCCGGAGCCCTCAACTACAGGACCGACAAACTGTCGGCGTCTCTCAACGCCTATGGCTATATCTCTCCCGACCGTTTTGAGGAAGACGGCTCCATACAGTTTGACGAAACCGTCAGGAAAACACATTCCGACATCGAGAGAGACAGGAAAGGAGTAAACGTAAGGGCTTCCGTGGATTATACATTCTCTCCCAAGTGGGAGGCCTATCTCACCTACAACTTCAATGCCTATGAGAACAACCACGACGCCGACGGACATGACGATTTCCTACACAACGCCTTCTTATACGACAGCAGGGATGTGAAGTCGCACCGATATGACCGTCCGATTTCAAACTACCTCTTCGGAGAAGCCACAGGCAGACTGTCTGACAAGACCACGCTTACCACAAGTATCGACTATTACCACATCACCTATCCGTCAGCCAGGTCGCAGATAAACGGACTCGGAGAAACCGACCTCTCTCAAGACAATGAGAACAGGTCCTCCAAAGTGACCGGAAGCGCCAACCTGAACTGGACTCTCTCGAAAGCCCTTACCCTAAACTTCGGGGCTGACTATTTCCACACCGAGACAAACAATGATTCAGAACATTTCTATCTCGACGAGGGGACGTTCTCCCAAAATCTGCATTACACGGAGAACGAGGTCAGCGTTTTCGGTCAGATCCAATACTCCTTCGCATCAAAATGGTATCTGAACGGCACTCTTAAATACCAGCATATATCGGCCAAGAACAAACTATCCGAAGGGATGTCTGACAGGTATTCATGGAATTCTTCCGACCTTCATCCTTCGGTGTCACTATCTTACATGCTCAACAACAAGAACAGCTTCCGACTCAGCTATTATTCCAACACCAACAAGCCATCGCTCGCAAACCTCAACCCGACAATGCTATATGTAGGCAACGACACATATCGCGTCGGAAATCCGTATCTCCATGAATCACGCCACTATTACGCCTCCCTCACCTACTCATTCGGCAACCTGATGATAGAGCCCTATTTCGAAATGCTGAACGACGGGATTGCGGAGACCGGAGCCATCAACGACGACGGTGTCCTGACATATACCTGGGGAAACTTCCTGAACGTCCGCACTGGAGGCCTGTATATATACTGGGGCTGGAACGCTCTCGACTGGATGAGCTTCTCAGTGCCTTTCGTCACGACATACAACCATTCATTCTCAACAGATGAGCGTAACCGCTACTCATTGAATTCATGGCATTATTCATTCTATCCCCGCCTGCAGTTTTTCCTTGACAAACGTAAGAAATTCACCCTTTCTGTCAATGGAAGCTACCGCAGCAAACACAAGATGGTGGATGTTGTCACCGACCCATATTGGACCATGTCGGCCTCAATGGTATGGCGCCCAACCAACCAATGGACAGTGTCGCTGTCGGCCGACAATATCCTTTACACAAATACCAAAGGCTACAGCGTCCTGACCAACTCTAATTTCTATTTCGACAACAGATACACCTACCGTGGCGTGTCGCTGTCGGCGACATTCACCTGGGGCAAGAGTGCGAAATTCAAGATGGCCAACAATACCCAGAGAGAGATGGAGGAACGAACCAAAGTAAAGTGAAATCATGGCTTTCAAACTAATCAGGCAGCGGGACTCAATGCAATGCGGTCTCGCTGCCCTCGCAATGGTATGCCGTCATTTCGGCAAAAATTATACGATTCCCTTTCTTGAAAAGAAATGCCACGCTACAAACGAGGGTGTATCGGTGAAAGGACTCGTGGATTCAGCCAGTGAATTGGGTCTTGAATCGGTATGCGGTCAATTCAGCATCGATAAACTGAACTGTGGTTTCCTTCCGGCAATCCTTTATTGGGACCAAAACCATTTCGTGGTACTCTACAAGATAAATCAGGATGGAACAAAATATCATATAGCCGACCCTCGCCGAGGAAAGAAGGTGTATTCCCGTGAGGAATTCATCCGGCACTGGAAAGTGGCCGACAACGATGAGCAAGTGAAAGGCGTAGCCGTGTTCTTTGAGCCGGGAAGCGACTTCGGCAAAGAGGATGACTCCGCTCCAGATCCAAAAAATTCATTCAGATTCATATTACATTACCTCGCGAAATACAGGAAACACCTTGCTCAGATTTTCCTTGGGCTGGCCTTGGGTTGCATTCTCCAACTCGTTATGCCATTTCTGACACAGTGGATTGTGGATATTGGAATCAGACATGAGGATATAGGGTTCATCTGGCTTGTGCTCCTCGGAGAACTGATGATTGTGACAGGAAGGACCGCCACCGATTTCATCCGGCGTTGGCTTATCCTGCACATCTCGATGCGAATAAACATATCGCTCGTCAGTGATTTTTTCATCAAGCTCCTACGCCTTCCGATGTCTTTTTTCGACACAAAACTGATGGGCGATCTCCTACAACGTATCAACGACCATTCAAGAGTGCAGAGCTTTCTAACAGGACAAGTTTTGGGAATCGTGCTTTCTGTGTTGAGTTTCATAGTATTTGGAACCGTGCTTCTTATATATGACCCTCTGATATTTTCCGTGTTCATAGCTGGAAACATATGTTATGGCATTTGGACTTCGCTATTTTTAAAGAGGAGAAGGGTCATAGACTTCGACCTCTTCGAACAGCAAGGACGAAACCAGAACAAGACATACCAGTTCATAACATCTATGCAGGAAATCAAACTGCAAGACTGCGAAAGGAGGAGAAGATGGGAATGGGAGGATGTACAAGCCGATCTCTTCGAGGTTCAGATGAGATCACTGAAGCTTCAGCAGACGCAGGAAGCGGGTTCCATATTCATCAATGAGGTGAAGAATATCGTAATCACAGTACTTGCGGCAACAGCCGTTATAAACGGTCAGATGACTCTGGGTGCGATGCTTGCCGTGCAATATATAATCGGTCAGCTAAATTCTCCGGTTGACCAGCTGATGCTATTCATTTACTCTCTCCAGGATGTGAAGATTTCGCTCGAACGAATCAATGAAATCCACGAGGGAAGAGAGGAGGAGACTGATGAGAGCAGGGCAACATCTTTCACTGACGGCAAGTCAATCCGAATTGATAACATAGATTTCAAGTATGACCCACACGCCACAGGAAAGACAATTGACGGTATTTCGTTCGATATCCCCGAAGGAAAGGTGACTGCCATTGTTGGTGCATCCGGAAGCGGCAAGACGACATTGATAAAACTTATGCTCGGTTATTATCCAGTAATGGCAGGGGGCATCTCTATCGCGGGACGCGACATAAACGAATATAACCTCAGATGGTGGCGCCGACACTGCGGGGTGGTTATGCAAGACGGTGTAATCTTCTCGGAATCAATAGCCCGCAATATAGCTGTGGATGACGGAGACATCGACGTGCCGCGTCTTGAAAACGCTGCTAAAATCGCGAATATACATGACTACATAATGGGTCTCCCATTGAAATACGACACTCTTGTGGGACGTGACGGCGTTGGGTTAAGCCAAGGTCAAAAACAGCGAATACTTATAGCACGTGCTGTATATCGGAATCCTGACTTCATTTTTCTTGATGAAGCCACCAACTCTCTCGATGCACGCAATGAGCGAACTATTGTAGAAAACCTTGATGATTTCTATCGAGGCAGGACAGTTGTGGTTGTCGCACACCGACTTTCAACTGTAAAGAACGCCGACCAGATTATCGTCATAGAAAAAGGAAAGATTGTAGAGAAAGGCAATCATCCCTCTCTTATTGAGAAGAAGGGAGCCTACTACAACCTTGTCAAAAATCAGCTTGAACTTGGCAACTGACGACCACTAAGCAAACTATAATTTGGTATGATAATTTGAAAATTACACCATATGGAAATTTCAAGTAAGAAGAAGGAAAGAATCGAACTCAGATCTGAAAAGGTGCGCAGACTTACCGGAGAGATACCTCCTTCACTGACACGGTGGGGAATAGCCATACTACTTTCCGTGTCTGTTGGATTAATCGTCGCATTGTGCCTTATTCCTTACCCTTATTCGGATGGCGAATCCATACTCCGGCATATTATAGGATGATAGCTTCGCACAAAACGAGGAAGTATGCCCTGTCAGGGCATACTTCCTCGTTTTGTGCGAAGCACTGCGAATCAGCATAGTTCACCACGGAGAGTGGCGCTGCTTGCATCGAGGATACGGACTTTCACGAAGTCGCCGGGACGGGTTTCCCCTTTAGGGAACACCACCACCTTGTTCTGACTCGTGCGCCCGAAATGCTCGTCGGCACTCCTCTTCGAACGTCCCTCCACAAGCACCTCCATCACCTTACCGACATCCCGGCGGTTGCTCTCTGCGGACAGCTCGTTCTGAAGGGCTATCATCCTGTTGAGCCGCTCTATTTTCACCTCCTCCGGGACATTGTCCGGAAGATGTTTTGAGGCGAAAGTGCCGGGACGTTCCGAATATTTGAACATGAATGCGGAATCGAATGCCGCCTCACGCATGAGTTCGAGGGTCTGGATGAAATCCTCCTCAGTCTCACCGTGGAAACCGGTGAAGAGGTCGGTGGAGATTCCCGCGTCGGGCATCACACGGCGTATGGCCGCCACGCGACCGAGATACCACTCGCGGGTATATTTACGGTTCATCGACTTCAACACCGCGTCACTGCCACTCTGGACAGGGAGATGGACATGCCGGGCGATATTGGGATATGCCGCCATGGTCTCTATCGTGGCGTCGCACATATCCTTGGGATGAGAGGTGGTGAAACGTATCCTCATGTCGGGAGCGGCCTGTGCCACGGCAGCCAGGAGCTCAGGGAAGAGGGTCTCATGTCCGTCGGCCCCCACATGTCGGTAACTGTCCACATTCTGCCCCAGCAGCGTCACCTCGCGGAAGCCTCGACGGCGGAGGTCGGAGAGTTCCCGCAGGATGCTCTCCGGCTCACGGCTACGCTCACGTCCCCTCGTGTAAGGGACTATGCAATATGAGCAGAAATTGTTGCACCCTCTCATTATCGAGATGAATCCTCCCGTCTGCGACGAACCGAGACGGCGCGGCAAAACATCGCGGTATGTCTCCGTGGTGGAAAGCTCAATATTGATGGCCTTAGAGCCGGTCTCTGCCGCCGCAATCAGATTCGGGAGGTCGAGGTAAGCGTCGGGGCCGGCCACGACATCCACCCCATAGTCTTCTATAAGCTTGTGTTTCAACCGCTCTGCCATACACCCTATCACCCCTATTATAATGTCGCGTCCAAGCTTGCGGCGAAGCGCGTTCCAATATGCCAGACGCGAATAAATCTTCTGCTCGGCGTTCTCACGAATCGAACAAGTGTTGAGGAGCACCGCCGCCGCCTCCGTGTCGGAATCCGTCGGCTCGTATCCTGCCATCTCCATCATGGCGGCCACCACTTCGGAATCCGCCACATTCATCTGACATCCATACGTTTCAATGCGCACTTTTTTCAATTCAGTGCAATTTTTATCGTTATTCGGCAAAAAAAATGGTTCCATATATAGATTAAATGGAATAATATGATTACTTTTGTGCAAATTTACCACTTATATTAATACGTTACAAATGAGTTTTCCATTTATTTCTGCAGAGGAGGCCGCGAGCCACATCCACAACGGTGACAATGTGGGCACTTCGGGGTTCACCGCCTCCGGAACACCCAAACTTGTAACGGTTGCGCTCGCTGAGAAAGCAAGACAGCTCCACGAGAAAGGGGAACCATTCAAAGTCAACCTCTACACTGGAGCCTCCACCAACGATTATGTCGATGGGGCCCTCACCCGTGCCGACGCCATTGGCCAGCGTATGCCATACCAAGGCACCCCCTGCACCCGCGAGGCCGCCAACGACGGCAGGATAAACTACTACGACCCACACCTGAGCCATGTGAGCCAGGATATGCGGTATGGATTTGTGGGAGACCTTGACGTGGCTATCATAGAGGTGACGGAAATGAACCCTGAAGGGGAGGTGATTCTCGGAGCCGGACTCGGGATGAGCCCCACCCTGGTGCAGATGGCCAAGAAGGTCATAATAGAATATAGCTCTTACTACCGCACATCGTTCCGCGGATTCCACGACAATTATGTGCCGCTCGACCCTCCCCGACGCAGGGAGATACCCATTTACAAGCCTTCCGACCGTATCGGCGACACGATTCTGCGTATCGACCCGGCGAAGATTATCGGAGTGGTGCCATCCAACGAATCGGAAAGCATACGCTCTTTCACGAGCCTAAATGACACCACACGCGCAATAGGCGCCAACGTGGCTGAATTCCTCGCCGCCGAAATGAGAGCCGGAAAGATTCCTCCGGAGTTCCTGCCCATACAGAGCGGAGTGGGCAATGTGGCCAACGCCGCCTTGTACGGCCTGGCCGAGAATCCGCAGATTCCCGCCTTCCAGATGTTCACGGAGGTGGTGCAGGACGCGGTGATGGATCTCATGCAGCAAGGGAAGTGCACATTCGCATCCACCTGCGCATTGGCGTTCTCCGACCAGGCGATGTTGCGCTTCATGGACGATATCGATTTCTACCGCGACAAGCTCCTGATGCGCCCGGGTGAGATTTCCAACCATCCGGAGGTGGTGAGAAGGCTCGGGCTCATAGCCATGAACACAGCCCTCGAATGCGACATTTACGGGTTTGTGAATTCCACACACGTTGACGGCACTTATATGATGAACGGCATAGGCGGCTCTGGCGACTTCTGCCGCAACGCGGCCCTGTCGATATTCCTATGCCCTTCGGTGCAGAAGGGTGGACGCATATCGGCGATTGTGCCAATGGTGAGCCACGTGGACCACACCGACCATGACGTGAAGATTATCGTCACCGAACAGGGTGTGGCCGACATGCGGGGAATGGCCCCGCGCCAAAGGGCGGAAATGATTATCGAAAACTGCGTGCATCCCGACTACAAGGAAATAATGCGCGACTATCTGAAGATTTCTTCATCAGGACACATAGGGCATAACCTCAAGGCAGCCTTCGCGCTACACATGGCATATATGGAACACGGCGACATGAGAATGGTGGATTTCGGGAAGTTTGTCTGACCGTCAACGTCGGCAACCGGCTTCCCGCCCTGTGAATCCCCGCCCCCGCCATCACTCACAGGAATCTGTCACAGCCCTTCCGGGAGATCGAGTAGCCAGTCGTCTTCCTCAACGTTCCTGCGTGTGTCGATACCCCCCATCCTGATGTCGCGGGGTTTTACCTTCACTGATTTCCTACGGGGTGTCCTGTCGCGCACGGGTTTGTCTTCGTCTGTATTCACATCGTCTTTACAATCTTCAACTACCTCGTCGCGATCCGCCTCAGCGACTGGCGGATATGCGTCATCATCATCGTCTATATCGTCTATATCGCCTTCGCCATGCCGCTCTCCAGACATGACTATAGGAGATGGCTTAAGCAACGGCAACGACTCGGGGTCGGTCGGGTCGAGCAATTCGTTGTCGGCCTCCCTGCGCCGCCGCTGTATCGTGTCGCGCAACATGCTTTCCAGCTCATATATACGTTTCTCATAGTTGCGCTTCATGTCCTCCACCTTTGTCAGCATCGCGTCGAACTCCCTCATCTGCCTGTCTATCTCCTCCTGCTCCAGAAGTTCCTCACGCGCATCACGCAACTGCCTCCGCGTGTCTTCAAGGTCCTTGCGCACTCTCCCGAGTTCAAGTTCCTTCTCCTCGAAACTGCGTGTGAGGCGTTCCGTCTCTTCCGTGAGACGGGCAAGCTCCAGCCTCTGCCTCTCCAGGAGAGCGAGGCATTCCGCTATCTGTTTTTCAAGGTCGGCCTGCATATTTACGTAGTCTTCAAGAGTGTCGTATGCCTGGCGGGGATGAAGCCATACCCGCCAGGCGTTCCAAGTCATGCCATAATTTCCAGTCATCTCCCACACCGTGTCATTCCGCAGTGTCGCCTCCAATCGCCGGAGCCATGCCCGGTTTCATCACGATACCGCGTCCCTTCCGTCCGTTGATGGCGATTGTGAGCGGGGTGTCAAACTCCACTATCCTTACGGTCTCACTCTCATAAGATGCCGGGAGAGAGTCGAGACCTTCGGTGTCGAGATAACCGTTCCCGTGAATGGGGTCGATGGTGAAATATCCCACTCCGAATGACGTGAGATTCTGGAAAAAGTGAGTACCCTGCGAGGGTTCTATGTGATAGCCCGGCAAGGCTGTCTCCACAATGAGCCGCGCACCGGCAATCTGCGGCCACCGCACCGGGATGCCGAGCGCGGAGTCTGACGAGCCCCACCTTCCGGGTCCCACAAGGATATAAGGCTTCCCGTCGGCCACAAACCGGCGGTTTATCTCGGCTATCTCACGGGCCAGCTCAGGATTCCTCGCGCTGTTGAAAGTCTGGGGTCTGACATATACCACCGCCGAGACGTTATCCATCATCCCATGGCCGAGGGCTGTCTCGGAACGCAGGATAAGGTCGGAATCGGCTACGTTCATAATGGAATCGTCGAGCATCTCCTTCTTGTCAACAATCGGGCGTATCTGAAGCCAGTATAACACACCCTTGCGGGAGGCCTTCATGGCATCCGGACTGATGATTCCGGCAAACTCTATCTCTACGGGGCGCCCCATCTCATACTGCCCCGTGGAGAGCATGAAATCAAGCGACGACGCGAGTGGATACACCTTCTGCCGAAGGACATTGGCGAAGGTGACGAGCTTGCGCCCGGGACCGCTTCCCGAATCGCGTATCATGCGGTCGTTGAAGTCGAATGTGCTGACAAGATACTTCAATGCACCTGTCTTGAATGCGTCGGCCACCGGCAATTTCACGATATTGAAACCGTCGTCGGTGGTGAAGTCCTCGCTTTCAGGCGCCCTGTCAGGAAGCGCGTAGAGGGTGGTCTGGGTGTCACGCAGGGCAAGCTCCATGGTCGATGTCTGGAGAACATGGTCGGGATGGCGAGGGGAAAAGCGAAGAGCCATCCCGCCATCCACGATATATTTCCCGAGACCGGCGGCAACCTCCGCCACCCCGTCTTCCGCCACCTCGTCGTTGATGGGGTAATAATTCAGTGAGCGCCCCACTCCGGAGAAACTGGGATAATAGTATCCCCCATGGTCTTCTCCCACCACTTCCTGCAGGATGATGGCCATTTTCTCCTGGTCGATTATGTTACTGGTGGCGTTCATGTATGCCTTGGAGTCGGCGAAAAACACCGACGCATATACACTCTTCACAGCATCACACAGCATGCGGAGCATCACATCCACATCCTTGAGGTGCGGAATCATATAGGTGGAATAGATGCCGGCGAAAGGTTGATAGTGGGAGTCTTCAAGAAGTGAAGAGCTTCTCACCGCGAGAGGCTTATCCACCACATCGAACAGGGCTATGAAATTATCGATAAGCGACTCTGGAAGGGTGGCATTAAGGAAGTGACGCAATATCTCCTCGTCAGGGATGTCGGACAACGCCACCGGATAGAGACCGTTCATCTCCATAAACTGGTCGAATATGTCGGTGCATAGCACGACGGTGCGAGGTATGGTAATCTGCACTCCCTCGAAGTCATCGCACACGGGATTACGTTTTATAATCTGGTCGATAAAAGCGAGGCCACGCCCTTTGCCTCCAAGCGACCCCTCCCCTATGCGGGCGAAGTTGCTGTAGAAATCAAACCGGTCTTTCTTGAAGATGGCCACCACTCCACGGTTTTTCATCCTCCTGTATTTCACGATACACTCAAACAGCAGCTTCCTCACCACCGGGGCCTCGTCCATCTTCGTGAATCTGTAACGCTTCACCGCCTCGGCAATCGGGAACAGGGCTCGGGAATAAAGCCAGCGCGACACATCGTTGCTGCTGCAATGGAAAAACAGGGAGTCAGACGGGATGTTGAACACATTGTTCTGAAGCCCCTTGAGATCGTGGATACGCATTATCTCCATCCCGGAGGAGGGATCCTTGACTATGAAATCGCCAAAACCGAAATGCCGTCCCACAGCGTCGCGGAGATCTTGTGGAAGCGTCTTGGAGTTCTTGTCGAGAAAGACATATCCGGCCTCCCGTGTCTTCACACGGTTTTCCGATTCCTGGCTCTCCATGATTATGGGCATGAAGGGATTGTCTCTCCTCACCCTGGCGGCAAACCGCAGGCCTGCCTCCGGATCCTTGCTCCCCCCACACGGGAAACGCACATCGGAGATTATACCCAGCATGTTCTGTCCATATCTGGAATAAAGCTCCTCAGCCTCCTCATAGTCGCGTGCGAGCAGCACCTTCGGGCGTCCCCTCATGCGGAGCATCATCTCATGCTCGTTGAGGGCCTCCGTAGAGAACTCCATGCTCTGCTTCAGAAGATATTTGAAGAGATGGGGCAGTACAGAGGAATAGAACCGTATGGAGTCTTCAATAAGCAAGACCGCCTGAACGCCGACATCGCAAATATCATTGTCGGCGTTCATGCGGTCTTCGATAAGTTTTATAATCGCAAGAATAAGGTCAACGTTCCCGAGCCAGGAGAACACATAATCCACTCCGGCGAGATCTTCGTTGGCTATCCTGCGTCTCACCTCCTTCGAGAAGGGGGTAAGCACCACAAACGGAATCTCCGGATAAAGGGCGTCTATCTTCTTTGCCTCACGGAATGTCTCACTGACATCCACACCGGGCATCGCGATAATGAGGTCGAAACTCTTCTCGGCCAGCTCGCGGTAGGCCTCCTCATAGTTGGCGGCTTTCACGAAACGAGGCGGAGATGAAAGGTTCAGGGCCACATATTCGAAATATACCTGCTCCTCCACCCTGCCGTCCTCTTCCATCATGAAGGCGTCGTAGGGTGTGGCAATCAGAAGCACATTGAATATGCGCTTCTGCATGAGGCGCTGGAAGGCCGTGTCCTTGAGATAGAGTTGTGAGAGAAGAGAGTCGGTTACGTTGGTCATTTCTTGTTGTTGCGTGTAAGGAACGCGTCAAGGGCGGCAGTCATCGAAGGGGTCTCCTTGGTGGGGGCCTCGATGTCAAGACGCAACCCGGCATCCTTCACCGCCTTGGCGGTTGCCGCGCCGAAAACACCCACAGCGATTTCCGGCTGTCCCTCCTTGCCGAAATCAGGGAAATTCTTGAGCAAGGAATCGATTCCGGCCGGACTGAAGAAGAGCAGAAGGTCATAATCGAATGCCTCTCCTTCTTCGAAGTCATTGCTCACGGTGCGGTACATGACTGCCGGGGTGTAATTAATCTTCAAATCGTCAAGCGGCTTGGTATTGACCGTGTGCACATCCGAGACAGGGAACAGGAACTTCTCCTTATGATTCTTCTGTACGGCCTGCAGGAACTGGGGATCGTCAAGTTTGCCAGTCATGCCGAATGAAATCTTACGCTTCCTATATACTATATATTTCTGCAGGTACAGGGCCACTTGCTCGGTGGTGCAGAAATATCTCATCGTGTCGGGCACACTGACACGGCACTCCTCACACAACCGGAAGAAGTTGTCAACTGCCGTGCGGGCCGTGAAAATCACAGCCGTAAAGTCAGCCAGGTTTATTTTTGACTGACGGAACTCTTTTGCAGAAAGGCCCTCTACCTTGATAAACGGTCTGAACACAATCTCAACATTATGTTTCTCCGCAATTTCAAAATAGGGCGACTTGTCGGAAGTCGGCTTGGGCTGGGAAACCAATATCTTCTTTATCTTCATCGTCTTCATATTTTGGCCCGGTCCAGATGTCTTTTCCGCCTATAAGAGGCTACAAAGCCACCACGCAGCCAGATAGGTAAGAATCAAAGGAACTATTTCCAGACTGCAAAGGTAGTACAAAAAAAGCACCCATGACGAAATTTGGGTGAAAAAAATCCTAAAACCCTTCCATATGAACACGATTTTTGCCAAAAGAAACGTCCCAAGGGCTATCCAGAGCAATATCTCAGTCCATTCCGTATAGAACAGAAGAAGCAACGACAAGGGGAGATAGACAAAGCTGAGAAGCCCCTGTCCGGCGGTGAACCCTTTAAGCCAAAGGCGTGCATGCTTCCCGTCGGAGAAGACGGACCCTACCATCGTATAGCCTACCGCCATCAGGCAGGTATAGACCGTCATCACACCCATGCACACCCCTACCGACGCCGCCTGCCGTGTGTCGAGCGACGGAAGGTACATGGTGGAATCAGGACTGCCTGGCAACGTGAATCCAAGCACGCCCCATAGTATCATGCCGGCCGAACAGCTCCACAGCAGGTTGAGCAACACAAGAAATGACGTCTCCCTCACGGTCTCGTCGAACACATTGTTGCGCACCCTGACCTCCACAAGGTTGCGGAGCATGGCGGTGATGTATTTGCGGTTGTTGCGGAAACGAAGTCCGATTACAAAAAAGAGGATGGCAATACCTCCGAGTATGTATGACATCCCGAACGACATGGGGGGATTCTCCTTGACTTCCGGAATGACTGGCGGCTCCAGAAGAAGGCCGTATTCCTTTGCCAGGGTTTTGACCGTATCGGCCGACACGGTGTCTTGCCCGGCCCCTACCGGGGGCATGACTTCGCGTGTGACCCTCCGGGCCTGAACCGTGTCACGTGTGGCTTTCACAGACACTACCGAGTCAGAGACAGGCACATCCACCGCAGTGGCGTGAGACACGATGCTGTCTGACTGCGTCATAGCCATCCCTCCTTCTTATACCAATCCACAGTGCTCTCCACCCCCTCTATGAGTCCTATACGGGGTGAGAATCCGAAGTCAGCGACAGCCTTGCTCACATCCACCTTCCAGTTGCGCTGTTTCATTATGTTATACTTGTCGCGGTTAAGGGTGGAGGGCTTCATTTTCATCACCCCCCACTTCTCGGCAATGGCCGACACCATCCTCAATCCCCACAGCGGCACACACAGGGCGAATACAAACCGTCGCCCCACCGATGCCGCCGCTATGTCGCGGAAGTCTTTCTGGGTGTAGCAATGAGGCTCGGCGATATTATACGTCTCTCCGCAGGGAGCCTTCTCCAAGGCGTCATAGACGGCCCGGGCGAGATCTTCAACATGTATGAAACTCAGGACTTGCTTCCTGAACCCCACCGAGAAGTCGAATCCCTTCTTTATAGCCTCGAACATCAGGAAATAGTCCTTGTCGCGGGGGCCGTAGATACCTGTGGGCCGGAAGATGACATGCGGGATTCCTGACATGGCGAGGTGCATCTCGGCTTTCAGCTTCGAGGCCCCGTATTTTGTATTGGGATGCGGCACCATACGCTCTGTGAATGGGGTATAGCCATTCTCGTCGCCCGGTCCGACAGCCGAAAGGGAACTCATATACAAGAGCTTCTCCGGTATCTTCCCGGCGGCTGAGAGCGCGTCGGTAAATCGCCTGAGATAATCGTAGTTTATCTTTGAGAAGTCTGAGAAGCTGAGACATTTGGTGGCCCCGAGGTTATATACTATCCAATCCCATCTCTCCCCCTCCGGGAGAGCCGACGTGAGAGCCGACGCGAGACTGTCCTGACTGTCGAAATCAAGATTCAGGAAATGTATCGACGGGTTGCCGAGATATTTCCGCGACGTGGATTCCCGGACTCCTGCCCATACGTCGTAACCTCTGCGGAGAGCCTCCTCCACAATGAATCCGCCGACAAACCCGCCGGCACCTACCACAAGTACTTTCTTCATATATTACTGACTTTTCAGGATTTCAAAACGGTACCCCTGCTCCAATAGCCATTCGATTGAGGCCGGAAGAGCCTCGCGGAGCCGGGGAAGGCTCTTCAGAGAGTCATGAAACACTATTATAGAGCCGTCGCGGGTATAGCGTCTCACATTTTCCACCACCCTCGCCGCGTCAAGCCGCTTGCTGTAGTCTCGTGTCACAAGGTCGTACATCACCACCCTGTAATGCCGTCTGAGCGCTATGAGCTGGCAGGGACGGAGCCAGCCGTGGGGCGGACGGAATAGCGTCGAGCCTGTCAGTTGCGCGCCTTGGGCCGCGTCGCGCAAATAGCGCGACGTGGATGCGCTCGCCCCCTGAAGATGATGGAGAGTATGGTTGCCGACGGAATGGCCTCGCCCCACCACCTCTTCCAGGAGCTCCGGATGACGCTCCACATTCTGCCCCACCATGAAAAATGTGGCTTTCACTCCATAACGGTCAAGCACATCAAGCACCCACGGGGTGGCTTCGGGAATCGGGCCATCGTCAAATGTGAGGAACACCCTCTTACCTTCGCCGGGTGCCGCTTCCAGACGGAAAACGGCACCCGGGAACAATGCCCGGAACCAGCCGGGCGGTCGTTCTATCAACATGTCGGAACGGGCTACGGTCACATCCCGAATTCAGGATGTCTGCGTGAATATTCCTCATTCAACCGTTGCGTGCGCTGCATGTCGAGACGGTTGTAGTTGTCATATTTCCTCAGGGCGTCATCAGTGCCGCCTACGCTGTGGTAATACTCGATGGCCTTATACAGCATGGAGTCAATCATACGTTCGTCAGCTGTGCGGGCCGCATATTCCTCGGCAGAGAGAGCCGACAGTTCGTTGGCAATCTCACAATATTTGGCAATCTCCTCTGCATAGCTGTCAATTGTGGCGGCGTTTGCCGACATCGATGAGCCTGTATAGTCGCCGGAGCCACCCGTGCTCCTTCCATATGCGCGTTCATAGTTCTTCTGAAGGTCCTCGACTGTGAACCCGAGCGGTTGGAGCAAAGCTGTCACCTTCTTGCGGTCGCCTCCGAAACTCTCATACAGCTCTATGAACCGATAGTACTGATAAGGGATGTTGCGCGACTCCATCGTAAGCGACGCATTGCCGAAACTCATGGCCACCTCACGGTTGTAGGCAAGGTATGGAGCGTAACGTTGCAAAAGTCCATAAAGGATGTCACGCCCTTTAGCCACCACCGTCTCGTCATCGAGGCGTTCCTTCTGTCCGAGTTCCCCGTAGATCTGTCCGAGTGTCGATGCTATGCTGACGCCATATGACGCGGTGTTCTCGCCAAGTTTCGACGACAGGAGGTCAACTACCTCGAGGGCTTTCCGGAAATCCTCCTTAGCCGCCACGGAGTCGGGATTGATGTCTCCCTGATACACGAGCTCTGTGGCCGCGTCAAGCATTGTGGAGCGGGTGGTGAGCAACATCCTGCGGGCAGTCTCGTCGAAATACGGAGCTTCCCCGTCGGTGTCGGCTCCACCCCAGCGGTAATTCCTTACCACTTCATATGCCTTGTCGGCACGGGCCGGAAGACCATCCTGGAGAGTGGGGACAAGCTGATGGGCCATACCGGTTGAGCGCATGTAGGGGGTCAGCCCGACATGGTAGTCGTCTCCTACTGTGGCAACCCAGTAAATAGGCCGCTTCCACCCGTTGGCCGCGTTTGTGGCCACGATGTCGAGCATAAGGATTTCCCCGAGACTAAGGTACCCTTTGGAACGGTAGGTGTTGGTGCCGCGCAGGTCAACAATTATATTGTCAACGATGTCGGCGGTGTCTTTTGCCGCTACAAGACCGCGCTCCAGGACAGCCTTCTTGTTGACCGGAATGCTTACAACGGAACTCGGCATCGTCGGATAGCCGTTTGTGGAACGGCCCTCGCCAGAATACACCATCTTCAGGCTCGTGAGAAGATCGGCCGGGGCAGACTCGCGTCCGAGGATGGTGACATCGTTGCGTCCATATGCGTAATCGGCAGGCGTGGCCGTGAAATCAACGGGCGCAGAGTCGTAGGCCTGCTGACGCATCTGGTTGGCATACCAGTCTGAATTGAGGTAGCTCAGATTGACGATTCTCACGTCGGGACGCACCCCTTCCACCTCCTGCACATACCAAAGCGGGAAGGTGTCGTTGTCGCCATTGCAGAACACAATCGCGTTCGGCTCAAGGCTGTTCAGATAATTTATGGCATAATCGCGTGCGGCGAAACGTCCTGAGCGGTCATGGTCATCCCAGGTCTGGCTCACCATCTGGAATGGTATCACGAGGCCGATTATGGTGGCCACGACAGCGCAATAGCGTGATGCCTTTCCAAGACGTGCAGGCTCTTCCACGATTGAGGAGAGCTGGAGTTCCTCCTCGTCGGAAGCGGCCGACCCTTTTTTCTTGCGCTCCGGGTCGGTCAGATATACAAGTATCCTCCAGAGTGCGGCCACACCCATACCAATCCATATGGCAAACGCATAGAACGAGCCTGCGAAGGCATAGTCGCGCTCACGGGGCTGATTCGGCGGCTGGTTGAGATAGAGCACAATCGCTATGCCGGTCATGAAGAAGAGGAAGAACACCACCCAGAACTGCTCTATTCCCCTCTTGCCGGCAAATGACTGCCAGATGAGGCCAATCACGCCAAGTATCAGGGGAAGCATGAAATATACGTTATGTCCGGCGTTCCCTTTTCCCAAATCTTCGGGAAGAAGGCTCTGATCGCCAAGACGGGCGTTGTCGATTACAGGAATGCCGGATATCCAGTTTCCGGCGTCAAGTTCTCCGAACTGGTTGTTGATGTCGTTCTGCCTGCCGGCGAAGTTCCACATGAAATAACGCAGATACATGTGGTTGAGCTGATAGTTGAAGAAATATTTGAGGTTCTGAGAGAACGATGGCTTGAACACGTATTTCTCCGGATAAGCGAATGAGCCAGTAATCTGGTTATAGTTCGGCTCGCGCTGCAGGTCGAGCTCGGGAATCTTGTCTCCTGTGGAGGGGTCGATTGCCGAGACTCCCACAAGCTGGTCGGGCATAGTGTCAAGATTCACCCATCCCGCGTAATAGTCGCGGTGCTGTCGGCTATATATGCGCGGGAAGAGCATGTTCAGCTCCGGATTCATACGGGCTTCCGGCTTGTAGTCGCGCTTCACATAATAGTCTCCGTCCCTCTGCGCGTTTGCATGGTTGGTGGCCATCTCCCCCTGAGAGAGGAATCCATATTCCGATACAGGATCCACTCCCTTCACCCCCTTCGAGTAAAGGGCCTTCCCAGGCTTGATGACGGGACTGTAGTAGGGAGTGGCGAGAATAACGGGGCTACCGTCTTCACGATAGGATACGGTGTCACGGGCCACTCCGGTCAGTTCCTTCTGCGGTGAGGAATAGAGTGTCTCGCCATAAAGGAGGGGATTCTCGCCATACTGCTCGCGGTTGAGATAAGACGCGAGGTCGAACACATTGTCAGGCGAGTTCTGGTTCATTGGCGTGTCGGCGCTCGAACGGATTAATATCAGAGCGTAGCTTGAATAACCCACGAAAATCACAGCTATGCTCCACATAGCAACCGTCATGACCCTTACAGGCAAGTTCTTGCCATATTTGGTGAACATCAATATCCCCAGAATTGCGAGAATGATGAATCCGAAAATGAATCCGTCACCGAAAAAGAATATCCCGGACACCGCGAGAGCCGCCAGGAACGACACCCTTATCATCAGGCCGTTTTTCTGACGGGCAAGCTCCCACAATGCCCAAAAGAAGACAGCTACCGTGAAGAATGCATAGAACAGCGTGCCACTGTTGAAGCTCATGTGGAAGCCATTCACGAAAAGGAGTTCGAACTGCTGGGCCACTTTGATGAATCCAGGCACGAGTCCGTAGAGCACAAGCACTATAATCACAAACGACACCGCAAGTGTGAGCAATGACTTCACGAGATTCATATCCTTCCATTTACGGTAGGCGAATACAAGCACTATGGCAGGAATGCAAAGAAGGTTGAGAAGATGCACCGCAATGCTGACTCCAATCACATACGCTATCAGTATCAGGTAACGGTCGGAATGAGGCTCGTCTGCCCTGTTCTCCCATTTCAGGATCAGCCAGAACACCAGGGCTGTGCAAAACGAGGAAAAGGCATATACCTCTCCTTCCACTGCGGAAAACCAGAACGTATCGCTCCAACAATAAGCCAGCGACCCCACAAGTCCACTACCCATGATAGCCACCATCTGCTGAACGGATATTTCCTTCCTCTGCCCATCCTTCACCACAAGACGACGCACAAGATGAGTGATGGTCCAGAACAGCAAAAGAATCGTGAGCGCACTGAGTAAGCCGCTCATGGCATTCACCATAAGTGATATTCCGCCCGGATCGCTGGCGAAATTCGCAAAGAAACGAGCCGTAAGCATAAAGATTGGATTGCCCGGCGGATGCCCCACCTCAAGCTTGTCCGCCTGGATTATAAACTCTCCGCAATCCCAATAGGAAGCGGTAGGCTCAAGGGTGAGCCAATACGTAATGAGGGCGACAGCGAATACAAACCATCCCCCCACATTGTTAATCAGCTGATACTTCTTAGAAATCATTCCGTATAAAATAATCAGAATGGATATTAATTAGGCAAGCGGTTTATTAGAAACCACATGAATGTGCGAAAGCACAATTGGTTGCAAAGATAGCTAATTTACATGAAATTGCAAAACCCTTTTTCAATAAGACCGTAAAATAACAATCATGTTACTCCACCACTTTCTCTAAAACGACAATACCACACTCCCTTCCTCCCTTGCAGCGCCATCAGCGTGATAAGGTCTGACTTCTCTGTTTGGCCAATATATGGGAAGCGAAGAGGGAAGTCCCTGAGATAAGCATCCAAGTTCTTAGAATGTAGGGACATGCCTCCGGCATGTTGGATTACACGCGATATTTTCGACTCGTAAAACACTCGATTATGACGCAAAATGAACAAACGACACACGATACCTGGCAAACATGCCAAAGGCATGTCCCTACATAGAGTCATCTGTCACAGATATATATGCAAAAAAGAGTTGCAAGC
>JAIDXM010000017.1 GCA_029058745.1 Muribaculaceae bacterium
GAAACTGAAAACTGATAAGGGGGCTTGTCCTATACAAAAAGTTAGCCCAACTTCTACATTTCAAGAAGTTGGACTCGCCTTTTTTATGGTTTAGCGGACAGTAATAATTTTTTACGTGCATATTACGTGCAAAAGGTCCGCTCACAAGTCCGGGGTCACTCTTTTTCAGAACCGGTTGCTACGCATAGTTGCTCCTCAAATTTGATAAACTCAAAATTCTGCGTTATTACATCAGGAAAGATTGTTTCCAGCATGTCGCGCGATTACACAGACCTGAACAAATCAGACTGATGTAATCTCAGTAGTCTTCAAGGTCATCCACTATCAGCTCATTCCCTCATCGGCGAGATGCTCATAGACTAACGGCAACGCCGTCAGCGATTAGGCTGGCGGCGTTATTGTTAGTCGAGGGATTCAGGTTCGTCTGAGTCTGGAAAACCAGAGGATTCTGCGTCATCAGTCGGGTTCATAAGTTTGAACAGGGGGATGAACATTGAGAGGAATGACGTGTGATTGGTAAAGAAGTGCTTATCTTCATCCAATTTGTCAAGGAGTTGATGTATTCCATAGTTAGCGTATTCATCCATCGTATTGATCATTGCTGAAACAGCGTTGCTAACCGTAATATCATCCCGTTCGAGAGCAAGTAGGTCGATGTCGGTACGCGCTACGCATGCTGCAAACATATAGTCGCGTAATTTGCTGTAAGGCTTTCGTTCGCCACGTTTTTCAAGATTTCCCCAGTATTGGATTGGTTGGCCAAATGTTTTCTTCTCTCCATCCAAAGGGCGACGTTTATTGGCATATAAGCCTATGAAGAATGCGAGGATATAAACCTCGTAGCCGCCACCAAGAGAAAATCCTTTGGCCGAGTTATATCTGGTCGCGCCACTTCCATAATCAGCCACTTGGCGAATAACGCTATCTTCAAGTTCCGTCTCGAAGTGTACGTTTCGCTTTGCCCAGATGCTGTATAGGGTTTCGGGCGTAATCGGGTCTTTATCTATTGCCATAGTTATCGTATTCGAGTTATTACGGTTTGAATTGTAGCTTGGTTCTTGTCGTCAAAGGGCTTCTTTTTCTCGATGCGATAGATTGAACCCTTGATTTTAAGTTCATCAAGCAATTGCTTGTCCAATACGTAGTTGTTGGGACCGACTTCTATCAAGAAGCTTTTGGTGACAATGATTATCTGTTTGTCGAGATTGTCGATGATACGGAAGAAATCCTTCTCCTTGCCAACGGCAAACGAGGATGTCGGTGCATCAAACAGAAGAGGATATTCATCATCCTTTTTAATCTCGGTCAACTCGGAAACAGCAAACAGAACAGACATGTACATTGTAGTTTCAAGTGCCTTATTGGGGTCGATAGTCGTGCCATCGGCATCAATCAACGATATGCGCATCGAACCGGTGACATCAGCATAGATATGCACTGTTCCCTTGAAGTCCTCGACGTTGAGTTTAGCCATATACTTATTGGCAGCCTTCTCAAGTTCAAGAATAAACTCTGTCTTATTGCGAATAAGAGCATTTTTGAAAGCATTTTGGATACACTCAAACGCATCGGCAATCTTCGAGTAGATTGCAGCTGGAGTATTAACCGCCAGCTTGTTGAGGTCAGCTCGCTTATTGGTTATTTCAGTCTCAAGTTTTGCAATCGAATGTTCCAGATTGACAATCTTAAGCTCACACTCCGACTTGTATTTGTTCCAATTGGTCAGATTTGTGAAGTTGTTGAGTAACACTTCCTTTGACACGCCCGGAACACGTGCTTGCAGTTTTCGTTGGTCTTCCTCTACCTGAGCGATATTCTCTTCTATCATACGTAGCTGTTTCTTACGAGACTCATTGTACTCGATAAGATCCTGTATCTGCTGGAATATCTTGGCTATCTCAGATTTCTCATTGTTGATGATCGTCTCTCGTTTAGCCAGTTGCGGTATGTATGAGTTAGGGAAACACGGCTTCGTTTTTTCCTCATCTTTCTTCAAACTTTCAAGATAAGCATTTAGTTTATTTTGAATATAGTTGTATGCAGGCGACCCTTCGGGTGCTGGTGTGCCACAAACCTTACATATATGGTCATGTAGCATTTCGCGCATAAATTTCTCATCTGGGGCATATACCGGAAGCGGTGTGGCTCCGTTTTCAAGTTCAAGCTTTATCTTTTTGAGAGCCTTGCGTTCGCCTTCTTTCAAGATGTAATCATGCTCCTCTTTGCGACGACGGCGTTCAGCGTCAGCGACCTTCTCCGAGTATTCTCCTAATATCGGCATTATGCCGCCCAATACAAGCATGTCATCAAGCAGAGCGATTGTGTAATTCTCGTGGATGCGAGACTGGCATTGTGCTTTCTCGCTTTTGAGTTTTTCAAGGCGCGATTCAAGTGCTCGCATTTCGGCAGAAGCCTCACTCGAATTTACGATAGCATCTATCTGGGTAGCGTAATTTCGAGCCTCATTCTGTTTATTCCGAAGCTGAGACTGTTGTTGGCGCAACGTCGAGGTCAAGCTCTCAATGTCGCGAGTTATTCTGTCAGAGTCTCTTTTCTTTTTGGCATTCTTGGAGATTGCATTCTGATTAGCTCGCTGAGCCAATTCTGTTGCAAGTTTTGTAAATGCTGTAAACTTGTCGGCATGTCTAATTGCGCTAAATGTGTGAATCAGGTACTGCAATGTAGAATGCTGATTAAGCACTTTCAAGCTCTCCTCGCCTGCCATTAGGCTAAAGTGCCTAACGGAAGCATTGAAGCAGTTATCAAGAAGTCTTGCACCATCTGTTGGTACTCTGCCAGAGATTTCCTCCCTATATCCTGTAAAGTTTACTGGAGAAATGCGAATATCGGTATCATCATCGTTTTTGGTAAAACTGAATGACTTTTCGATACGGTACTTTAAATCATTGTGTTCAAAGTCTATGGCGACCATTAGCTCTTCCGTATCGCCCGGATTTAGCGCAGCGATAGCCTTCTTCGATACGACACGCTTGGAATCATTGCGGACGTTATTGTCAAACAACCATTCCATTGCATCGTACAGGTTGGTCTTTCCTTCGCCATTGGCACCGATTATGAGAGTCAATCCGGAATTGATCTCAAACCGATTTGGACCGACATAGCTTCGGAAGTTTTTTATTTCGATACTATGTATTCTCATATCAATAATGTGTCGTTAAGATGATGTTGGATTCGTGTGTACAACGCTTTCATATCAGACTCATCAAAGTTGTCTTTAATCGAGTCGATAATCATTGCTACACTTGTGATGATAGGATCCTCGGAATAAAGAGCGTCATGCAAAGTCGGATATTTGTACGGCTCTATGTCGTAAGTCTTTATGAGCTTCTCATCAGATAATACAAGCTGTAGCATTCTATCTTGCCTATTCATTGTCTTTGTATAAGTTTAAATTATAATGATTCATAACGGGAGTTAGTTCCATAAGAGTAGTTGTCGGATTTTCTGAAAGCTCGGCGAAATCCTTCACTCTCTTTAACTCAGAGCGCAAAAGGTTTCTTTCCACGGTAAAAGCCGTTGAATTGGAATTGACCATCGGAGCAACCACAAGATCGTGAATAATAGCGTATTCCTTATCCTTATGGGCGCGGAGTATTCTGCCTCGTCGCTGAATAAATTGCCGTGGATTGCCGGTACTTGCGCAAAATATGGCCAATTCGCTTCGCGGCACATCAACACCTTCGTCAATACATTTCATTGACGTTAATACATCCAGTTTGCCAGAAGCGAATAATGATAACAAGTCATTTCTGTTTTTGCTCTCAGATGTAAACTGCGCGACTGTTATTTTAGTATCGATGTCTCTAACTATTGCCGTATATAGGTCAATCAAATGAAGTGCATCCGAATCCTCTTCAAAAAGGTCATTGGCAACCTCGTCATCTATATCGCTGCTGCTACCTTCTGGGACATAAACCAAAGTATATTTCAGAGATTTCTTTTGGGCATAATAGTCGGTCAGTATAATTCTAAACATAGATTGCTTGTTGACTGCCTTATGAACTATGCGCTTACGCTTAATCATAAGTGCCGTCAGCATTGGATCGTCCTTAAAATCGCCACCATTGAATGTTAGATATTTGGCAATCTTCGTGGATAATTCCAAATACTCTTCAAATTCCGTGTCACTTAATGTTACGAGATGCGGATAATAGAAATATCGACATAACACACCATTTTCTATGGCCTCTGCCATAGTGTAGGCATAAGTGTAATTCTCCTTCTCGAATCCAAAAAATTGCTCAATCTGCCGATTTCCTCTGTTATCAAATTGACGTTTCGGCGTAGCGGAAAGTCCGATTCTCCGGGAGTATGGGATTTTTTGAATCAGTCTGCAAAGTTGATTAGAACCCATATTGTGAGCCTCGTCAGCAATCAGTAAGACTTTCCCTTTGGGGAAACCAAACAAACGAGAATGTACGTTTGGCTTAACGATTGAGGCGTACGTGACAATTAGCACATAGTTTACGGGCACATCCCCAATTCTTAGCTGCTCCTTCATTTCAATATCCGCAACATCCTTCTTCCAAGATGGCGATTGCGAATATATTTTAATGACGTTGTTGAATCCAAATTTGCGACATTCTTGAGCCCACTGGTCTACTAAGGCAACGGTTGGAACTAATATAATTGCTTTATAGTACCCAAGACGATTGTAAATTTCAAGAAGGCAATTGAGTGAGGTGATTGTCTTGCCTGTACCGGTCGCCATAGCAAAGAAGCCTTTTTGCCCATTGGCTTTCCATCTTTCAAAAGCTTCATTTTGATATGGCCTCGGCCCCGCAGGGAAAGGAAAATGCGGATTATTTTCCTTATAGATTTCCTCCTCCTTGATTTTGTCTATATCCATCTTGACTTTAGATTTCACCTTTCGCAAGGCGGCTTTAACAGTCGAAGGCACACGAGATGCATCGGCATCTTCCAATAGTGCCAATTCATCTTTCAAAAGGTCTGCAATGCCTTTATCTTTAGTCTTATCAAGCGTATAATCTTTAATTTTGCCGGCATCGATAAATTCAACATCTTTACCACCACCGTTAAAGGCCTTTTCGAAGGATTCCTGAATATCCAAAATCCTACAATTATCGGCTGGTCCGTTCCAATCGCAGTAAACTCCAAGACTCTCTTTATTGTGCATGAATGCTGAGAGAGAGAAGTTAACTGATCCTTCAAACCCAATTCTATTGATGCCATCGCTGAACGTTCCACATTTGGTATGTGCTATGCCGCTTCCGTTGACCATTCGCACTATCTTAATCTCAATGCGGTCGTTACGTATAAGCCACGCTAAACACTCAAAAAAATGCTTGTCACGCTTATTTAGTGTGTAGCTCAGTTTTTCTAAATTCCTGAGATCAAAGAATGGCAAATCGTTGCCGTCATGAGCCATTGAGATGGCCGAAATATCATCGCCGCTTAGAATGTCATTGATAATCATTCTCATTTTGCCACCATTATAAATAAATGATGCAAAACCGTATGATAGTACATTAATGGCAGATGAAGAGAAAAAACCGAGCATTAGGTCAAACGACGTGGCATCACACAGAGCCTCAGAGAAGAAACCAACTGGCTCCCACTCCGTGTTCGTTTGATACCTGTATGACTCAGGCCATGTCACATCGGTCTTAAGCATAGTTATATAAAGCAATTTGCGCAAAATGCGTCATTATCATCAACAGAATCGCCAAACATATCCACCAGTTTACCGGATCCTTTCTGTCGTTTGGCCTCTTGTTTTTTGATAGCGTCAAGTTTTATCTGACGTACTCGTTCGGGCCTGATTAGGTCTGCCAGACTTTCATTCTGATTCCAAGTATAGCCGTCTTTCTCAAACTCCATCGCCTTAGCAAAAAGATCCGGATGCTGTTCATAAAGCCATATCCATTCAAGTTTCTGCTGAAAAAAGCAGAAATAACACCCCGAACGGCTTCGGTTGTATGTGCCTTTCTTTCCATCCACTTCGAATTCGATGGGTTTGTAATATGTCGGGACGCCAACACCGCTGTCTTCAAGGATTCTGAAGATGTCATCTCTCACAAGTATATCATCATTGTTTATCAGAGGGAACTCATCCAATTTACCGACGGGATAGTCTGTATCTTTGAGAAATTCAAATACAGCTTTATTGAAGAGTCTTACATCCAAATCCATAAGAGCGTTAGCTTTCTTTCCATAGAAAAAGTCTTTGGTCAGAGGATGCTCCAATATTTTCAACAGTTCTAATTTAAGCTCGTCAGGGGCGATGCTCATGTATATATCTGTAAATCGTACTATATTATTCTTGTGAACGATAGTATGGATTACATCTATGCTCCATATATTCTTGCGAAATGGGAAAATCGCTTGA
>JAIDXM010000018.1 GCA_029058745.1 Muribaculaceae bacterium
CTATGATAACGGTCATTATCCTGTTTGTATTGGTAAATAGCCGTTAAGTTTATTTAAGATGCGTCAGCCGTGATTTATTTTCGTGGGTTTGGAGTAGAGCATGTGGCAGGGTGGGGCGGGGGAGCCGGAGGATACCGCCGGAGAAAAACATGTTAAGTTGTTGGAGTGGTAAAGAATAAACGGGTGAAATGGCGTTATAACAATAAACCAGTGAATAATCGATGAGACTTCGAAGAAAATATATGAGGATATTTCCGGTGGCGTTTTTCATGACGGTGGGGATGCTGAGTTGCGTGTCCCATCGTGGCGGTAGTCCTGACAATGAGCTGGAGACAGTAGCAGAAGATACACTTGCGACGGATAATCCGGAACCGGAGCCGGAAGCTCCTTACTATTCGTTCATGGATTCCGGCGAGGCTTTGGCTTTCATGAAAGAGTCCGGCCACTGGGAAGAGTATTCCCGTGGAATCCTCCCTCAGATGGCGGAGGATGAACTGGTGTATGCCGAGAAACTTCTCAACAACAGCCACGACGGATTTGTGGTGGTTGACAAGAGCCGTATGAAAGTTATAAAATTCAATAGATATGGCGTGGAGGAGGTGTCATTTGGAATGGCATGTGCCAAAAATTACGGCACCAAGCACAAGAGAAGGGACTCCCGTACGCCGGAAGGGTTCTTTTCGGTGAAGAAAATCCATAACAGCACCGATTGGCATTACGTAGATGATGACGGTGTGAGGAGTGAGAAAACCGGAGAATTCGGCCCACGGTTCATTAGGTTGAATATTCCTGTCACGACTCAGATAGGGATACACGGGACTTGTGCGCCTTGGAGCATCGGAGGAAGAAGGAGCCACGGCTGCATAAGGATTAAAAATGAAGATATAATGAAGCTTGTGGAGATGGTTGATTCAGGAATGCCTGTAATAGTCACACCCGGAAGGAGGGATATGGAGGTGAACAGGGAGGAGGGCTTTGACATCCCTTCGATAAGCAGCGTGCCCGGTAAGCCGCGCCTGGTGCTTAAGTCATCCCCCGCCTCAGATTCGCGAGCCATGGCTATGCGCGAGTCTGATGAGCAAAAAGCGGTGGAGAACATCGATAGTGTCAAGTCGGAATGTGACACTGTATGTGTGGCTCCGGAAAAAGAAGTGTGTGACACGGTCATGGTCAGTGTGGAGGATAGTTGCATCTCAGACTGATATGCATAGGAACATTATGGAATGTGAGGCATAAAACAAAATAATTTCTTAAATAGTCGCGAATGGGTAGGAAAAAAGTTAATAAATGGTTATCTTTGCACTCCCAAAAGAGCTTTAATGAGTAATTACGATAATTTTAATCCCACAATACCGGAGACGGAAGAGATTATCGCTCCGGAAGTCCTTCCCCCACTCCCTGAGGATGATGAGCCTCAGGGAAAGCGAGTGTTGAAAAAAGAGAAGAAGGAGAAACCGCGTGTCCCTCCTAAGAAAAAGACGGTGAAAGTCAATAAGAAACCGTTTGTTCAAAGGGTCAAGGAATGGGCGGCGAGTCAGACTACCCGTTGGATTACAGGTCTTGCGCTTGGATTCTTTGGGGTGTATCTTGGCGTGTCGTTCCTGTCATATTTCGCGTCGTGTGTCGTTGATCAGTCAGAAATCGCCAATTCGGAAGTCGGTTTCTCCGGCCCTATCGCCAACAGTGGCGGGGAAGGTGGTGCCAGGATTTCGGAGTTTCTTATTAACGGATGTTTTGGCCTCGGCTCGTTTGTGATTGTCTTTTGGCTGTTTGCGATGGCCATGAAGTTGCTTGTAGGACGCCCACGCTTTAAATCGGTGGATTTCACTATAAAATCTCTCGTGGCGTTGGTGACAGTCTCCTTGATAGTAGGCTTGCTTACCATGGGTCTGCACTCCACTGTGAATTGGGGTGGTTATCATGGCCGTTACGTGAATGAGTTTGTGGTGCATTTCCTCGGATGGACAGGCGCTGTGATACTGTGTCTGTTCCTTATCGCTCTGTTCGTGGTGATTTGCATGCGCGATTTAATCAATTGGATTATACGTTTGCGCCGCAAACATGCAGAACGTCGGCGTATCGCCGCGGAGAAAGAGGCATTGCGGCTCGAACGGGAACGGGAGATAGAAGAGATGCGACGTTTTGAGGAGGCCGATGTCTCGCCGGTCGCAGAGCCAAGTGTGCCGGATGATACGACGCTTGATTCCGCGCATGTCACCTTCGGTGATGATGAACCGGGTCTCTATAGCTCACTTCCTGATTTTGAAGAATATGACCACAAACCACTACGTGAGGAGGTGTCAAGCTACGTGCTTTCTGAAGAAAGCCCTTCAATACCGGTGGTTTCTCCCAACGTATCGCTCAGAGCGACAGACCCGGAGCCGGCGCGGAATGTTGATACCTATGAAGGGACGTTATCGTCAGCAGTCAGCGGTTCGGAGTCTCTCGCCATTCCCGGCGGCAATGATAATGAGGCGGCTGTGTCTGGAAATGAACAGCAGGAAGAGTGTGGAAATGATGATGAAATGATTGTCAATGTCAATACCATAGGACAAACAGAGGCGACACGTAAGGCAGAGGGCGGTCTTCTTCCGGGAATGCATCCTTATAAGTTCCCGCCTGCGGAACTGCTTCGTGAGGGTGTGGAACGAATAAGCGTTGATGCCGCCGAACAGATGGAAAACAAAGAGAAAATCAAGAAGACTCTTCTTGATTTCGGAATACCGATCGTGAGCATTGAGGCCACGGTGGGCCCTACGGTGACATTGTATGAGATTGTTCCGGATAGAGGTGTTAAAATCAATAGAATACGCAATCTTGTCGATGATATCGCCTTGAGTCTCGCAGCAGTGGGAGTACGTATTATCGCCCCTATCCCAGGTAAGGGCACTGTGGGTATAGAGGTGGCAAACAATGATCCGCAGACAGTGTCTATGCGTACAATAATAAAGTCGCATAAGTATCAGGAGTCTAAATATAAACTCCCCATCGCGCTTGGCTCTACGATTTCGAATGAGGTGTATATAGCAGATTTGGCTAAGATGCCTCACCTTTTGGTGGCGGGAGCCACAGGACAGGGTAAATCTGTAGGCTTGAATGCTATCATTGCGTCTTTGCTTTACAGCAAGACACCGGACGAACTCAAGTTTGTGATGATAGATCCCAAGATGGTGGAGTTCAGTCTTTATGCAAAGATAGAGTCACACTATCTGGCCAAGATTCCGGATGCCGATGACGCCATTATCACTGATATGGACAAGGTTGTGGCCACGCTCAGTTCGCTGTGTGTGGAGATGGATGACCGGTATCAGCTTCTCAAAGGACATGCACGCAATATAGAGGAATATAATGAGAAAATAAAAGAACATAAACTCAATCCCCAAGAGGGGCACCGTTTCCTCCCTTATATTGTGGTTGTCGTGGATGAGTTCAGTGATCTTATCATGACAGCCGGCAAGGAGGTTGAGATTCCGATTGCCCGTCTGGCTCAGAAAGCGAGAGCAGTAGGAATGCATGTCATTATCGCCACGCAACGTCCATCGACCAATGTCATCACTGGTATCATCAAGGCCAACTTTCCGGCGCGTATAGCCTTTAAGGTTAGTTCGGGAGTTGACAGCAAGACCATCCTGGACACTCCGGGGGCCCAGCAATTGATTGGGCGTGGCGACATGCTAATCAGCAACAATGCCCCGATGGTGCGTGTCCAGTGTGCGTTTATAGACACGCCAGAGGTTGAGGCCATATGTGATTATATAGGCCGCCAACCATATGGGCAAGGGGCTTACAGGTTGCCCGAACCGGTTAATACAGGCACTGGGGATTCAGATGGAGAGCTTGGCAATAATTTCGGCGACAAGGATCCTCTGTTCGATGAGGTGGCACGTCTGATTGTTTCAAGCAATACCGCATCAACATCTTCGTTGCAGAGGCGTTATTCCATCGGATATAACCGTGCTGGGAAAATCATGGATCAGCTTGAGGCTGCCGGTGTGGTTGGGCCTGCACATGGAGGAAAACCTCGGTCGGTTCTTGTCGATGCGGTCACTCTTGAGTCGATATTGAATCCATGATTCATTTGAGGCCTGGAGTAAGTAAGGAACTAAAAACAAAGATTATGACAAAGAAATTTATTCACGGATATAGGGGATACAAAGGCTTAATAATGGCTATGGTCATAGCTTTCGTAGCCCTGTTCAACGCAGAGCGCGCGGAAGCGGCTATGACGGCGGAACAGGTGGCACAGAAAGCGGCGGCGGTGATTTCCAATGCCAAGGGTATTTCGGCCACATTCACCATAAAGGTTGACGGAAGGGGTATGAAGGGAGTGCTGAAGAGCAACGGCTCCATGTTCTCTGTGATATTACCTCAGGTTTCAACATGGTATAACGGTAAATCACTGTACACATATAATCCCCGTACGTCAGAGACCACCGTAATTACTCCCACCGCCCAGGAGTTGCTTGAGTCAAATCCTCTTCTATATGTGAAGGGAGGAGCCGGAGGATATTCCTATTCGTTTTCGCCTGTGAAGAGGAATGGGAAATATGTCGTAGAGCTTGTGCCACGGAGCAAGAAGAGCGGTGTGAAAAAGCTGACGTTCACGATAAGCGCAACAGATTTCCGTACAGAGAGGATAGCGGTGGAAACCGGGTCAGGACTCACGACGGTGGATATAACGTCATTCAAGAGTGGAGTCTCGATTCCGGTGTCGGAATTTGACTATCCGAAGGCACGTTATCCGAAAGCGGAGATTATTGACCTGAGATAGGATACTCTATGCTTCCATCGATACCCGGAGTCGATTGTTATAATATAAGCTGGCTTATAAGCCGGGAAAATATATTATTCCGGAATTGGAAGTGAATAAAGTGTAATGATAAAACAGAGAGACAATCATGGCAGAGACAAATGCAAGAGTGTTGATTATCGGTTCAGGACCGGCGGGATACACAGCGGCGATATACGCGTCAAGGGCTAACCTTCATCCTTTGGTATATGAAGGGAACCAGCCGGGAGGACAATTGACCCAGACAACGGAGATAGAGAATTTCCCCGGTTATCCTGATGGAGTGCAAGGACAGCAGATGATGGAGGAATTCCGTCAGCAGTCATTGAGATTCGGTGCGGAAATACGTCCGAAAACAATATCGAAGGTTGATTTCTCCAGCCGGCCGTTCCGATGTGAGGATGAGGATGGCGACGTCGTGATGGCTGAGACGGTGATTATTGCCACCGGAGCCTCGGCGAAATACCTCGGGATTCCGGATGAGGAAAAATACAAGGGACTTGGCGTAAGCGCATGTGCCACATGCGACGGTTTTTTTTATCGCAAGAAAGATGTGGCGGTAGTTGGAGGTGGCGACACCGCGTGTGAAGAGGCCCTGTATCTATCTACTCTCGCAAGAAAGGTGTATCTGATAGTGAGGCGAGGTGTGTTGCGGGCATCCGATGTCATGCAGCGTCGAGTGAGAGAGCGTGAGAATATAGAGATACTCTACCATTGCAACACCGAAGGGCTTTTCGGGGAAGATGGGGTGGAAGGCGCTCATATAGTGCGAAGTGTCGGCACTCCGGAGGAGGAGAGGTTCGACATATCGATTGACGGATTTTTCTTGGCCATCGGACACACTCCGAACACCGGCATATTCAGGGAATATATAGAGCTTGACCGGGAGGGCTACATATCAGTGGATGGAGTCACTACCGCGACTAATGTGGATGGCGTATTCGCCGCCGGCGACTGTGCCGACTCCCGTTATCGTCAGGCCGTCGTGGCCGCCGGAGCAGGATGCCGTGCCGCTCTTGACGCAGAGAAGTTCCTTATGGAGCATTCCGAGATGTGAGGGATGTCCTAAGAGGAGGTCACATCCGTGACGAGATAGCTTTATATATTAATATCTATAATCATAAATGGACATCCAGGATAAGAATAGGGTGCTTGACCAGCGTTATCTGAGGATGGCTCGCATATGGAGCGAGAATTCATATTGCAGCCGTCGGAAGGTGGGCGCGTTGATAGTAAAAGACAAGATGATAATTTCCGATGGCTATAATGGCACGCCGTCGGGTTTCCCTAATGTCTGCGAGGATACAGACGACACCACCTTCCCCTATGTGCTTCATGCGGAAGCCAATGCCATCACGAAGGTGGCCCGTAGCAACAATTCCAGCGAGGGGAGCACACTCTATGTCACAGCGAGTCCGTGTGTTGAGTGTGCCAAGCTTATCATTCAGGCCGGGATACGGCGCGTTGTATATTCTGAGCTATACAGGATAACAGACGGTATCGACCTCTTGAGGCGAGCCGGAATAGAAACCTCTTATATATCATTCGACAATGAAGGTTAAAAAGAATTTAGGTCTTGTGGCATTGCCTTTGCTGGTGTCGCTTGGAGTGGTGGGCGGAATATTCGTCGGCCGTTACATCACACAGCGTTCATTGTCGGGCAAAGAGGAGAAACTCAGGACAGTGTTGCGCCTGATTGAATCTGAATATGTGGATGCCATAGATGTTGACTCGCTTATAGAGACACAATTTCCGGAGCTTCTCAATTCTCTTGATCCCCACTCGGCATATATAGCGGCTTCCGACCTCCAGACTGTCAATGATGACCTTGAGGGGTCGTTCAGCGGGGTCGGAGTCTCGTTTCAGATTCTGAATGACACTGTCAATGTGATAGAAGTGATTCCCGGCGGTCCTGCGGAAAAAGTTGGACTCTTGCCCGGCGACCGTATCATCAAGGCCGACACGACAATGCTTTCGGGCACAGAGCTTTCGAATGAGAAGGTGTTCAAGACATTGCGTGGCCCTAAGGGGTCGAAGGTTGAGCTTGAGATAAAGCGATACAGCTCATCGAAGCCATTGACATTTGATGTTATTCGCGGAGACATCCCGGTGAACTCGGTGGATTGTTCCTATATGGTGAATGATTCCGTCGGTTATGTCCGTGTCACCAAATTTGCGAGAAACACATACGATGAATTCTTCACCGCGCTCAACAATCTGAAAGCAGAGGGCGCGAAGAAATATGTCATAGACTTGCGAGGCAATAGCGGAGGTTTTATGGACCAGGCGATATTTATGGCCAATGAATTTTTGCCTGCAGGACGGATGATAGTCTATACAAAGGCCCGGCGACCTGAAAATGAGAGCATGGCAATCAGCGACGGCTCCGGCAGTTTCAAGGATTCCGAGATTACGGTTCTTATGAACGAATATTCAGCGTCCGCGTCAGAGATATTCGCCGGGGCAATACAGGATAATGACCGTGGCCTGGTGATAGGACGTCGCAGCTTCGGGAAAGGGCTTGTGCAAAACCAGACAGAGTTGCCCGACAGCTCAGCCATACGTCTGACCGTTGCCCGCTACTATACACCTTCCGGGCGTTCTATACAGAAGGAATACTCACGAGGGAAAGACGGGAAATATGACCTTGACATAGTTGACCGGTTCGCGCACGGGGAGTTCTATAACGCAGACAGCATAAAACTTGACAAGAGCAAGATTTTCTCCACATCTAACGGACGCACTGTATATGGCGGCGGCGGAATAATGCCCGACATATTTGTGCCGGAGGATACTCTCGGTTATACCTCCTACTATATAAACGTGGTTAACAAGGGGCTGATACAGAAGTTTGCATATTCAGTAGCCGACAAATACCGTGGTATGCTCGACGGTGTCAAGAGCCTTGACAGGTTGCTTAAAGTGCTTCCGCGAGACAACACTTTGCTGGAGAATTTTGTCAGCTATGCAGTGAAGAACGGTGTGCCTGCGCGTTGGTATTATATCAACAAGTCGCGCTCTGTCCTTCTTGAGCAAATCAAAGCTATGATTGCGAGGGATGTGCTTGGATATCCCGCATTCATAGAGATGCTCAATCAGACAGACCCCGCTGTGAAAAAGGCGGTGGAATCACTTGAGACCGGAGCTTCTCCAATCGACATCAAGGCAAGCGAGGAGGAGAAATAGAAGGTTGTAGCAAGAACTTAATTTTTATTACTATGGAAAAGAACGAAATCAGAAGGAAAGTGAAGTCGCTAAGGACAATGCTTTCTGAAGAGGAAAAAATGAAGGCGGCAGAGGAAGTGTTCGCAAGGCTTGAGGCCACTGCGGCATTTCTTCTCGCCGACAGGATTTTGATGTATCATTCATTGCCCGATGAACTGTTTACTCACTCATTTCTTGGAAAATGGGCAGGGAGGAAGCGTTTCTTTCTGCCTCGTGTGAATGGAGTGAACCTTGAGATACTCCCTTACGAGGAGACAAGACTCGAACTTGGAAGTTTCCAGATAGAGGAGCCAACCGGCACAGATGTGGTGGACCCCTCAGAAATTGAGCTTATCGTTGTGCCTGCTGTGGCCTACGACCGCAAGGGGAACAGACTCGGCCGTGGAAAGGGGTTTTACGACAGGCTTCTACAGACAACCAACGCCACTAAGATAGGGGTGGGGTATGAATTCCAGCTTGTGGATGAGATTCCTGTCGAGCCACACGATGTCGGGATGGACATGGTGATAACGCAACACTCTACGATAATAATCAAAAGTTGAAAAGTGGCAATATATAATAAAGAATCTAAACTTTCGGATGCCGTTCTCGACAATCCACAGCTCATACCGGTAATCAACCGTCTTGGAGTCAGTCTGGGAATCGGAGACTCTACAATCGGGTCGATATGCGCTAAAGCGCATATCGATTCCGATTTCTTTCTTTCTGTGGTAAACACTTTTATTGACAAGGATTATTTCCCGGTCAATGCAAGGGGAACGTTTACACTTGAAAAGACGATTGACTATCTTGAGAAGACATCGCGTTTCTATAAGATGGTCCAGTTGCCGAATATAGAGCGTCATTTCACCTCACTTATGATGCGGAGCGGCACGGATAACAACCTGGGGCATCTGCAGACATTTTTCATTGAGATGAGAAACCAGCTTTCAGAATGTCTCACGTATGAGACGGATGTTTTTTTCCCGTCGCTGAAAAAGGGGATAGTTCTGGCCGATATGGAAAGGGTGCTCTCCGGTCATGCTGAAGTTGAGGCAAAGCTTCATGACCTGTTGTATTTCTTTGTGGTGCATCTTCGAGGAGACTATGACCGCAACTTGTGTATGGCGGTTGTGTCGTCGGTATTTTCTCTTGAGCGCGACTACAGCCAGAACAACAGAATCAGGAGCCGCATACTCTTCCCTATTATGGAAGAGATGATGGGGGATGCAATTGAGAATTGAGATGGATTGTGAGAAAAGAATTGCACTGATTGGTTTGCGCTCTCTCGAATCGCTTGGAGTGAGGTCGGTGATTCATGAGTTGGGCGATTTGTCGGTTGCCGTCTTCAGTGACTTCCGGGATTTTTCCCCGTTTTCCGTGAAGACGGATGCCTATGTTGTGTCCGGAGATGTTTTCATAGGGAATATGGATTATTTTATGCCGAGGAAGCAGAAGACGGTTGTGGTGGGCAATGGAGGCGGAGCAGGCGGAGGCCGGCAGATGCCTGCGATGATTTATCCCGATTCTGATGAATCTGAGATTCAGGCGGCTCTGAGGGGGATTGTGGCTTCCGTAAAAGAGGATGATGTAATCCCCGGAGAGCTCTCACAGAGGGAGAAAGAGGTGCTGAGACTTATTGCCTCCGGCAAGCTAAACAAGGAGATTGCCGATGAATTATGCATATCTGTCAATACAGTCATAACCCATCGTAAGAATCTGTCAGCAAAACTTGGCATAAAGTCAGCTTCCGGACTTTCACTCTATGCCATCATGAACGGACTCATATGATTCTATGTGTTAGCAACCGGAGCATGACTCATGTCAGACATCATAATAAAATGATGCTACGGCCATCATTTTCTTTCACAGTGTTTTGACATAATGGAAAAATAGACTAAATTTGCAATTTAAAACAGTGAATCCGATGTAAGGAGCTGTTCCTGTTGTCTGAGATAGAACTCTTCCACAATTGCAAAGACAACATTGAATAATAGGGAATTAAAACCAAACAATAACAATTTAACAATAACATTATGACAAGGAAAGTCTTAAGCATAGCGATGTTTTTCATAGGCATCCTGTGCATGAGCGCCCAGGCGCCTCAGTTGACTCCACTTCCGCTAAATCCGAAAGTGAAGTCAGGTAAGCTACCTAATGGACTCAGCTATTACATCATGCATAATGAGGAGCCCAAGGAACGAGCTAATTTCTATATTGCCCAGAAGGTGGGTTCCACTCTTGAAACTGAAGACCAGCTTGGCCTTGCCCATTTTCTTGAACACATGGCTTTCAACGGCACCACCCACTATCCCGGAAAGAGCATGCTCAATTACCTTCAGGGGAAGGGTATCCGCTTTGGCGCCGATATAAATGCTTACACGGCTTTCGACGAGACTGTGTATAACATCAACAACGTGCCTACCACTGACAAGGCTCTTATGGACAGTGTGTTGCTTGTGCTACACGACTGGAGCGGCGATATTCTGCTTGAAGAGGCGGAGATTGACGCGGAGCGCGGTGTGATTCAGGAAGAATGGCGCACAAGAAATGACGCCAGCTTCCGTATGTACACTTCTATACTTCCCAAAATATATGAGGAGTATCAGTATGAACAGATGCCTATCGGAAAAATGGAGGTGGTGATGAACTTCAAGCCGGAAGTTCTCCGTGCCTATTATAAGAAGTGGTATCGTCCGGACCAGCAGGGTATTGTCATTGTCGGCGACTTTGATGCCGATGAGATGGAAAAGAAAGTTGTGGATTTGTTCTCTGCGATCAAGATGCCTGAGAATGCTGCTGAACGTGTATATCCCAGTGTCAGCGACAATGTTGAGCCGATATACGCGTCGTTCAGCGATCCAGAGTTGAGGATGCCTCGCACCACCATCTCTTTCAAGAGTGACAAGGTGCCTTTTGAGATGCGGAATACAGTTGAGGTATATGTGAATGAGGGTATCCTCAAGAATATCATATCATCTTTGATAAACAACCGCATCACTGAAGCGTCACACAGTCCTGAATGCAAATATGCGAATGCCGGAGTGTATTTTGGTGATTTCTATGTGTCCAAGACAAAAGACTCGTTCAATGTGGCGGTTATCCCCAAAGGTGGCACGAAGGACGCTGTGGCTGAGGTTATGGGAATTGTAGCGAGGGCATGCAAGACCGGTTTCACGGAGTCTGAGCTTGACCGTGTTCGCGAGGAGATATTGGCTTCATATGAGAACATGTATAATGAGCGTGAGAAAACCGATAACAATGCTTTCGGCAGCGAGCTTTGCCGATTCTTTATCGACAATGAACCTGCGCCTGGCATTGAGAAGGAGTATGAGATTGTGAAGCAGGTGCTTCCGGTGATACCTGTGCAGGCCATCAACCAGGTTGTGGCCACTCTCCTCACTCCTGAGAATATGGTGGTGGTGACATCCGAACCTCAGAAAGAGGGATTCGAAATTGTGGCTGAAGACGTTATGATAAAGACTGTAAAGGATGCGATGAATGCGGAATACGAGGCTTATGTAGATGAGGTCATAACAGACCCTCTGATTGCTTCGCTTCCCACACCCAAGGCCATAACTAAGGATGCAGTTGAGATTGCTTTCGGGGCTTACGAGTTTGTCCTTCCCAATGGTGTGAGAGTGGTTGTCAAGCCTACCGACTTCGCGGCCGACGAGGTTATTATGACAGCTTTCAGAAATGGCGGGAAACAGTCGTTCTCAAAGGACCAGGCGGCCAATGTCTTGTTGATGGATTTGGCATTCTCGTCATCTAAGATGGGTCCATTCGATTCCAAGACACTTGGTAAGTATCTTGCCGGCAAGAAGGCGGGCGTAGGTTTCTCTGTCAATAATTACACTGATGTATTGTCGGGGTATTCGACTGTCAAGGATCTCCCGACACTTATGGAACTTGTATATACGTCATTCACGAATCTGAACGCCGACAAGTCAACCTACGATGTGAACGTGCAGAAAATATACACGAGCCTGAAGAATGCTGAGACAAATCCTCAGAGGATATTCTCGAATGCATTGAAAACCACGAAATATCCTGGCAACCCGTTGATGCATAATCTTGGACTTGCGGAACTTGAGACAGCTGATTATGACACTATGCTCGGCATGTTGCATTCTGCGCTTGGAAATGCCGCCGACTACACTTTTATTTTCACGGGCAACGTGGATGTGAATACACTCAAGCCTCTTCTGGAACAATATATAGCCACACTTCCCTCATCGAAGCCGGAAAAGAGCGTTGTCAAGACTCCTATCGAGCTCGTGAAGGGAGAGGTGAAAAATGATTTCAAGCAGCCGATGCAGGCTCCTGCCACATTCGTGTATGACATATATGGCGATTCAAACGTGCCTTTCAATATGAAGAATTATGTCATGGTGAATATGATGGGGGATATCCTTGACAATATCTTCACAAACACACTCCGTGAGGAAGAGGGCGGCACATATGGCGCCTCTGTCAGCGCGTTTCTGAATCCGACCACAGGAATGTGGAATCTCGAATATTACTTCCAGACCAATAAGGACCAGCAGGAAACTCTTATTAATCGAGCCCAGGCTGAATATATGAAACTCCTGAATGAGGGAGCGCCACAGGAAGATTTCAATAAAGTAAAGGAGGCTATGTTGAAGCAATATGAGATTCAGGTACGCAAGAATTCATATTGGGACAGTAACCTTATGACCTACCTTCGCGGCCATGATATGATAACCGACCACAGGTCTGCGATAGAGAGTGTGTCGCTTGACGACCTCAATAAGTTCATGAAGGGTATATACAATGGCAAGAATAGAGTCCAGGTGATAATGGAGGGTACTCCGGCGGAGTGAAGCGAGATTGTCACTGTGTCTGAATCCGCGAGTCTGCGGGAATATCTCGGACAGCTAAAATAGATTTCCAGAAATGACGGGAAGCCGGAAATAGGCTTCCCGTTTTTTTGTAATATCCGTAGGAAATTGCTATCTTCGCTAAACGAAAGACGGGAGATATATCATCCGGTCTGATTTGTTTGATGAAAATATATTAAGATGACACATACGAACCCATTACTCAAAAAATCGGAACTCCGGTTTGGAGCAGTTCCGTTTGATTGTATCAGAGTTTCAGATTATGAGGAGGCTATAACCGAGGGTATCAGACTTCATCAGCTTGAAGTGGAAGCCATAGCGGGAAGTGATGATGCCCCGACATTTGAGAATACGATTGCCGCGCTTGACAGGTCGGGGAAGATATTGTCGGGGGCTATGATGACGCTCGGAAATCTTGAGGCGGCTCTTGGCGACGAGGAGCTGATGGAAATCATGGTGAGAGTGACGCCGCTCTATTCAGAGCACTGCACAGGAATCCTGCTTAATGAAAGGCTCTGGGATAGGGTCAGGATTGTATATGACGCCAGGACCGCCCGTACTGACCTCTCTCCGGAGGCGTTGAGGCTGATTGAGGAAACCTTCAGGAGCTTTTCGGAAAGTGGCGCGGAACTGAGAGGTGAGAGTCGTGAAAGATTCAGAAAGCTTACCTCAGAGTTGTCTGACCTTTCTGTGAGATTTTCCCAGAATGTCACCAATGACATGAAGAACCCACAGAGGTGCCTGTGGCTTAGGAAAGAAGACCTTGTCGGACTCCCGGATTCGATACGGGAGGCAGCCCGGGAGGCAGCCCGGGAGGCCCTCGAGGCGGAAGGTAAAACAGATGATGGAGAACAGTATCTCATCAGTATGTATATGCCATCGTATGTCCCGTTTATGAAATATGCCGAACGACGAGACCTCAGGGAAAAGTTGTATCGTCTGTATAATTCACGGAATTCAAGTGGGCAATACGACAACACTCAGATTTTAAAAGATATAGCAAACATCCGTTTGGAGATTGCCCGCCTCATGGGAAAATCAAATTTTGCCGAGTATCATCTAAGCGGAACCATGGCTGCGAATGTGGAAGGGGTGATGCGTCTTCTTGAAAACCTTCGTGAGAATTACAGTTCTCCAATGAAAAAAGAGCTTTGTGAAGTCGAGGATTATGCTAAAAAGACCGAGGGTGATGGATTTGTCCTGATGCCTTGGGACTACAGTTACTGGTCTGAGAAATTGAGGAATGAGAAGTATGCATTCAGCGATGAAGACATGAAGCCTTATTTTGAATTGACGAGTACGATTGAAGGAGTCTTCGGACTTGCGACAAAGCTCTATGGCTATACGTTCAGAGAAAACAGGGATATTCCAGTATATCATGCTGATGTCAGGGCTTATGAAGTTATTGAAGACGACCAGGTGCTTGGAATCCTCTATGCCGACTTTTTCTATAGGGCAGGTAAAAGCCCGGGCGCGTGGATGACAGAATTCCGTAGTGAGACCAAAGATGACTCGGGAAATCGTGAATTGCCTCTGATTTCAATAGTCATGAATTTTTCCAAACCGGTAGGCGACCGTCCCGTGTTGCTCACACCCGGAGAAGTGCGGACGTTTCTCCACGAGTTCGGGCATGCGTTGCATGGACTATCGTCGCAGGCGGAGTTCGCTTCATTAAGCGGCACGAACGTTTATCATGATTTTGTAGAATTGTTCTCACAATTCAATGAGAACTATCTCACCGAGAAGGGTTTTCTCGACGGTTTCGCACGTCATTATGAAACCGGAGAAAAAATGCCTGATTCTCTGATAGCGGGATTTGTCAGAGCCGGCCAGTATGGCGCGGCATATTCATGCATGCGTCAGCTTGGCTTCGGTTATCTCGATATGGCTTACCATACAATAGAAGAACCGATACGGGCAAGTTATGATATCCAGTGTTTCGAGCGAGACGCACAGGAGAAAGTGAAATGTTTCGACAGTGTTGCCGGATGTCTTACGTCGCCCTCTTTCGGTCATATTTTTTCCGGAGGATATGCTGCAGGATATTATGGCTATAAATGGAGTGAGGTGCTTGATGCGGATGCCTTTTCCGCATTCAAAGAAAACGGCATATTTGACAGGGCTACCGCTCTGCGTTTCAAGAAGATGCTTCAGAGTGGCGGTACAGTAGATCCCATGCGGCTATATCTTGAATTCCGAGGCAAGGAACCCTCTGTCGATGCCCTCCTTCAGCGGGACGGGATAATCTGACCCCGATGATAAAGTTTGATTTGAATTTTGGTTAAACGGAATCGCGCTTCTCCCAAATGGGAAAAGCGCGATTCCGTTATCTCGTCAGAAGTTTACTCCGAAAGAAAGTGTGGCGAGAGAAATGTCGTCTGCATGAATGTTGAGCGCATTTTTATGCCGTTTGTTGAAATGTCGGAACTCGTATGCAAGGATAATGTGACTTTTGAATCTTTTAGTCATGGCAAGGTTTATTCCACACCCAAGAGATGCGTTGGCATCTCCGAACGTCGGAGCGTCCCCCATCGTGTTGAACGAGTAACCGGCTTTCAGCGACATGAAAAGGAGTCGGGGCTTTGTTGAAAAGGATGTGCGCATCACGGCGTAAACGGGTACAAAGTTATCGCCTGTGCCGAAAGCCCTGTGTACGCCGGCTCCGATTCCGAGGATTCTGAAAAAGTTGTTTTTGTATCCTAAAACGATATCGACATCAAATGTGGATGTGTCATATCCGGAGAGGTCGATTGAAGCTCCGAATTCACCTCCCCAGGTGAAATGAGATTCGCTCAGGGAGCGGGATGATTCGGGGAAGATACTTTCCGGCCCATCGTTGGCGGAAGATTCGGGATAATCGTCCTCACGGTCTGAGTCTCTTGTCTTTGCCGGAATATTGTCAGAGTCTGATATGTTTATATCAGCTCTGGCCGGGTTGTAAAAAAAGGCGGCGCATGCGCACAAGATTACTTTCATCAAGAAGCTTGGCACATGCGTCGTCATAACAAAAATATGTGAAAATCGATTACAGATAATAGTCGTTATTCTCCGAGGTAGCTCTTTAGAAGCTTACTCTTTTGTCCTTTCAGGCGTCTGATGGCTTTCTCTTTGATTTGGCGTACGCGTTCACGTGTAAGGTCGAATTTCGCTCCAATCTCCTCAAGAGTCATTTCCTGACAACCTATGCCGAAGAACATCTTTAGAATCTCTCGCTCGCGGTCGTAGAGCTGACGCAGAGCGCGGTCAACCTCCTTTGAAAGCGACTCCTGGTTGAGGGTTGAGTCAGCCATTGGGCTGTCATCGTTGGGAAGCACGTCAAGCAGAGAATTGTCTTCGCCATCCACAAACGGGGCATCGACTGAGATATGACGACCTGAAACCTTGAGGGTGTCAGAAATCTTATCCACGGGGAGTCCCAGGCGGTCGGCAAGCTCTTCGGGAGAGGGACGGCGCTCATTTTCTTGCTCGAATTTAGACAGTTCCTTGCTGATTTTGTTAAGAGAGCCGACCTGATTCAGCGGGAGACGCACAATACGGCTCTGCTCTGCAAGAGCCTGGAGGATTGACTGTCTGATCCACCACACCGCATATGAAATGAATTTGAAGCCTCTTGTCTCATCGAATTTCTGAGCGGCACGTATAAGTCCGAGATTTCCTTCATTGATGAGGTCGGGGAGGCTAAGCCCTTGGTTCTGATATTGCTTTGCTACCGACACTACAAAGCGCAGGTTTGCGCGTGTCAGTTTTTCGAGGGCGGCATGGTCCCCCTTTTTGATTCTTTGTGCGAGTTCCACCTCTTCGCTCACGGAAATCAGTTCCTCACGGCCAATTTCCTGCAGATATTTATCGAGAGAGGCGCTTTCGCGGTTTGTGATTGACTTTGTTATCTTTAGCTGTCTCATATTCCCTTCCAAAAAATTGTTGCAAAGTTAACGGATTATTTCTGAAATAACAAATAAATCCGCTGGTTTGCCTTATATTAACGTAAGTATGTGTGGAATGTTGCATAAAAATAGCAATACTTTTCATAATAAATAAAAAAGGGGGTGTGTCAAAATTAAGTTTTTGGCACACCCTCCTTTTTTAAGCTGCCAGAGAATACGATGAACTGAATACAGA
>JAIDXM010000019.1 GCA_029058745.1 Muribaculaceae bacterium
AATCATTGCGGGAATAAATCAATTGATATCCCATCCATAAGGACGGCGTCGGCTTCAACCGACACCGTCCTCTTTTTTATAATCCTCGGTTCTGCAGTCTCCGACACCGCTGACATCCGCGCTTCCAAAATTAGCAATATGACACATATCATACATATTTTTATTCAATACAATTTCTGCACACATATTTAATTACAAACCATATTAATAACCTATTTAATATTAACACACCGCAGAAAGATAAAATTACATTACATTGATTTACCGCTATATACAACTCAGATTACAGAAACCACGCAGAAATAATATTTTCATTTTCACTTGCACATGTCAAGAAAACACCCTACCTTTGCGACACATTTCAAACAAACTACAAATCAATAACAATCATGAAATCTCTAAGGATAATATTCTCGTCGATGGCTATCGCCGCCATATCCATGTCTGCAATATCCATTGCCGAAAAGAAAGACCCTCCAAAGAAATACCCTGAGATTCCCATTATAATCTGTGAGAGAACCGAGGTTCCGAAGACATATTCGCTCATCGGATTCGCAGAGATTACTGCCTTATTTTCCGATTGCTCATTAATCCTTGACCTGCCGTTTGAGGATTACCCGATTTCCGCAACAGTTGAATCAATCTCAGGCTTCGGTTATTGGACAGCCACATTCACGGATGCCTCTTCGTGCGAGATTCCGTTCAACGGCCCGGTCGGTGACTACCAACTGACCCTGACAACTGCCGGCAATTCATCATACACAGGTGTATTCTCTTTAGAATAATCAACAGAAGCAAGTTGCTTCTGTTATAATTAAATATTTATGAAGAAGTTTTTATTCCTTATTTCTTGCGTTGCAGGAATCGCCGGTCTTTATGTAGGCCATGGCACACCAGAGTCCTCAAAAGACCTTACAACTGAAAACATCGAAAGACTGGGACTTTCAGCAGCTGAATCAACATGTGATGCCTCCAACAAGAATGAGTGTGCAATCTATAGCGGAGGCGTTCTTGTCGGGAAAGCAACCGGAGCAATGCACTATCAAAACTGAGAATCGGTTTACCGCGTGCATCATAGCACGCGGTAAACCATTCAATCCGCTCCGAAATAAGCTACTGAAAAACAATGATAAATCTCTATGAGTTGTGATAAAGCTATATAACATCACAATGTCATATCATTGAAATTTAGAACGATCTAACTGATTTACTCACACATATGAAATTCAAGTCAGGACAAACAATCGCTACAATATTTTTTTCTTTGCTTGTGTCTTGTGTTGGCAACAAAGGAGAAACTGCAGTAGAGACAGAGAACCTCACATCTGAGATATTCGTGAAATCAGATAATCTCGTCATGCCGTCATTCATGACTGCCGCCGGAGACGGACTTCTTGTCACAAATATGTCAAAAGCGGACACACTATTGAATTATTACAACCGCGACGGTCTTCCGGCAGGAGCATTCCTGCCAAATGGAGAAGGAGACAAGGAAGCGCTGTGGCTCAGAACAATACAATATGACGCAAACACCGGTGACGCATATTGTTCGGATATCGACAAGAATGTCTTATTCAGGATTTCCGGCATAACGTCGGAAAGAAGCGCGGTCTCAAAGGTATTCTCTCGACCCTCCTCCGAAGGAGACAGCTTACAGATTCCAGGGAAATATTTATGGTTCAAGAACTTCATTCTCGGCTACAATGCATCCATGGCAGGCATGTTCGCTGTGTTCAGTCCCGATGGTAAGTTGATAGGCACCGAAGTTCAGTATCCCGACAAATCCCTTGTTGACGACGGACTGACAGAATGGGCAAATATACAGCTCTACCAACCAAACCTGTCTGTAAACGACAAAGGAGACTTCGGTGTTGTAACATTCTCTGATTCCGGGATGATGGTGCTTATATCCGACAACGACGGTAAGCCGGACTTCAAAATTATTGATGGAGCCGCACCAAATGACATATTCTTAGTCCAAAGCGGACCCGACTTCGTACAAGGGGCACGCACTAAGGATTCCAGGACTCACGCCATAAGCTCTTCTGCAGGCAGAGAGCATGCCTATGTCCTGTATTCAGGCAAAACCAGCGAGGAGCTTTACGATTCCGAATATTACAAAACGGCACACCTGTACGGCTCTCCGGAAGTGAAAGTCTATGATAAGGACGGGAAGGAAGTCCGAAGGCTTCATCTCGACAGATGGGTACATCAGATTGCTGTCTCTCCGGATGAGAATTGGCTGTACGCTATCACAGACACACCGAATGACGGGGAGATAATAGTTAGATATGGACTTTAAAATGATCGTGTCTGCATTTCTTGCCACTATCGCAGTGGCAGGATGCTCAAACGGCAACAACAGCGGCAATGTAGTGTGGAAGAATTACTCTGCACGATTTGTGAAGGACAAGCTCAACACTGAGATAATACTCCCAGATAGTCTATTTCTTCCGCATCATGCTTCCAAATCAGAAATCATGATGATGACAAAATCTGCAAAGGTCTTATTTTGTGTTGATGTAGAGTGTGGGACTTGTCTTGGGAAATTTCACTATTGGAAAAAGTTTGCTCTTGGATTCCGCTCAAAATATGGTATTGACGCACCAATTCTCGCCATAGTCAAAGCAGAGAACCGAAAATATGCCAACCGCATTGTCAACGACAACTGGACAGGAGAATGGATATTTGACAAAAACTCGACATTCATACACTGTAATGACATTGAGGATGACAGATTCCAGGCAATGCTTCTTGACAGCGACAACATAATTCGCATTATTGGAAACCCTATTTTCAACGAACCATTGGGCAACCTATATGAAAACACACTATCAAAAATGCTCAGTAAATAGAAGCCGTAACATTTGGTTCTCATTCACAGTACCAATTGTCATATTTCTTATTATAATACTGTCAAAGATGTTCATAATAGAAATTTTCATGGTGAAAGGCTACTCTATGTTTCCTACACTATCTGACGGAGAAAGTGTCTTAGTAGCAAAATGTGCCTACGGATTTCGAAAGCCAAGGAACGTCTATGAGATACCTCTTGTCGGATTGCTTATGGCACTTGTAACTCCAGACAGCATCATAGACAAAACAATAAAGGAATCTGGGATGTTCCAAAGAATAGCACCATCGACTCCACACAGGGGAGATATCGTGGCTTTTAATATCCCAGCGAATATACACTACCATGCGGTGAAACGAGTAGCAGCCATATCGGGCGATTCCATGCCGAATTTAGAGATAGCCGGAGTCATACCACCTCTATCTCGTCTTCCTACCGTACCTTGTGCCGGAGATAGAATAGGATGGCATACTGTGGACTCCGTTCAACGCAAAGCAATGGACAAATCACTATATTTTAAATTTGACCAAAAAGATTCCTCATTTGTAGCATTAGATAATTTCATATATGTTGTCGGAGACAATCCTAACTCCTCTGACGATTCTCGGAAATGGGGGCCACTACCTGTAAATCTCATCTTCGGAAAATGTCTGAACATTTTTTGACACATAAGAGAGCTTTATGTATGAGACCGTATATCACGAATTTCTATATCGCATTGAGTTTGGGGATATTAGGTTGTTCCTCGCATTCAGAGAAACACCCAGACACTTCATGCAGTCTATACTCCGAGATGGCAGCACACTACTCTGGGAATCAAATGAAATTTAAAGCCGCGCATTATCTTATTGACGGTATGAAATGGCACTATACTCTTGATGGAGAATTACTTGACAATTATCTAAATTATCTTCATATGTATTCAGAGCAGGGTAACCAGGCTCTCCCCATTATAGATTCCCTTTGCCATAAAGACGGATACTCAATATCATCGCTACATCCAATCGCTGATATGAACTTTGTGGATTCTGAGTATCTTATCACCAACATAGACCGTGCATTCCAGATGCGTGATTCAATGCCATGGGGTTCCTCTGTCAAATGGGACGATTTCATAAAATATGTAATCCCTTATAGGATAAAAGACGAGCGACTTTCGTCCTGGCGAGACTCAATACTATACATGTATGCCCCTGTCATTGACAGCCTTCGACGTATAAAATGTGACAGTCCATTGCTTGTTGCCAAAGCGATTCTGAATAAATGGAACTCACAGGAATTCAAATGGACATCAAAACTTCCCCATGGGCCTGCCATAGGTCTAGCCAATGTAACAGATAAAGCGGGGACATGTCTGGAATTCGCACATGGGGTGGTATATCTAATGAGAGCAATAGGTATCCCGGCCGGGGTTGACATGGTTCCCGCACGTGGTGAAAACAACTCAAGTCATTTCTGGCCTTTCATCAAAGACTCCGACGGAAAAACCTATGTGACATGCACCGAAAATCCGACATGGGTTCCCTCTGACATTTTTGACATACAAGCACCCAAAATATATAGACTCGAATTCTCTGCTGACTCCTCTTTTCTTAAAAGGATTCCCCACGATGTTGACTATCCCATCTATCTCACGCCTCCCTGTGTATCAGATGTGACCGCAGAATACAAGCCATTTGACTGTCACACCATAAAAATCAGTAAAAGAACACATACACGTTATCCAGAATATCTGGCCATATCCTCTAACGACAAATGGACACCTGTTGACTTGTCAATTACAGATACTCTTACATTATTTAAAAATGTCTGCGGAGGGGTTGTGGCATGCGTCGGCATTTGGGACGGTCACTCATTTTTACCTTCTGGATCTCCGTTTGAGATAGAGTTAAACACAGGGAACATACGTGAAATATCAGGATCTGACATAATGCAAGAAGTCATCCTGTATTCAAAGTTCCCGATAGACAAAAGAAACGGAGATCTGGCATATAGAGTAGTAGGAGGCAGAATCGAGGGTTCTGAATTTGAAGACTTTAGAAATGCTACATCAATTCTCACCATAACAGAAATACCCAAAAGAAGGATTAATACAATATATCTATCCAATCCGAAGCATGCCTTCCGTTACTATCGTTACATAGGCCCTCCTGATGGATACTGCAATATCGCAGAGGTGTCTCTGTTTTCACATCCTAATGACACTCTACCTATGCGTGGTAGAGTCTTCGGAACTCCGGGATCTTGGGATAATGATACGAGTCATACCTTCGAAAAAGTGTTTGACGGAAATCTGGATACTTCTTTTGATTATATGAAAGCAACTGGAGGATGGTCTGCAATTGATTTAGGATACCCGGTTACAATAGAAAAGATAATATATGTACCACGCAACAGAGACAATTATATCAGGAAAGGAGACACATATGAATTGTTCTGGTTTGGTAATGCCAGATGGAACTCCCTCGGAAAACAAAAGGCAAAATCAGATTCTCTTATCTATATAACCCCTGCTGGAGCACTTTTATATCTCAGAAACCATTCAAGGGGAAAAGACGAACGAATATTCGAATACGATACCAAGAAACGGAAACAACGATTCTGGTAATGGGATTTAGGAACATATTCGAGGCCGTCAGCACCTTCTCCGTCGCCATATCCATCCGTGCGATGATAAAAGTGTATGCCATTTTTTTGCAGGGAAACATCTAATGAGAATATCCTGATTGATAGTCGGGATAAACTACCGTTTTCTCCAATATTTACGTCGCCTAAATTTTGCCAACTTGTCAGAATTCAATAATTTTGCAATATAAATAAATAATTTTACAATCTAAATATCTGATGTCAATACAAATAAAATGATGAGGAAAAATACTTACACCGGGATTGCAATATTATTGATTATGACAATGCTCTTTGCCGGATGTGCCGACCGGACAGCAAGTGAAGCGCTTGAACACGCCGACG
>JAIDXM010000002.1 GCA_029058745.1 Muribaculaceae bacterium
CCGCTTACGCGAACCACATACTCTCCGGAGGCAAGTCCCGCCAATGCAACCCGGACTGTGCCGCCAGGAGATTCCCCAGCACTGACCACACGGCCCGATATATCGCAAAGCGTATAACCGAAACGCTCCGGGGTGAAGATACTGATTTCCCGGTCTCCAAAGGCAATGTCCGGTTCATCACCGGGACGCAGCTCCCCGTATCCGTCGGAATCTGTCCTGATGGGTTCCAGTCCCTGATTATATTGAATCCCCTTCCCGTTTATATCACGGGGGAATACGAATGTCCTGCTTTCCGAAAGTCCCTCAACCCGTGCCGTGCGGATATGCCTCGAAAACGAGGCCGCCAAAGGTCCGGTCGCCGCGTATGGGCCCCACAATGTCTCAGTATCGCATATTGTGCCGGCCGGTCCGGAATTGTCGCCGTCCCCGCGACGCTCATATCTAAAAACCCGTTCCTCCCCGGGACAGTCCCTTACGGTGTCGCCTTCCGCCAGGATTAGCAACGGTGTCACGAACCGGCGTATGGCAAATGTGCCGCTGTCTGTATAGGTGAACGACATGTCGCGCCTTGAACGCGCGATATAATCCCGCTCACCAACCACCTTTGAACTATCCGTCTGTATGTAAACCTTGAAGTCGGAGTATTCCCTCGCGTTCTCGCGATGCGTCATCACGAGGCTGTCTCCGTCACATACATAACGCATCCATCTGTCTCCGAACGTCTGCACCAATACCCTGTCAGACATGACGGCACATTTCCATTCAACTGGTTTTCCATATCTCGGCAGGTCAGACAAATCCACTGTTGAGTCCGCAGAAGCGACACTGCCTTCAGACATGAAACCGGTTAGGGTGATTCCATCCGTGTAGTGCGTTCCCGAAAGCGATACGGGAGACAACAATGCCATAAGGAGAAGATTTTTCATGACGGTTAATTTTGGTTTTCACAAATTTAGCGACCGGATTACATTTTTAAAAATATTTTATATTATTTTAATATTATTAATATATGTTTTAACATATATTATATTTCACGACATATAGAGCAACTATTAATGCCCCCTGACGCAACTTTTATTGACTCTTCTTCTCCACATCAATGACAATATCAACCCACGAAGGAATAGATATGACATGAATGCGAACCATAGATAATTATTGGATGACACACCTATACTTATGGCACCCCCCTCAATCCTCACAAACGCAAAGCCCATAAACACCAATGTAGATAATAATGTCGCGATCAGCATTGACCCGGTATCTGTGATTCCCACATAGAATCCGTCATAGATAAACGCCCACACTGAAACAAGGGGCAGAAGCCATATCCATATGCTCATTGCCCTCACTCCGGCCCTGACACTATCCTCATCTGTCAGGACGTCAACAAGACATCCGTACCCCGTCACATATATGAGTGTAAACAATAACGCCACACATAGCGACCACACAAGAAGACTATTTACGCTCTTGGTCAACATCTTCACGTCTCTTGCGCCATAACATCGCCCAACCAACGCCTCCCCACTGAATGCGAATCCGTCCATAAAGAATGAGAACAGTGTGAAGAACTGCATCATTACCGCATTCACGGCAAGTGTCATCGAACCCAGTCGTGCCCCGGCGGCCGTGACTGCAAGACTGACGCTTATTATACAAAACGAACGGAAGAACAGGTTTACGTTTACCTTAAAAAAACGAAGCAGAAGACCCGCATCTCCAATGTCGAGGACTGACACCACAAGACCTTTCCCTCGCCTGAACTTCCATGCGGCAAGAATGGCTATGAAAGCCCCTGCCCAATTGGCTATAAACGTGCCAATGGCAACTCCCTTGAATCCACACCCGACATAAAACACAAGTATGAAACTGGCCGCTATATTGATGACATTGACGCTTATAGCTATCACCATGGGCCAGAATGTGGTCTGCATTCCAACAAACCAGCCGCTTACCGCCATCACACACAGCATAGCCGGCGCAGCTCCTATGCTTATCTCAAAGTATCTCCTGACAAGGCCTGCGATATCCGCTTCGGGTTGCACCACCACAAGAAGCAGTCGCAACACCGGTTCCCGGAATGCTATCAGCAACATGCCAAGCACGGTGGCTATAAATACGGAACATGAGAATATTTCCTTCAACTGATGGTCATCTCCTGCACCGTATGCCTTTGCCGTGAGTCCTGTCGTACCCATCCTCAGAAATCCGAAAAGCCAGAACACCACATTGAGCATCATAGACCCAACCGCGATGGCGGCAAGAAATCTCTCCGAACCAAGATGACCGGATATCCCCGTATCGCAAAGGCCAAGCAGCGGCACCGTGATATTACTCACGACTGCCGGCACGCTCAGTCTCAATATCTCTCTGTTGATATTCAATTCAGTAACCGAATTCCTGCCCTTTTCGGATGGCCGGTATTCCGTTTTTCATCCATTCCGGCATGGGCGCACCCTTCAGATAATGATCGAAAAACTGCTGCAGGCGCCTTGTTATATCCTTTCGATTGCGGCGCTCTTTCAGATTATGGGCCTCTCCGTTATACTGGAGCATCCACACGGGCCGCCCAAGACGACGCAACGCCATGAACATCTCTATACCCTGATACCAGGGCACCGCCCCGTCGGCATCATTATGCATAATCAGCAACGGCGTATGAACCCTGTCGGCATGAAACACCGGCGAATTCGCTATATACAGCTCCGGTGCTTCCCACAATGTCCTCCCTATTCGGCTCTGACCTACCTCGTACTGTGCCTGTCGTGAATCTCCCGTACCCCATCTTATCCCTCCGTAGGCCGATGTCATGTTGGCCACCGGCGCCCCGGAGCCGGCACACGCGAACATGTCTGTCCGGGTCACAAGATAGGCTGTCTGATAACCGCCCCAGCTCTGTCCGTCGATACCGACGCGGCTTTTGTCGATATTGGGGTATCTCTTGCACACCTCCTCCACTCCGGAGCATACATAATTGTAGGCGTTCTCTCCAGGCAACCCTGCCGTGTAATGGATATCCGGCACAAAAACCACATAACCTCTGCTTACATAAAACGGGAAGTTTATCCAGCTCCACGACGGTTCCATGTCATAATGACGATAGAGATCGTCGGAATAGGTCTCATAGAAATACACAAGCATCGGATACTCTTTCTTCTCGTCGAAATCTTCCGGAAGATAGAGCACCCCCTCGGAGGGCTTACCGTCGTAAGCATACCATTTGAAGAGGCTTGCCGTTCCCCAACTGTAGTCGGCCATCTGTGGATTGGAATTGCTGACCCGCTCTGTCGCCGACAACTTCAGTCCTCGTGATACATATATGTTCGGCGAGGTATTGAAATTCCCCTGGTCCCAGCTATAAACCTCCGCATCAAGAGCCTTGCGGAACTGCGTTATCTTATACTCCCCAAGAAAATCCACTCGCGGGACATTCCCCTTTTCGTCAAACCGGCTACTCGCGAGTCCGTTTTCCTTGGTGCCATAGTCAAACAAGGAATACACCACATTGTCATTCCTCTTGAATGCGCGGAATTCCGGATCCGTGTCAAGGAAACGGAGCCTGAGATTCCTGCGCCTTCCCTCCCCCCGGGTGATACACACCGGCGCGGACGCCGACGTGGGGTCAAGGCTCCAGACATCATATCTGTCATACACAAGAAGACGGCTGTCTTTTTCTGTCCATCCCATGACGCCATAATTCTCGCGCTCTCTCATCGGATTGTCATCCGACTCGTTCCAGAGCGGCACGTCAATCCCGCCGCTTACCATCATTGTCTTTCCCGTGGATATGTCGTAGGTGTGATATTCCCTTCCGCTGAACCAATACACAAACCGGCCGGCCGGCGACTGTCCGTACATCCCGTATGGCACCGTCGCCACATCCCGCTCCTCGCCGTTCTCCACATTCTTGACATAAAGCCTCACGGGGAACTGATAGTCCCACTGCACTCCTATCACACCGGAGCAGTCAGACATCAGCGCCCAGTCGCCATCCCATCTGTCGGGAGCGCTGACCGTAGTGAGCGGATCGGATGTCATCAGTGTCTGTCGCCCGCTCTCCAAATCCACCACCACCGGATATGTCTTCTTTCGGAGACTCTCTACCATGTTGTTTTCCTGTGGTGGCGTATAGGGGGAATCCCATCTCCAGATGTCAAGTGACGGATTCTCGAAACTTACCAGTGTCGTGTCGTCGGGAGCCACCACTGGCGCCACACCTACCACAAGCCTTTTCCCATTGTAGGAAAACTCCGGAATGGAATACTGGTTGAGATAAAGCCCATCGCCTGCATCCACCGCTATCTGTCTCGCGTCATGGTTGTCTCTTGTAAGGTCGGATATATACAGCGACGCTTTCTTGGTGCCGCTCTTGACACTGTCTTCCGACGCCACATAGGCGAGTCGCGTTCCCGACTCATTGAATACCGGTGTCCCGTAAAACGCCTTGTCCCTGTCTATAAGGAAAAACGAGTCCTCCTCTACATCAAGGACTGCCGTCCCCTTTGTGGCCAAAGTGTCTCCTTCCATCTTGGTGAGATTCATCGCAAGATGTCGCCCGTTGGCTGAAAAGACATACTCTCCCACATTATTCACCGTCCGGGTCTTTCCTGTCCTGAGATTCCTGACTATCAATGGCCGCCCGCTTTCCTTCTCTTTAAGGGCTGCTGGTTTCACCAACGTGGTGTCGCATGACTTCCACGCCACTGCGCTGCCTCCCTTCTTCGCCACAAGATACGACAAAACATTCCCGACCTTCTCCACCTTCCCTGTCGTGAGGTCAATGATGGCGAGTGTGTCCTGTGGCATCTCATAATCCTTCTTCTTTAGTATCTTGCCTTTACGAGTGTCGCGAAAATACGGACGCACAAGCGCTACCGCCCATTTCCCGTCGCTTGTAAATGATGGATTATAGCCGCGCTTCACTTCCACCTGCATCCCTTTATCTACGCTGTGGAAATACAACACTCCGTCCCCCTCCTGAGGATTGACGGCATACGTCGCCCACTTACCATTGTCGGATATGCTATAATTGGTGACCTTCTCCCAGCGGTCGAAGTCAACGTGGTCCAGCACCTTCTTTGAACCGTATGTGCAAAGTGCCGCGACTGCCGACACTATAATCATCATCATTATTTTCCTCATGGTCAGGATAGTGTGAATTGTTTTTCTTTTATTTGTGGCTTACACAAGATAGATCGACCCTATCGGTCAATCTATCTTGTGCAGGTCGTGGCCCATTCGTTCCTTTTTCGTGTGCATATAAAACCGGTTGTAGGGATTCGGCTCTACCTCAAGTGGCACATTCTCCGTCACCTCTATGCCATACCCCTCAAGCCCTATCCGCTTAACAGGATTATTCGTCATCAAACGCATCTTTCTGATTCCCAGAGCATGAAGAATATTTGCGCCTACTCCATAATCCCGCTCGTCGGCTTTATGCCCGAGATGAAGGTTCGCGTCAACGGTGTCAAGCCCGTCCTCCTGAAGCTTATAGGCCTTGATTTTCTCCATCAAGCCTATGCCGCGACCTTCCTGGTTAAGGTAAATGACTGCACCTCTACCCTCCTTCTCTATCATCTTCATCGCAAGATGAAGCTGTTCGCCACACTCACATCGCATAGAACCGAAAATGTCGCCTGTCGCACACGAAGAATGCACTCTCACAAGCACAGGCTCGCCGTCTGAAACATCTCCCTTTATCAAGGCGATATGTTCGAGATTGCTATCTTTCTGACGGAACGGTATCAGATGGAAATGGCCATACGCCGTGGGCATATCCACTTCCTCCCCCTTCTCCACCATCGATTCGTTCTTCATCCTGTAGGCGATAAGGTCCCGGATGCTAACAAGCTTAAAGCCCCACGCGTCGGCAAGCCGACGCAACTCTGGCAATCTGGCCATCGTCCCGTCTTCATTCATAATCTCCATAAGTGCCGCGGCAGGCTCAAGTCCTGACAGACGGGCGAAATCCACGGCGGCCTCCGTGTGTCCACAACGCTGTATCACCCCACGGTCCTGTGCATACAGGGGATTGATATGTCCCGGACGGCCGAATGTCTCCGGACGCGACGCCGGGTCGGCTAAGGCGCGGATGGTCGCCGCACGGTCTTCTGCTGATACTCCCGTGGTGCAACCTTCAAGCTTATCCACCGTCACCGTGAACGGGGTGCCAAGCATCGACGTGTTGTCAGCCACCTGATGCGGCAGGTCCAATTCGCGGCACCGCTCGTTGGTTATCGGCACACACAACACTCCTCTCGCATTCTTCAACATGAAATTCACGTCTTCCGGCGTGATTTTCTCTGCCGCGATTATCAGGTCGCCCTCATTCTCCCGGTCCTCGTCATCTACCACTATTATGAATTTTCCAAGACGGAAGTCTTCTATGGCCTCCTCTATTGTGTCAAGTTTTATCTTTGTGTCCATTTTTGGGTTTTCTTGTTTATTGTTTCGCTACGGACGGATAGCATTACCCTGAGGGATCAACATCCATCCCGACAATATCTTTTCTGTTCCTTTATTTCACGATGAATATCGAGAAGTTGACACTCCCATATACTCTGTGCTGGGAAAATCCGGGCAACCGCGAGAAATCATGTTTCTTTGAATGCTCAACTATCACGACACTCCCGCTTTTCACCATCGCTGACTCAAGTATCAGCATGGGAACCTCTTCAAAGCGTGGATGGTCGTAGGGGGGGTCGGCAAAGATGAAATCAAACTGACGGCTGCACGTGCTTATGAATCTGAAGACATCTCCTTTGATTACCCTTAGCGTCTCGTCGCCCAACTTCTCCTTCACACTCCTTATGAACTGCGCCTGCACCGCGGCCTGCTCCACCGATGTCACCTCTGAGCATCCTCGCGACAGAAACTCGAAGCTTATCGCTCCGGTTCCCGCGAAAAGGTCAAGGGCTGTCTTCCCCTCGAAGTCTTCAAGATTCTCAAGAACATTGAACAGGTTCTCGCGTGCGAAGTCTGTGGTGGGGCGTGCCGTTATGTTTTTCGGGACATCAAAACGTCGTCTCCCGTATTTTCCTCTTATGATTCTCATCAGTTTATTCTCTCTTAGACTGTTTCTTCAATTCCCCTTCTCTCCCCGACATGAATGATGAAACTTCATCCGGTGGATTCACCCCCCCGAACAAAACTTTTGTATCCTGTGTCTCAACGCCATACACATCCAAAAGGTTGAACGCATGATACAAGATATCATAGCCGCTATTCCAGGAATGCGTCGAGGCCGACAGGAGCGACGTGCCGTCAAGCAACACGCAGTCACACTCGCCGGGTCTTAGCCATACATGCAGACGTTTTCCATCCCCTTCTCTCCTGAATCTTCGCACTTTCCGCATCAGATTGCAATCGATTCTCGCGCCCGGAAACGTGCGGCTGAGAAATCCTTTAAGGCCGGGGGCAAGTGAGAAGGCCGCCGTAATGTCGCCGTCGCTGTCACACATGACATCCGACGACTCCGAATCATACACCGTCGTATAGAATCCCTCCTCTGTCCCCTCTGTCTCTGTCAGAAGTTCGGTCGGCATAAAAAGGGTCTTCCGGTCATAAACAACTATCCGGGCCGAAAAGTCATCAAGCACCCGTGGATGGTCATACACAGCATTCTCTATATGTTCAAGGATATTGCCGGCTTCCCCTTCCCACGTCGTCGTGAACAGTTCCTGCAATTCCACATCCCTGTGTATCGTGTTCTCAAGATGGGCGGAGATGCCGGTGGGCCATATCTTGACTATCAGACGCCATTGCCCGGTGTCGGCATAATCCGCCGCCGTTAGTGTTGCCATATTCGTAAATTTCCCACAAATTTAAGAAATTTACTTCATTCTCGCAATCATTTAATCTACGTCCCGCTATTTCTCGATTGCGGCACACTCTCTCCGCCACCATACCATCCAGATGGTGATAATCAGCATGACATCTCTCCACACAGGCTGAGTTCCATATAACTCTTAACCTCCTCCGGCATCATCCCTCTTCCCAAGAGATACATGAGTTTCGTGATGGCCGCCTCCGAGGTCAGGTCATGTCCCGAAACCACTCCGGCATTCGCAAGCTCCAGTCCAGTAACATAGCGGTGGGGAAGGACACTCCCGTTGTTACACTGCGTGATGTTGACAACAACTACCCCTCGCGCCACTGTCTCTTTTATCGCGTCTATAAACCATTGGTCGTTAGGACCGTTACCGGCCCCGAACGTCTTCAGCACAATCCCTTTTATCCCGGGGGTCGAGAGCATATGACGCACAACGTTCTCTCGGATGCCCGGAAACAGGTCGATATAGAGGACATTGCAGTCCATTTTATAATGCACCTTCAATGGCGCGCCGGAATTCTTCGGCCGCCAAAGTGCGTCGCGGTTGAAGGTGATGCCAAGCCCTATCTTGGCGAGTTCCGGATAATTATTGCTCTTGAATGCGTTGAAGTTGTCGGCGCTTCGCTTTGTGCTCCTGTTCCCGCGCCATAGATAGTTCTCAAACAGTATCGCAACCTCCCGTATCATCTGTCGTCCGTCGCGGTCTCTGGCCGCCGCTATCTGCAACGCGGTTATCAGATTCTCCTCGCCGTCGGTCCTCACCTCTCCTATCGGAAGCTGCGAGCCGGTGATTATCACCGGCTTGTCAAGATTCTCGAGCATGAAGCTCAGTGCCGACGACGTGTAGGCCATCGTGTCGGTGCCATGAAGCACCACAAATCCGTCATAACTGTCATAGTTGGCTTCTATAACCTTCGCCATCTCTCCCCAATGCTCCGGCGTCATTGCCGAGGAGTCGATGGGACGCTCAAACTGGAAACTCGATATTTCAAAATCGAGCATCTTCAGCTTTGGTACATTATCCAGCAAATGATTGAAATCTACTGGCTCGAGGGCATGACTGTCGGGATTCTCTATCATACCTATCGTTCCTCCGGTATAAATCATCAGAATCCGCGGACGGGGATTTTCTTTCATAGGAGATTTCCGACCCTGAAGTTTATGCGACAATGCATATCCATTGGGTTTCGAACTGCAAAGATAGCAATTTGTTATATTATACACAAGAGGTTCGCCTATTCTTCAGGCGCACCTCTTGCATTTTCACATCAACCTCTTTTTTTATTTGCTCCCTGTTATTCGTGGATTATTCCTGTGGCCGCATCCATCGGTAGCCATAGAAATGCTGGCTCTGAAGCTTGAACAGCCGCTGCATGGGATAAGGATCCGCCACCACAACTCCGCTCTCCGGGGAGATATGGATCATATACGGCTCCCCTCCTTTCATCTCCACAATTCCTATGTCATAGATATCAAAGTCAAATTCGGGCGACAGCATCATGACCACATCCCCGTTCTTCATAAGCTCATGAAGCGTCTTGTTCCCCGCGCTCTGCTTCTTCATATGCGGGATACGGTGGCTCCTGTAACCCATCTCCATCATCCTTACCTTATCGTATGTCGCCTCATCCTTCAAGGCCGGATAGTCTTCGCGATGACGGGTGATATAGTCGAGGGTCTTGGCCTTGAAACCGCCTCCACCGAGATACTCTGTCATCTCCTTCAGATTCCCTCTATATACATTGTCAACAACCCAGTCCGCCCCGTATATAAGCTGGCTCGCGAAACCGTCGTCCTCCCCTTTCCTTCGGCTGAACGACTCATACTGCCGGACAAATTCCCTGACTGTCGGCAACTTCTGGCGACTTGCCTCGGCTATGGCCAACACCGTGTTCACGAAGCCGAGACGGTCAAAACCGTGCATGTTCACGACTACCGTCCCTATTGAATCATTGTCGGCGGGGGGAGCCCAGGGAGTCCCGACAAGCTCTTTGGCGGCATAGACACATCGGTCGCCGAGTGTTCCTCCGTGTTCGTTTGTCTTCTGCAATAGCTTGCTCACCATAACCGTGTCCTCCTCACAATGGATTCGCGGTTCATAGGCATGCCCGGTGATTGTTGCCATCGTCAGCACGCTGATGACGGCAACACACCTCAACACTCCTCGCATATATCTTATCTGCATAATCGCTTCTTATTTTTTTTGCAAAATTAGCAATTTATTCCATATCACGCCCTATCACAACCGTTGAATATTTCCTCTGTCAACGTTTTTCTTTCTCCTTAATTATCTGATTCCATTACAATCCCCTTTCTCCATCACAGTTTTCCAACGTCTTTATATGGTCTGTTAATCGCATTATATGGTCTGTTTGGCCCAATCCTCGTTTCCGGCAAATCCTAATGGAAAAACCCTTGCCGCTGTTTTATCCCGGAAAATCTTATTCCTGATACATGATTACTTCCCTCCTTTTGTTTTATTTTACCTTTTCTTCTATTAATTTTGCATCATGATAATAGAAATCGATTCGCTGACACACCCAGGGGTGGAAATATTTTCATCTCTCACCGAGCATCAGTTGCGCAACAGGCTCGACCCGGAAAAGGGAATTTTCATTGCCGAAAGCCCTAAGGTCATCAACGTGGCTCTCGATGCGGGATACTCTCCTGTAGCTTTGCTATGCGAAAACAGACACATCTCCGGCGACGCGGCTTGCATCATCGGGCGTTGCCCTATAGAAATGCCTATATACACCGGAAGCCGCGAAACACTCGCCGCCCTCACCGGATACACCCTTACCCGGGGTGTCCTATGCGCCATGCGCAGGAAGCCGGCTCCTTCCGTGGAAGTGATTTGCCGCGACGCCCACAGGATAGCAGTCATCGACAGCGTCTCCGACACTACCAACATCGGAGCCATATTCCGTTCGGCGGCGGCGCTCGGCATTGATGCGGTGCTCCTCACCCCTTCCTCTTGCGACCCTCTCAACAGAAGGGCAATCAGGGTATCTATGGGGAGCGTGTTCCTCGTCCCTTGGACATGGCTTGACTCCCCTGTGGATTCCCTGCGTGCGCTCGGTTTCAAGACTGTGGCCCTCGCTCTTACCGAACGCTCGGTGAGCATCGACGACCCGGCACTCGCCTCTCTCGACAGGATTGCCATGATTCTCGGCACTGAAGGCGACGGTCTCGCAAAAGATGTCATCGAAAACGCCGACTTCACCGCAAGGATTCCTATGTCTCACAACGTCGATTCCCTGAATGTCGCGGCGGCTTCTGCCGTGGCTTTCTGGCAACTGCGTCGGCCGAATTCCTAACACGTCAACCATATGCTGAGAAAGAAACGTGATAAGCTTGTACTCGTGGGTGGTGGCGGACACGCCTTGTCCCTGATCGAGGCAATCCCTGACCCTGACGCTATCATAGGATACACAGCGCCTGCCATGGCCGCGAATATGCCGCTCGATTGGCTGGGCGACGACTCTGTTTCCCCCATTCTGAGGGAAAACCATAAATTCCATATCGCCTTCGTTTACGCCGGACTCCCTCTTATGGACAAACGGAGACGTATAATCGAGACTTACGAGAATTTCGGCGCCGATTTCTTTTCCATTATCGCCGACTCTGCCATTGTCACGCGGAATGCCTCTGTCGCCGACGGATGTGCCATCTTGAACCGGGCTGTTGTCAACCGCGCTTCTCTCGGAAGGCATGTCGTGGTCAACACGGGGGCGATTGTCGAGCATGACTGCGAGATTGGCTCTAACTCGTTCATCGGGCCTGGAGCTGTCCTGGGCGGGGCGGTGAAAGTCGGACGTGACTGTTTCATCGGTCTCGGCGCAAGATTGAAAAACGGAATTTCCATTGCACCTGACATATCAATCGGAATGGGGGCGGTTGTATCCGACTCCCTTTCTGAACCGGGAATATACCACGGAAACCCTCTCAGATTCCATCCCTTGAAAAAAATTAAGAAATGACTCTAAATCGTCCTATAATTATCGCGGAAGCCGGTGTGAACCACAACGGGTCTCTGCAGACGGCCCTGAGGATGGTGGATGCCGCAGCCGACGCCAATGTTGACTACATCAAATTCCAGACTTTCAAGGCTGAAAGGCTGGTAACTGCCGAAAGCCGCACGGCTTCCTACCAGAAAAACAACTGCGACGCCGACTCGCAACTGGAGATGCTCAGGGGGCTCGAACTCGGTTTCGAGGATTTCCGCACCATTCATGACTATTGCGCCGAAAGAAATATCGGGTTCCTTTCTACCCCTTTCGACGCGGAGAGCATTGCTTTTCTCGCTTCTCTCAATATGGATTTCTTCAAGGTCCCTTCCGGCGAAATAACCAACCTCCCGTATCTCCGTATGGTGGCGGCCACCGGAATACCTCCTGTCATTTCTACGGGAATGTCAACGGTCGCCGAGATTGAGGCCGCGCTTGAGGTGTTCTACATGGCAGGTCATTCCCGCGACGGCATCATACTTCTGCATTGCAACACAGAATACCCTACCCCCTTTTCTGATGTCAACCTTCGGGCTATGCGCAACATGGCCGACACTTTCGGCGTGCCCACCGGTTACTCCGACCATACCCGGGGAATCGAGATTCCAATCGCGGCTACCGCCCTCGGAGCGTGTCTAATTGAGAAACATTTCACCCTCGACCGCTCCATGCCGGGGCCTGACCATGTCGCTTCCCTGCAGCCCGACGAACTCGCCGCAATGGTGTCCGCGATACACAACGTGGCGGCTGCTCTCGGATCTCCTCTCAAGAGGGTCTCTGATTCAGAGAGGAAAAACATCCCTGTGGCAAGGAAAAGTATTGTCGCGGCCTCTGAGATAAACGCCGGCGAATTGTTCTCGGAGAAAAACCTCACCGTGAAACGGCCCGGTTCCGGCATTTCCCCCATGAGGTGGGACGAGATTATCGGGCGCCCTGCTCCGGCTCATTTCGCGCCTGACGAGCCTATCTTCATTTGAATTTAATACCCTCCTGATCATATGAGAAAGATATGTTTCATAACCGGCACAAGAGCCGACTACGGCATTATGGCTCCTCTTATGCGTGCCGTAAAAGACTCCGGTATGGCCGATTTGTCCGTCATCGCCACAAACATGCACCTTTCCCCTGACTATGGTATGACGGTCGATGAGATTACGGCCGACGGGTTCTCTATCGACGCGAGGGTGGAGTCGCTACTCGCGGCCGACTCCCCTTCCGCCACCGTCAAGTCGATGGGACTTACCCAAATCGGACTTGCCGACGCGTTCGCGAGAATAAACCCTGAACTCGTGGTTATCCTTGGCGACAGGTACGAGATGCTTGCCGCCGCATCAGCCGCATTGATTTTCCGTATCCCTGTGGCCCATCTGTATGGCGGAGAAACCACCGAAGGGGCTTACGATGATTCTATCCGCCATGCCATCACGAAATTATCCTGGCTCCATTTCACTTCCACCGAATTCTATGCGAAAAGGATTATACAGATGGGGGAAGACCCGGCCCGTGTCAAATGGGTAGGCGCGTTGGGCGTGGAGAATATAAGCAATGAGGATTTCATGTCGCTTGAGGAATTGGAGGAGTCTATCGGGTTCCGGCTCGGTGAGAAGTTCTTGGTGGCAACTTTCCATCCGGCAACCGCATCCCCCGGTGAGGAACGGCAGCAGACCATCGCTCTCCTTGACGCGCTTGAGGACGCGCTCACCAATGGATTCCGGATTCTTTTCACGATGCCTAACTCCGACACCGGCGGCAAGACGGTGGCTGCCCTTATCAAGACATGGGCGGCCTCGCATCCCGGCGATGTGGCGGCTGTAGAGTCCCTGGGACGACGCCGGTATTTCTCCGCCTTGCGACATGCCTCAGCTGTTGTCGGCAATTCTTCAAGCGGCCTTATTGAGGCTCCCTCTTTCGGAATCCCGACTCTGAATATCGGCGACCGTCAGAAAGGGAGGGCAAGGGGGGCGTCGGTGCTCGATGTAGCCGCTGACGTTTCCGAGATACGCGACGGGCTCGCCACAATCCTTTCCGATTCTTTCCGGGAAAAAGCGTCTGTCGCCTCCAATCCTTATGCAAAGCCTGGCACGATAAACGCCATCTTGGATTCTCTCCTATACGCCCCCCTTTCTTCTGCCAAGTCTTTCCGCGACATCCCCTGAGTCTCTCCCGGCCTGTATGTCCTGACCATCGGTGTAAACCCTCAACCCCTGTCGGTTGTTGTTTATAGTGAATAATTTATAAATTGACTATAGACTATGAAGACACTGAAGACTATCGCCGTGGCTTGCGCACTTGGTGCCGCATCTTTCTCTGCCCAAAATTCCGGAGCCTGCACAAGGATTCTATACAAGGGCGCTGACTCCACTTTCGTCGTGGGACGTTCCCTCGACTGGAAGACCCCTATCCCTACAAACCTATACGTATATCCGGCGGGGATGCCGAAAGTCGGCTCCGACAAGCCGGGGGCTATCGCCTGGACTTCTAAGTATGGCGCCGTTTATGCCGTGGGCTATGACGGCGGAATCATCGAGGGTATGAATGAGAAGGGACTTGTCGTGAATGGACTCTTCTGTAAGGGCACCATCTACAACAACCCCGACACGGAAGGGCGTCCGCCGATGTCGCTCGCGGTGTTCGTGGGTTGGCTTCTCGACATGAACGCCACCACAGATGAGGTTGTGGAGGTGCTCAAGAAACATGAGTTCTCTATCGGTGGCTCCACTTTCGACAATGGCACCGCTTCCACTCTCCACTGGGGAGTTACCGACAGCTCCGGCAAGTCTGCCATTATTGAGTTCGACAATGGCGACATCAGGATATACGACCCGGGCGACTATCTCGCGATGACCAACGACCCGCAGTGGCCCTCTATGACTGCCATTCTCGATTATTGGGAGAAAATCGGTGGTCAGCACATGTTGCCGGGTACGGTTAGCAGCCCCGACCGTTGTGTACGTGCCAACTTCTTCACCCATCACGTGGAGTCGGTGTCCGACCCTTCGCTCGCGGTGAGCATCGCGAGAAGCATTCTTGTCAATGCCTGCGTCCCTTACACATATCTTATCCAGGGCGAACCGAATGTGTCTTCTACGCAATGGCGCTCTTTCGCCGACATCAAGAACCGCAACTACTATTTCGAGATTGTCACTAATCCGGGCTACTATTATATCGACCTCTCGAAATGCGACCTCAAAAAGGGTGCCTCGGTCATGAAGCTTGACACTTCCAAAGAAAAGATGCTTGTCGGGGAGGCTAACCATGCCTTGAAAAAGGATACCCCCTTCAATCCGCAATTCTGATTATATTTCCCGGCCTCCCGGGACTCTCACACCGCGTGCATATAGTCATAAAAAACATATGTACGCGGTGTTTGCCGTGTCTCCTTTTATTACTATTTTTGCACTGTATTTTGAGAGTGACGGCTGTCTCGCCTTGCTCTGCCTCAAAAATATATTTATGGACTATCAAGAAGTTATAAACCGTATATACAGCGATTTCCAGTCTAAACGGGGTGAGGGGAAAGTGGCTGACTACATCCCTGCCCTCGCTGAGACCGACCCGATGCGATATGGCATCTCAATCTCCTCCCTCGACGGTGACACTTTCGCCGTTGGTGACGCTGACGTGAATTTCTCGATTCAAAGCATCTCCAAAGTGTTCACTTTCGCAATGGTGTTGCGCCTGATAGGCGACAAAATCTGGGAGGCTGTGGGGCGTGAGCCTTCGGGAAATCCCTTCAATTCCCTCATTCAGCTGGAATATGAACATGGCATCCCGCGCAATCCTTTCATAAATGCCGGTGCGCTTGTGATGACCGACCGACTGATTTCACTCTACGACCGTCCCAAAGAGGCTCTTCTCGATTTCATAAGGTCTGTTTCCGGAAACGATGACATTTACTTCGACCAGCATGTGGCCCGTTCGGAAAGGGAACACGCCGACAGGAACATGGCTCTCGCTCATTTCATGAAGAGTTTCGGCAACATCAATAATGACATCGACACCCTTATCGACGTTTATTGCTGTCAATGCGCCATATCAATGAATTGCAACGACCTCGCAAGGGCGTTCCTGTTCCTCGCAAACCATGGCGTGAACCCGCTTGACGGGGAGCGCATACTCTCTGTGAGCCAGGCCAAACGTCTCGGCGCAGTAATGCTTACGTGCGGCCTTTACGATGAGTCGGGCGACTTCGCTTTCCGTGCCGGACTGCCCGGGAAAAGTGGTGTCGGTGGAGGCATCGTGGCTTACATCCCGGGAAACCTATCCATTGCCGTATGGAGCCCCGGACTTAACCCCCATGGCAACTCTGAGCTCGGCGTGGAGACCCTCGAACGTTTCACCACCGACATCGGAAACTCTATTTTCTGATTCCCGCCACAATCCTCACCTAATCGTATAAAGCATTTTCCGCATAAACTATAATGCGCCGCCATCGCACCATTACGCGTGCGATGGTGGCGCATTCAATTTTTCCATAAACACCTAAAAAAACAAAACAAAATGACTTCGATTAAAGTGAAATTTCGCCCTTCGGATTGCGCTGACCGGGAGGGAACAGTGTACTACCAGATTATCCATCATCGCTTGGTGCGTCAGCTCGCAACCCCCTACAAAGTGTTTCCCAAGGAATGGGATAAAAGACGTTCCATGGTCTCTGCTCCCGTGTCCGCACATCGGAAGGAGCTACTCATATCCATCAGGGAACGGATACGGAGAGACCTCGAACGGCTACACAAAATAATCCTCTCTCTTGATGAGGGAGGGTTGGAATATTCCTCCGACGATGTAATCGACGAATTCAAAAGATATGCCAGTGAATACTCTCTTTTCAATTTCATGTCTTCCCTGATTGCCCGGCTTATCCAGAACGGGAAAATCGGCACTTCCGAAAAGTATAAGTCTGCTCTCAACAGCTTCAGGTGCTTCCGGGTAGGTCAGGACATTATGCTCGACGCTATCTCGTCTGACATCATGGAAGACTACCAGACCTGGCTGATGAGACGTGGCGTCGCTCAGAACTCTGTCTCTTTCTACGCCCGTATCCTGAGGGCCGCCTACAATAGGGCCGTGGAGATGGGGGTAATCGACAACACCATGCCGTTCCGGCGCATCTACACCGGTGTGGACAAAACTATAAAGAGGGCCTTGCATATTGAGGATGTAAAAAAGATGAAGAACCTCGACCTCTCCCTTTATGAAATGCTCGACTTCGCAAGGGATATGTTCCTGATGAGCTTCTACCTCCGCGGGATGAGCTTCATCGACATGGCTTTCCTCAAAAAGTCTGACCTCAGAAACGGTGCCGTGTCTTATCGGAGACATAAGACCGGACAGATGCTGTCTATCGAATGGAGAACGGAAATGCAACGGATTCTCGACAAATACCCGGAAAATGAAAGCGATTATCTACTCCCTATCATAAAGCAACACGGAAAAAACGAATGGAGGGTGTATCGAAACGCCGGATACAACATAAACCGAAACCTGAAAAAAATCGCGAATAGACTTGACCTCAAAATCAACCTGACAATGTATGTCGCCCGCCATAGCTGGGCTTCTATCGCGAAAGCCAAGGGAATACCGATTTCCGTAATCTCGGAAGGTATGGGACACGATTCCGAATCCACAACTCAAATATACCTCGCAAGCCTCGACTCTTCTGTCGTCGATACTGCCAACCGGATAATAATATCTGCCATCTGACAATCCTATACCTCTCTTGCCAAGAGAGACTAAATCACCCGCAAAGTTAATAAAATATTCTGATAAAGAGCATATACTGTGATGACAAAATAGGTTCAAGTCATACAAATTCAATATCATGGATAAGCCTTGTTTAACATTCCCACATTTCGCAATATCATAAATCGATGAATTTCAAACAATGTATAATGATTTAGTCTCTCTTGGCAAGAGAGAATCATCAATCGATATGTCTTCTACGGCAGTTACAGCTGACTCTAACCTTCTTGCGGCGGCAGGGCCTTCGGGCGTTGACGGCGCCGTAGGCGTGCCCGACGCAAAATGGTTTGTCGCTATCGTAAACCCTCGCCACGAAAAAGCAATCGCAGATAAACTAATGAATATCAACGTGACCTGCTACGTGGCTTCTCAGAAGGAATTCAGAATATGGAAAAACGGACGGCGTAAGACTATCGACCGTGTCGTTATCCCTTCTATGGTGTTCGTCCATTGCTCGGAAAAGCAACGACGTCTCTTGGTGACTCTTCCATACATCAACCGCTTCCTCGTAAACCGTTCCGCCGACTCCGGAGGTCTCAACAAACCGGTGGCGGTTATTGACGACAAGGATATACAGAAATTGAAGTTTATGCTCGGCCAGTCTGACCATCACATCGACTTCATGCCCACTCCTCTGAAAGTCAATGACTCCGTGCGCGTTATCAGAGGGTCCTTGCGTGGCCTCGTCGGACAAATCTCAAGAAGTTCCGACGGTTCCCATAAACTGATGGTCAATTTCCAGCTCCTCGGCGGCGCTTCTGTATCTATCGACCCGCACGATGTCGAGAAGATTGCCGAAATTAGCGGAAACAAAAAATAATCATACTCCTATGCATCTTGCTCTGCCTCAGCATATCGCCGACTACAGAATCTCTCCAAGAGCCGCTACCGACGACCTCCTGACGCTCGGACGCTACTTCTCGGAAATGGGGGGTTACGCATCCTCCTTTTCTCTAAGGGAAGCCCGTTCGTTCGCCGTAATCTGCGAGAAACGGCTCTGCAAGGTAACAAAGGAACTGATGAACCGACAGGTAATCGATTCTGTCGATGACCTGTTCTCTCTCTCGACTGACTCGCCGGCCGAAGCATATACCCTCAGCTCTCCTTACGACACTCTAACCTCTCTCTCTGTCAATGACCTCGAACGCATATACCGAAGCCATCCCAAACGTGCCGATTTAAGACGCACTCAAGGACGGGAACCTCTCACATACTACATCGAAGGCAAAATCGTCGCCGAATTACGTCGCCGCTCTCCTGCCGACCTCAGCGAACAACTGAAAATCGACTATTGCATCCACACTTACGAGAATGAACTGGAAAACCTCTCTTTCCTGCTATCGCGTCCCGTAAGAACCGGGTCTCCCCTCCCAATAACGGACATCAACCCCGATTGCTCTTCCGATGAATTGCTCCTCTCGATAATAAGCCTCAAACAATACCGCGACATCATCTCTCGCGAAAGGCTCATTGAATACACCGACATCGCGCTCGACCGACTGGAGCTCTCCGAAATCTCCGGCAATCTACCCCTACTTGCGGAAATCACCGAGATTCGACGCAAAAAAATTATCGCCGTCCCGGAATGGGTCAACTCCCGACTTGAAAAAGGTGTGGCACATGCCCTAAAGAAAAAAAACGTGAAAGACTCCGACCTCGCTGTCCCAGTCCTCACGCTCTACGCCATAACCGGAAACCCAAAGATGGCCAGTAAAGCAACCCGAATCCTGAACCGTTGCTACAAGGCAGCATTTGACGAGACTGCCCCACTCCACGACAGAATCGAAAACCTACACACAGCCGTAACCTGCTGCGACTTCCTCTCCCGATTCAGTCCCCGCAAGACAGCGCTCCTCTCCC
>JAIDXM010000020.1 GCA_029058745.1 Muribaculaceae bacterium
CTTCCCATTCCGAACAGAGAAGTTAAACCTTATCACGCCGATGGTACTGCGAAAGCGGAAGAGTAGGTAATCGCCGCTTTAGAGACCGGATTGAGATTTTCTCAGTCCGGTTTTTGCATATATGTCCTTACATGATAAGAGTTCGATGTAGTTTCCGGGTTCCACCTCTTCGCTTCCCGTATTTTGGCCGAACAGAGAGGTCAGCCCTTGTCACGCCAGTGGCGCTGCGAAAGCGGAAGAGTAGGTAATCGCCGCCTTAGAGAGTTGCAAGCGTCGCTTGCAACTCTTTTTTTGCATATATATCTGTGACAGATGACTTTATGTAGGGACATGCCTTTGGCATGTTTGCCTGGTATCGTCCGTCGTTTGTTCATTTTGCATCATAATTGCGTGTTTTATGCGTCGAGAATATCGCGTGCTATCCAACATGCCGGAGGCATGTCCCTACATTCTAAGAACTTGGATGCTTATTTCAGGGTTCCACCCCTTCACTTCCCATATAATGGCTAAACAGAGAGGTCAGACCTTGTCACGCCGATGGCGATGCGAAAGCGGAAGGGTAGGTGATGTCTTTATGTAGGGACATGCCTTTGGCATGTTTGCCGGGTATCGTCCGGTGGTTGTCTATTTTGCATCACAATTGCGTGTTTTACGTGTCGAGAGTATGGTGTGGCATCCAACATGCCGGAGGCATGTCCCTACATGCTAATAAATTGAATACAAAGAGAGAGGCAAAACATAACTGAGCATTCTCAATTTGATTTATTTCTGTATGGACTTGTATTACAATTTATATGTCAACATTAGGTGAAATCCAAGTTGCTTGCTGCGTACAATAGGACTGCTCACTGTGGTATTACCCGTCGTTATTGACATATCGGTATATTCTGTTATTCTTGAATAGTAATCAATGCCTCCTGCCAGATAAAGACGCTTCCACAAACGATAGTTGACTGATGCTTCAAGATGATTGAAAGATGAATGGGATGCGTCTCCTTGAACATCCACCGGCTTCCCCTCCGGGGTAAGAGACCAATCAAAGTTGGCATCATAGCCATTCCATGTGTATGTTTTATAAAACTGATTAGCTAATCTGACGGATAACCTGTCATTTGATAATGCCCAGTTCAGCCCTGTTTTAATAGAGAATCCTGAGCCCCAGTTGTAATTACGGTGATAGTCACGGTAGAAATCGGTCAATACGCCAGCCAGGATGACTCCATTAAGATGCATATAGCCATCAAACGACATTAGTTTTGATGGAAAGTATTTTATCATTGCTCCGCCTCCGACAGAAGCGGGAGTTCCCATTTTATATGGAACAGAACAAGGAAAGTACATGGCATTCCTTTCCGGCCTTATCGTGTCAGAATCGAAATAATCAAAATGCTGATATAATCCGATGTTCAGATTTACATTGTTTTTGTCAAATATCTCTTTTGACAAAAGTCGTCCCATGATTTCCACTCTGCTTAACAGAGGCTGGGACTTGATGCCTTGCAGTTCCATAAGAAACGAGAAGTAACCGTAAGGAGCTTTTGTTGTTTCCGCAAATCTGTCGCCATATTCGATGTTGATTTCAGCGACCGCCCCGCCCCGGCTTCCTTCATCGTTTTCAGTAAGGGAGAGAAATCTGCCACCCAACGACAGTTCCACACAGATAGGAGGAATTCCAAACCTGCGACCGGATGTCGCTCGTTTTTTCCATGCAGCTCCGGTAACTAATCGGGTTATTCCTTTCATAGGATCTACAAGAAATGCCGCAAACTCACGTCCAAAACGCTCGCCTCCGGTGCTTCTGTCATCAAGGATAAGGTCGGAGGCCCGGTAAAGAACCTCACCGAGTGCCGCACCACCTATAGGAGTGGCAATGATATCGTTGGTGGAAGGATACTCGCACTCCATAAACATTTCCCACATGGCACTTCCTCCAATAGCAAACAGTTCAGATTGCCAGAAGTTGAAACCATTGGAGCGTCCGGCATTGAAAAATATCGAACCATTGTAGGGATGATCAAACATATTGGTATGCAGGTGGTCGTCATCCCATTCAAAACCATGCCTGAAATTCTCCTTGATCGTATTCCATGAAATATAGGCATAATGTCCTTTCAACACATATCTGTCAAAAGCCCAGAGTCCTATATTGAAACCGACTGTCTCGGCTCCAGCTCGCCAGAAAGCCTTGCCATTGTGGAACCGGACATCAGTACTGTCGGGCAAAACCGGAGTCGATACAATATGTCTGTAAGGCATATGTTCGCAATGATTATTTAGCTTATAATCACCCGTAGAATTATGATTGCCGATAATAATGCAACTGTCGGCAACTACAGGAGATTGTGAATAACCTGCAACAACTGTTATCAACAACAGGAAAAGGGTCGATATATATTTAATTATTTTCATTTTTTCTCCGGAAATGATTCGGTTATTATAATTACGTAAAGCTATGATTCTGATTTTGTGTAGCATCCTAAAATGCCTATTTCATTTAAAATAGTATGATTACTGCCATTATTATTGTTGTTTGAAAGGAAGGATTATAGTTGCCTACTGCTTGACCTGGCGCTTTGGAATGTCAAGCAGTAGAGCCGAATTGAAATGAGGCTCAAGAGAGTCCTCGTCTTCTTTGTTACAGCTAAATATATAATTGCTATGAACATAGAGTAAATACTCGTTAAAAGATACTTTTTAATCATATTATTATTATTTGTTCAACTATAAGACATGATTTTTAGAGAAAACCCCTATTGCAGGTGCAAAAAATTCATATTCTGTCAGCTGTAGGTTTATTCATCGTTTGAGTTGAAGTCGAAGCACATAAAGCGCGTTTTTCATTGGCGAAAGCGGAATGTTTATAACTCTTGACGCTCTTGCGTAATACTTGTTTTGTGTGATAATATTTTATGAGGATGCTACGTTTTGATTTAGATGAGAATACTTTTTATTATATATACTTCTTTGGCATGTCTGTTGCTTTCTCCTGAGGTTTTTGCTGACAATGTGAGGATTTCAGGGAATGTGCGCGACAGTGAGAATAAACCGGTGGAATTCGGTACGGTGCGTATCGATGGCACCTCAATAGGGACTAACACTGATTTGAACGGGCATTATACGTTGACGGTTGCGGAAAAAGACACGATTAATGTCGTGTTCAGTTGTATAGGATTCAAGACGGTTACTCACAGGTTGATTAAGCCGAAGGGGGATCTCACGCTTAACGTGAAGATGTATCCCGACGATTACATGCTCAGTGAGGTGGAGGTGACATCTTTCCGCGACAATATTAACGGAATGCAGAGTTTCAGTGCCGAGTCATTCAAACTGTCGCCAGATGTGTCAGGAGGGAGTATCGAATCGATGATCTCGACTTTCGCCGGAGTTAATTCCTCCAACGAGATGAGTTCACAATACTCAGTCAGGGGAGGTTCATTCGACGAGAATTCGGTCTATATCAACGGTGTTGAAATCTACAGGCCCCAATTGGTGAGAAGTGGAGAGCAAGAGGGTTTGAGTATAATCAATCCGGATATGGTTGGCAATATAAAATTCTCTACGGGTGGTTTCCCCGCGAGATATGCCGACAAGATGTCCTCGGTGCTCGACATCAGGTATCGAGAGCCGGAGGCGTTTGAGGGGCACCTTTCTATGAGTCTTATGGGTGGCTCTTTGGCATTTGGGACAAGTTCGAACAAGTTTTCGCAGATGCACGGCTTCCGATTCAAGAAGAACAATTCGTTGCTCTCCTCCTTGGAAACCCGAGGTGAGTATGACCCGACCTATCTTGACTATCAGACCAACATGACATATAAGGTCAACGACAAGTTTAATATCAATCTTCTCGGAAACATATCGGTTAACGACTACTGTTTCACTCCAGCCAATAGGGAGACATCATTCGGCACCATATCAGACGTAAAACAGTTCAAGGTATATTTCGATGGTAAGGAGAAGGATATTTTTGAGACATATCTTGCCACATTGTCATTTAATTACAAGAAAAGCCGTTCCACGGCTTATTCACTCCTTCTGTCGTGGTTCCTCACTAATGAGATGGTGAGCTATGACATTTCCGGAGAATACTGGCTTGACAAGGCCGGCACAAGCGGAGTGGGAGGGGAACTTGGAGTCGGGAAATATATGGAGCATTCGCGCAACCGTCTCAAGGCATCAGTAATAACGGCAGCCTTGCGAGGAAGCACGGTGTTGGGAGCAAATCACCTTTCCTATGGCCTGTCATATGTCCACGAGAATTTCAGGGACCGCACGAAGGAGTGGGAGTGGCGTGACAGCGCCGGTTATTCAATGCCTGTATTGCCGGACGGAGTCCATCTGATATATAACCTTACCTCGCGACAGGACCTGTCCTCAAACAGGATGTCGATGTTTCTGGAGGATGGTTTGTATTTTGAGAGTGCGTCTGCTTTCATGACACTAAATGCGGGTCTCAGGCTATCCTATTGGGACTTCAATAAGGAGTTTCTGGTGTCGCCACGGGTCAACTTCAGTCTGTCGCCTGAGGGCAACAGAAACTGGGACTTCAGGGCGGCCTTGGGTATGTATTACCAATCTCCGTTCTATAAGGAGTTCCGGGAGGCAATAACTGATGACCTGGGTAATGCATACGTGCGCCTAAACAAGGATATCAAATCACCGAGAAGCATCCAGTTCGTTGTCGGAGCAGACTATGTGTTCCGGACAATGAACAGGCCGTTTAAGGTGACATGTGAGGCATACTATAAGAACCTTGCCAATCTTATCTCTTATGAATATGACAATCTGAAGGTGACCTACAGCGGAGAGAATGACGCTAAAGGTTATGCCATGGGTCTTGATTTCAAGCTCTTCGGGCAATTCGTGCCAGGGTCTGATTCATGGGTTTCATTCTCATTGATGAAGACAAACCAGAATCTCAACGGGAAAAATGTACCTTTGCCTTCCGACCAGAGATATTCCGTCGGGCTATATTTCACAGACTATTTCCCGAAGTTCCCGAAACTGAAATTCAGCCTGAGGGGAGTCTTTGCTGACGGACTGACCCTCACCGCACCGAGGATAAGCCGTGATGTGGCGTATTTCCGCGCCCCGGCCTATAAGCGTGTTGACATAGGATTGTCATATGAACTTGTGGGAAGGGAAAAGGAAGGAGTCCGTACTCATAATTTCTGGCGACATTTCAAGAGCATTACCCTGGGAGCCGACATATTCAATCTGTTTGATATCTCTAATGTGAGCAGTTATTACTGGGTTACGGATGTAAACAACATACAGTATGCCGTGCCAAACTATCTGACACGTCGGCAACTCAATATCAGATTGTCGTTTGACTTATAATTTTATACCGGAAATCAGACAGATAGGCATGCCTGAGCAGTAGGCCTTGAATGAGACTTACAGTTTCCATGTCCGGCATGCTCTCTCCATATATGTTGACAAGCATAAGAATCCGACGAGTGGATGGCGACAGCTTGGTGCGTTCCTCATCGCTTGTGGGTGTCCCGATTCCCCCGATGTTGTCCCTATAGACAGGCAATCCCTCGATATTGAGCAATCCTCGTCCTATGGCATGGAATGTGTCTTCTCGTGTGCCGGCATCAAGAGTGAGCGTGTGGCCGGCCACTTTGTCGAGGTCAAATCCTCCGATGCTGTATCCCGTCATGATTGACACAAGGTTTATGGCGTCAATCAGTGTAGTTGTCCTGTAGAGTCCCTTTCCGTTCACGATTCTCCGGCAAAGGGCTTCGGCAGAGGGCCTGTAACGGTTAGGCTCTTTCCCAAGAGCCTTATAAGCCATCCGGGTTTCCCTTATGCCATCCCGCTTGTTTATTTCCGGAAGAGAGAATGTGCGGCTCAATGACTCCATCTCCGCTTCTATTTCACTCCATAGCTCGTCGGATGTAGGGGCGTTTGTTACAGATGCTTCTATCTGTATCACCCTTAATGCAGGTGCTGCATTTCTTATTTTGTCAGAGAAAACTATATCAAGCATCGTATCAGGTTTGGATTGAGTATTTGAAGCATGTGCTTTCGGGCGCGAATTTAGCGAATAATGCTGAAAAATGGATATGAACGGGGAAAAATCTGAAAAAAGTTTTGTAATTTCGCAAATCCGATTGGGTCGCCATAGAGTGGCCGTAAACAAGAATATAACAGAAAAAGAATAATGGCACAGAAACCTTCCATCCCTAAAGGGACACGTGATTTCTCTCCGAGTGAAATGTCGCGTCGCAATTATATATTCGACACCATCAAAAGTGTATTCCGTCTCTATGGCTACAAACAGATAGAGACACCGGCAATGGAGAACCTTTCCACGCTGATGGGAAAATATGGAGAAGAGGGAGACAAGCTGCTGTTCAAGATATTGAACTCCGGAGACTTCATGAAAGGAGTGGATGAAAAGAATCTTGATGAAAGAAACCTCGGCAGGCTCACCAAAGAGCTTTGCGAGAAGGGTCTGCGCTACGACCTTACGGTGCCATTCGCCCGGTTCGTGGTTCAATACCGTGGGCAATTGCAGATGCCGTTCAAGCGTTATCAGATACAGCCGGTGTGGCGTGCCGACCGTCCGCAGAAGGGGCGTTACAGAGAGTTCTATCAGTGTGACGCCGATGTTGTGGGGAGCGATTCATTGTGGAATGAGATAGAGTTGCTTTCCATGATAGACATGGTGTTTTCCCGTCTGAAGGTGAGGGTTGCGATAAAAATAAACAACCGTAAAATCCTGACAGGAATAGCCGAGATGATAGGGGAGGCCGATAAAATTGTGGATATCACCGTAGCGATTGATAAGATTGACAAAATCGGGATTGATAATGTCAATGAGGAACTCCGTTCAAAAGGTTTGTCGGAAGAGGCTATCGACAGATTGCGTCCGTTGCTTGAGATGAAAGGGACCAATGCCGAGAAGCTCGCTACTCTATCCACTCTTCTTAAGGATTCAGAAATCGGGATGAAGGGTGTTGAGGAGCTTCGCACAGTGGTGGAGGGTTTCGCAGACCTTGGCCATAACTGTATATCGGAAATCGATGTTTCGCTTGCCCGTGGACTTAACTATTACACAGGCACAATCATAGAAGTGAAGGCACTTGATGTGCAGATAGGAAGTATCACAGGCGGAGGTAGATATGATAATCTTACGGGAGTGTTCGGAATGCCTGGTCTCTCCGGCGTGGGGATATCGTTTGGGGCCGACAGGATATATGATGTGTTGAATCAGCTGAATCTTTATCCTTCAGATGTGAGTCAAAGCGTCAAGGTTTTGTTCGTGAATTTTGGAGACAAGGAGGCCGCCGCAGCCGCCCGTATGATAAAGAGTCTGAGGGAAGAGGGGATATCGGCGGAGCTATACCCAGATGTCGCGAAGATGAAGAAGCAGATGGGCTTCGCGGATTCCGAACAGATTCCGTATGTGGCGATAATCGGGGAGAGCGAGCTTGAGGAGGGGAATGTAACCCTGAAGGATATGACCTCCGGCGTACAGGAGAAGCTCACACCCTCAGAGCTTATCGGAAAGTTGAAGAACGACTGAGATATGGTGACGATGCAGCAGTTTCTCCTTCGGCAGCCAGCCGCGCCGGAAGAGACCTCGACGGATAGGTATTATCTGGATTTATGCAACAGGCTACTGGAAGTGGCGGAGAGGGAAAGACTGTTTCCCTCTTATCCGGTAAAGGTGGTTGAGAGGACGGCCATGGCTGTTATCGGATACTACCAGGATGTGATATGCGATGCTGGCATATGGCGGTCGTTCATCAACGAATGCCGTAGGCTTTACGGATATACAGTGCCTTTCTACGACAATGGAGAGGAGGAATATCTCGATTACGAGCTTAACCGTATTGATGTCAGGTTTATGGTATGGTACGGCCTTTCTATGAACTATGAGGCACGCCGTGTATGGAATCCGTTGGATTCCGAGATTGTCAATGGAGCCGATGAATGGTGGCGGATTCTCGATGAAGTGTATGATGAGTCGCCATTGCCGGCAGATTATCGCCTGACCCATGAGCTTGAGATGCATGCGGAGGAAGATTCTGAGGCCATATACAAGCTTGGGAGCTGGCTGTTTCTTCATTGTTATCTCATGACCCCGGCTTATGCAATGACATTGTCGGAAATAGCATCCGGGATAGACTTGTCGAAAGATGATGGGATGAAGAAACTTCAGGAGAGTATGGACCGCAGTATGGGAGAAGACCCCACCGGACCGCTTGCCCTGTATCTGCGGGAATGGCTGTATCTTATCATAGAAGGGAAATTGCCTCCGTCGCGAAAGGAGAAGGAGAAGGGTGAACACAAGTATTACACTGCCTTCACGAGAGCCACAGGAGGTAAGGAGATGGCTATTTTTAAATCGTATGAAGAGCTGAACTCGTTTTTCATCTCAGCCTTGGGCTGGGAGAGTGGCCAGGAACATCTTCCGCAGATTAAGGGAGGACATGACTTTATCCTCATGGTAAACAGGGAAAAGGGGATGTTGTTGGCACGTGATATAGCACGTTGCATATGCTGTCCTGACAATCCGTTGTATGAAAAGGATTATGCGAAGGTCCATGCCATAGAGCTTCTTACTGAGAGAGGGTGCTGTCCGGGCGATCTTTTGCGCCACATCTGCGCCAATGGATGGCTTCCCGACGCGGTGTTTCCAGGAGATGACAATCATGGCCTTGTTGCAGCCAATTATGATTTCATATCGCGGTGTTATCTCCAACAGTATTACCGAGGGGATTGATATAAACCAAATAAACAAAAAATCCGGCAATTGCCGGATTTTTTTTGACTATTTTCGGAATATACTGTCGAATTTAAGTTTTATCACCCCGAAGACCGCTTCCCCGAATATAGAGCTATTCATTTTGGAAGTGCCAAGACGGCGGTTTATGAATATGATAGGCAATTCCACAATCTTGAATCCTTTGGAGTAAGCCTTGAATTTCATCTCAATCTGGAACGCATACCCTTTGAATTCTATCCTATCGAGATTGATGGCCTCAAGCACCCTTCTTTTGTAGCACACGAAACCTGCCGTCGCATCCCGGAGTCTCATCCTTGTTATGAACCGCACGTATGCGGAAGCGAAGTATGACATCAGTACTCTCCCCATCGGCCAGTTTACAACATTCACTCCTGATATGTAGCGAGACCCAATGGAGACATCCGCACCATTATCCTTACAGCTATGGTAGAGCCTGGTGAGGTCATCCGGATTGTGTGAAAAATCGGCGTCCATTTCAATGACATAGCCATAATCACGTCTTAAGGCCCATTTGAAGCCGTGTATATAGGCAGTGCCAAGACCAAGTTTGCCCTCCCTTTGTTCAAGAAAAATCCTTTCGGGGAATTTCCCCATCATCTCTTTGACTGCGGCAGCTGTCCCATCCGGCGAATTATCATCAATTACGAGAACATCGAAATTGTCAGGATACTTCATGACCGTTTCGAGAATATTCGAGATATTCTCGATTTCATTGTAGGTGGGGATTATGACAAGAACGTCACTCATGATTATAAAGGGTGTGGTGTTAATAAGGAAGTCGCCCGGCAGGGAATGTGTCTTTCCGGGATTGTTGTTGTCCGGGCTATCCGCAAAATACAGGAAAGCATGACGGCTGCAGGAAACTTCAGTGCAAAATTAATCATAATCGTGCACTATACAAAATAAAAATAAGCGGTAATCCACGATGCTTGCCGGTTGCAATTGATTGTCCTTATAACCCGGATAATGTCTTCTTAAGAAGAAGAGACGGATGATATGATTCCTTACTCTTTCTAAGGGACTCATATCCCATATCTTCCTCGCGGTTGAGAAAGCAGACATCAGGGTACATCTGCTTGACATGCTTAGCCAATTCAGAAGCGATTGCCTGATATGCTCCGGGATAGTCAGTGTCTGCTTTTTCAACATGGACGAAGAAAGTGTCTCCTATTTTTTCTCCGAAGGAGTAGGCTATTATTTTCCCATCCACTCTTAGAAGCAGACCGTCGAACGGATAGCGCCCATAGTCTTCGAGCACTTTTATTGTCTGCTCCCCTTCATAATCGAACAGAGGGGAGTTCTCATGAGTCTTTTCAAAATTACGTGTGAAATCTATCAGCTCACACGTGTTCTTTGATGAAATCACTTCAGTCTCAGAGTCAGGGAAATGCTTTAGAAAGAAGTTGAGATGGTTGCGCTTCTTTTCCATTTTTTTTCCACTGAAGTGGAGAAATCTTTCGATGTCATAAAGGTATTCCATCCATTTGTCGCAGAAACATGTATCGTCGGTGGAGCCGGAATCAGATTCATCCGCGAAGCATTCCCTGTCGGAAATTAATATGGATTCTCCGTTATTTCCAAGAGCATCTTCTCTTATAAGCGATAATGCAATTTCATGTTCCAGTTTTCCGAGTGGAGCATAATATATGAATAATCCTGATTCCGGGTCATAACCTTTCAGGAATAGAGTGGAGTCATATATTGCCATCTCGTAATTGAAGTATTCCGCCCACATCAGAATCCCTCCGATAGAGTAGTCGCAACTTCTTGATGGGTGCTTTTTGAAATACTCCATCAGAATCGGGATTGACGGATTAGCTACTTTACTGAAGCATAATCTATCGGATATATTGTCTAATGAAGAAGTGGCCTCATCCATCATCCGGTTTGATTTGACATAGTTTCTGATTGTGTCCAGGATATAGAATTGTCGGCTTATGGCTATGTCAGAGAGTGGCGAAGAATTAATGTATGTTTTATCACCGGAGACCCCGGACGTGGATTCTTTGTATGGAGAAAAATTCCAAGTGCTTTCCATATAGTTTCAATTATTATTCTTGGCAAATAAGTCATCCGAGGCGTCAGCGCATAATCAGGATTGCAGTCGTGTCGTCAATCAGACAGAAACCAAAGACATTACGCATTGCCATGAAATTCTTATCAGCAGGTTTTACTTTATAACACGGAAACCGTCGTTAAGTATTAACCGAAATCAAAAAAACATATAAATGTTTAAAAAACAATAAGCTTTATGCCACTGGATGAATAAAAAGCATTCAAGTGGCGTTAACAAATTTGTCGGATGTTTTTCATTATTATTCGGCATTACACAAAAAAATTATAAAAGCAACAGGTTTATGCATTTTAAAAATTGTGACAATATAGACATAGTGGATTCATTCATACGCATTTTCGGAGGTATGCTTGCCGATATAGCGCCGCATTATGACGGAGTTATAGAATTCCGGTTATTGACTGATCGAGACAATGACTGTCAGGATATAATGGGAAGGATAGGCAATGTGGTATATTTTTCGGAAGAGGAGGTGAGCCGGATAGGTCTAAGCGATGTTGAGATCCTTGCCTCTCTCGCTCATGAGGTTGGCCATATCGTTTATAATACCAGGAACTGGGATATTGACTGTGAACATCGGGCAGATATGCTTGCGGCAGAAATAGGACTTGGGAGCCAGATGATTTCCGCTATAGACAAGATTCTAAAAAGTCGCCGATATAATAAACTGACATCAAAACTTATCGGGAGAATTCATTTTCTACAGAACCACATGCGTGGATAATCCGTTTAAGAAACGTGGATGCTTTACCCCGTAATGCACTACATGCGGGGATAGGCAGAAGGCATAATAAAACAGAATCAATAATAATACTTATGGAAACAGTGTTCTTTAACGGTATGCCGATGCATACATCCGGGGAGATGCCGCTTGTGGATAGTTATGCGCCAGGGTTCTCTCTTGTTGCGAAAGATTTGTCGGAAATCAATCTTCATGATTTTAAAGGGAAGAGGGTTGTGCTGAACATCTTTCCAAGTCTTGACACAGATGTATGCGCCGCATCTGTGCGGAGGTTCAATAAGGATGCCTCGGAAATGCGTAATACAGTCGTGTTATGTGTTTCGAAGGACCTTCCGTTTGCCGCCTCAAAGTTTTGTGTTGCCAATGGCATAGATAATGTCTATACGGCATCTGGATTCAGGAGTGATTTCGGCACAGACTATGGAGTAGAGATAATAGACGGCCCGTTGAGAGGGCTGTACGCGAGGTCGCTTGTTGTCATAGATGAAGCCGGTAAGGTGAAAGGGACAAGTATGTGTCGGGAGATAACGGAGGAGCCTGACTATAAATTTGTAGAAAGTCTGTTGAGATAGGACAATTAGGCGACCATACATGTCTGCAAAATAAACGGAGAATAATCTTAGATTATTCTCCGTTTAGTGACTCCTGCAGGATTCAAACCTGCAACCTTCTGATCCGTAGTCAGATGCTCTATTCAGTTGAGCTAAGGAGCCTCGATGCTATTATCAAGCGCGTTAATTGTGACTCCTGCAGGATTCAAACCTGCAACCTTCTGATCCGTAGTCAGATGCTCTATTCAGTTGAGCTAAGGAGCCTCGATGTTTTTGCTATCGGTTGTTTCCGTTTTGCGAGTGCAAAGTTACATCCTTTTTGCGAAATTACCAAATAATTTTTAATAAATTTTTCAGAAAAAGAGAGTCACCTTTGCCTGTCCGGAAATGTTCTCAATGGGAGGCGCTGATTTGCAGATGGTTATCTGTCCGGATATTATATCGCTCCATTTTGCGGAGATTCTTTTTGCAATACAAGTGGCGACAGTCTCGATAAGTTTTCGAGGCTTACCCATTTCATTTTTCACGATATCGAAAATATCAGCATAAGAAATTGTGTTCTCGATATCATCGTTTAGTATGGAGTCGCTGTATGGGATTTTTATGGAAATGTCGATTGTAAACTCATTTCCCACTAATTTTTCCTGAGGCATGACACCATGGCATGAATGGAAGCGCAGGTCTTCAAGAGAGATTTCAAAAATTTTTTCGTTTCTCATATTATGTGGGCAATGCGAATGCTAAGTCAGACTGATATTATTTCACCGGAATTTTGTTGACACGCAACTGGTGGCGGCCACCCTCAAATGATGCTGCGAGATATGCGTCAACCACTTCCTTTGCCATATAATCGGATATGAATCTTCCAGGCAATACAAGGAAGTTAGCGTCATTATGCTGTTTTGCGAGAGCTCCGAGTTCCGGGAGCCAGCAAAGGGCAGCCCTGATATTCTGGTGTTTGTTAAGCGTAATCTGTATTCCGTTGCCGGAGCCACACATTGCAATGCCGAAATCACAGTCTCCACTTTCCACGGCATATGCTGCGGGATGTGCGAAATCCGCATAATCGCATGAAGCTTCTGAATTGGTTCCGAAATCTACCACTTCATATCCTTTTTCAATGAGATAAGGTTTAATAATTTCTTTCAGGCTGTAGGCCGCATGGTCAGACGCCATTGCTATTCTTTTCATAATATCTTTGTTAAAGTAAATAAAATACAATTTTATTGCATCCGCGATTCGGTCTTTCCGAATTCATTGTGATTCTCAGATGCCGATTCATCAATGGGGATAGCCTTTTTCTCACTGCCACTTTTAAACAGACGGCTTGTAAATGCAAACCTGACAAGAAAATAGTTGACGGGGATGCATATTGCAAGAGCCGGAAGGAGCGCAAGTGTCGGCCCTACGATTCCTTTGAATATAGCAACCAATCCAGTCTGCAGCCCCATATTGAATAGGTGGCTCAAGGTGAATCCGAGCCCTTTTTTCGCATTGGGCCGAGTGTGGAATGTGAAATAGCTGGAGAGAAAAAAATTCACGATAAAGCTCAAGGCATAGCTTATCATCGAGGATGGAACCGCCTTGACATGAACAGCATTTACAAAAATCACATAAAACCCGTATTGAAGCACGGTAGAGATTCCACCGACCATTCCAAAGCGGACGATTTCAGAGAGTCTGCTGTTGCCGTTTATGAGTCTCTTTAAGTTCATTTTATGAAAAAGTATTAATCTGCGTCACTCATTTATGTCAGTATCGCGACCGGATGTTCCGGCCATCTGGCGGTTGATTGATTCTATATAATCAAGAACCTCGTCTCTTCCTTGAGACTTTTCTGAAGACGTTACGAAAATGGGTGGGAGTTCCTCCCATTTTTTCAGCAGTTCCCGTTTGTAACTTTCCACTTTAGCCATCCCGGCGTTTGGCCCGAGTTTGTCGGCCTTAGTGAATATTATAGCGAATGGAACCTGGTTTTCCCCAAGCCAATCAAGAAACTCAAGGTCTATTTTCTGAGGTTCGTGTCTGATGTCGATAAGGACAAAAAGCAGAGTCATCTGTTCCCGGCCGAGAATATAATGCTCAATGATCCTTCTGAAATCATTGCGCTGTTCTTTACCTCGTGCGGCATATCCGTATCCAGGAAGGTCAACTATATAGAATGCTCCGTCATTAATGCGGAAATGGTTTATGAGCAGTGTCTTGCCGGGCTTCTGGGAAGTTTTCGCCAGTCCCTTTCTCTTTGTCAGCATATTGATAAGAGAGGATTTGCCGACATTTGAACGTCCTATGAAAGCATACTCCGGTACTTTGGTATCAGGGCATTGCTCAACTTTGGCGTTGCTTATTTCGTATTTGGCATTTTTTATCTCCATGAATGCAAAGTTAATATTTTTTTGTTGAAGAGCGTGAAATGAAATCCGAGAATTTGTGGAATGTGAAAAGATTCAGTGAATTTGTGTATTCAGAAACGGATTCCATGAATATGCGTGCTCATGAGTGAATGTGTCAGGACGGGAGTTTTGTTATTGCATACGAAATAAAAGAAGGTATCAGTTCTTGTCTTGTGCTGGGATGTTATTTCGGAATGGATATGAAAGAACTCCGGAACAATCGGCTCTTAGGCGCGTGCAGCGTGAGCCGGATGACTCCGGAGTCTGTCAGCATGTGTTCCGATAATATCTGGAAACTCGTGGTTTCAATATATCAGAGAGTGTATAAGTCTTAGAGCATGGTCAGTCTCGTCAAGTGGAACCACAAACGAGATTGTAGTGTCGGACACACCATACGAGAAGGCGGCTACATCAATGGAATTGCGTCGGAGAGTGTTGATGATACGTGCGGAGAGTCTGTTCCTTGAACGCATGTTGACGCCGACCACGGCAACCGTTGCAAGACGGTCGGTGTGTAATGGCTCAGCGAGCGATCCGTTGGCAAGTTCCGGGGCAAATTCCGACTTCAATGTATGTAAAGCGTTGTCGGCGTCTGTGTCGGATACCGCGAAAGTGAATTCATGCGCCCCGTCCGGCCCTGACACCAGAAACACCTTTATCCCCATTCTTGCCATTGCGTTGAATGTGCGGGAATTAATCATTGGGGTATTTTGGGCCGCTTTCCCAGAAAGAGAAAATAGGGAAGTTCCCCTTATGGCTGAAATCCCCTTAATTTCAAGATCATCCGGCATGGCGATGTCAGTGATTAGTGTTCCGGGAGCCGATGGGTTGAAGGTGTTAAGAATTCTGATTGGAATGTTCTTGTGGAAAACCGGATATATTGTGGGGGGATATATCACTTTTGCCCCGAAAGAGCAAAGCTCCATGCTTTCCACGAAAGTCATGTGCGACACCACTATCGATTCCGGGATGATTCTGGGGTCAGCCGTCATGAAGCCGTCAACGTCTGTCCATATTTCCAAAACGTCGGCATTGAGAGCGGCGGCAATCAGAGCCGCAGAGAAATCGCTCCCTCCACGTCCAAGGTTGGTTATTTCTCCGGATTTCTTGTCGGTGGAGATGAATCCGGGACATACCGCTTTTCCTGAGAATCCCTTGAATTCCTCACGTATAAGTCTTGAAGTGAGTTTTTGGTCGGCTATGTCTTTGGAAAACCATTTTTCCGTTTTGATAAATTCCATCGAATCGTGGAGTGAAGCCCCGTCTATCATGGCGCCAACGATTACAGACGACATCCTTTCCCCGAAACTGACGATTGTGTCGAGAGTCCTGGAGGGGAGGTCTCTAAGGAGGAACACACCGTCATAGTTGCGTTTCAGTTCCGCAAGGAGACCGCTGACAACAGAAATCACCCGGGCCCGCTTGGAATCGTCAACCACGTTGGATATGATGTTGAAATGTCGTGAAGAGATTGCCTCCATTTCGAGCCTGTAGTTGTCATCTCCATCAGCCGCCATCCTGGCTGTGGCAATGAGTCTGTCTGTGAGACCTCCAAGCGCGGAAACCACGATGACAGTATCCCCGTCGATTGATTCGGTTATTTTTTTGACGTTGAGGAGGCTTTCAACAGACCCTACCGAGGTGCCTCCGAATTTCAGTACTTTCATTAATAGACGTTTGGTAATCGTTATTAGCGGAGAGAAGAGTGATTGGGCTTGGTCCGAAAAAGGAAAGCCCTCCTATGAAACCGGCTACAAAGATAATGATTTTTTTTGAGCGATTTCCTGTTTGTAGAGCATTCCTAATATAAATTTCGGGAAAACATAATCATTAAGACATTCATGTGTTCGACATGGGTTACTGATTAGGAATTGGTATGTAAAAAGTGGGGATAATACGATAATAATGTAATGAGATTATCGTTTTTTCTACAAGACGAGCTTTATTCTTCAACCGTTCCCTACAATAAAAGAGATGAATCTTGAAAAACTGCTATATGACTATAATCCGGACATAGAGCCGGAACGAGGTAGTCTTCTGATATCAGAGCCAATGATGGAAGAAGAGATATTCTGCCGCTCGGTCGTCATGATTCTTGACATAGACAGAGGGCGGGGACATCTTGGTCTTGTGATGAATAAGCCCACACGCCTGACATTGAGGAGCCTTATGCCGTCATGGGAAAGTGGAGGGACGGTCCCTTTGTTCTGTGGAGGCCCGGTTGACAATAACCGGTTGTTTATGTTGCATACTTTAGGATCAATGTTCGAGGGTTCTACAGAAGTTATTCCGGGCATATATGTGGGTGGAAGAATAGAGAGTATAGTGGATTACATAGAGGCAGGGGGTGAGATTGAAGGAAAAATCCGGTTCTTCCTTGGCTATAGCGGGTGGAGTCGAAACCAACTGGAAGAGGAAAAGAGAAGCCATTCATGGGCAGTGGATTTACACCCGGATGCATCCGGATTGCTGACAGGAGAGGGAAACAGCTATTGGCGACGAGAGGTAGGGCGGCTTGGAGAGAGATACCGCAGCTGGCTTATGGTGCCTCAGGACCCTTCCTATAATTGAATCCCTCATTCTTCTTATCCTAATTGAATCCTGATATTCTTATTTCCGACCGGGTCTTTATGCGAATGTTTTGGAAAATATCAACAGGTCATGGTATGTGTCGGCCCGGCATGTCCATTGTGAGACGGAGGCTTCTTTTGAGAATCCACATTTGATAAAAAGTTTTTCAGAGGCTATATTCCCATCCTCGATATGTGCCCATATTTTGTGAAGATTCAAGACGTTGCGAGCATAGTCGGAGAGGGCGTTCAGAGCCTCCTCGGCATATCCTTGTTTCCTGAATTCCCGTAAGATATATATTCCAGCGAACCCTCTGTGGTGAACGGCGGATATGTCATAGATGTCGGCGATTCCCAATTGTTTTCCGTTGCGGCAATCGCAGACAATAAGCCGCAATTGCCTTGCTGAAAAAGGGTCGGCATCGTAGCCCAGGGCATAGTCGCGTAGCAACTTACGGGAAATCGGGGCGATATTATCGCCATATTTCCAGGCATCAGGATCATTCTCAACGTCAAACATGAAATCTGCATCGGCAGGTTCCACAGCTCTAAGTGTTATTCTGTAGTGGGGCTCCATACGACATCGTTCTATGATTGGGCAATCGTTATTTATTATGTTGGAATGTGTCGGCAAAAAGCACACGATTCTGTATTGATTTTCCGAGAGTGAGCTCATCTGTATATTCGAGTTCATTCCCGATGCTCAGTCCGCGTGCAAGCATAGTCACTCTGACCGGAAGGTCGGAAAGTTTTCTGAAAATATAGAAATTGGTGGTGTCTCCTTCCATCGTAGGGCTGAGCGCGAGAATAACCTCCCGAAGGTTTTCGTCGGAGACTCTCTTGACAAGACTGTCAATCTCAAGGTCAGCGGGGCTGACTCCGTCGAGAGGGGAAATCACTCCCCCAAGGACATGATACAGACCGGAATGTTGGCGTGTTGATTCGATTGTAATCACATCCTTGACATTCTCCACGACACACACGGTTGATGAATCACGTCTGGAGTCATTGCAGATGGGGCATATCGCCTCTTCGCTGATATTGTGGCACCGTTGGCAATAACAGATATTTTTGCGCATCTCTATGATGGATTCACCAAGTGCTATAGCTTCATTTTCATCTCTACGAAGCATATGCAGCGCAAGGCGAAGGGCTGTCTTTCTTCCGATGCCCGGCAACTTTGAGAGTTCATTGACAGCGTTTTCAAGAAGTGAAGAGTTAAAAGACTGAATCATGTCACAAAGTTACAAAATCATTTTCAACAAGCAAAGCGTATGGAAATATAAGAGTGCGTTGCCGTCTTGGATATTCAAAGGCCAAAGGATGGCGGTTGAAAAATGCGGTTGAATGTTTGGATATGATGTAAAATAGAATTAGATTTGCATAAAATCGTGAAACAGTATGATAGACTATATAAGAGGAGAAATTGCGGAGTTGACACCAACATCGGCGGTTATAGATTGTACGGGGGTTGGTTATGAACTGAACATATCGTTGATGGATTATGCTGAACTGAACGGCGGAGCCGGTGTCGGCATTGTCAAGCTATTTGTGCATGAGGCAATCCGGGAGGATGCCCATATCCTCTATGGGTTCCTGACAAAGAGAAACCGCGAGCTTTTCCGTCTGTTGATTGGCGTGAGTGGCGTGGGTCCCAATACGGCACGTCTGATACAGTCGTCTCTTACGGCAGACCAGTTGGAATCGGCCATCGCCACAGGGCAGGATGCCGCGTTAAAAGCGGTGAAGGGCATAGGCGGGAAAACGGCACAGCGCATCATAGTGGATTTGCGCGATAAAATAAAAGCAGATCCAAGTGCGTTATTTTCAAGTGCGCCAGTGGCCGGAGAAGCATACGAAGATTCTGTCGCGGCTCTTGTCATGCTTGGCTTTACGGCCATGCAAAGCCAGAAGGTCTTAAAGAAGATTTTCGCAGCAGATCCGACGCTGAGCACAGAGAAAGCCATAAAACAGGCTCTCACGATGCTCTGATGATATCCCGGAAACGATTTACCCGACATATGGCAAGGTTGGCGACAGTGCCTGTTATGGCACTGGCCGCTTCGTTGTTGTCTGTAGGACAATATAAGAAATCGGAACTGCCGCCACCGCCACCGCCATCATCCGGATATGCAGCGGAATCCTCCATTCCCGACAGTGTAATCCTGCCGTCGCCGGTGCAGACTACATTGCCGAGGAATTATGCAGAGTATGTGGATCGTGAATATGTTGCGGACCTCAAGACTCCATCAAATATAAAGACGGAACTTGTATTCGACCCAACAACGGGAATGTATGTGATAAGCACCAGACTTGGAAACCGTGATTTGGTGGTGCCGTACCTTCTCTCTCCTCAGGAATACAACGAGATGGCTACTCGCCGGGAAATGCTCGGCTATTTCAGGCAGAGAAATGCCGAAGGGTTTGAGAACAAGGAGAAGCAGAATTTCAATCTTTTCGACATGAATTTCGCTCTTGGCCCTCTTGAGAAGGTATTCGGCCCCGGAGGAGTGAGACTCACCACACAAGGCTCCATACAGGTTTCGATGGGAATCAAGAGCAATAAGACAGACAATCCTGCATTGCCGCTAAGGTCGCGCCGAAAGACATTCTTCAATTTCGACCAGAAGATACAAGCCAATATCGCAGCATCCGTAGGCGACAAGCTGAAGTTCAACATGTCGTATAACACAGACGCCACCTTTGATTTTGATTCAAAAAACCTCAAGCTCAACTATGAAGGGAAGGAAGACGAAATCATAAAAAGTATAGAGGCCGGAAATGTGAGCATGACCACAGGTTCGAGTCTCATGCGCGGAGGAACGGCTTTGTTCGGAATCAAATCAAAACTCCAGTTCGGTAAACTCACGCTTACCGGTCTGATTAGCCAGCAGAACAGTGAGTCAAAGACCGTCAACACTCAGGGGGGAGTGCAGACCACTTCTTTTGCCTTAAAGGCAGACGACTACGATGCGAACAGACACTTCTTTCTCGCTCAGTATTTCTATGACAATTATGATACATTCGCGTCCAAGCTTCCACATGTGTCGTCAGGAGTGACAATAACGAGGGTCGAGGTATGGGTCACGAATAAGAATGGCAATTATGATGAGAGCCGCAATTTCGTAGGGTTTATGGATCTCGGGGAGTCAACGAGACTTGCCAACGACTATTGGATACCCGACCATAGTTATGCGGTGCCTTCTAACCAAAGCAACAACCTGCTTGAGGTGTTGAAGACAGAATATCCGGAGGCAAGGAATATCAGCCAGGTGACACAAGCGCTCGAACCTCTACAGGCGTATGGAATCACGGGGGGACGGGATTATGAGAAAGTGGAGAGTGCGCGTCTTCTACAGTCGAGTGAATACACGTTGAATCCTACCCTCGGATATATATCTTTGCGTTCGGCATTGAATACGGATGAGGTGCTTGCCGTGGCATATGAATACACTTATCAGGGAAAGGTGTATCAGGTGGGCGAGTTCTCCAATGATGTCACTACCACGTCTCAGAGTCTGTATCTCAAGATGTTGCGAGGCACCACCATCTCACCGCATCTCCCCATGTGGCGGCTTATGATGAAGAACGTGTATTCTCTTGGCGCTTATCAGTTGCAGAAAAAGAATTTCAAGCTTAATATAAAGTATCTGAGCGACACTACTGGCATAGAAATCAATTATCTGCCAGTGGGAGACATTTCAAATCAGCCGTTGTTGCAGGTGATGAATCTCGATAGGCTTGACTCCAATCAGGAGTCAAATCCCGACGGTTTTTTCGATTATGTAGAAGGATATACCGTGCAACCGTCCAACGGCAAGATTATCTTTCCGGTGGCGGAGCCGTTCGGCAGTCATCTGGAGCGAAAAATCGGCAATCCGGCGATTGCCGCCCAATACGTCTATAAGGAACTGTATGACTCCACTCTTGTGGTGGCAAGGCAGTTTGCAGATAAGAATAAATTCTCACTTACCGGAGAGTATCAGGCTTCGAGCGGCGCGACAATAAGACTGAACGCCATGAATGTGCCTCGGGGTTCTGTGGTTGTTATGGCCGGAGGTGTGGTGCTTACTGAAAACAGCGATTATACTGTCGATTACAGCATGGGCATAGTCACCATCACAAATCAGAGCATCATAGACTCCGGAACCAACGTCAGTGTCACCCTGGAAAACCAGTCGCTTTTCAGTATGCAGAGAAAGACATTGCTCGGACTTGACGCCCAATACAGGTTCAATAAGGATCTTACGGTGGGAGGCACAGTCATGAATTTCTCTGAGAAAGCCCTCACCGAGAAGGTGAATATCGGGGATGAGGTAATCAACAACACGATGTGGGGACTTAATCTGAATTATAATAAAGAATTCATGTGGCTTACGAATCTGCTGAACAAGGTTCCCACAATCAATGCCACCGCACCCTCCTCTTTGCGGCTGAATGCAGAATTCGCCCAGCTTGTGCCCCATTCGCAGAAATCCGGCACAACCAAAGGGTCGTCATATATTGACGACTTTGAAAGCACCCAGACCGGAGTTGACCTTCGCAATCCATATTCATGGACACTCGCATCCACCCCTTACGACAATGGAGCCGACGCTCTGTTCCCAGAGGCTGCGTTGTCAGACAATGTCGATTACGGGAAGAACAGGGCTCTCCTTGCATGGAACTATATCGACAGGATGTGGACACAGAAAAACTCATCGATGCTTCCCGGCTATCTCCGCAATGACTTGAAGCAGCTTTCAAATCCGTATGTAAGGGAGGTGCTCGTCAGGGAGATTTATCCAGGACGAGACGATGTGTATGGAGAGTCTGATTACATACAGACGCTCAACCTTTCATTCTATCCTAAGGAGCGTGGCCCTTATAACCTTGACTCCGAGAGAATCGATGACAATGGGAATCTTTTATTTCCGGAGAAAAGATGGGGAGGTATAATGAGGAAGATGGACAATACCAACTTCGAGAGTTCAAACGTGGAATATATACAGTTCTGGATGCTCGACCCTTTCCTTGATACAGAAAATCCGAACACGGAAGGAGGAGACCTTTATTTCAATTTCGGAGAAATCAGCGAGGATATTCTAAAGGATGGAAAGAAAAGCTATGAGAATGGTATCCCGATTGACGGAGACAACCGCTTCATGGCAGAGACAAACTGGGGACGGGTGTCAACACAGAATTCATTGACATATGCTTTTGAGAATGCCGCTAATGCCCGTCCTATGCAGGATGTCGGTCTTGATGGTCTTCCTAACGATGACGAATACACTTTCAGTTCATATTCAAATTATCTGAACGAGCTCAGGATGAGGTTGCCGGCCTCCACGATAGCCGAGATGGAGGAATCGCCATTCTCTGCCATGAACGACCCTGCGGGAGATAATTATCATTTCTATCGCAGTGACTATTACGACCGTACACAAGCCTCTATTCTTGACAGGTATAAGCATTACAATGGAGTGGAGGGGAACTCGCTTGCTCCTGAGCAAAGCGACAATCCTTACTATCAGTCGTCGCGAAGTGTGCCTGATGTGGAAGACATCAACCAGGATAACACACTCAACGAGTATGAGAGGTATTTCCAATATAAGGTTTCCATCCGGCCAGAAGATCTTGTGGTAGGAAAGAATTATGTGACCGACAAGCGCGAGACCGTAGTCCCGACAAGAGAAGGACCTGCCACCACTGTCTGGTATCAGTTCAAGATACCCCTTTCGCAACCGGACAAGGTTGTGGGAGGAATTTCAGATTTCTCGACAATCAGGTTTGCCCGAATCTTCATGACAGGATTCAAGGAGGTGACACATCTCCGTTTTGCATCTCTTGAACTTGTCAGGGGAGAGTGGCGAGACTATAAGTTCAATCTCAACAGCCGAAATGATTCTCCCGCTGAGGGAGAACTCGACATGTCGATAGTGAATATCGAGGAGAACAACGGGCGTAAGCCTGTCAACTATGTCCTGCCTCCGGATGTGACACGAATCCAGGACCCGGGACAAATGCAGGCCACCCAACTAAACGAACAGTCGTTGCAGATGAAGGTGACCGGACTGCAGCCCGGCGACGCAAGGGGGGCATACAAGAACACACAGCTTGACCTGAGAATCTACCGGCGGATGCAGATGTGGGTTCATGCGGAGGCTAATATCGACGACCCCACGAATCTTAAAAACGGAGACCTCGCCATATTCGTCCGGCTCGGTTCTGATGTCAAGAACAATTATTACGAATATGAGATACCTCTTGAACTGACCCCTGAGGGAAGCTACAACAATTTTCAGACACTCGACCGTCAGATTGTGTGGCCGATTTCTAATTTCCTCAATGTGCCGTTTGATTTGTTCACATCTGTCAAGACATCCCGCAACCATGACCGCAGCGCCAACGTAGAAGGGGTGGGATATAACGTGTATTATTCGATGCATGACCCGGACAATCGTCAGAACACTGTAGGAGTTCTCGGGAATCCGAGTCTGAGTGATGTGCGTGTGATGTTGATTGGTATCCGCAACAAGTCAAATTCAGTGAAGAACGGTACCATCTGGGTGAATGAACTCAGGGTTACAGACTTTAATGAAGACGGCGGATGGGCCGCTAATGTGAATGCCAACCTTGCTATGAGCGACGTGGCGATGTTCAATTTCGGAATGCATAAGGAGACTGCCGGATTCGGAGGTGTTGACCAGGGCCTTTCAAGCCGTCGTCTGGATGATTATGAACAATATAATTTTGCTGTACAAGGAGATGTGGGTAAGGTTTTGCCTGAGAAGGCAAAACTCAGTGCTCCTATATATTATTCGAGGTCATCCGAGAAGACAACCCCTAAGTATAACCCACTTGACCAGGACATACTTCTTAAGGATGCCTTGAAGGCCGCCACCACAAAAAATGAGAAGGATTCGATTCGCGATTTCTCGGTGACACGCACCACTGTGGAGAGTTTCTCAATATCAAACCTGAGATTCAATGTCCAGAGTAAGAATCCGATGCCTTGGGATCCCGCCAATTTCCAGGTGTCGTTCTCATTCAACCGCCAGAAGTTCAATGACCCGAATACGGAGTACCAGCACACGAACGATTACAGGGGTTCGTTCCAATATACCTACACACCCTATGTCAAACCGATAAAGCCGTTCTCCTCTCTCAAAGGAAAGGGGAAAACTGCCAGATTTTTCAAGGATTGGGGAATCAACTGGATGTTCAACAGCCTTACGTTCTACACCAATATAAGCAGGTATTACTACGAGGAGCAGACTCGAAGCCAGATGGATGTGGATTTCCAGTTGCCGGTTCAGGTGAGCAAGAATTTTCTTTGGGACCGTCAGCTTAACCTCACCTGGAATATTATCCAGTCGCTCAGTCTCACATTCGCGAGCAATACCACAGCGCGGATTGAGGAGACTGTCGGGGCTGTCAACAGGCGTCTGTTCCCCGATAAATATCGCGATTGGAGAGACACCGTGTGGTCTTCGATAAAAGGACTTGGGACACCTTGGAACTACAACCAGACATTTACCGGCACATACCGTGCCCCATTCAATAAAATCGGGGCTCTTGACTATCTGTCCGGGTCTGTGAGTTATTCATCCACCTACCGTTGGGACAAGGGAGCCACCGTTGACGACGTATATCTTGGCAACTCCATCCAGAATCAATCTACCTGGAACGCTGACGCGAGACTGAACTTCGAGACATTGTATAACAAGTCGAAATATCTTCAGGCTATTAACAAGAGGTTTGCCAAGACCAATCGTAAGAATGCCGCTCAAAACGGAAATCAGAGAAGCAACGTAAAGCGATTCGAGAGGGCTGTGAAACTGACAGCCGACACATCGACTGTCGTAAAGCATAATCTGAAAACCAAGAAAGTGAGAATAGTGGCCACAAAAGAGGGGAAGCCTTTTAAAATAGAGACGAAAGTGATAGATGACAATTCTATCGCGATTCTCACCAAAGGCACCGACAATATTAAGATTGTGGTTAGGGAAGATATGACGCGCTCTAAGAAATCGATTGTGAGTGAGGCATCGGAATACGCTTTGCGTTTCCTTATGATGCCGCGCAATCTTTCTTTCAGGTGGAGAAGCTCACACTCGCTCAATCTTCCGCAATTCTCCCCGAATGTCGGAGACATCTTCGGGCAGAGCACCAGGTACGGCCCGATGGCTCCCGGACTTGATTTCGCTTTCGGATTTTTCGACGAGGGGTATGTTGACAAGGCTCTTGACAGGGGTTGGCTTCTGACTTCCGATGAGATGACATCTCCTGCAATCTGGAACCAGGGCAAGGAATTCAATTTTGAACTGACTCTTGAGCCTTTGACAGGGCTGAAGGTGGTGCTTACAAGTAATCTTACAGACAATCGAACGCGACAGATACAGTTCATGTTCTCCGGAATGCCGACGGCTATGAGCGGGTCATATACACGCACGCATGTGGCATTGGCAAGCGCATTGAAGAAATCAAAGGCGGAGGACGGCTATTATTCTGCGGCATTCGCCAAATTCCTTGATTACATCCCGGTTGTGGCATCCCGCATTGAGCAGGGCTATCAGGGAGTGTCATATCCCGCCACCGGGTTTCTGGAGGATTCTCCGCTCGGCGGAACTCCTTACAATCCGGCTGTGGGGGGAGTCAGCAGGACGAGCCCGGATGTTCTCATCCCGGCCTTTATCGCAGCCTATAGCGGATACAGCCCTGACAGGGTTGGACTTGACCATTTTCCTGGACTTGGGGCAATGCGTCCGAATTGGAGGGTGACTTACGACGGTCTGTTGCAGATAGGCAAGATGGAGAAGCTCTTCAAGGCATTTACTCTCAGCCATGCATATCAATGCACATATTCTGTCGGGAGCTATTCAAGTTATCTTAATTGGATTGGCGTGAACGGGGATATGGGATTTATGCTTGACGAGATGACCCGTCAGCCGATTCCCTCATCTCCATACAATATATCATCTGTGGCGATAACAGAGAAATTCGCTCCGCTGATTGGAGTGAACATGACCTTCAAGAATGACCTTTCAGTCAATGCTGAATATAGGGATTCACGCACGTTGAATCTCAATTCATCCGCAGGTCAGGTTGTAGAGACCACCAGTAAGCAGATTTCTGTCGGAGCCGGAATGAAGATTGCCAACTTCAACAGAATCATAAAATTCGGCAGTTCCCAAGGGGGAGCCACCAACGACCTGTCGGTGAATCTTGATTTCGCGTTCAGTAACAATCAGTCGCTTATAAGACGAATCGAGACCGCCTACACGCAGGCCACACAGGGCACACAGACGTTTTCCGTGAATTTCATGGCGAGCTATCAGATGAGCCGGAAGGTGACAATCTCGGCATTCTTCGACCATCAGGTCAATACGCCGCTTGTCTCCAACGCTGCCTATCCGACATCCAATTCCAATTATGGAATCGCCTTCAATATTTCCCTTGCGCGTTGACGTGAACAAGTCAGGAATACAAAACGGCCTCCCATCCAAGAAGATAACTGGATGGGAGGCCGTTTTGTTTTTTCCTTTATGGGTTAGGAAAGTATGTCGGGAATCTCTGAGCCGGAAGGGACAATTTGTTTTAGAATCCCGAACCGGTCGATAATAAATGTGCGGCATCCGGTGGCGGTCTGGAAGTCTTCAAGCACATCGGAGGTTACATCTTCTTTGCCAAGAGACACGACATTGTCGGAGATTCTGTCTATTCTTGCAATTTCAGAAGCGATAGATTTGTCAGAATCGATGCAGACGCTCACAAATCGAGTGTCGGAAAAACTGTCAGACTCAGCTAACCGTGACAGCTTACTGTTGGCGATGCGAGAAGATGGGTCTTCTGCCGACCAGAAGTTGACAATAACCCGCTTGCCGTCGAGAGAACCAATGTTCTTTCCGGCTTCAGGCGAGAGGGAGATGGAGGGAGCTTCGGAGCCTATTTCGAGAGAATGGCTGCCGGAAGGGATGGCAGAGGAGAGGAAAAATGTGGCAATAAAGAAAGATAAAGCTAAACTTTTAGATTTCACAATAACTTGTTTTAGTTACACAATAGCCGTCTGCGCATCATTACTGACGCTTTTCATGGAGACGACAAAAATAAACTCGAAACAAGGGGAGGCAGGGTGCCAAACCTGCAAGTCAATTGTAATACCCCCCTTGGGGTTGTCACGAATGGAAGGGTAAGTCCTTCCGGGTTGTCACGAATGGAGATTCAATATTCTCCGGGGTTGTCACGAATGGAGATTCAATATTCTCCGGGGTTGTCACGAATGGAAGGGTAAGTCCTTCCGGGGTTGTCACGAAATCTGTCACGAAAAAATGGAATCCTAACCTACGGAAAAGGTGACGGGAAGTCCACATTGATACTAACAAATAAATAGTATATGTTGTTTAAACGTGTTTTAAAACATATTATTGTGTCTGGCGTAGGATAATAGCCAAATCATCTGCAATTACATTGCGATTTAAATTGACGAAGGCATATGTGATGTCAGCTTGTGTTCCTGTGTAAGCGCTGATTAGTATTGACGATGAATATAACTCATGAAATCATTTGCCGATTGATTGATAATAAGGGATTCGGGAAATTCTGTTTCGTGAAGGAGAGGGTAGAGGTACTCATAGTTGGCTATGTCAAAGGATATATGTGCGTCACTGCCGAGAATCACAGGCACATCATAGCGCTTGCATAGTCTAAGGATTTCAAGGTTGTTTGCGCGTGCGCTGTCTTTATGTCTTATCGGTTTTAGGCTACTGTTATTGATTTCAAGGAGTGTCCTGTTCTCTTTGGCGGCAATTACTATTGGCTCGAAAATCAGGGACGCTGTTCCATCGCCCGGATGACTTATGATATCAATCCAGGGATTTCTTATCACATTTATAAGGCCTGTCGTGTTCTGTTCGGCAGTGCCCGGTATATAGCATAGAGAGTGTATCCCGGCAATCCTATGGTCGAGCATGCTCATCATTTTGTCATCCATGTCGATATTGCCATCGTGGTCGAGTATATTAATTTCCGCGCCAAGTAAAAGTCTGACGCCATACATCTCGCGAGGCACCACGTGCAGATTCCTGAAATATATAGGATCGCAAGTGCCGGGAATCCCGGGGGCGTGCTCTGTTATTCCAAGTGTCTTTAGTCTCTTCTCTGCGGCAGCGGACGCCATCTCTTGGAGTGTGCTGAACGCATGGCCACTCATTATAGTGTGGGTATGTACATCCAATTCTATTTTCATAATAGATTAACGTTGCGCCGATATAAAAATTATAGAGTTCCATTGACCGGACAGAGAGAAAGCAAGTGGGGGAGAAGTCAAAATAAAAAGGAATCCATCCGATGGATTCCTTTTTATTTTGTAATTGACAATGGGGAGAGAGATTGTCAGAAAACGACTGTTGTCAGTTTTTGAAAATCAGTTCATCGTCCTTACGGTCGATTATTATAGGATGGTCTCGGTCAACTTTCTGAGCCAGGATGTCTTTCGACAACTGGTTGAGCACAAGCCTCTGGATGGTGCGTTTCACTGGTCTTGCCCCGAATTCAGGGTCGTAACCGTCATCTGCGAGAAGTTCGAGAGCTTCTTTTGTCACCTCGAGAGTTACTCCGTTGGCAGCAAGCATCTTCTTGACGCTGTTGACCTGTAGGTTCACAATCTCTTGAATCTCCTTCTTGTCGAGAGGAGTGAACATTACAATCTCATCAATACGGTTTAGGAATTCCGGACGAATCTTCATTTTGAGAAGGTCCATCACATCCTGTTTCGTTTTGTCGATTATTTCCTGGCGGTCGCCTTTGTCGATATTTGCGAAATTCTCTCTGATAAGAGGCGAACCCTCATTGGAGGTCATGATAATGATTGTATTCTTGAAGTTTATGAATCGTCCCTTGTTGTCGGTGAGACGTCCGTCATCGAGCACCTGGAGAAGGATGTTGAAGACATCCGGGTTCGCTTTCTCAATCTCATCGAAAAGTACGACACTGTAGGGCTTGCGACGCACCGCTTCAGTCAGTTGGCCGCCTTCCTCATAGCCGACATATCCCGGAGGCGCTCCGACGAGGCGAGATACGGAATGTTTCTCCATATACTCCGACATGTCGATACGTGTCATCATGTCTTCATCGTCAAACAGATATTCTGCAAGGGCTTTCGCGAGTTCTGTTTTGCCCACACCGGTTGTTCCGAGGAAAATAAAAGAGCCGATGGGGCGTCGCGGATCATTAAGCCCGGCACGCGAGCGCCTCACAGCGTCGCTGACAGCCTTGATGGCATCATCCTGTCCTATGACACGCTTGTGTAGTTCTTCCTCAAGATGCAGGAGTTTCTCCTTCTCACTTTGAGCCATCTTCTTGACAGGGATACCGGTCCAACGGGATACGATTTCAGCGATATCCTCGGCATCGACCTCTTCCTTAATCATGGCGCCCTCGCCCTGAAGTTGCCGTAGTTTCTCTTGAGTGGCCTTGTTTTCGTCCTCTTTCTGTTTTATTTTGCTATATCTGATTTCAGCCACCTTCGCGTAGTCGCCTTCACGTTCGGCCACTTCCGCCTCATGGTTGAGCTGTTCAATCTCTATTTTGTTCTGCTGAATCTTGTTGATTTCATTCTTCTCGGCCTGCCATTTGGCTTTGAGCGATTTCTCAGTATCGCGGAGGTTGGCGAGATCCTCGTCTATCTCCTTCACCTTATATTTGTCGCCTTCGCGCTTTATGGCCTCACGTTCAATTTCAAGTTGCTTGATTTTCCTGGAAGCTTCGTCGAGGGCCTGTGGCATGGAGTCCATCTCCAGCCTAAGTTTCGAGGCGGCCTCATCTATAAGGTCGATGGCTTTGTCAGGCAGGAAACGGTCGGTTATGTAGCGCACACTAAGCTGGACAGCGGCGATTATCGCTTCATCCTTGATTCTGACCTTATGATGATTCTCATATCGTTCTTTCAAACCTCTGAGAATAGATATGGCAGAGATTTCGTCAGGTTCGTCAACCATCACCTTCTGGAAACGGCGTTCAAGAGCCTTGTCTTTTTCAAAATACTTCTGGTATTCGTCAAGCGTCGTGGCACCGATTGATCTGAGTTCTCCGCGAGCGAGGGCGGGTTTAAGGATGTTTGCGGCATCCATGGCACCCTCTCCTTTTCCTGCGCCGACGAGGGTGTGAATCTCATCTATGAAAAGAATAATCTCTCCATCGCTTTGAGTCACCTCGTTTACAATTGCCTTCAGACGTTCCTCGAATTCTCCTTTATATTTCGCTCCGGCCACCAACGCGCCCATGTCGAGAGAGAAAATCTGTTTGGATTTCAGATTTTCCGGCACGTCGCCACGTACAATCCTATGGGCCAGCCCTTCGGCTATGGCGGTTTTGCCTGTTCCGGGCTCACCGACAAGCATAGGGTTATTCTTAGTCCTACGGGAAAGGATCTGCAATACGCGTCTTATTTCCTCGTCACGCCCGATTACCGGGTCCAGTTTCCCGTTACGTGCCCTGTCATTGAGGTTGATTGCATATTTGCCAAGAGCCTGATATGACTCTTCAGCGCTTTGCTGGGTCACCTTGTTCCCTTTTCGCAGTTCCTGTATGGCCGCTTTCAGTCCGTCTTCAGTCACTCCGGCGTCTTTCAAGATTTGGGAAGCCTTGTTTTTCGATTTCAGGATACCCATCAGGATAGCCTCCACGGAGACATATTCATCTCCCATAGACTTTGAGAAGTCGATTGCCTTCTGCAAGGCATCGTTCGAATCCCTGCTCAGGAACACGTCGCCGCCGGAGACTTTCGGAAGACTCTGTATCTCTTTGTCTATAGCCATGTTCACAGCGTTGAGATTTGCGCCGAGTTTCTGGAATACAAAGTTGACAATCGTCTCGCTTTCCGAAATGATGGCTTTCAGGATGTGGACAGGTTCAATCTGCTGTTGCCCGTTCTGGCGGGTAAGCTCGATGGCCTTTTGCACCACTTCCTGCGATTTGATTGTAAAATTATTGAAATTCATATGCGTTGAATTATATTTGTTTTAGCGGAAGGAAGCCGGATAAAACGAACCGATTGAGATTCCGGAGGCTTCCGTAGGAGATAGAATTCAAAATTATTAACAAGTGAGAATGATAAAGGTTGAGGCGATGACACGGAGATATGTCATATGACCGCTTCATGTTTTTAATTGCAAAAAGCGTGCCGAATCAGGGAACACTGTCAATTTGTGGTTGTCTCAACGGGGGACGGTGGCAATTTTTATAACTTTATTTATGATTTTTTTCTGTGTATGAAAGGAAAAAATCTTTACCTTTGTGGTCGGAAACCATGAAGAGCGACCCCGATATGCCTCGAGTCAGTCGTGAGAAGGCTTGCAGGGCGAGAAAGTCAAGTTTTCCACAATACACCTGAGTGTGGTGAATAGTATGCAATAACATCATAAAAACTGAGACATTATCATGAGCAAACCGTATGTATTAGGTATCGATATAGGTGGTACCAACACTGTGTTCGGAATAGTAGATGCAAGAGGTCAGGTTCTCGCCAGCGATTCTATAAAGACTCTCAAGCATGCAAGCTTCGACGATTATATAGAGGAACTGCATAGCGGAGTGGAGCGTCTGCTGAAGGCGTTTGATGCCGAGGACAAGATATATGGCATAGGTATAGGCGCGCCCAACGGCAACTATTATACAGGTGAAATAGTAAAGGCTCCCAATCTGCCTTGGGGCCCGGTGGTGCCTCTCGCTGAAAAGGTGAGCAAGATATTCGGAGGCATGCCTGTGGCTGTCACCAATGATGCCAATGCGGCGGCTCTTGGCGAGATGACATATGGAGCGGCCCGTGGCATGAAGGATTTCATTATGATTACTCTTGGCACAGGTGTCGGGTCTGGTATTGTTATAAATGGTCAGCTTGTCTATGGACATGATGGCTTTGCCGGAGAACTTGGCCATGTGATAGTGAAGCGCAACAACGGACGTGTCTGCGGGTGTGGCCGCACCGGGTGTCTGGAGACTTATTGCAGCGCTACGGGAGTGGCCCGTACCGCACGGGAATTCCTTGAGATACGGACAGAACCATCTGCTCTTCGCGACCTCCAGATAGAGGATATCACCTCCAAGGATGTCTATGATGCCGCTGTTGCAGGCGACAAGCTTGCCAAGGATATTTTTGAATATACCGGCACGATACTTGGCCAGGCCATGGCGGACATGGTTGCGTTCTCCAGTCCGCAGGCCATAATACTGTTTGGAGGGCTCGCCAAGAGCGGGGACCTCTTGATGCGACCGCTCAAGGAGGCTTTCGATAAGGCTGTCCTTCCAATATTCAGGGGCAAGACAAAGATATTGCTTTCGGAGCTGAAGGAAAGTGACGCCGCTGTGCTTGGGGCTTCAGCTCTCGGCTGGGAAGCGAAATACCGTTATGAGATTCCAGCTTCCAATCTTCCTGTCGTTGAGGATTGATGTTTTATAACATATAGCCATGAGAAAGGGGATGCAGAATCTGCATCCCCTTTCTCATGGCTATTGGCCATTGCTGTATCGAGAAGGATATGTCAGATCAGAAAAGTTTCAATTCCTGATATAACCTGTGGACCGGAAGCCCCATCACATTATAGAAGCTGCCTTTTATCGAGCTGACGGCAACAGCTCCTATCCATTCCTGAATGCCGTATGCTCCGGCCTTGTCGAGGGGAATGTAATTTTCAACATAGTAGTTGATTTCCTCTTCTGTCAGTTCCGCGAATGTCACCTCTGATACAGTAGTGAAAGAGGTGCGTTTCTCTTTGGTGGATATCGTTACGCCAGTAGCCACATGATGTATTCTGCCGGAGAGCAACCTGAGCATGTCTGCCGCGTCAGCTGGATTCTTGGGTTTGCCGAGTATCCTGTCATCGCATATCACCATCGTGTCTGCCGTAATAACAAGCTCGTCTGTTGTTATTTTTTCTTGATATGCGTCAGCCTTTACTTCCGATATATACTGAGGCACTTCCAACAACGGGATAGTCTGCGGGAAGCTTTCGTCGATTCCTCCTATGGTGATGACTTTGAATGGTATGCGTAATTGCTGCAGCAATTCCCTCCGACGAGGGGATTTGCTTGCAAGGAGTATTCTGTAGTTTTGAAGGTTTTGTAACATATTCCTTATACTGAATAATGACGTTGGATGAAGAACCCACTCTAAAAATGGAGAGTCTTCTATTATAAACGTCAGCAACCGCTACTTGTTACAAATATAGTAGGCGAGTGAACTCTATAAGTGTTTAACATATGAAATTAACTTATGTCAAGACGGTGTGAGACAGTAATATACGAGGAATATATGTTGTATAACATAGTTTTTCAGCATAATTGTTAATCAAATTTGACAAGAATATTGTTTTAATAACGTAGCTGAGGCAAGTAATAATTTTGCTTCGGAAAATAAAGATTGGGAGAATCCAGGATTGCGGATTCCACATGTACAGTTTTCCATCCTGCCATTCTCTATTAGGTTTAATCAGGGATTTTCCGATGAATCAGACATATAGCCATGTCTGAGGAGAAAGAATACTGATATGGAAAGAGTATTCGTCGGGTTTCTCAAAAAAAGTATTGTTATGACAAGAATGATTAAAAATTTCAGGACAGATGTACGCAGATTGTTCAATGCAGTGTCACAGAGCCAAGGTTTCCGTATCACTGGAGATTGCACACCATACAGGAAACAGTAAATCATCACAAGGTTTTATAGAAAGTGAAATGTCCCGGACATGATAGACATGTCGGGACATTTCACTTTCTATAGGCGTACACTTTATCTTTTGAGATTTTTTCAGTAAAAGATGGTCACCATCCGAAAGCCTCGTCATCGGAGAGCCAATTTCCGTTGGCTTTCATGGTCTGTTCAATGATGTCGCGTCCGCATCCGTAGCCTCCTGAGAATCTGGATATATACAATGCGCTCTCCTTGGCCTCCCAGGCGGCATCGAATGGAGCGGCGGCAAGTCCGACATTTCTCATGCAGGGGAGGTCTGGGATATCATCACCCATATAAGCCACTTCATCACTGTTGAGTCCCTCTGTTGCCATCCAATCGAGTAATACAGGCAGTTTTTTCGCCACACCAGAGAAGATGTCTTTAATTCCCAATGCATTGAATCTTGCCGTTATGGCCTTTGATTTGCCTCCGGTTATTATAGCAATCCGGTATCCTCGTTTAATGGCGAGCTGCAGGGCATATCCGTCTTTGATATTCACCATCCTTTGTGGCATGCCGTCATCTCCTAAGGGGATTGTGGAAGGAGAAAGGACTCCATCGACATCAAATACAAATCCCTTTATCTTTGTAAGGTCATAGCATATTGAACTCATAGATTATCTTGTTTAGCGGATTGTTTAGTATAGGAAGATTGGATGATATGCTTTGTTATCATGTCATAAAGCTCTCGTGTCTCAGGTTTCTCTTCAAGCATCTTCAAGTGGGACTGTATCACGGAGATGTCATTGCGGGCGGCAGGGCCGGTCTGGGCTTTGCCAGGAGCAATGGAATCGAGTTTGGCGATAGTCTGTTTAAGCAGAGGCATCATGACAGTGTAGTCCATCCCGTTTTCCCGAAGTAACGAATCTGCAATAGCAACCATGTGATTGGTGAAATTGCACGTGAATACAGCGGCCACATGCAGTTTCTTCCTGTCGGTGGAGTTGGCATATCTTACGTTGTTTGACACCATCGACGCAAGCTTATGGAGCAGTTCCGCAGATGCCAGGGAGTCTCCTTCGATAAAGAATGGGACCGATGAATAGTCGAGCGGTACATCTTTGGTGAATGTCTGCATAGGGTATAACACACCGCAGGATTCAGCGAATCCGGAGACGGCGTCCATAGGAATAGAGCCGGAAGTGTGGGCAATCAGCGGAGCGCAACCTTTGATTCTGTCTGCTGTGGATATGATGGCATCGTCCTTGACAGCTATGATTATTATGTCGCTATTCTTCGGCAGCCCTTCAAGTGTGCGGGAACTGACACATGTCACGTTGGCTACTTTGCTGAAGGCATTTGCGAGATGACTTCCGACATTGCCTTGCCCGACAATCGTGAGGTTGGGTTTTCCTGACTGCCAGGAAGAAGTGATGTTTTCTGTCTTATGGTACATAGAGAAATTGCTGGTTTCTTAGTTTGCTGATTCTTGTTGAGAAAAGAGGGCGGCCATCCCCATTGTCTGGCGGAGATTAATCTCCACTACCGGATTTATACGTCCGTCGTTGGTCGCGAGCATGTCAATGCCAACCGGGCCATCATAATATGGGGATATTATCTTATCAAGGGCATTTCGTTGTGCCTCGATTATTTTAATGTCCCATTCATTCGAAAGGCGTTCGATTCTTTTCCAGAGCTGTTGTTGCGTTTCGATTATGTTTCCGGCATAACGCCCTGAACCGGTGGTTTGGAAAACGGAAAGTCCGAGGTATTCTGTTTTCCCTCGCCGGCATATCCATTCTGTCGCAAAATCACAAGACTTGTCGAAAGCCTTTTCAGCCATAATGGAACCTTGTTTTTTGATTCCTCCCGCAATCCATTCGCATAGTCGTGAAGTCGTGAAGTCAGAGGCATGTATCACACCTCTTCCAGAACTGCTCCAGGGCATTTTGAAATATGCGTCGCCATGGCGATGTAGGAAGGAAAGGGCGCTTTCCAGACTGTGGCATTCAAGAATCGCCGGTATTTCATATCCATCGAGATGTCGGGATATATGTTTCTGCATTTCAAGGGAAGTGCGTCTGTGAGACAATTCACGCAACCGGTCAATCTCGCGGTCGGATTTTAGAAATTCTTCAGGGATTCCGGATACTCGCATCCTGTGCAACAGTGTGTGGTTCCATCCCCAGGGTCTGATTTCGAAATCAGAGAGTCCCCCGCCATCGATAATGTCGCGGATTCCACCGACCTCGATTATCTCGATTCTTTTCTGTCTCGCCATGTCATAATGCTCAGAATTGGCAGGCACATGTTCCATGGAGTCAACGGCTATGAAGTCGCCACAACCGGCGAATGTCGCGGGAAACAGTTGCATTCGGCGTTTCAGTGTCGCGATTGATGCCGGAGGATTGTAGAGTCTTGATCCTGTGGCCAGTGCATAGTCAGTCTCAGGATTGAAGTAATGGATGACTTTCATAAAAGAAAAAGCCGGAAAATTTATTCCGGCTTTCGGGATTCGTTATGCATTTCTCCTACGTAGAGGAAGGAATGCTGATAAAACATGGAATCAGTCGTTGAGACGGTCTCTCTCTTTTGCCGGATTGGCGAAATAGAGCTTATGCTCGATATATTCCTGTGTGGCAATCAATGTTGGCTTCGGCAGTTTCTCATAGAACCTGGAAATCTCAATCTGCTCGCGGTTTTCGGCAACCTCCTCGAGATTGTCGGTAGAGGCGAATTCCTGGAGTTTTTTCTCAAGTTCCTTTTTCATCTCCACGGCAATCTGGTTGGCGCGTTTTCCTATGATGCAAACGGTCTCATAGACGTTGCCGGTCTGCTCAGCCATCGCGATCATGTCGCGGGTCACAGTGTTGAGGGGAGCGTTTGTTTTTTTATAATCCATGACGGAGAATATATGATTTAGATAAACTTTATTCTTAATGAGAACAACTCAGTCGGGAGTTATTCCTGCACATGCTTTCGTGCTATTTCGTAAATGTTGTCAGCTTCCTTACGGTTCTTGGAATCCGGATAGTTGTTGATGTATGAGAAGTACTCGTCCACAACATCCCTGTATCTGTCAGACTGCCTTTCGTTGACGCTGAGTTTCGCTTCCTGATATTTCGCTTTCAGCACGAGCAACTCAAAGTCTTCCCTATATTTTGAATAAGGGTATTCTTTAAGGGCATTCTGTGCAGTTATAATCGCAGCCTCATAATTGTTGCCGGTGAAGTTTCCAAGGTTGTAATAGAGCTGAGCGTTCTGAAGTTCCTTCAGAGTCAGTTTGTCCTGCATCTCGAAAATAGCGTTCTGGGCGATTGTTACACGGTCGCTGTTGGGGAAATAATCGAGAAATCCCTGGAGTTCTTCGATAGCTTTTATAGTCTGGCTCTGGTCGAGCTGAGGGTCCGGGGAATCGAGGTAGTAACCATAGCCGGAGTAGAAGCGGGCCAGTTCCGCGAATTTGCCCTTTGGATAGCGGGAATAATATGTTTTGAAATATACTCCCGAGTTGAGATAGTCTTTATTCTCATAATACGACATGGCGAGAAGGAACAATGCTTCCTCGCCATTAGGCCCGCCGCGCAGGGGGGTGTAGATGGTCTCCAGAACTGTTGCGGCCTGGGTGAATTTTCTGTCGTCGAAAGCGCGTTTGGCAAAGTCGAACCTGTAATCGACATCCTTGCTTTTCAGCACTTTGTTGTATTCCCCGCAGGAGCTTAACAGCAGGAGGGCTGGTATGAAATATAAGAATCTACGCATCAATTTTACGCTTTGAGGTGCAAAGTTAATAAAAAATCCTAAAAGATGAAAAAAAGGGAATGCTTCTTTAGAATTATTAAGAATTTAGCTTCGCTTCATTCCTCTCCTTATGTTCTTTGGTGGCGGCTGATTGGTGACGTTAGGATTTTTTTCGTTAACTTTGGGGCTTGAAAAGTATAATCAGACCGCTGTCTCTCCAGAGATGCCGATTCTCTGTAGGTGGCGGAATCAAAATATCAGAGCATTGAAACAAAAAAGCAACCGCAAACCGGAAGGGGATGGGTTCATATCGCGTCATCCTGTCCTCGCCAACGTGATAGTGATTGTCATTGTGGCATTCCTTGGCCTTTGGATAGTGTATCTTTCATTGCAGCTTTTCACACGGCATGGAGAGCGTGATGTAGTTCCGAAAGTCGAGAACATGTCATACACTGAAGCCATAAAGGTTCTTCATGGCAAGGGTTTCCGTATCGACATACGGGATTCCTTGTACAAGGATGATGTGAACCCCGGTTATGTCATAGAGCAGTTCCCAAAATCGGGGGCTTCCGTAAAGCCGGGACGAAAGATATTTCTTTATATAAATGCCGTACACCCCAAGGAGGTTGTCATTGACGATGACAATAATCCGAGGGAGGACGCGTTGAAGAGTTTCTCGTTCCGCCAGGGTATGGCCAGACTTGAGGAACTTGGGTTCAAGGATATAAAGGTGATGAAAGTGCTTGGCGACAACGATTGTATCGTGAAGGTCACGGCTAATGGCCGGGTCGTTAAGAAAACCGAAAAGGTGCCGGTGAACGCCAGAATTGTTGTGGAGGTTTATGACGGACGCCTGGGAGCACTGAGAGATTCTTTGCAGAACGAGGAGTATGTTCGCTATGTCACGGAGGGAGACACTTCATTGTCGGATGGTGATGACGAAGTTTTTCCTCAGGAGGACAGTAGAGATGCTGACAATTCCGAGGATGACCCTGTTTTCATTGAATGATTGATACACGTCATATGGAATATATCACAAACGAAGTGAATTTGGCGCCCGGAGACGACTCCGGTGCCGTTGAGGTGGAATCCCTGGAAGAACCCTCATATGTGGCGGCAGACGGACGTGAGATGTATGAGCATTTCCGGTTTGTGGCCGACAAGGGGCAGCAAATGATACGTGTTGACAAGTTTCTTGTCGATAGGATGGAGAAGACATCTCGCAACAGAATCCAGCAGGCGGCGGATGCCGGATGTGTAATAGTCAACGGGAAGGCGGCAAAATCGAGTTATAAGGTCAAGCCCGGTGATGTCGTGAGCATCGTCATGGACCGTCCCCGGTATGAATGTGAGATAATAGCGGAAGACATCCCGTTGAAGATTGTATATGAAGATTCTGAACTCCTGGTGGTTGACAAGCCGGCAGGACTCGTGGTGCATCCGGGACATGGAAACTACAGCGGCACCCTTGTCAATGCCCTGGCATGGCATTTCAAGGACAATCCGGATTATGATGTCAGTGATCCAAGACTTGGTCTCGTGCATCGCATAGACAAGGATACGTCGGGCTTGCTTGTGGTGGCTAAGACTCCGGAGGCCAAGACTCATCTCGGGAACCAGTTTTTCCATAAGACCACGCGCCGCGAATACGTGGCGGTGGTGTGGGGTGATTTCGATTCAGATGCAGGCACTATCACAGGCAACATCGCGAGGAATCCGAAAAACAAGCTGCAGATGGCGGTGACGGGCGACCCTGAGGTGGGGAAACATGCGGTGACTCATTTCAGAGTCCTGGAGCGTTTCGGATATGTCACTGTTGTGAAATGTGTGCTTGAGACGGGGCGGACACATCAGATAAGGGTACACATGCTCAGTAAGGGGCATCCCTTGTTCAATGATTCCCGATATGGAGGCGACCGTATCCTGAAAGGCACCACATTTGCGAAATATCGTCAGTTTGTCGAGAATTGCTTCCAGGCATGTCCGCGTCAGGCCCTTCATGCCAGGACACTCGGTTTCGTGCATCCCTCCACGGGCAAGGAGATGGATTTTGAGTCGCCGATACCGGAAGACATGGCTTCCCTGATAGAGAAGTGGCGGGCATATCGCTCAAACTCTGTCTAATTGGATTTTTTTATTTCTCCGGATGTTTTAATTTCGATAGTTTAGCATTAACTTTGCAAACGAGAACGTCTCCCATACCAAGGGGAGAATGAGAAGAATAAACTGAAACGTAATGAGTCAACAAGAATATAATTTCAGTGACATCGCTCCATACGATGATTCCGAGTTCCATTCAAGGATGGAGCAATTGGTCAAAGAGCCGGGCTTCCTTCATGCCGTCAACTACACGATGCCTCCGGAGGATGTGCCGTCTTTGATAGAGGAGCTTCTCAAGATAGAGAACAAGCATGATTTCCAGACACGGATAATGTTCCCTTTTCTGGAGATGCTTGCCAAGACCACGACGTCGGGTATAAGTCTGGGGGGTGTGAAATATCTTAACCCGTCTTTGAGCTATACCTTTATCACCAATCACCGGGACATTGTCCTTGACGCGTCGTTCCTGAATCTGGCGTTTCTCCGGCGGGGATTCCCGACTTCGGAGGTTGCCATAGGGAATAATCTTCTCATCTACGATTGGATTACCGATCTTGTCAGACTTAACAAGAGTTTTATAGTGAAGCGCAATACAGGACTCCGTGAGGGGCTTGAGGCGGCCAAGAAGCTTTCGGCGTATATTCACTATTGCATACTTGACAAGCATGAGTCGGTATGGATTGCGCAAAGGGAGGGGAGAGCTAAAGACAGCAGCGACCATACCCAGGACTCGCTTGTGAAGATGCTCGCGCTTGGCGGTCAAGGCCCTTTTATAGACAAGGTTAAGGAAATCAACCTTATGCCGGTGTGTATATCTTATGAGTATGATCCCAACGACTATCTAAAGGCTAAGGAGTTCCTGATGAGGAAGCGTAATCCTGACTACAAGAAGTCGCAACGCGATGACCTCTTTTCTATGGAGACCGGATTGTTGCAGTTTAAAGGGAAGGTGCATTTCCAGCTCACTCCACGAATAAACAGTAAACTCGAGCAGATTGGCGATTTCAGCGACAATAACCGGGCTGCCAAGCATGTGGGGTGTCTTATAGACCAGGCGATACACAGAAGCTATGAGATTTTCGACATCAATTATGTGGCGTTCGACCTTCTCCACGACACAGGGCGATTCGCGCGGAAGTATTCACCTGAGAAGAAGTTCGAGGTGGTGGATTATTTCAATCGCCAGCTCGACAAGGTTGATGTGGAAGACATCACGACGCAAGAGAGGGAATATATGTGGCAGATGATGCTCACGATGTATTCCAATCCGTTGCGCAACAAACTCCGTTCTCTTCTCGGAGGAATGGAATAATCCATACATGACAAAACAGTTTTGAATATGAGGATTCCTTTGGTACTCGCTCTTGTCTTGATAGCGCTCAGTGTGCTGATTGACATATATATTACCCGTGACGTGAGAAAAAGCACACGCCGGGATGTATGGTGGAAAGGCTATCTTGTTTCGGCGGTATTATGCTGGATATTCATTATAGTCGTGCTTTGTCTTCCCAAAAGGTCGGAGTCATCGGGCATTATTCCTGTGATGTGGATGCTCTATTCCTATCTTTCGTTCTATGCGTCTAAGCTGGTTTATGTGGTGGTGTCGCTTGTCGGAAGGCTTTTGAGAAGAGTCTGCGGATTCCGTGTGAAATGGCATCCCGCGCAGTGGGTTGGATTTTTCGCCGCCTTGGGAGTGCTTGCCATGATGTGGGTGGGGATTGTCTTCACAAGACGCAATATCGTGGTGAACGACGTGGTTATATCCTCTCCTAAGATACCTGTTGCGTTCAACGGTTACACTATTGCTCAGATAAGCGACCTCCATGTCGGGACATGGGGAAACGACACCACTTTCATATCAACGCTGGTGGATTCTGTGAATTCGCTGCATCCGGACCTCATAGTCTTCACCGGAGATATAGTCAACCGCAAGACTGATGAGCTTGCTCCGTTCAAAGGAGTATTGTCACGGCTAAAGGCAAAAGACGGGGTGCTCTCAATTCTCGGGAATCACGACTATGGCGATTATGTGGATTGGAGTAGTCCGGACGACCGTACTGCCAACAATCTCCTTCTCGCTCAAAATCAGGCGCAGATGGGGTGGACGCTCATGAACAATGAGCGCAGGTTTATCTCAAGAGGCAACGACAGTATAATGGTGATTGGAGTGGAGAATTGGGGAGATCCCCCTTTCCCGGTCTATGGAGACCTTGAGAAGGCGTTGAGTTCTTCTGTTGATTCCATATATCATCAGAACGACCGCCGGTTCAAGATTCTGCTTACCCACAATCCTGAGCATTGGAATCAGATTGTGTCTCACACGACGAATATAGACCTTTCTTTGGCTGGCCATACGCATGCAATGCAGATGATGCTTCAGTTCGGCAAATGGAAATGGTCGCCGGCCCGTTATCGCTATGATCAGTGGGGTGGATTATATGAGAGGCTGAACGATAATGGCCAACTGTCCAGGCTCTATGTAAATATAGGGGCCGGTGAAGTAGGAATGCCGTCGAGACTTCTGTCGGCATATCCGGAAATAACACTGTTGACATTGAGACATCAAGGAAATTAAAAACGTTATGGATGGCGTGTTGGTGTTTCTTGGAGTTGGCTCAAACTGCGGACAAAAGGAGTGTGCCGTGAGGGAGGCCATAGCCTGGCTTGGGAATATACTCCTCGACGCATGCAGTTCTGATGTCTATGAGACTCACCCTGTGGGACATGTGGGGGATAATTACATGAATGCTGTAGTCGCGGGTTATTCTAAGGAAACGGTCGAGCAACTGAACAGCAGATGCAAGGCATATGAGCTTACCCATGGAAGAGATGACGAGGCTCGCCGTCTCAATCGTGTCCCGATTGACATAGACATAGTGGTGGCAGGTGGAAACGTGCTCCGGAAGAGGGATTTCAGCAACTGCTTTTTTCGGAAAGGTTACGATGAGATACTTTCCGTGATGCCTGTTCAGTATCTTGAGGCTCTGCGATAGAGATATATTCCGATGCCGAGATAGACGAGGTTTGGAATCTCCATTGCAATGAATGGGGATGTGAGTCCTGAGATGGCGAAAGAACTTGTCACGGTGGAGAATAGGATATAACTGAAACTCAGGGCAAGTCCGATGCCGATGTTAAGACCCATGCCCCCTTTGGCTTTACGTGATGACAGCGACATTCCGATAAGTGTGAGAATGAATGCGGCGGCGGTGGCGGCAATCCTTTTCTCTTTCTCGATTTCAAATGCCTTGATATTCGCCACTCCTCTCTGTTTCTGTTTCTCGATATATTCCGATAGCTGCGGTGTGGTCAGCGTCTCTTGATCGTTGACGGAAATCATAAAATCACGCGGTTCAAACGGTATGATTGTGTCGATAGAGCTTCCTTTAGTGATTTTCTCTTTCATACCGTCAAAATCGCGGGTCATATAATCAGACAGAATCCAATGATACATCCTTGTGGTGTCATATCGGGCGATTGACGCGGTGGTGCGCGACATAAGTTCCTTTCCCTCGAAATGGTCAAGAGAGAACCTGTAGCCAGTCTTGTTGCTGTTTTCGAAACGCCCGATATATGCCATAACGCCAGGCGCTACCTGCAACTGCACATTGACGTTGCTTTCCACCCGCTTGTTTTTCACATATTTGTTTGTATAGGCGATCCGTTTGATATTCGTGGGAGGAATCAGGTAATTGTTGAGTACGAATGTCCCTGCGGCGATAATGGCGGCGCCTATCATATATGGCCTCAGAAGTCTGGAGAAACTCACCCCGCTTGAAAGGATGGCGATTATCTCTGAATTTCCGGCCATTTTCGATGTGAAGAAAATCACGGAGATGAAAACGAAGAGCGGAGACAACTGCAGACCCAGAAATGGGAGAAACGACAAGAAATAGTCGAAGACAGTCTCTCCGATAGGGGCATTCAGGAATGCGTCGAGTTTCTCGGTGATGTCAAACATGGCAATCACGGCAAGCATCAGCAGCAACGTGAGCATGAATGTGCCGAGAAACTGTCGGAGAATATATCTGTCGAGTATTTGAAGCTTGAATGGATTGGCCATCTGACAGGTGTTTGTTGAAAAGGTTTACAGCCTTGTGGTGACACGTTCCACCATATCTGTTTTCCAGCTTTTGAAATCTCCGGAAATGATGTGCCGGCGAGCTTCTTTCACAAGCCAAAGATAGAACGCGAGATTATGGATTGATGCAATCTGCATGGCGAGAAGTTCGGAACTTACAAACAGATGGCGGACATATGCCCTGGAATATACCTCGTCAACCCATGCCGCTCCGCCTTCATCGAGAGGGGAGAAGTCGTCAGCCCATTTCTTGTTTCGCATATTCATGATTCCATTGCGTGTGAATATCATTCCGTTGCGTCCGTTCCGTGTAGGCATTACACAGTCCATCATATCCACACCTCGGTCAATTGCCTCGAGAATGTTGGCCGGGGTTCCCACCCCCATAAGGTAGCGCGGCTTGTCAGTCGGGAGAATTTCGTTTACCACTTCAATCATGTCGTACATCTTTTCAGTGGGTTCTCCCACCGCGAGTCCTCCGATAGCGTTTCCGTCGGCACCAAGTCCGGCCACGTGTTTCGCGGCCTCCCTGCGGAGGTCCGGATACACGCATCCCTGAACGATAGGGAAGTAGGCCTGAGAATATCCGTAAAGTCCCTCGGTTTCCTTATAGCGTTTCCATCCTCTTTCAAGCCAACGCTGGGTCAGCCCCAGTGACTTTTTCGCATAGTCATAGTCGGAGGTTCCCGGAGGACATTCATCAAGAGCCATCATAATGTCGGCCCCGATTACGCGTTCGATATCCACCACACCCTCAGGAGTGAAGAGATGTTTGGAGCCATCTATGTGGCTTCTGAAATATGCCCCCTCTTCCTTTAGTTTACGGTTGGCCGAAAGGGAGAATACCTGAAAGCCGCCGGAGTCAGTAAGGATGGGACGGTCCCAGCCATTGAATTTATGAAGGCCTCCTGCCTGACGCAGGATTTCAAGACCTGGACGTAGATAAAGATGATAAGTGTTGCCAAGTATTATCTTGGCGTCGATGTCTTCGCGGAGCTCACGGGTATGCACGGCCTTGACACTGCCTACGGTTCCTACCGGCATGAATATGGGTGTGGGTATTTTGCCATGGTCGGTGGTGATTTCTCCGGCCCTTGCATTTGAGTCGGGCGATGTTGCCTCTATCTTGAAATCCATAGTCGTTCTAATTTTATGCAAAGTTAGTTCAAACGTCCCGAAAACGCAAATCCGTGAAAGGAAATGCTCCGCAAACATGTGTGACAGTGATAGGAAGTTTGCCCCGCAGAAAAGCATCCTGCGGGGCGATGAAGATGTCTCTTTGTCATGGACGTCGGTGAGGCGACTCCTTGCCGAAGAGATAGGATTCGCTATAGCCTCCGAAATCTATTACAATCTTTTCGAACACAATCCCCGGGTCGAGAGGTGATAGGGTCAGGGTGTGCATGCAGTCGTTGGTGTGTGCGACATCGTGTTTGACTATCTTCTCCACAACTCTTCGGGCTATGACGGGGTAATAGTTAGTGTGGATGTTTTCCGGGGCCTCGTTCATGTCTCCGTTGAAATTTACGGTTATCGGTTTATTGCCGTCCAACGATATGGAGTAGCGGTGTCCCTCCTTGCGGGCGAATGCGAGTGTGGATTTGACCACTACATGTACATTTACTGAGTCAATCCCTTCCGGAAGACTGAAACGGTAGTTGAGACTTCTGTTTCCGACAGGCTTTGTGTATGGGGTTACGGCCATCCCGCTCAGGGTTCTTCCCATACAGGGTATTCTTGTCCATTCGCATGCATTGTCAGGATTGGAGGATGAGAAAAAGTGTTCCGCCTCCATTGCTATGAAACCGTCGGAATGGTCAAACACATATCCACCCGGCAACGAGGTGTCGCATTGGAGAGTGAAGATTTCTGGGAGAGTGTCTCCGTCAAACCAATCGTGCCATTCTGTATAGCCTATATGGTTCTGAGTCATCATGCCATTCCATTTGCCGTTGGCAATCACATTGTTGTACTCATGCATAAGAGTCTTGTCTCTATTGAAGCACGATTCAACACGTTTGGCCCATATGTCAGCTTCGGGTAATGATTTTGAATACAGGTAGTGGTTCATGGCCTGCGCATAATACATCTCATACAGGTTTGACATCACTTGGAGAGGGAAGAGAATCAGTTCGCGGTAGGTGTCGCGATAGTCCGGATCCAGCGAGATAAACTGTCGCAGTGCCTCAGCCTCGAGGCGAGCGAAGTCATCTGCCACGCTTTTCCACTCGCCGGTATGCAGATTATAAGTGTCCTTGTCGAGTAGCTCTGGAGTCACGCGCCCGTTGTATTTGCACAGCAGGTTGAAAATCCGGGTAGCCTCGTCTGCCTGGGTGTCGCCAAGTTGCTGTGCGAAGAATCTGCGTGTGTGGTCCAACAGATTCTCATTGTTAAAGGCAGTGGGATTCCAGGCCATGTCAAGGAACAGTGTGATGGGGTATTCCATAGGTTTGAGATCTCCCACGTTAAGAATCCATAGTTTGTCAACACCATAGTCGTAGGTGAGTCGCATCTGTTCCCAAAGATTTTGTATAGGGGTGCAGTTAAGCAACTTGCTGTTTCTTGGCGCGCCGACGTAATCAACATGGTAGTACATGCCCCATCCTCCGGGATGTTTCCTTTCCTTATAGTCAGGAAGCCTTCTGATATTCCCCCAGTTGTCGTCGCAAAGAAGGAGTGTCACATCGTCTGGCACTCTCAGTCCCGCGTCGTAATAGTCGAGCACTTCCTTATATAATGCCCAGACCTGTGGCGTCTTCTCAGGTTTCTGTCCAGTTTGCTTTTCGATTATTTTTCTTTGTTTGCCGATCACTTTCTTAAGGAGACTGACATCCGCTTCCTCGCTCATGGCTTCGTCGCCGTCTCCGCGCATACCTATAGTCACGACATCCTCAGTTCCATTCATTCTTCTGATTCCCTCCTCGAAGAATTTGTTGATTGTGTCGCTGTTGGTTGCATAATTCCATGCGCCATATTTTTTACGGTTGCGAGCCCATTCCTGATGGTTTCTTGCCATTGGCTCATGGTGTGATGTTCCTATAATCACCCCCATTTCATCGGCGAGCCGGCTGTTTTCAGGGTCATCTGCATAGAATGCCCAGTCCCACATGGCAGGCCAGAGGAAGTTGCCGCGCAAACGAAGGATGAGTTCGAATACTCTTTTATAGAATCGGGCATCGCCGTATCCTGTGCCGTAGGTGTTTTTTACCCAGTTCATCAGGCATGGGCCTTCATCGTTAAGGAAAATACCGCGATATGCCACGGCAGGCTCTCCAGCCGTGTATTCGCCCTCTTTCAGATACAGTTCCTTTTTCTGTTCCACAGGGACATCCGCCCAATCATACCAAGGAGACACACCGATTTGTTCGGAAAGCTCATAAATTCCATATATCGTCCCTCGGCGGTCGCTCCCGGCCACTATGACCGCCTCATCGACCCCCGGATATGGGTTGGCAACAGTCTTTAGAATATACTTCTCTTTTTTCCCTTTAAGCATCTTGCGGTCAAGTTTGCCTTCATTGAATAGAGGCTCGAGAAGCTTGTCTCCGATGGAGCCGACCACAATTATCCGTTTTCCAAATTGAGTGTTCCTGGAGAGATCTACGGTCGTTACGGATGCCTTGGTGCCACATGCTTTTCTGAAATCGTCGGAGAGGTTATCAGTGGCTGTCGATATACCCTTGGCGGCATTCGCGTCGATAAAAAGCGGCAGCGGAGAGGCGATTCCGCCGGCATTCTCAATTATCGGGACGTGGCCCGGAAGCGCCGTGGAAGATGTGATGCCAGGATTGTCGATAGCGAAAAGGCTCGCTGGCATCATCGCGAATGCCAAGGATGCGGCAAATAAATAGTGGTTCTTTTTCACTTCAGTATTTTTCATGTTTGATAGGTTGGTTATACTTTGCAAAGATAATGACATGCCGTTTCACTGCCGGCGTGTGGCGTATTTAATAATACCATATGTGTAGCAGTCATGTTACGATATGTAACATATGCGTTATTATTTGTATAAATACTTGATTTCGATGGTTGTCGCCGTTGGCGTTTTAATTATGAATAATTAAATTTGCGGAGTAAAACACTAAAACCCTATGAACAGGTTCTTACTAATAATTGCTCTATTGTTAACCTTTTCCACCACATCCGGAACAGTCACCGACACTAATTATGCGCCACCCACGCGCACCGGTTGGATGTTTCCCACATTCGGGCTTGTCGCAGGTGAATATACTTCGATTTGCCAGGATCACGACGGATTCATATGGATTGGCACAGACCGTGGATTGCTTAGATTCGACGGTAACTCGTATGATTTATATACCTCAGACAGTCTTTCGAGAGGCTCGCTCAGCGACAATCGCATATTGTCGCTTCTTTGTGATTCGGGGGGCAGGCTTTGGGTAGCCACTGCCAGTGGCCTTAACCTGTATGAGCCGGACACTGACTCATTTAGTCTGATAAAACTTCCCAACCTGAGTTTCCATGGCTATATAATATCATTAGGTCAGCAGGCCGACGGGACCGTCACATTCATAGTGTCGGGAGTTGGCCTTTACGTTATCAGTGATGAGGGGGGTGAAACTACCGCCGTAAGGTATCTCCCTACGATGGTTGCGGAAAAGGAGATAAACACGATGGTATGCACCCCTGAAGGAGGCTTGTGTGTAGGGACTAACGGCGGGATGGTCTATTTGATTGGAAAAAATGGAGGAATCTCAAAGATAAATGTTTCGTTCAATTATATAAAAGACCTCGCGCTTGAATCTGACGGAAATATAATCGTGTCGGATCTGAACAGGCTGTATCGGATTGTCAGGACAGATAATAGAGTTGAGGAGATAATGCCTGCGGAGAATATCCATGTCAACAAGTTGTCTGATGGCAATTCCGGACCCGTATATATAGCCACGGCGGGAGAGGGGCTGTGGCGTATTGAGACCGGGGCGGCAGATGCGCGAGAATGCGTCGATATCTATTGCGCGTTTATGGACCTCTCAAAGGCGTATATAGGCACAGTCTATTGTTCTCCCGACGGCAATATATGGCTCGGATGCAACTATCATGGCGTCATCATGATTCCGGAGCGGAACTTCCCTTTTTGTTATCGCAACATATCAGACGCTTATTCAGACTTCGGTGGGGGAATCGAGGCAATGGCAGAGTGGAGAGGCAATGTGGTGGTAGGATTTGACAGGGGAAGGGTGTCTATGTTATCGCCATCCGGGGAAGTGATTATGCATTCACGCATTCCGGGGGGAGGGACAATAAGTTCGTTTCTGAAAGATGGTCCAGACAGTATGCTTGTGGGGATGGCGAATGATGGCGTATGGGAATTGTCGCTTCCGGACGGAGGTGTAAGGAAGGTGGTTGACATTCCGGGTAAATATCCGGAGATATCGATGGCTTTGGGCAATGATGGGGACATTTTCGTCTCAGCGCAAGGTTTAGGGGTAATGCGATATGACAGGCATACCGGAGAGAAGAGATGGATGAAGGATTATCTCGTCGGAAGAGGATTCACGAATCCTTATGTGGCGAGCATGTGCCGTACTTCAGATGACAAGATATGGTTTGGCCATTATGGCGGCCTTGAATGCTACGACCTGAGGGGTGATTCGCTGGTGCAGATAGACCAGGAGCCATTCTTGATGGGGGCATCCTACAAAGTTGTGCAGGACGTAAACGGTGACGTGATAGTCGCCACGAGCCATGGCCTTTATGAAATCGATGGTAAGAGCGGGGTGATACGAAGGTTTACCCGGGAAGACGGACTCATCGACAATGACATACGCTCTGTGGCCATAGACCGTAACGGAGGAAGATGGATAGGATCGCTCAGGGGGTTGTCGTATCAGAATCCGGAAACGGGAAAAATAATTACATATCATGGTGGCTATGGACTTGTGGAGAAGGCTTTCGACCATATAGTATATTCTCCGGAAATCAACACAATATATCTTGGCAGCAACCTTGGCATTACCTCCTTTTGTCCGGATTCTGTCAACACCATTGGATTTGACGCAGATGTAAGGTTGTCGGCTATTTATCTCAACGGACGAAAGCTGATGAGAGAAAGCGGCGACCGAGGGGTTGCTGTGATGGGCGGGACTTCCGGGATGCCGTCTATGATACGCCTTCCTTATAAGGATAACGCGCTGACACTTAGACTAACGACTATGGATTTCCGCGACGGGTCGAATGTAAAATATGTGTGGCGTCTTCTTGGACTCGGAAATGAATGGATAAGTACACGACCCGGTGAGAATCTCATATATCTTCCGCACCTTGACCCCGGAAACTATACTCTTGAGATAAAGGCTATGGAGAACAATTTAACCTCGGAGACATCAGTGATGAAAATCCATATATCGTCGCCGTGGTATATGTCTGTGTTGGCTAAGATTTTATATTTTCTGGTGTTGGCAGTTATTGTATTGTTGGTGTGGCTTGTCTTCAAGAAGAAACGAGAGGAAAAAGAGAATGAGGCGAAGATAAAGTATTTTATGGATATCTCCCATGACATACGAAGTCCGATAACCCTGATTCTCAGTCCGCTTGAGTCGTTGTTGAGGCAGCCATTCGACAATGATGTTAGAATTAAGCTCAAAACAATCCACAGGAATGCCAACCGCATACTCAGCCTTGTCAACCAGTTGCTCGACATCCGTAAGCTTGAGAAAGGGAAGATGCGTCTCCGGTGCAGGGAGACAGACCTCAATGCATTTGTGGGCGAGCTTGTGGATATGTTCAAGCCTCAGGCCGATGAGAAGGGGGTAGAACTCCGTTTCGAAGGCGATGTGGATATGCCAAAGGTATGGATAGACAGGAATGTGGTTGACAAGATTCTTGTGAATTTGATTTCCAACGCTATAAAGTTCACACCTCGTGATGGTAATATTGTTGTGAGACTGTCAGACAATGAAAAGGGGGAGAGCGGATTTGTGAGGATAAGCGTCATCGATACTGGCATTGGTCTTGACTCCAAGACATCCGGGCGTATCTTCGACAGGTTTTATCAGGCTTATGACAACGACGGGAACACAAAGGGGGGATTCGGAATCGGCCTTGACCTTTGCCGTAGGCTTATAGAGTTTCATCACGGTGACATCTCGGGTGCAAACCGTAAGGATGGAATCAAGGGAAGTGTGTTTTCTTTCACACTCCCTGTCGGCACTGAATGTTACACAGACGATGAACTCCGTAGCAAAATTCCTGAAAGTGGCAAGATGCGTGAGGATGTGCCTGATGTTGTGAGACAGCCGGAATTTACCGATGAACCCCAAGACATGAAGCGTCATAAGGTGTCGTCGAAGAAGCGTAGCATACTTGTGGTTGACGATGACAAGGAGCTGATGGAATATATGTGCGGACACCTGGGACAACGCTACAAGGTGATGGGAGCCGGCGATGGTAAGGAGGCTTTGAGGATAGTGGCTGATAACCAACCCGACATTATAGTGAGCGATGTTATGATGCCTGTGATGGACGGTATCACTTTATTGCGACGTTTGAAAGGGAACGCCGACACACACCATATTCCGGTGGTGCTCCTGAGTTCGAAAAACGAAGTCTCCGACAGGATGACGGGATGGGATAAGGGTGCTGATGCATATATCGGGAAACCGTTTGATGTGGAGGAAATAGAAGCTTTGATTGACAATCTTATAGACAATCGGTTAAGGATTAAGGGAAAATTCTCAGGTGTCCAGGAGACTGATGGAAAGATTTCCTCACCGGAGGTGAAGAGTGCCGACGATGCCCTGATGGAAAGGATTATGAAAATTATCGACAAGAGCATCGACGACCCCAAACTGAATGTAGAGATGCTATCGGCCGAGGTGGGGATAAGCCGCGCGCATCTCCACCGTAAGATGAAGGATATGATAGGAATGACACCGAGCGACTTCATCCGCACCATCCGCATCAGAAGGGCATGTGAGTTGCTTCAGAAGGGGAGTGTCGAAGTGACGCAAGTGGCATATGCCCTTGGATTCGCATCCCAGTCTCATTTCTCCACGACATTCAAGAATTTCACAGGTATGACCCCTTCGGAATATCGTGCACGATGTATCGCGGGAGATGTGCCTGGTATGTCAGTCACCAAGGATGATATTAACCAAGACAGCAAATGATGTTTTTAGACATAAATATGCAAACGACTATGGATATACGAAAGATGATATTGCCTCTGTTCATTGTGGCGGCGAATGCCATGGAATTGTCTGCCGAGGTAATTCTGCCGTCGGTGTTTTCCGACGGCATGGTGCTTCAAAGGGGGCAGCCAGTGATTTTATGGGGCAAGGCATCTCCTGGAGAGAAGATTCGGGTCTCACTGAATGGGAAGAAGGGAAATGGAGAGGCTCTTTCTGACAGCACATGGACAGTGGAGCTGCCGTCTATGGAAGCGGGAGGCCCATATGTGTTGAAGGTGAACGACACGGAGGTGAGGGATGTGCTTATGGGAGACCTGTATCTGTTTTCGGGCCAAAGCAATATGGAATTGCCTGTGAGCCGTACGCTCGACCTTTTCAAAGAAGAGGTTGCATCCTACTCCAATCCTTCGATACGTGAATTCAAGGTGCCTAAGGAATATTCATTTACGAAAGGGAGTGACGATGTCTCTGTCTCTGAATGGAAGAAAGCGGAACCCGGCACAAGCGAGCGTTTCGGGGCGTTGGTGTATTTTACGGCAAAAGAGCTGTATGAGAAAAACGGTCATGTCCCGGTCGGGATTGTCAATTCAAGCTGGGGTGGCACGCGAATAGAGGCGTGGCTCAATGAGGATGCTCTCGCGCAGTATCCTGTACGTCTCCACAGGCTTAGGATTGCTGAGGATGAGGCATATCGTGGATATCTTGGCAAGGGAGAACGCAAGGCACGCGAATTGTGGTATTCGACTATGGATTCAGAAGACCCCGGATATTCGGGCGATTTAAGTTGGAGCGACCCTTCATATGATGACAGTGGCTGGACAACAGTCCCTCTTATGGGAAACGTCTGGGGCAGTGTTGAAGGACGGGCAGTCAACGGTTCGCATTGGTTGAGAAAAACTGTGGAAGTGCCGTCATCGGCAATCGGGGAAGAGGCGGAACTTCGCCTCGGATGTATTGTTGACGCCGATGATGTATGGGTCAATGGACATCATGTGGGTTCTACTGCCTATCAGTATCCCCCGCGCATCTATAAAATACCCGCCGGAGTCTTGAGGGATGGTGAGAATCTGGTATGTGTCAGGGTTATAAGTAATGCCGGTGTGCCTCATTTTGTCCCTGAAAAGCCACACAAGATAATATTCAGAGACGGCGGTGAGGTGTCGCTTGAGGGGTATTGGCGGCATAAGGAGGGAACCCCTATGCCGCAGACACCATCGGTGACTGATTTTTTCCAGATTCCTACGGTGCTATACAATGCTATGATTTATCCGTTGTCACGACTTCCTTTCAGAGGGGTTGTATGGTATCAGGGGGAATCGGATGTCGATATCCGGAAGGAATATTGCGGCATGTTGAGGTCATTGATAGGAGCATGGCGTGCTGCCTTCAGAGACCCTGAACTGCCGTTCTATATCGTGGAACTCGCGGATTTTCTGCACGAGTCTGACACATACGGACGCATGAGCTGGCAGGAGATGCGCGATGCTCAGCGACGGGCGGCCGATGAGAGTGATAACGCATGGTGGGTCATGAACGGTGACATCGGGGAGTGGAACGACATTCATCCACGCGATAAGAAGACTCCCGCTCTTCGGGTCGCGGCCAGGATTTTGGAACATCCTCATAAATGAGCTGTAATTGCCCATTTATCAGGTTTTTGCACATAATGGCAATTGCGATGTTACAATTTCAAACATAAATGATACGTCATGTGGGAAATTGTATTCGATAATTAAAGATAAAGTTACGTATTTGGACAGCCTTGAGGAAAGTGTTTTCTAATTTTGCAATGTACAAAAATAACATGTAATGACAATAGACACACTATTCAGAAACATCGCAGTCTTGCTGGCATTGCCACTGATGGCTAATGCGGCACCTTGTGGAGGTGGCCGGATGAGTGAGGTGGCCAACCCTGTGATATGGGCAGATGTGCCGGATCCGGATGTCATAAGGGTTGACAGCGACTTTTATATGGTGAGTACCACCATGCACCTGATGCCAGGATGTCCTGTGATGAAATCGAGAGATCTCGTCAACTGGAAGACTGTCGGATATGTGTTTGACCGACTTGAAGACACGCCGCGCTATGACCTCATTGGAGGCACGGTGTATGGAAAGGGTCAATGGGCCACTTCGCTGAGGTGGCGCGACGGAATGTACTATGTGTTGTTCTCGCCAAACGATGAGCCATACCGCTCATATGTATATAAGACAGACGATCCTTCGGGACAGTGGGAACTTGTGTCTCGGATGCCTCATTTCCATGATGCCTCGTTGCTGTTCGACGACGACGGCAGGGCTTATGTGTTTTATAGTGGCGGCGACATTCGTCTCCGAGAGCTTGAGCCAGACCTGTCAGGAGTGAAGGAGGGTGGCATCGACTGTGTGGTGATACATCCAGATATCGAGGAGACTGGACTCCATGAGGGAAGCAGGGTTATAAAGCATGATGGTCAATACTATGCGTTTGTCATATCATGGCCTGCGGGAAAGCCACGCCGACAGTTGTGCTACCGTGCCGACAGTATCACGGGGCCATATGAGAAGTTTGTGGTGCTTGAGTCGGAATTCGGAGGTTTCCCATATGTCGGACAGGGATGTCTTGTCGATGACATGTCCGGCGACTGGTGGGGAGTCATATTCCAGGATCGTGGTGGAGTTGGCAGGGTGCTTACGTTGAATCCGTGTACATGGAAGGATGGTGTGCCTTATCTTGGAGATAAGGATGGAAAGGTGCCTGCTTCTCTGGTGAAGGAAACTTTTCAATGCGGAGGCTCCGGCATCGCGGAGTCTGATGAATTTTCGGATGGAAGAAAATCGGAACTTTGGCAATGGAATCATAATCCGTTGGATTCCGTGTGGTCGCTTACAGAACGTCCGGGATACCTTCGGCTGACGACATCGAGGGTTGTGCCGGATTTGTTCCAGGCTCCGAATACGATAAGCCAAAGGATGTATGGCCCTACCGGCAGCGCGTCGGTGAGCCTTGACACGGAGGGGATGAGGAGGGGCGATGTCGCAGGATTCGCCGCTTTCAATGGCGATTCTGGTATGTTGTCGGTAAAAAAAGATGACAGAGGGAAGTGGCTTGTGTATGAGACATCGTCTGTGTCGCTTGATGAGGGTCATTCCGTCTCAGGGGTTGCGTCGAAGGAGTATGTCAGACTTCCTCTCGAATCAGATATGGTTTTCCTGAGGATATCTACCGACTTCAATCCCGGGAAGGACCTTGCGGATTTCTACTACAGCTATGACGGATGCGATTGGATTAAGATAAACGAGGAGCCGTTCAATATGGTATTCGACTACAGACGGTTCTTTATGGGTACCCGCTATGCTATTTATAATTATTCCACTGAGGAAGCGGGAGGATATGTTGATATTGACTGGTTCAGATTGGATTGATGGTGTCGGACACGTAATCCAAACGAGAGCTACTATCAGAATATTCCTTGTGTCGTCATAGCGGCGGGAGGAAACGAATATACCGTGATAATAACCTATTGAAATTTCTGCTGCAGGTCAGAAGGTCTTAAGGTAAGACTGGATTAATAGAGACTTGCCGACTATTGTCTTAGCTTTATCTATTTCGGTTAGTGTATGAGTTGTTAAGGTAGATTAGATTTTAGACTGTGAAGGGGTTTCGCCGGATGAGAGGCGAGGCCCCTTTATCTTTCTGATATAGGGATGTCTATTGCGGCATGATACAAAATCTAACATTTGTGGTACATCAAAAATCACGATTGTTACGAATTGGAATGCAATGAGCAGAGATATAAACGCGCTTGGGAAGTAATAGAAGTAATTTTGTGGTGTAAACCAAAACTAACCACATGAACTTAAACCAAACTCTAATTGCCATGACCATCGCGGTCATGCCCATGGCGGCAGGATGTGGAGCTGCTTCGAAAGAGGTGGAGCCACAGTCGTCAGTTGCGATATTCGATTCATTCAGATATTCGGGCAATGATGACTTCTGCAATGAGAATCCACTGCCGGATGAGGGCTCATTCTACAATCCTATTCTTTCTGGATGGTATTCCGACCCGTCGATATGTACGAACGGACAGGGCGACTACTTTCTTGTGACTTCGACATTCACGTATTTTCCGGGTGTACCCATTTTCCACAGCCGTGACCTTGTCAATTGGGAACAGGTTGGACATGTGTTGAACCGTCCGTCGCAGTTACGCAACATGGAGAAACAGCACGTAAGCGGAGGAATCTTCGCTCCTGCAATCTCCTACAATCCTGCCAACAATACCTACTATATGATTACAACCAATGTTGGCGACGGTAATTTCTTTGTAAAGACAGAAAATCCCTTCGGGGAGTGGAGCGATCCCATCATGCTTCCGGAAGTGCAGGGAATCGACCCTTCGTTTTTCTTTGATGAGGACGGGAAGGGATACATAGTGAACAATGACGATGCTCCAGACGGCAAACCTGAATATCCGGGCCACCGGACAGTCAGGGTGGTGGAATTTGACACCGCCACTGATAAATGTGTAGGAGAGCGGAAGGTTGTAGTCAACAAAGGGTGGCGTCCGTCCGACAAACCGATATGGTGTGAAGGCCCGCATATATATAAGGAGAACGGCAAGTATTACCTGATGACAGCCGAGGGAGGCACTTCCGTGTGGCATAGTGAGGTGATTTATAAAGGAGACACGCCGTTCGGGCCGTATGTTCCTTATGAGGGAAACCCGATACTTACGCAACGCACTCTTGACGCAGGACGTGAGAATCCTGTGACATGTGCCGGACATGCCGATATTGTGAAAACTCCGGAAGGAGATTGGTGGGGAGTGTTCCTTGGCGTGCGTCCAGTTTCGGCCGACAAGGAGAATCTTGGGCGTGAGACATTTCTGCTTCCCGTGAAATGGACTGAGGATGGCTGGCCTGTATTCCTCAAAGAGGGGGAGCGGGTGCCATTGATTGTAAACAAGCCGGATGCCAAGAGGGGAGACAATGTTACTTTCGGAAATTACGACAGGGTGGAGGACTTCGCGGACTCGGTGCTTGGTAAAGAATGGATGACGTTAAGAGGTCCGGCGGATGCTTATTATTCTCTTACTGACAATCCAGGTCACCTGACACTCAAGTGTGGTGATGTTAAGTCGAGCGAGAAGGCGGAGTTGCCGTTTGTATGCCGACGTCTCAACCATCATAATTTCAGTGCCGACACCGATATGACGTTTGTTCCGGAGACAGACAGCCAGAGCGCTGGACTGCTCGTTTTTAAGGACGAGACGCACCAGTATTACCTTGCCAGGACGAAAAAGGGAGACAGCCATTTCATAGAGCTCAGGAGGATTTCAGAGAATGGGTCGGATCTCCTTTCGCAAAAAGAGATTGCGCCCGATCTGTCGGCCGTTTCGTTGAAGGTGGATGGCAAAGGACTCAACTATTCCTTCAGCTACTCTCCCGACGGTGGCAAGACCTGGGAGAACGTGGCCGACAATGTTGACGCCGGATTCACATCCACCAATGTGGCGGGAGGGTTCACAGGCACCGTTATCGGCATGTATGCCTCCAATGTTGAATGACAACGGACTGCGAGACTTATCGATTGAATCGTGAAAAACTATTCCATTATACTTAATATTTAATAGCAATGAAAAATGTAAAGAAAATGCTTCATTACATTGCGTTGCTTATGATGTTGGTTAGCATAGGCACATTCAGGGCCAATGCTGAAGATGTCAGAGGCAGCGTCATCGATGACACAGGGGAACCTCTCATCGGAGTAACGGTAATGGTTGTCGGCGTGACTGGAGGAACAGTCACGGATATTGATGGCAACTATGTGATTAATGTTCCTGACATCAAGAAGGATGAACTCAGATTCACTTATGTCGGCATGAAACCTTTGTTTGAAAAGGTGAATGGACGCAAGGTGATTGATGTCACCATGTCAAGCTCTGACGAATCACTTGAAGAGCTTGTGGTGGTGGGTTACGGCCAGCAGAAGAAGGCTTCTGTGGTTGGGGCTATCGCGCAGACATCCGGAGAGACGCTTGCCCGTGCCGGAGGCGTCACCAGTGTCGGTAGCGCGTTGACCGGCAATGTGCCGGGTGTCACCACTATGTCATCGTCCGGTATGCCCGGAGATGAGGATCCCAAAATTGTGATTCGTGGACAGACATCGTGGAACGGAAGTGATCCCCTCGTGCTTGTTGACGGCGTGGAACGTCCCATGAGTTCTGTGGATATCGGTTCCGTGGAGACTCTTTCCGTGCTGAAAGACGCGTCGGCCACAGCTGTTTATGGCGTCAAAGGCGCCAATGGTGTGATTCTCATCACGACCAAGCGAGGTAAAGAGGGGCGTGCCGAGGTTGGTGTCTCATTCAACGCGACAGCCAAGGTGATTTCAAAACTCCCCGGCACCGAGGGTTCGCCGGAGGCTCTCTACATGAGGAATGCAGTGATTGAGCGTGAACTTGGTGTTACACCTGAGTCATGGCTCGACATCACTCCGATGGATGTGATAGAGAAATACCGCAATCCTGCAAACCTTGAGGAGGCGGAGAGGTATCCCAACATCAACTGGCAGGATATGCTGTTCAAGAAGGCTGCATTCTCCTACAACCCGAACATCAACGTGAGGGGAGGTACTAAATTCGTGAAGTATTATGCCGCTATCGACTTCCTGCATGAGGGCGACCTTTTCAAGACTTATGACACCGGCCGAGGATATGACGGAGGTTATGGTTATAACCGTGTCAATATTCGTTCGAATCTTGATTTCCAGATTACAAGGAGCACCACATTCAAGGTGAACCTTTCCGGTTCTCACGGACAGAAGAAGGGACCCTGGGGTATCGCGGATGATTCATTTGGAGCATCTCAGCTCTGGCAGGCCGCCTACAGCGCGCCTTCAGACGCTTTCGTGCCTATCTATTCCGACGGGACATGGGGATTCTATCCTGCAAATGACCAAGGTGCTCCAAACTCTATCAGGAATATCGCCACATCAGGAGTGGAATACACCACGACTACCCGGATAAACACCGACTTCACCCTCGACCAGGATTTGAGTTTCATTACAGAGGGACTTCGCGCCAGCGCCACAATTTCATGGGATAATGTTATGGTCGAGGCTGGACGTGGCATCAATGAGAACTGGTATGAACCACAATACAAGTGGATAAACCCGACCACAGGTGAAGTCATCTACAAGAAAGCCGTGCAAGGGAATGGACTCGATTTCAATGAGGATATGAAGTGGAGCGTCAAGGGTGGTGATGTGAGCAACTGGATGACCCAGCGCAATCTCTTCTATCAGGCCCAGCTTTTCTGGGGTCGTCAGTTCGGAGACCATGACGTGACTGCCATGGGTGTGTTCAACCGCACGGAACGCGCCACTGGTTCTGAATTCCCCCATTACCGTGAGGACTGGGCATTCCGTGTCACCTATAATTACGCCGACCGCTATTTCTTCGAGTATAACGGCGCCTATAATGGCTCAGAGAAATTCGACCGCAAATACCGTTTTGATTTCTTCAACTCTGCCGCGATAGGATGGCGTCTGAGCGAAGAGAAATTCATGGCGTGGAGTCGCGGATGGCTCGATAATTTCAAGATAAGGTATTCTATAGGAGAAGTGGGCGACGACAATGTGTGGAGACGCTGGCTGTATGCGACACAGTGGTCGATTGCAGACCCCCAAAATCTCACTATAACCAATGGAGGATCATCTCCCTACACTTGGTATAAAGAGGCATCGATTGGCAATCCCGACATCCATTGGGAGAAGGCGTTGAAACAGAACCTCGGTATCGATTTTCAGGTTCTCAATGGTCTGTTTGCCGGCACGTTCGAGTTCTTCAATGAAAGGAGAAACGATATTCTCGTCGATGGCGGGATACGTTCCATCCCCTCTTACTTCGGCGGCACAGCTCCCACGGCCAACCTGGGACGTGTGAAAAGCAGCGGCTTCGAGCTTGAATTGCGTGTCAACAAGATGTTTTCCAATGGCATCCGCCTGTGGGGTAATTTCAATATGACCCATGCCACAAATAAGGTGCTTGACAAGGATGAGCCGCAACTCAAAGCCGCTTATCAGAAGGAGGCAGGCTTCGCAATCGGTCAGGACCGGATAATCTATGACGCCGGTTACGCCCAGACTTGGGATGATGTGATTGGAATGACCAACCATAACACCAACGACGGCCAGAAACTGCCGGGACAGCCGATTATGGTGGATTATAACGGTGACGGTGTAATCGACTCTTTCGACAGTGCACCCTACGGATACAGCAGCATCCCTCAAAACACCTACAATGCTACGATAGGCATCGACTACAAAGGGTGGAATTTCTTCGTGCAGTTCTATGGAGTCACCAACGTTCAGCGCACCGTGACATTCGACTCTTATAGAAACAAACTCAACACTTTGTTCGCCGGTGTTGATTTCTGGACACCTGGAGTGAACTCCGCCGACCGTCCGTTGCCGGTGTGGAACTCCACTCCGTCATACTACAACGGCTGGGACAACGCGTTCAATCACTATGACGGCTCATATATCCGTCTGAAGAACATTGAGCTTGGCTACACTTGGACTGACGGATGGATCAAACGCATCGGATTAAGCGACCTTAAGATTTATGTCAATGGAAACAACCTGTGGCAGTGGAGCCGTATGCCTGACGACCGTGAGTCGAACTTCGCAGGAACCGGCAACGCCTCCCAGGGCGCATATCCTACAGTGCGTCGTTTCAATTTTGGCATCAGATTCAATATCTAAAAAACTACAAGATGAAAAGATTAAAACAACATATCTTCACCCTATTGGCGGCCGGCATGGTCTTGTCTCCACTTTCGGCCTGCACTGATTATCTCGACAAGGCTCCAGAGAGCGAGATTTCTGCTGAGGAGGCTTTCAAGAATTTCAGGAACTTCCAGGGATTTGTGGAAGAGATGTATTTCTGTGTGCCTGATTTTGTCAAGGGCTATTGGAACAATTCTTTCAACTGGGGCGACGATGAGATAATACAGGTGGGCATAAATTACATGATGGGTTACAAAATCGACCAGGGCGACTTCTGGGGCTGGCAGGCTGAATATGACGGCTGGGGCGCAGGCTGGATGGATATCAACGGGTTTGATACAAGCAATCCTGCCGATGTCCCTAATCGTCCCACATTGTGGAAGGGTGCCTGGTATGGCATACGCAAGTGTAATATAGGACTTGCGAATCTCAACCTTCTCACAGAGGCTACCCAGGAGCAGAAAGACATAATCAAGGGACAGCTCCTGTTCTTCAGAGGTTGGTTCCATTTCGAGCTTATGCAGTTTTTCGGAGGCCTCCCTTATATCGAGGAAGTGCTGTCGGGAGGTAAGCTGACACTCCCTCGCCTGAGCTATCACGAATGTGCCGACAGGGCAGCCGCAGATTTCCGCGAGGCGGCCAATCTGCTTCCGATTAATTGGGACAATACTCCTACGGGAGCTGCCACCAAGGGAAACAATGACCTGCGTATCAATAAAATTATGGCTCTTGGCTATCTCGGCAAGAATTATCTCTGGGCTGCGAGTCCACTGATGAACAGAGAGTCAACAGGGTCTGAAAGTTACAACCAGGAGTATGCGAAGAAGGCATCAGAGGCGTTCGGTGAACTTCTCTCGCTTGTGGAGTCGGGACAGACACAGTATTCTCTCGTGGATTTCAAGGATTACAAGGAATTGTTCCTTACCCATAACAAGGGAGGACTGATGCCGGGACTTACAGAAGCGATTTTCCGTGCGCCATCTACTGACTGGAACCGGACAAACTGGGGACAGAGCCGCGACTATGGCACCAGTGAGCTCGACCCGAGATGCGAGGTCGGATTCTATCCTTGTGCCAACTATGTCAACTTCTATGGTATGGCCAACGGCCTTCCGCTTGATGACCCTGACTCCGGTTTCGACAAGAGCCATCCTTGGAAGGACAGAGACCCGCGCTTCTATCATGACATCCGGTTCGACGGCGCAAAGGTGGAACTCGGAGGCAACAAGCAGGCCGACCCTGTGCGCTACGCGCCTCTATATACAGGAGGCAAGATGCGTGATGAGCGAAGGGGCAGCCGCACTGGTTATCTGAATTTCAAGTTCATCCGCGACGATTTCAACCAGTGGGATAACCAGGGAGCCGATAACTGGCCATCCAACAACCATATCCATCTATCATATATGCGTCTGGCAGACATTTACCTGATGTATGCCGAGGCAACCGCCAACGCATATGGCACGGCTGCCGGGAAGAGCAACAACTGCACCCTATCCGCAGAGGATGCCGTCAATGTGGTAAGGGACCGTGCCGGGGTGGGTCATGTCAACTCTTCTTATACAGGCTCTCTTGACAAATTCATGAGCGAGGTTAGAAGAGAGAGGGCAGTGGAGCTCGCCTTTGAGGCACACCGTTTCAATGATCTTCGCCGTTGGCTTCTCCTCGACAAGCCGGGTTATATAGAGAAGACTTCCATCGAATTCCAACGTGTAGGCGACCTTACGGGGATAGAGGCGGACTCCTCTAAGGGTGTAAATACCGACGATCCGTCGCAAAGTGAAGTGATAGGATATCATGAGGAGGTGATTCTGACCCGTAACTATTCAGACAAACATTGGTGGCTCCCTCTCAAGGTGAACGACACCAAAATGTATGTTGAATTCGGCCAGAACCCCGGCTGGTGATTTAAAACCATAAAGAAAACTCAACAATGAATAAAAGAAATAACATCATATTTCCTGTGGTATTGTCGCTTTGTCTCGCGCCATCGGCATATTCGCAGGAAGCCGAAACGACTGTGGCGACCGATTCCCTCAAGGGGAAAGTTCAGCTCCCCTTCCGCGCCGTTGACGAGGCGGATGTGCTTGGCGGTGTCTCTTCAGTGAATGTGGCTGACCTTGAGAAGAAGAGCTATTCCACCTATAGTCTTGCCAACATGCAGAGCCTTGTGACCGGCTACAACGGTCAGCTCTGGGACATGGGCAACGCCTTGGTGCTTGTGGATGGAGTGCCTCGCGACGCCGACAATATCCTTCCCCAGGAGATTGAGTCAATCTCATTCCTGAAGGGGGCGCAGGCGGTGGTGCTTTACGGCAGCATGGCCTCGAAGGGTGCGATTCTCATCACAACCAAGAGAGGAAACACCGACGGACTGAGAGTCAACGTGCGTGGCATCGCCACCTTGTTTGTCCCGAAGTCATACACCAACTATCTTGGGGCCGCCGAATATATGACCCTCTACAACGAGGCTCGTGCCAACGACGGGCTGTCGGCGGCTTTTTCTCCCGAAGAAATATATAATTATGCGTCGGGAATCAATCCGTGGCGTTACCCTGACATCAATTTCTTTTCCCAGGATTATGTCAAGAGCCATTATATGAAATATGAGGGACAGGCGGAGTTCCGAGGTGGCGGCAAGTTCGCTCAGTTCTATGCTCTTGTCGGCATCAACCACACTAATAGCGTGATTAATTTCGGAGAGGGTAAGAATAACGGCTCCACACGTCTCAATGTCAGGGGCAACATCGACCTTAATCTCAATGAGTGGGTGACGGGATGGGTTAACACCAGCGCGACTTTCTACGACAACCGTTACGACCGGTCTGACTTCTGGGCACAGTCGGCTGTGATGCGTCCCACTGTTCCGGGAACCAATCCGCTAGTGCCGTTGATTCCGATAGCCGCCATAGAGGATAGTGACGAGAACAGTTGGATACTCGCAAATAACGCGAAGTATATAATTGACGGGAAATATCTTCTCGGAGGCACACAGGAGAACCAGACCAACCCGTTCGCGGCCATGTATGCGGCGGGATATGCAAAGCAGACCACCCGTCAGCTCCAGTTTGACGCCGGAGTGAGAGTCAATCTCACCAAAGCGGTTGAGGGTCTTTCCTTCACGGCACGCGGCGCTGTCGATTACAACACGGGCTATGTGACCTCCATTGAGAACGAGTATGCCGTATATCAGGCCACCTGGACTCATTACGGCGGCAAGGATGTGATAGCCGGACTTACAAAGTATGGCAAAGACCTTAGCACAGGAACCCAAAAAGTCGGTGCGTCATCGGAACGCCAGACAATGATGTTCACCGGTCAGTTTGACTATAAGCGAGCATTCGGTGACGTTCACAATATCGATGCCACCCTCGTTGGACATATCTATAAGAGAAGCCTCACAGGTCGCTATCACAGCAAGACGAACGCCAGCGTGGCGTTGCGTGCGGCCTATAACTATGACTCCCGTTATTATGCGGAGTTCAACGGGGCTATCAACCATTCGTCGGCTCTCGCTCCGGGACACCGCGACGGATTCTCCCCTGTAGGAAGCATAGGCTGGAGACTCAGCAAGGAGGAATGGCTGAAAGACTCCCCTGTGGTTGACGAACTACGCGTAAACGCTACCTACGGTCAAATTCTCCAGGACATTGACATAACAGGCGACATTACAGATGAGGATTTTGATTCCCGCTATTATCTGTGGGACACCAAATTCACTGCCGATGGCAATTATTGGTCGTGGAGCGACGGCTCGACAGGAGGACAGCAGACGTTCCTATCGACCCAAGGAGGCAACCGGGAGCTTACTTTCGTGAAGCGCAGGGAGTTCAATGTCGGAATTGATGGTTCGCTGTGGAAGGGAGCCTTGAGGTTTAACGGAAGTTTCTTCACTACTGATGTCGATGGGCTTCCCGTGAAGGCTTCTACACTCTATCCGAGCTATTTCGCCACATATTATCCCCAGAGTTCATTTGTGCCATGGATTAACTATAACAAACAGCGCATCAGCGGATTCGATTTCGGAGCGAGCGGAAAGATGGATTTCGGCCAGTTTGAACTTGAAATCGGTGCCAATGTGATGTATGCCAAGCGCAAGAACCTCAAGATTAGCGAAAACGTGGAATACGACTGGCTTCGCACTGAGGGTGCCAACAGCGATGCTCTCAGAGGCTATCACTGTCTCGGATTCTTCCAGAGCGAGGAGGAAATTGCCGGGAGCGCCGTAATCAACAACAACACAAGGCCTGGCGACCTGAAATATCAGGATATGAACAATGACGGCATAATCGACTACCGTGATATGGTTGAGATCGGCAGCTGGTCGAGTCCATGGACATATGGCCTCAATCTTACGGCACGCTACAAAGGTTTCACGCTTTTTGTGGCAGGCACAGGCAATGCCGGAGGAACCGCTGTCAAGGACAACAAGTCGGCCTGGGTGTATGGCGACGGCAAATATTCTGACATTGTCCGCGGTCGATGGACAAAGGAGACCGCCGCCACCGCCACATATCCGCGTCTTACAACCCAAGGTGGAGATCTCAACTTCGTGACATCCGATTTCTGGACATTCTCATCGGATGCCTTCTATCTAAACCAGGTGCAGCTCACCTATGATTTCCCCGACAGGTGGTTTGACTCTAAATTTGTAAAAGGTCTTCAGCTTTTTGTAAACGGCAACGACCTGCTTACGATTAGCAAAGAGCGGAAGTACCGCGAGACCGCTGTGGGTGCCATGCCTCAGACAAGGTCTTATAATTTTGGCGTAAAAGTTAATTTTTAAAAACTGACAGACACATGAAAAAATCAATTATAGCAGGTATGCTCGTGCTGGTTTCCGGATGCTTCGTGGCTTGCGACGATGTGTTTGAGCCGGTGGTGGAGAACAATCTCCCGATTGACTTCCTTGAGCAGAACTCGTCATATGCTGAGAATCTTCTCGGTGTGGCCTATACATATCTGGCCAACAGCACCGGGTATGCTATGAATGAGCCTGCCACAGACGACGCAGTCAGCAACGATGCCGGCAATTCCTGGCGTCAGATAGCGGAGGGACGATGGACATCATCCAACAATCCGGCCAACCGTTGGGAGAATTGCCGTAGCGGCATCCAGTATTGTAATCTTTTCCTCGCTAATGTTGAGAGAGTCACATGGGCAAAAGACGAGGAGGCCAACAAGCTCTTCCATGACCGTTTCATAGGGGAGGCCTATGGATTGAGGGCTTTCCATATGTTTCTTCTTCTCCAGGCTCACGCCGGAAAGGACAATGCCGGAGAGTTGCTTGGGATTCCGTTGGTGACGGAGCCTGAGGGAGAAGGCAGCGACTTCAATTTGCCGCGAAACACCCTCAAGGAGTGTCTTGCCGCCATGAACTCCGACATCGAAATGGCATTGAAGTATCTTCCTGAAGAATATGGCTCCTCCTATTTCGAGAATCTGCGCGACCGCTATCCCGGAGTCTCCGCCGGCAATCTTGAGAGGGTGTTCGGAGAGAAATTCAAGGGGCGTATGTGTGGCCGCATTCTTGAGGGTGTGAAAGCGCGGGCGTCGCTGATGGCGGCGAGTCCGGCGTTCGAGGGGAGCGGCGTCACATGGGAGCAGGCGGCCGAGGATAACGCCAAGGTGCTTTCTCATGTGGGCGGTGTCGAGGGTCTTGACCCCACCGGTGCGGCATGGTATTCTGACTCAGCGATTGAGAACTATGCGTCGGGACAGTGCCCTCCGGAGGTGATGTGGCGCTCCGAGCTCGTCAACAACAATGACCTGGAGAAGGAGCATTTCCCTCCGACACTTTATGGAAGCGGACGCATGAATCCCACACAGAACCTTGTGGATGCGTTCCCGATGGCTAACGGATATCCCATATCCGACTCCAACAGCGGCTACAACGAGTCTGACCCGTATGCCGGTCGCGATCCCCGCCTTTCATTGTATATTCTCTGCAACGGCATGAAAGCCGGACATGAGAACACTGTGATATATACGGCCGCAGACGGCACCACCAACGACGGGCTTGGCAAGATTTCCACTTCAACCCGCACCGGATATTACATGAAGAAGCTTCTCAATCAGAACGTAAGCTGTAATTCCGCGTCGCAGGTGAACAGGAAGCATTATACAGCGCGCATGCGATACACAGAATTTTTCCTTAACTATGCGGAGGCTGCCAATGAGGCCTGGGGCCCTATGGGCACAGGCACGTCAGGATATTCGGCCTACGATGTTATAAAGGAAATCAGACACCGTGCCGGGGTGGGGCTTGAAAACGATGACGCTTATCTGGAGAGCATAAAAGGCGACAAGGACGCCATGCGTGCACTGATTCGCAATGAGCGGCGACTTGAACTCTGTTTCGAGGGATTCCGCTTTTTTGACCTGCGCCGTTGGAAGTCGGAACTTAACGAGACAGCGAAAGGGGTCAGCATAGAAAACGGTGTCTTCAATGTGATAAACGTGGAGAGCCGCAATTTCCGCGACTATATGATCTATTGCCCGATTCCCAACTCAGAGGTGTTGAAATACAGCAATCTAAAGCAGAATGCCGGATGGTGAACACCACAAACTTAACATCAGATTCACATGAAAAAACAGACAATATCAGCAATCGCGTTGGGCATCCTGATGACAGGATGCCACAACGGTGATGCCGAATTTCCGGCCTACGATTATCAGACTATCTATTTTGCCAAGCAGTCGCCTATACGCACAGTGACGCTTGGAGACGAGGAGTTTGTTGACAATACGCTCGACAACGAGCATGCCATAATGATAAAGGCCGTTCTTGGAGGCGTCAACGAGAACAAGAAGGAGCGTTGGGCCACGGTTGTGGTTGACGAGTCGCTTTGCGACAACATGTACTTTTCCGACGGAAGCAAAGTGACTCCGTTGCCTGAGTCTCACTACACGATGACCACTGACCGCATAGTGATTGGAAAGAAGGAGGTGCTCGGTGGCGTGAGGGTTAATCTTACCGACGCCTTTTTCGCTGACGCGAAGAGCACAGGACTCAACTACGTGATTCCGGTGAGACTGACATCCGCGTCAGACTCCATCCTTTCCGGCAAGCCGAAAGACGGTGTGGCGGATCCCAACCGTGTAAGGAAGGATGACTGGAGCGTGGTTCCGCAGGATTACGTGCTTTATGCGGTGAAATATAAGAATCAATATCATGGCGCGTGGCTCAGTAAAGGTTCCGACAAGCTCATCCAGGATGGTGTCGAGACAGTTGTGAACCGTCAGACGGAGCTTTGGGAGAAGGCGACGTTGCGTGAGCTTACCACCAAAAGCCTGACAAAGTGTGGTTACGCTTTTTCGAAGGTTGTGCCTATTGTGGATTCCAACGGAGACAAAGGGGAGAAGACTCTTGTATGCGAGTTGATTCTCGATATTGATGCCAATGGTGTGGTGACAGTGTCATCGGAGAGTGAAGGATGTGCCGCCACAGGTAGCGGCACGTGGACCTACAAGGGTGAACCCAAGGCCTGGGGGGACAAGGACAGAGATCTCCTGAAACTGTCTTACGACTACACGATAGAGTATGTAAAGAATGAGCAGACGGGCGAAAAAGGCGTATTCAGGCAAATCACTGAGGAGAGCCTTGTTATGCAAAGCCGTCAGAACCGTCTTGAGGAATTCTCATTCACGTTGAATTAACCTATAAGCCGCCGATAATGAAAAACAATCAGAAAATATCAATGATGGCTCTCGCTGGCATTGTGTTGGCCGGATGTGCCGACAGTAATATCGACCTATATCAGGTGGATAAGCCGCAGAGCATAGCCGATTATGAATATCTGGACGCATATGGTTCACTCAAGGAATATATCGACAGAGGAAAACATCCGGGATTCCTGTTGGGTTCTGGGGTGAGCGCCACCGATTACATCAACAAGACGCTCGCCTACCGTGTGACAAACGCCAATTTCGACCAGATGACAGCCGGTAACGAGATGAAATACGCTTCCATTGTGGCCGATGACGGGACTATGAATTTCTCTACGGTGGAGGCGTTTGTTGAAGCGGCCAGGGGTGCCGGGATGCAAATTTACGGCCATACGCTGTGCTGGCATGAACAGCAGAATGTGAAGTGGCTCAACAGCCTTATCGCTCCCAGGGAGATGGATGTTGACCCCGGTCAGAAAGATGAGGTTGTTGACTACACCATGGACTATTCCAAGGCGACTTCATACAGCTTCTGGGCTCCAGACGAGGTGAAGGCCAACATATCGATTAATCCGGCAGACGGATGTTTTGAACTTGTCAACAGTGAAGCCTCCGATAACTGGATGGTGCAGTATCATGTTGCCAATGAAGTGCCGATTGTAAAGGACAAGGCCTACAAGCTTAAAATCATGGTCAGAGGTACGGGCGAGGGGATATTGTCGTGTAAGGTCGGCGACTGGGGCGGCGGACCCGAATTCAAGGTGCCATTCTCAACCGAATGGGAGGAGCAGGTGATCGATTTTACATCCCAGACCGATGGAGGCTTCGTGCTTCTTCAATCAGGTCAGTTTGTCGGTACTCTCCAGATCCGTTATGTGGAAATCAGTCATCTTGAGACTCCTGTCATGAAGGTGTATTATCCACTTATCTCCGGAGGAGACGCCGAGGACGGAGAATGCGACGGCTTGATTTCCCGTATGCCAGGACTCGGAGACTCTCCCGCAAAGGTGGTTGATGACCCGGAAGGCACTGGCAAGGTGTATGCCGCGGAATATAATTCCAACCCGGCAGAGACATATGACGCCCAGTTCTTCATAAAGTCGAATACTGTGCTCAATGAAGGTGACAGGGTAAGAGTGTCTTTCCGTTATCGATGCACCGATGCCCGCAATATAGATACGCAGGCACATGGCGCGCCCGGAGAGTATCATCATTATGCATTTATCGGCACTTTGAACGCCACCACATCATGGCAGGAACACGGCTGGACAGGTGCTATCACCGCAGATCAAGCCAAGGATGGAGGATGCCAGTCGATAGCGTTCAACCTTTCGTCAGCTCCGACAGGAGGTTTCTTCTATATCGACGATGTTAAGTTTGAGATTGAGAAGAGCGCTAATTCCATAGAACTCACACCCGAAGAGAAGTCCCAGGTGTTGACCGACGAGATGGAACGTTGGGTGAAAGGTATGATGGAGGCGACTAAGGGTTATGTGACGGCTTGGGATGTTGTCAATGAGGCCATCTCGGGAGGACCGTGGGGCCAGCGTTACGACCTCCAGCATGCGGCTACAGAGTCTGGCGACGTGTCGAACAAGTTCTATTGGCAGGATTACCTTGGTGATAATTTCGCACGTGTACCTATCAGGTTTGCCCGCCAATATTTCGAGGAAAATGGTGGGAATCCTGCCGATCTCAAGCTTTTCATCAACGACTATAACCTTGAAAGCGATTGGGACGACAACCAGAAACTGAAAAGCCTCATACAATGGATTGAGCAATGGGAAAGCGATGGAGTCACCAAGATTGACGGTATCGGAAGCCAGATGCACATCAGCTATCATCTCAACCCTGCCACCCAAAGGAGCAAGGAAGAGCATATCGTCAAGATGTTTAAGCTTATGGCCGAAACGGGCAAGCTCGTGAGAATCACTGAGCTTGACATGGGCATCTGCGATGAGAACGGCAACTCCATAAAGACCGCCGACGTGACATTGGAGCAACACAAGCTTATGGCGGAGCATTACAAATGGATTGTCGGGAAATATTTCGAGATTGTTCCGGTGGCTCAGCAATATGGCATATGCCATTGGGCGCAGACAGACAGCCCTGACGATTCTGGATGGCGTGGCGGTGAGCCGATTGGCCTATGGAATCTTGACTTCCAGCGCAAGCCTGCCTATGGAGGTTTCGCTGATGGCCTTAAGGAGAATTGAATTCATGAAGCCTTTGAGGGCGGCGCATATCGGATGCCTGCCCATTGGTCAGGCATCAATTGAATATGATGTTATCCATAGAGTCCGGAGGCGATGTCTCTATTGTCTCCGGACTCATTTCAAACAAATAAATCTTTACAGACATGAAAAAATTTTTACTTTCGATTGCAACCGGTCTTTTGGCAGTAAGTGCGAATGCTGAGGCATTGGTGGATTATGAAATAGACTTTGCCGAACAGGCTAAGTTCCCGTTCTATGTGATGGGTTATGAGCCTCAGATTGTGGATGGGGTGCTCAAGGCCGAATATCCTGGAGAATGGTATCAGTTCTTCATCGGCGACCAGATTCAGACTGTAGTCGGGAAAGACTATACGGCGACAGTGAGAATAAAGGCCTCCCAGGCCGGCGCGCTTACCCTCAACATGGGTTGGGGCTGGGGAGAAGGGGAGGTTATCAATTCCAGCGTGAATGCCACGGAAGAGTGGCAGGATGTAAAGACGGTTTTCCAAAGTATAGGAGGCACGAATTGCAATCTTGTGCTCCAGCCAGGCAACCATGAGGGAGTCATAGAGATTGCATGGGTCAAAGTCTCTCACGACGAGGAAGGTATTGCGATTCCGACTCCTGATGAAGGAGATGTGCTTGCGTCCTATTTCGACAGTAACGGAGAGACATTCGGAGGATGGGGAGCCTCTTTTGAGAACGTTGAGGAAGAAGGGAAACCTTGCTTGAAGATTTCGAATGAAGAAGCTAAGGATGAGTGGGCCGTACAGTTCGCGATTGACAGGGCGTATGAACCCGGCACAACCTATTATCTGAATTTCGATGTGAAAGGCACTCCTTTTAAGGGAATCTCGACTGAGTTCCAATGTCAGGATGGTTATGTCGGATGCGGTAGAATGAGCAAATTCGATGTCACAGACGAATGGACAAACGTCACCATCTATGGAGAGGCATTGAAGTCGGGAGACAAAGAACCGGACCGTATGGTGTGCAGTGTTGGGAAATATGTGGGCACAATGTATATCTCCAATGTGAAGCTTTACACCGCCAGGACATCCGGTGCGGAAGAGGTTGTCGCTCCCCGGGAGAACCGTGTGGTGGTCTATAACCTTCAGGGTATAAAAGTGCTTGAAAGTGACGACACCTCTCTCCTTGACACACTTCCCGGTGGAATCTATATCGTGAATGGAAAGAAGATAGCCTTCTGATTATTAAGTTTGTGTAAATGATAGTTTGATTGACAATGTCTCCGGAGAGGGGACAGGATGTGATCGTGTTCATCCAGAACCTCTCCGGTTTTCTCATTCCCATAAGAATCCATAGACTTTGAAGTGTTCATTTCTGCCCTTGATAAAGATATAACCCTAATAACAGAATAAATGAGAATTTCCAAGAGATATCTATCGTTGCTGATGGCATGGCTTCCCATGGGGGTCATGCATTGTGAGAATCCTTTTGTACAGACATGTTTCACCACCGATCCGGCTCCAATGGTATATGGCGACCGTCTCTATGTATATACCGGCCATGACGAAGACAACGCTGATTTTTTCTGGATGCAGGAATGGCGTGTGTATTCCACGGCTGATATGGTTAACTGGACTGACCATGGTTCGCCGCTTGCCATAGAGGATTTTGAATGGGCCGATGACAGAGCCTGGGCTCCACAGTGTGTGGAGCGGGATGGCAAATTTTATTTCTATGTGCCTCTACATTCAAAACTCACCGGGGCTATGGCTATCGGTGTGGCTGTCGGAGACACACCGACGGGACCGTTCAAGGATGCCATCGGCAGGCCGCTTGTTGATGGCGACTGGGCATATATCGATCCGACGGTGTTCATAGATGACGACGGCCAGGCATATCTCTATTGGGGTAATCCCAACCTATATTATGTGAAGCTTAACGAGGATATGGTATCTTTCGAAGGCGAAATCAAGATGGTGGAGCAGACCCCGGATGGGTTCGGGAAGCCTAAATTTGTGGAGATGGAGCCTGACAAAAAGTATAAATCCACCTATACAGAGGGACCATGGTTCTATAAAAGGGGCGGCATATATTATATGCTTTATGCCGCAGGAGGCATACCAGAGAATATCTCGTACTCGGTCAGTGACAAGCCCACTGGGCCGTGGAAATACATGGGTGTGATTATGCCACAGTGTGACACCGGTTCGTTTACAAATCATTGCGGTGTGGCCGACTACAAGGGTAAATCCTATTTCTTCTATCACACCGGGAATCTCCCAGGAGGGGGAGGATTCGGACGCAGCATAGCAGTGGAGCCATTCGAGTATAATGCTGACGGCTCGTTTCCTGAGATTATGCCCTCCCAGGCAGGGGCACCGGCAGTGGCGACATTCAATCCGTATGGACGTGTGGAGGCTGAGACAATGTCATGGTCGCGGGGAGTAAGCACTGAACCTAATGACAGCACAGGCCTTTATGTGTCGGAGGTGCATGACGGAGATTATGTGAAATTGTCGAATGTTGATTTCGGAGAGGATGGACTCAGGAAGTTTGGAGCTTCTGTGGCGAGCGCGCTTCGCGGTGGCCAGATAGAGATGAGGCTTGACAGTCCTGACGGGAAAGTTGCTGCTCTGCTTGACGTGAGTGGCACCGGAGGCTGGGAAAACTGGCGGTATATAGAGAGGGATGCAGAAGCAGGAGTGTCGGGAGTCCATGATGTATATTTCATGTTCATAGGACGCAAGGGTCCTAAGCTTTTTAATATCGATTACTGGACATTCAAGCGATAGCGATAGGCGAAAGGCGATAGGCAATTGTCGTCGCTTCTTTCTCAGTCGGATTTACGCTATTGTATAGTGCGTAGTCTATTTAGAGGCTGTGAGTTAGATAATAATTGTAGAGTGAAGAGGAGTAGGAATAGTTATGATAAGGACAAGACATATCATATCAGGTATGCTGGCGCTATTTACATCACTGTCGGCATTGGCACAGACGGATCCGGATTTCCATATTTACATCTGTATCGGGCAGTCAAATATGGAGGGGAATGCGCGTATCGAGCCGGTAGATATGGGAGATGTGGATGGACGCTTCAGAGTGATGGCTACTGTTGACTACATGAAACCTGAACGAAAGATAGGGGAGTGGTATGTGGCCGAACCTCCTTTGGTGAGGGAATCCACAGGACTCACCCCGATGGATTATTTCGGACGCGCCATGGTGGAGCGTCTTCCCGGGAATGTCAAGGTAGGTGTCGTGTCGGTGGCGATAGGGGGGTGTAGAATAGAGCATCTTTCAAAGGATTATGATCCGCTTACGCTCTCCGGAGAGGCGGAATGGTTTCAGGACTATATGCATTTTTATGGCGATTATCCTTACGGCCGGCTGATAGCGTGTGCCAAGAAGGCGAAGGAGGCAGGTGTCATAAAGGGGATACTGCTGCATCAGGGTGAGTCTAACAACGGTGACACATTGTGGTGTGGAAAGGTGAAGAGGCTATATGAGGATATCCTTTCTGATCTGGGACTCCCACAGCAGTCCATACCTTTGTATGCAGGAGAGTTGGTGTCGAAAGAGATGGGAGGAGTGTGCGGAGATATGAACTGTATCATACGTTCGTTGCCTGAAAAACTTCCATGTGTCAGGATTATCTCGTCGGAGGGTCTTCCACAGAATGGAGACGGACTCCATTTCACGGCTTCGGCTTACAGGGAACTTGGACACCGATATGCAGAGTCGGCGCTTGCTTTGATGGGTATCCTTCCGTCAGTTGAATCCGCCAACGAGTCAGAGCGGATTGCGGATTTGGACGTGTCGAGCGAATAGAAAAAACAATAACATATAAACAATAAAATGGAATTGGCATTGAATACCGGGAAAACATCGGAATCGAAAGGTTTCTATAAACTTTCTATGTTGCAGTGTGTCGGCTTCGGCTCCGGCGACCTTGCACAGAATCTGATTTATCAGACAATCAGTATGTATCTTCTGTTTTTTTATACCAACGTATATGGGCTTTCGCCGGCTGTGGCCGCAGTAATGTTCCTTATTGTTCGTATAATAGATGTCATATGGGACCCTTTGGTGGGAACTTATGTGGATAAGCACGACCCTAAATATGGAAAGTATCGTTCATATCTGGTGTTGGGAGGCATCCCGCTCACCGGCTTCGCGTTGCTATGCTTCTGGAACGGCTTCTCAGGCTCGCTCGTGTATGCGTATGTCACTTATGTCGGTCTTTCCATGTGCTACACATTGGTGAATGTGCCTTATGGAGCGTTGAACGCCTCTCTCACAAGAGACACTGCGGAAATCACGAAGCTCACTTCCGTCAGGATGTTCATGGCGAATGTCGGCGGTCTTGCCGTGGGAATGGGCATCCCGGTGGTGCTTAGGATGTTCGATCCCTCGGAAGGCAGCGATCTCTCGCTGCACGATGGGGCGTGGTTCAACACCATGGCTCTTTACGGGGGCATTGGTCTAATTTTGCTCCTCTTCTGTTTCTCACAGTGTAAAGAACGAGTCGTGATGGACAAAAAAGAGACAGAAAATGTCAAGGTTTCCGACCTCTGGATGGAATTCGTCCATAACCGTCCACTGAGGATTCTGGCTTTCTTCTTTATAACCGCATTCGCTATGATGGCAATAGGAAACTCTGCGGGTGCCTACTATATCAACTACAATATGCATGGCACAGCCGGAGAACTTTCAATTTTCATGGGACTCGGGTCACTTCCGGCATTCATCTTCATGCCTCTCATCCCGCCTATAAAAAGGATGGTTGGGAAGAAATGGATGTTCTACATATTCCTTGTCACGGCAGTGGTGGGGATGGCTATGCTCTATGCCGTGTCGATGATTCCGGAGCTGAGGCAGATGAGATTGGTCTATATAGCCCAGTTTGTAAAATCCACGGGAATCATAGTCGCGACAGGCTACATGTGGGCTCTTGTCCCGGAAGTCATATCCTATGGGGAGTATAAGCATGGCAGAAGGATTTCCGGAATTGTGAACGCATTGACTGGCATATTCTATAAGGCCGGGATGGCTCTCGGAGGTGTCGTGCCCGGTCTTGTGCTTGCTTTCGTTGGATTCGACAACATGTCGGAGACGCAGACATTGTTTGCTCAACAGGGGATATTGTGGCTTGTAGCCGTTATCCCGGCAATCCTTCTTGTCGCGGCCATGTTTATCATCTCAAGATATGAACTTGATGATGACCGGATTGATGAAATCAACCGTATAATCGAAGAGAGAAACAACTAAAAGATAATTATAGCTAAAAGATAATTATATATGAGAACTATATTATTGGGGACAGCGATTGTGGCCATGTCGCAGATAAGTTGCGGGACTGGAAAAACGGAGGTTGCCACCATGAAAGAACATTTCAAGGATGATTTCCTGGTAGGGGCGGCGATTCCCGCCGGTGTGGTGAACGGTATTGACGAGAAGGCTGATTCAATAGTCTCACTCCATTATAATTCCATAGTAGCCGAGAATTGTATGAAAAATGAGGAGCTACAGCCGGAGGAGGGTGTCTTTTTCTGGGATGACGCCGACAGATTCGTGAAATATGGTGAAGACCGAGGTATGAAAATCATAGGTCACACTCTTGTGTGGCATTCCCAGCTTGCACAATGGTTCCCATTTGACAGTGTTGGCAGATATGTCAGCGCTGATGTGCTGAAGGAGCGAATGCGGAGCTACATACACACGGTGGTCGGACGCTACAAGGGCCGTGTCATGGGATGGGATGTGGTCAACGAGGCCATCGAGGATGACGGGAGCTATCGCAAGACACCGTTCTATGACATACTTGGAGAGGAATTCATCCCGTTGGCGTTTGAATATGCTCATGAGGCAGATCCTGACGCTGAACTGTATATCAACGATTTCTCAATGTTCCTTCCCGGAAAGCGCGATGCTTATGTGAAGCTTGTAGGCAATCTGAAAGAGCGTGGGATAAGGATAGACGGAATCGGCATGCAGAGCCACATCGGAATGGATTACCCTGACCTCGGGGAATATGAGAAGTCGATAGAGGCATTCGGCTCCACAGGATGCCATGTGATGATTACGGAGCTTGACATGTCGGCGTTGCCTACAGTGCATTTTGGGGCCGACATAAGCGACAATGTTGATTTCAGGAAAGATATGGACCCATATACAGACGGACTTCCTCAAGAAGTGAGCGACCGCTGGAACAGCCGCATGGACTCCGTGATTGCCCTCTATAAGAAGCATTCCGATGTGATATCGCGTGTCACATGGTGGGGCACACATGACAGTATGTCGTGGAAAAACGACTTTCCTATGCACGGAAGGACAGACTATCCTCTCCCATTCGACAGGAATTACAAGTTGAAGCCTTTTATGGTGAAGGAGTTGGCATCTGATAAGTGAAAAATTGTAGAATGACATTTTTATTGATATGAATGTGATAAACCCTAAGAAAAGATATCTTTTTCCTGCCGACTATATGGCAGACCCGAGTGTACATGTGTTTGACGGCAAGATATATATTTATCCATCGCACGATTGGGAATGTGAGAACGTCGAGAACGACAACGGCGACCAGTATGTCATGAAAGACATGCATGTGTTGTCGATAGATGGCGATCCGATGACCGGAACTGTGACAGATCATGGTAAGGCACTTGACATCGCTGATATCCCATGGGCCGGACGCCAGCTTTGGGATTGCGACTGTGTCGAGAAAGACGGTAAATATTATCTTTATTTTCCTCTTAAAGACCGAAACGACATTTTCCGTATAGGCGTTGCTGTGGCAGATAGGCCGGAAGGACCGTTTGTGGCGCAGCCGGACCCTGTTAGAGGAAGCTACTCTATCGACATCTGTGTGCTGAAGGAGGATGACGGATACTATATGTATTTCGGTGGATTGTGGGGAGGCCAGCTTCAGCGTTATCGCGACAACAAGGCTCTTGAATCTGCGGAACTTCCGGAAGGGGACGCGCCGTCGCTTCCCAGCAGATGTGTGCGGCTTTCCGACGACATGCTCCAGTTTGCCGAGGAACCCCGCCCAGTTGTTGTGACGGATGATTCCGGCAATCCGCTGAGAGCCGATGACCCACATCGTTTTTTTGAGGCTTCATGGGTGCACAAGTACAATGGAAAGTATTATTTCTCGTATTCTACCGGCGACAGCCATCTTCTCTGTTATGCCGTCGGTGACAATCCTTATGGGCCGTTCGTATATCAAGGTGTGATTCTGACACCTGTAGTCGGGTGGACTACACACCACAGTATCGTGGAATATGAAGGGAAATGGTATCTTTTCCATCATGACAGTGTGCCTTCCGGCGGAAAGTCATGGCTGAGGAGTCTTAAAGTGTGTGAATTGACACACGATGGGGATGGAAAAATTCAGACAATCTCCGGAGAATGAATAAGTCCATACATATCAATGATTGAGGCTATATGAAAAAATTCTTAGCAATATCGTTATTTTACCTCGGACTGACATCCGGAGTGTATGGACAGTTACCCATAATCCAGACGAAATATAATGCGGATCCTGCGCCGATGGTCCACAATGACACAATATTTCTCTATACATCCCATGACGAGGATGATGCACAAGGATATGGCTTTAAAATGAGGGACTGGCTACTATACACATCAACAGATATGGTCAACTGGACCGAACACGGTGCGGTGGCTTCATTGAAGGATTTCAGTTGGGTTGATAAGGACAATGGAGCATGGGCCATTCAGGTAGTGGAGCGGAATGGGAAATTCTATATGTATTGTCCGATTCACGGTAATGGGATAGGGGTGCTGGTGGCAGATTCTCCATACGGGCCGTTTAAAGACCCTATAGGCAAGCCTCTTGTATGGCAGAAGGAGCATTGGGATGATATAGACCCCACTGTCATGATTGATGATGACGGGCAGGCATATATGTATTGGGGCAATCCAAATCTCTATTATGTCAGGCTTAATGAAGATATGATTTCATATTCAGGCGATATCCATAAATTTGGTAGTGTGCCTGAACACTATCAGGAAGGTCCGTGGCTCTACAAGCGAGGAGACTTTTATTATCTTGCATTTGCATCGACGTGTTGTCCCGAGGGTATAGGCTATGCCATCAGCGATAGTCCGACAGGCCCTTGGGAAAGCAAGGGCTATATCATGAGACCGACAGAGCGTACGCGTGGCAATCATCCGGGGATCGCAGACTATAAGGGAAAGACATACGTGTTTGGCCACAGCTATGACATATTGCGTCTTGAAACATCCGACCATCATGAACGCCGCTCGGTAAATGTCGCTGAAATGGAATATAATGCCGATGGTACAATCAGGGAAGTTCCATACTGGAAAGACATCGAGATTAGACAAATAGAGTGCTTCAATCCGTTCCGTAAGGTTGAGGCCGAAACAATGGCATGGGGGTTCGGCTTGAAAACCCGTCCCCGAGGAGCGGGAAACATGGTTGTTACAAGTATCGACAACGGGGAATACATCTGTCTTCGTGGAGTTGATTTCGGCAAAAGAGGAGCGAAGAAATTTTTAGCCAACGTCGCGTCAATTAAAGATGGTTCCCGCATTAAGGTGAGAATTGATTCGAAGGATGGGGTTGTTATTGGCACGCTACCGATTGATTCAACAGGCTCGGACGACAGTTATTCTTTGCTTTCATGTAAAGTTGAGAGGGTGAAGGGTGTCCATGATCTTTATTTCACTTTTGAGGGCGATGGCGACGATTTGTTTAATTTTGATTACTGGGAATTAAAATAGAAGTTATGAGGACAATAATTACAGCATTCTTACTTATCGTATCTGGAGTGTCCGCAGTCCCGACTTATGGAACAGGCGATGAGTCGTTCGTGGCTAAGACCAATATTCCGCAGGCATCTTATCCGAGAGTCGATAGTCGGAATTGTGCCCATTTCAGGATACATGCACCGGAAGCAAATGATGTCAAGGTCGATATATGCGGAAAGAAATATGACATGAAGCGTGGTGAGGATGGTCATTGGACCGTGGTCACGTCGCCTCTTGTCGTCGGTTTCCACTACTACTTCATAGTTGTCGATGGCGTGAGTGTCGTTGACCCTTCGAGTGAGGCTTTCTATGGGTGCGGGCGTATGGTAGGAGGCATAGAGATTCCTGAAGATACGGCTGTGGCGGCCTATTACACATTTGATAAGGATATACCTCATGGCCAGGTGCGCGAATGTCGCTATTATTCTGAAATTGAAAATTCCGATCGCCGTTGTTTTGTATATACTCCTGCCGAATATGAGACTAACCCGTCGCGGCATTATCCTGTGTTGTATCTTCAGCATGGGATGGGGGAGGATGAACGCGGATGGCATCAGCAGGGAAAGATGGCAAATATTCTGGACAATCAGATTGCGTCAGGTAAGTGTGTCCCTATGATTGTTGTCATGGACTATGGCAACTGCGGTTATATTTTCGGCGCACGTCCCGGTGAGACTCGCGATGAGTTTGGGGCATCATTCACTCCGATAATGCTTAATGAGCTTATTCCCTTTATCGAAAGTACATTCCGGACGCTTACTGACCGCGATAACAGAGCCATGGCCGGATTGTCGTGGGGCGGTCATGAGACTTTTCAGACCACTCTCCGAAATCTTGACAAGTTTTCCCATATCGGGGCTTTCAGTGGTGCTCTCTTCTTCCTCTCAGACGGACTTGAGAATGCCTATGACGGAATTTTTAAGGATGCAGAAAAATTTAACTCGCAAGTCCATACCTTTTTCCTTGGTATGGGGACAGAAGAGAATTTCGGAAGTGACAAAATCAGCGAGGCATTGACCGATGCCGGTATAAACCATACATATTATTCATCAGAAGGGACACATCACGAATGGCTGACATGGCGCAGATGTCTTAATGAGTTCCTCCCCTTGATTTTCAAACAGAAAGACAGGTAGCTGCTCCTCGATGTGTCCCTATAGGTGAATTGGTGCCAATGGTTTGACATGGTTAAAAGTTGTAATATTAGAGAGTGTGGCAATTTAAGCTTCTTATAATACTTAGTCACTATGTTTGCATTTGAAAAGCCGGATCGCCGCTCAAAGGAGGCTTTCAGCCCCCTTGCCGCTGGGCTTCC
>JAIDXM010000021.1 GCA_029058745.1 Muribaculaceae bacterium
TCTGGGGTTCGTCGGCAACTACGCCCCTGCGTGGACTTTCACCACAGATGTTTGACATGCCCGTCATACTAAAAAAACCTTGAATGGGAATCCCATTCAAGGCTCCTCCTTACAGGAATCTTCCTCCATGGATGATTCCCTTTGCGTTCTCACGCCACCGCTGGCCTGCGCTTATAGACAATATAAGAAAGAAGGATCGACATCACAGAACATGACCCCATGACACAATATGTAGAAAGCTGTATCTCACCTATTCCCACCAATGGAGTGACAATGCCGCCAAACATAAACCCGGTAGCGCCGACAACAGCAGACGCCCACCCGATCATCGCGCGCCCTTCCGTCATGGCCAATGTCGTGGCGGATGTGAACACCATCCCTACCGAGAACAGCATTACAAACACAAGTATCTCATATCCCCAGAAACCAATGCCAAGAAAATAGCAACACAACTGAAGCAAGGAGCAGACAAACATACCGGTGCACCCGATATGGGATGCATTGGCTATATTCCGCAATCTGAGAGACAGCATAGACCCGGCGCCTATCCCCATGGAATTGATTCCGAACAATATGCCGAACATGAGTTCCGACAGACCGAAATCATTCTGAAGGATAAACGACGCCGAAGATATATAGCCAAAAAGAACCGCGTTAGCCATGCCGAAAATCAAAACATAACGCATATAGGCCGGGGTGCAAAGCAACTTACCAACCTGTGTGAACAGACTTGCGAGAGAACCCTCATAACGCTTCGTGGAGGGATGGGACTCCCGGAAAGGCACAGACACCGCATACAGCAAGACGCCGATTGCAAGAAGTATGCAGAATATGCCTTTCCATCCTATCGACTCGGAAAACAACCCTCCAATCACAGGAGCCGTGACAGGAGCGATTCCGTTGATTGCACCGATTACCGCCAATGTCTTCGCAAGTTCCCGTCCGCTGTAACAGTCTGTCGCTACCGAACGCGACAAGACCACGCCGCCTGCCCCTCCAAGCCCCTGGAAGAAGCGGAACACATTCAACGCCTCAATGGAAGTGGAGAAGATGCTCGCCACTGTGGCGATTATAAACAATAACAACGCGCTCTTGAGGAGTGGCTTACGTCCCCATTTATCGCTGAACGGGCCAAAGACCAACTGTCCTGCCGCCAATCCCAATATACAGGCAGCCAGGCTCATCTGGACAGCCGAAGTCGTGGCCCGGAACTCCATCTTCATCATCGGAAGAGCCGGAAGATACATATCCGTGACCAAGGGGGGGAAAGCCGCCAATGCTCCCAGGAAGAGATAGAGATAGACCAGATACTTTTTACCAAAACTTTGTTCCATGTGTCATTTATTATTTAGGGAAACGCCTCCACAACATAAAAAGAGCCCGTTGAAAGAATCAACAAGCTCTTATTACACGATTATTAAAATCCGGTGGCTTCTGAATGCAAAATTAATCATTTATACGATAAGCTCCAAATCACATGTCATCACGATTTTTTATGCGCATAGGCAAGAACGCTTTTGACGGTTGTCCGGCAGACAATATAGCTGTAACCGCAATGACACCTCCGTCAGCCTTCAACGATATCTTCAGCAACTATAATGGCAAATTGATTCTTCAGGGTAATTTAACAGCATATCTTTTATCTTATTCTTGCTGGAATAAATTCAACAACCTCAATAATATATATTCGACTATAAATCCAACAGAGCTCAAAGTCGAAGGTGACAAAGCAATCATCGGTTCCGCAGGTGATACGTTCGAGCTATCGGCCAAGCTTTATCCGGAGAACCTTACCTTACGTATTCTGGCGCTCCACGAACCCTGAGACAGCTACTGTGGATTACAATGGCAAAGTGACCCTGCGTGCCGGCATGGCCGACTGTGACTACGCCTCAACTTCCCCCTGTAAAATTATCGCCGAGTCGCTCTACGCCAATAGCCCTGTGGCAGAATTTACTGTCAACGATACAACTGGCAGTGTCCTTGATGTCATTGATACTACAGAGTCCTCGTATGCTATTGATTTTACCTTGCCTGTCGAGATGTACAATCTCCGAGGTGAAATGGTTACATTACTCTGTCACCGGTCAGCATGATTACATCAACACATCTCCGCGTCTGTATGTCAAGCGGCAATTGACAGCAAAATCAGATATTTCCGGATCAATGGTCTATAGCCTTAGCAGTCCGCAACCTCATCTGAACATCACGGCTCCCGTGCTTTCGGACTACCGTAACCTTTTCATTGCCGAGAATCCTGACAAATATTCACAGAAAGTTGCAGCATCGCTCTCCTATCGCTACCGCAATCCGCTGAAGTCAATGTTTTTCAATCTCTCAGCTACATATAACCACGCCCGCAACCCTATGATGTCAAACCAGTTGTTCATAGGGGACTTCATAGTCTCCACATACGCCGACAGACTGAATCACAGCAACTCATGGTACGCCAAAGGCGGTTTCAGCAAAGGTCTTGGACATAGCAAAATGGTTATGGGCTGCGATATAGATGCCTCGCTATCAACCGCATCATCAATGCGCGACAATACAGTGATCCCTTACCGCCAGATTAACGCAGGGGTAAAACCATACTTCAAAGGAAGCCTGACAAAATGGTTTTCCGCAAACTATGAGGCAAGCTATGGGTTCTCAAAGCTGAAAATTGACGGCGAAGCCAACGATTACCATACATTCCGGCAAAATATTTTTGCCACCATAATCCCCAACGATTATGTGCAGTTTACAGTCGGTGCGGAGCATTTCCTGACCCGTTTCCCCGAAGGCAATACCGCCAACCTCATACTGCTTGATGCCTCGGCTGTATGGCGTCTCAACAACAAAGTCCGTCTATCGCTCACTGCCAACAACCTGCTCAACCGGCACAGCTACGAGTACGTCAACTACGGCACACTCTCACGCTCCGAACACCACTTCGGGATACGGCCTCGCAATATACTCGCCTCTATTCAATACCGGTTCTAATAGTCAAGACAATATTTCCCAACATTTCCGGTTTTGGTTTGGTTCGGGTTTTAGAACGCGTTCCCTACGACCGCGAAATTTTAAAGAACGCTCTAACAATTTCTCCTCGGATTTGTATGTCTTATAAATGAAATATGCCCATATAGGCTTGCCCGTATAAGGAATAATCACTATATTTGTAATTGATAATATTTAATCAGTAATTGAGTGAATATGGATAATTCAGATAATATGTTATCGGTATTAGACGGTTTTGCATTGCCCGATGCTGACGATGTGGCCCGCAGGTTGGCGGATGATTTTCGCAGGAGGCGGGTGGAGCGTGGCTTGACACGGGAGGCTGTGGCTGAGAAATCAGGCGTGGCTCTCGCCAATATAACACGCTTCGAGCAGAAAGGACTCATATCTCTGAAGAATCTGATACTTCTTGCCATCTCTATGAATTATCTGCAAGAAATGCGCGACATTTTCGCCGCCCCCAAGTATTCCACAATGGAGGAGCTCACACAGATACGCAAGAATACCGGCAAGAAGAAGGCATATAACCGTAAACCCCACGCCGATGAAGAAGATTGACCGACTTTCCGTAAGATACCATGACCGCAATGTCGGCATGATGTCGCTTACACCCGACAACCGTCTCTGCGTCTTTGAATACGACAGGGAATGGCTCGCCGACGGTTTCAGCATCTCTCCGCTGGAGTTGCCGTTGAAACCGGGTATGTTCATAGCCAAGCCGACACCGTTCAACGGTGATTTCGGTATTTTCGAGGACAGCCTCCCGGATGGTTATGGACGTTATCTGCTCCATAAGGCTCTGCTCCGTGAAGGGATAAATGATTCTGACCTGTCAGCACTCGACAGGCTGAGCATTGTAGGCAGCGGAGGCATGGGCGCGTTGACATACGCACCTGTATCAAGTATTGTGACTGGAGAGGAAACCGATGATTTTGATATGCTCCAGCAAAAGGCATTGGACGTGCTTCGGGAACGGCAGGACGATGATGCCGAACTCCTGCTTTTCAACAGTGGCAACAGTGGTGGAGCAAGACCGAAGGCGGTGTTTTCGGACAGTGACGGTCACTGGCTTGTGAAGTTCCGGCACACCTACGACCCCAAGAACATCGGTGAGCAGGAATATATCTACAACGAGACAGCTCGAAAGTGTGGGATAACGGTTCCTGATTTCAAACTGGTTAATGGCAAATATTTTGCCTCACGCCGTTTCGACTTGACGCAATCCGGTGAACGGCTGCATACCGCCACTGCCGGCGGACTGCTCTGTATATCCCTTGGCAATCCGATTCTTGACTACAGCAATCTGCTTGCATTGACAGGTTTTCTGACACAGAATCCGAAAGATGTCGAGGAGATGTTCCGGCGCATGGTGTTCAACTATCTTACCGACAACAAGGATGACCACTGCAAGAATTTCAGTTTCATAGTGCGCCGTGACTCTTTGGGGAAATGGCGATGGCACATTGCCCCGGCATACGACCTTACACTATGCACGGAAGGTTACAACGGCGAACACGCCACATCGGTCAACGGCACAGGACATCCGACAATCTCGGATTTCTTAGCGGTCGGCACCAAGATAAAACTGCCGGAAACATTATGTCGCAGGATAATAGAAGAGTTGACCGACAACTGCGGCAAACTGCTCAGGTATAAACTCAAATAGTATCCGCATCGTCTGTACTTAATCAAAACCGATATAAGAGTCGGCTCTTCTTATCGAAAAACACATAAAAATTTTCTTTCCTCATTGCCTTTCGTTGTTGAAGAGGGTTATGTAGAGTATGAATGTCAGACCACGGCTATTTCATTTAAGATTGCGTTCGCCACAATCCTTAACCGCAAAGGTGTCCCAGTCTCGTATATAAGCCAGCAACTGGGACATACGAGCATAAGAACAACACAGGCATATTTGGGTTCTTTTGAGCGAGATGCAAGGGTGGAAAGCGCAAAAAATCTGACCTCTGTATTAGAATAATATGCCGTATAACATAAATAGCCTCTCTGTCAAGCTCTTAAAAAATAAAAGATAGCATAATATTTGGAGCAAGCCTGAAATTTAGATAATTTTGCAGTGTTGAACATCGGTTCAGCGGACATAAAGAAAACACGAAAGTGTCTTACTGAGTCTTGCCGATTGAAGTCTGCAAAATTTCAAACGAGGGCAACGGATGAGGTAGGCACTCTCGCGCCATACCAAATATGGCGTGAGGGTCAGCTACTTATCTTATTGCTCCGGGTATTTGCAGACACCTAATCGGATAAGATGACGTAAGCGGCTCTCACGCTTTCGCATTCAAACATCTTCCGGGAGGGCGGGAAACCTTAAAACCAATATTACTATGGCAAAATTCATAGGGACTATCGAAGAGTTTATCACTCTCTTTGGAGGAACACTCCTGACCAAGGCGGTTGAAGCGTACACAAAAGAATATAAAGAAATGGTGGGCGGCTGTCAGCACAAGGGCAAGGACGGAATCGAATGTTCGGATGTGCTACAGACTGCGCACAACCATGCAGCCGGTTATAATCGTAGAGGAATGGCCGTTGAAATCCTCAAAGGCTGTGAGAACGCAGCCGGAATCGTTGAGGTTGATATCAATGAATTTCTCCGGAAATATCACGATGCACATCAACCTCTGCACAAGACCGTGAAAATTCTTTGCTCAAAACATCATGGAGCATTTGACAAGGGTACCCATACAAAATCTAAATCTTCAAATGTGCTCCGCTACGGTATGCCGGAAAAGCAGACGGCAGATAGGGGTGCTTGTCCTCTTGAATTCATTCCTTCGGAGGAAGCGGTGATTGAAACCCTGAAAACCGACGGCAAGTGTTACATCCACTACCACATCTTCGGTAGTACAGTTGTAACCAAGGAGTGGAACAATACAAAAAGAGAAATCACGGGAGCGAATCTTTACAACAATCTACGTAGCAAGCAGTTTGTCAAGGACTACCGCAACCGCATCGAGAAGATTGTCGTATCCGTTCATGAAAATCCCGAAGCATAGTTGTGTATGATGGAAGTGACATTCAAAGGAAGCTATCAGCTTAACGGTGTCAAGACTATCCATAGAGTCATAACTTGTTCAGCGGATGAGGCCTGAACATATACCCAATATATGACAGACCGCCGACTTCAGGAGGCTTGGATAAAAGCAAACTATCCGGGTGTCCAAACCGGCAAAGGATTTACACTAATCGTTAACATCAAAAATAAATAATATGACAAAAGAAAAAGACCCCCTGGCTGACTATTTTCCGACTCCAGAAGAAGAATATGCCGCCTACAAGAAACGTAAAAGAGAGAAGGAAGAAAAAGAGAAAATCGAAAAAGAAACAATGGCACACCACGAATCTGACAACAACGATTTTGAGAAAGCCTCTTCTAAGGAACGGCATGAAACGACACGGGATTTTAACATCTATGAGACCTCATTACCGGATGATGTATGTGAAGAAATCGACAAGTATGCGAATCCCTATGTAGCCTATTGTGATTACATGGCATCAATGGAATCGGATGATGGTGATAATGAGGAAGAAGACATTTATAAACCCCTATATGGTGATGAATACAATCTGGACGATAATGAGGATGACGATATGTGTGGTATCCAAAATCGTAAGGGATACAATTCAGAGGAATTGGCTCAAAGGAATAAGGTCGCAAAATCCTTAGTTTGCTTAAAAAAGGAATTATGTGACGACCTATATGATCCTGAAGAAGTACAAGAACGCATAAAGCATATAGGAATATATAATTTCGACCCTGAAACGTTATCTCTCCAGAAGGCTGTAGATTTCAGCAGAATGCGAGTTGAAAGTCATTCAAAAATCACGATGCGCATTTACCATGCAGACCAAGACCGGATAATGTCTTTTTTATCAGACACATATAATATGTCTGAAATCTCAATAGTATTCCATAGACTGTATTATCCGGATGACTATCAATTTGTCAACAGTAATTGGAACACTGAATTTGATAGCTGCTTTAACGATATCTGCGAGGGTGTTCACACATTTGATTATGTAGATGTGGACCTGGATGACATTGAGACGTGGCCAGTCAATGACATAACGGATATCGATGTAGATGTAGAATTCGAGGTCAATTTCCAGAAAGCATTGGCAAGTCTCAGACAAGAAATCGGCAATGGCGACGGAACGCGTATTGATATAGGATTGAGGATACCCTATTCTCAAATATCAAAGGCAACAACCTACGAGATAAGACTTATTAATCTATTAGTAGAACTTAATTACATACCAAGGGTGAGTGTATGTATCTTTAGGAATGATATGGAAGAGGACATACGCGCTTGCGTATTTATCACGTTTCTAAAGTTATGGCCAAAACCGTCAAGGTCTTAATTTATTAAGTTATCCGGAAGCGTTATCTTTGCAGCAAAACAAATAGATTATGGCAAGGACAAGAAAATATCCCCAGTGGTCAATTTCTGGAGAAAACGAGGTGCCTTATGACAGCGAAAATTTCAAACGGTGGATGGTCAACTCACAAGGACTGAGTATCAGCACTGCCAAAGCCTATGTATATCATATACAAAATGCTGCGGCTATGCTGTTTGATGAAGATGACAAGCTTTTCAAGAATCTGAGAGACGTTTTTGAGTCACCGAACTATTCTGATATTGAGGCGCGGATATCGGCACATGAATATAATATCAATTTGTTGTATGCGTATATCGAAGTGATAGAAAAATACGGGGAGCGTATTTTGAATGATTCAGATTCGCATCGTTGTCGCGGTAAAAAGAATAAGGCAACTGTAAGCACATGGCTCACTTCGTTCAAGGCTTATACAAAGTATATAAATTGGAAAATAGATGGTGAGTTGGAAATCCTGGGAATACCGGTGAATGTTGATAATGATCCAGACTTCTTCTTGGACCTGCCCTTGTCAAACGAATTCCGCTACTATCTTGATAATATTGGAGCCGGCTATGAAGTAAATTCCATCGACACTTATTACAGTAAGCTGAAAAGGGTTTACAATCTTTTATTCCGCAGGATTCAAGGAGTAGATATTATTCAGCTCATTCCGTTTGCTATCGAATGCGATAATCCGATGTGGGAATTCTGTGCTCCAATGACAACTGCAATAGATAATGAAATTGAGAATCCTCGGTTTAATGATTTGTCGGAAGATGACCTAAGGAGAGGGAAACGGGCATTTCTTCAATATCTGGACTTTCTGAAAGATTATGCTGAGAATCCTGAGAAATATACCGGTAATCCCCTAAAGCATCAAAAGAAAAGAAATTCAAATAATTCTAAAAGATATTCTTTTGACGCGTATCCGTTTACGGACGAATGTCTGTAACACTAACAGCCCGCAAATCCACACCCTGCGGCTGCATTTGTCGCAGGGTGTCTCATATAAACCATATACGCAAACGCCGATGAAAACAAAAGATAATCATGGAGATATCCCCATGAATGTATTCCTTGGAGGATATGAAAAAATAAAGAAAGTCATTGCATTAGCTGATATTGACAACAGGGTAAACTGGGTCGATTATAATATACATGGAGACATTGACGAGATTCGAAGGATTGCCCGTGCATATGGTTTGATAAATATTGACGTTAATGACATAATTTCCACATTGTCAACCACAAAAACAAATTATGTCACAACAGGCAATGGCACCGGAGATGGTAGGATTATTGTTGCTTTAAATAAAGCAATCGACAAATTGCCCGTAGAATTGCAAGATATCGAAAGGATGATTGTCAACATCTGGGGAAGTAAATGTAAGCCTGTAGTGTTGTCTGAAATCGACCCGATGCTCAAGCGATTAGATACATTGCCCGAAATAAATTTAATTTGGGGCATTGCCGTTGATCCGGACATGAACGAGGATATAAAGATAACATTAATAGCTGTAGCATAAATTTAACACAAGTAATCCGCCTTGCATATTATGACAATTCTTCTGGTGATCGGAAATATCGGGATGACATTAACCGATATAATCGAAGAGAATAAAGTTGCTGGTGTAACTGTACGAAATATTAATAAAAAGGATGATTTAGGAACACTTGGTAAATGTTTTGTTAAGGAAACTGAGTTGGTTATTGTAGTTGCCAATCTAAGAGATCAAACTGAGGGCTCGTTGGCATTGCAGGCCGTGAAAGCAGCCAAAGAATCTGGAAAGGTCACGGTTGCTGTTCTAACAATTCCTGATATTTATGAGGGAGAAAAGAAATTTTTACGTGCATTGGATGCTGCTGAAGAAATCGGGCGCAAAGCTGATTCATTACTTATTATCAATAAGATAACATTTAATAATCCCGTATCCCCATGCACAAGAGAAGAACTAAGTTCTTCTCTTGTGTCAGAGGAGCAAATAATTGCTGATGTCATTCAAAATATGATTAGTCTTATCTCGGGGTCGGGATCAATAAAAATAGATCTTGATAATCTTAAAGATGCATTGATGGAAAGCGGAATATTCAGAATAGTGTCAGGATGTGGAATAGGTAAGAATAGGATCAGGATAGCCTTAAAGAAAGCATTATCTTCACCTTTGTTGAAGCATTGTGATATTTATTCAGCCCGCAACATTATTATTAAAATACTCTCTCCAAAGAATGCTCCGGCTAACATGAAGGAGATTCAGAAATTATCACAGTTTGTCGAGGAATTACCAGCCCCAATAAATATGACATGGGGGATGGGAGAGTCAGATGAGGATGATATATTGTCTGTCATCTTTCTTGCTTCTGGCTTTGATGTTAAATTAACAGAATAATATGTTAGGAGCGATAGCCGGCGACATAATAGGCTCGCCATACGAATATGACAATAAAAAGATCTATGATTTTGAATTAATTTCTGATTATAGTATTTTCACGGATGATACAATTATGACTCTTGCAGTTGCAAAGTGGCTGACCGAGAGCGAGACATTATCCTCCGATGACTTAATTCAGAACATGCAATCATTGGGTCGGGAATATCCAAGCGATTATGGAGCAAGATTCATAAATTGGCTTTGGAGTGAAAATCCACAACCAAACTACAGCTGCGGAAATGGCTCTGCAATGCGTGTTAGTCCGGTTGGATTGTATGCACAATCTTTAGGTGAGGCATTGGAATTAGCATATATTACAGCATCCGTTTCTCATAATCACCCGGAAGGAATAAAGGGGGCCCAAGCGGTAGCTGCTGCGATATATATGGCTCGTGCAGGGTACTCAAAAGAACAGATAAGAGAAGTTATTGCGGCAATGTTCAATTACAATCTATTCCGCACGATTGAAGAAATTCGTCCGACATATCGAGGAGGCGTGACATGTCAGACATCGGTTCCAGAAGCTATAATCGCATTTCTTGACGGGAAGGATTTCGAGGATGTAGTGCGTCTCGCTGTGTCGCTTGGCGGTGATACCGACACACAAGCAGCAATCGCCGGCTCAATCGCGGCATGTGTCTATCCTATCCCGGAATGGATAGCTACGGAGTGCGAAAAGCGTCTTACTCCCGACCTTTTGGAGATTATGTACAATTTCGAGAATTTCATTAAGAATCGTAATAACAATTGCCATGAATGATGATAAGCTATTGAATATTGACGAGATACTGTGTCTGCAACTAATGGGGTATAAAACTCATGAAATACTTCGTGCGGATTTGGATTATTTCGACCGCCTTTATGACGGACGACAGGAGGAAATGGATCGGTTGCTTGACAAAGCGGATGCGATTCTGGACCGACAAGAAAAGGCAGGGGTAAAGACACTGATTCATTATGATGCCCGTTTCCCGAAGCAATTAAAGGCGATTGGAGATGACTGCCCTCCGTTGATTCATCTGCTCGGAAATCTTGATTTGTTAAGTCGGAATAACTTCACCGCGATAATAGGTGCCCGTAATTGCGACAAGCGAGGATTTGACGTTGCTTATAAACTCGGTGTTGAATATGCCAAACGTGGTGATGTGATTGTCAGCGGACTTGCTTTGGGTTGCGATGCGGCGGCGCATCAGGGATGTCTTGCAGCGGGCGGTGAGACTATCGCTATTGTCGGGAACGGACTGGATATCACACACCCAAGAGAAAACGGACTTCTGCAAAAGCTGATTCTTCAAAACGGAGGTCTGCTTATGTCGGAACAACCGTTTGGGATAAAGGCAAATCCGACACGGCTTGTGGCGCGCAACAGATTGCAGGCCGCCATATCGCAAAAGGTCATAGTGGCGCAGTGTCCCGAACATAGCGGAACTATGCACACTGTGCGCTTCACCCAAAAGTACGGCAATAAAATCTTTGCTGCAACCTATCCTCTATATAATGAAACCAACTCAGGCAACAAACTGCTGCTTGACCAACAGATAGCAAAATCAGTAAAAGTCTAAATATATGACGTTCGAAGAATTCAAGAAGATGGCACAAACCAAACCGGAAATTAAGTGCCAGTCTATTTTCAAGGTGGAAATATTTTTCATCTCAATGTGGGATATGGATGATAGTGGTGAGGATGTAGCTCCATATATCGTGTCAGACATAATTGATCTTGACGAACCGGAGATTTCCTTTTTTCAAACATACGAACAGGCGAGGAATCTAATTCTCTCAAAAATAGCAGAATATCCAAAATCGTTCTATTCAGGACGTGTTCTTGAATTGCCTTTAGGCATAAAAATAGAAGACTCCCAATACCTGTCAATTTCTGTATTTAACAGGGCTGGTGACATTTCCTATCATTCAGAAATACCTACAATTGAGGACATGTGCGAAGAAGGAATGGAAGTCGAAAGTATCTGTTTTCGTGGATATCCTGAAAAGGAGATGCCTTTTAATAAGGGTGAATTAGTAGAGGTGTTGGACCGTGATAATAGTGCTGTCTGCCTTGGAATAATCTCTAAAAATCCAATGAGTCTTGAAGCCACATGGGAGCAATACCAAGAAACAGGTCGTATGCTTGACAACATTGATTGTTATGTAATAATGATTGGAGAGGACGATTTTGAATATTTTGATACAAATCTTATCTCAAAGCCATCTTTCCCGGTTTCAGATGATATAAAAGATAAACTTCATAAATTATACGACGCAAGTCTGTCTGAACACATTTCCGGATTGACTGACTTTGAAGAACTTCTTAACTTGTTATGACACGTCAAAGACAGATGACATACAAAGAATTCAAATCGTTGGCGCTGAATCCGCCGAGACGTGATGAAGAAACCATATTTCAAGTGATTGGATATACAGTCAATCAAAATCTCGGCCGTAGAAAATCACTTTATCCGGAATTTGATCTCAGGCATAGAACTGTTGGCTTCTGCCATTCTGTTGCCGAAGCTGAAAAACTGATTGCTGATGCAATCGCCGATGACAGAAAATATCAGTCAGAGCCTTATTGCTTCTATGTCAAGGAATATCCTATAGGTAAGTACCTCGGTACAATATGGGAAGGGTACGGCGTGTCAATGCGACTGTATGATTCTGAGGGGCGTTTCCTTGACAAGACCTATTGCTCGGCAATGGATCGTGACCACCGCACTCCCTACGGAATATTCCGGGGAAGGCCGGCAGAGTCTATCCGTTTTAAAGAGGGAGATGTTGTTGAAGTACGGGACGGAGACAGCGTGCATCTTGCAGTGGTGGCTTCATCACCTATGACAATAGAACGCGGTTGGGAAATGAGGGATAATTGGAAGCAGAAATACAATGGTACAGCCCCGGATTCTTCATCTGTACTCGTCGACGACGGCAAGGAAGATGGATTTCCTTCCGATGCCGGCGATGACCAATCACCGGTTATTGACGGTCCGAGCTACGATACCCACGACCATATTCTTACTCTCAACATAATGCCATTACGCTATCCTCTTTCCGACAAACTAAGAAAGAAATATGAGGGCTATTATCAGTCGATGTTAAAAGAGGAAGAAGAATATCTCCGGCAATGTGAACAGGAGAAGGCAGAATTGAAAGATCACACGGATAAGATATTGTCAATTAGCCGTGAGTATGATAAGAAAAGTCATACCATTTCACCGCGAGAAGCTCTGTCGCTTTTGGCAGATTGCTATATAGCTTATTGTGGAATCAGCATAAGTCTCCGCACGATCGCATACGATGCGGCGGATTATTGGATAAAGAAGCTGGCAATGTCGGAGGATTGTTTAGCTGAAAAAGCAAAATCAGCAAGTGTATTCATGGATATTATATCGGATGTATCAGAAGAATTTGCCGCGAATAAGGATCACTATGCCGAGTATGATATTGCTCCATTATGCCAATCGGAAGCGGTTGATGCGATTGCGGAACTACTTGACACAACCACTGACGATAAACTTAAGATTGCATTGTCGGCAGGTTTTCTCGAAGTGTTCAAATATTATCATCAATATCCATGATACTGACAACTGATTATATAAAGGAGCGACACCGCTATTGGCGATACCGGATTTTTGACGAAGGCATTTGGGATGTGGTCAAATTCGAGCCTGTTGAATTCGAGGTACGGCAACGCAGCAAGACTTATAATGCCTTGTTCCATCGCAAGATGATCAGGCGCAAACCGGTAGATAAAATTATCATCTATCGGAATTTTCCTGATATGTCGGTTAAATATGTTGATAGCCTGATTGTTCATGAAATGATTCATCAATATATCATTCAGAACGATTTGCCGGACTCGAATACACACGGCTCATTGTTCAAAACTTTCATGAACAATATCAACAAGGCGTTTCCCGAAGAACTCAATATTGAGGTTTGCACTGCAAATCCGAGTATCAAAGGGCCCGGAGACAGAACTTTCCCAATATTGTCGGTCAAATTTCCTGACAGGTACTTATTTTGTAACATAAGACCGTCACGGATTGGCTATTTCACCTCGCTTGCCGAAAGAATGGGGTGGAAATATCTTTGGGGCGAATCTGATGACCTATATTTCGATGAACTGAACCGTTGCACCAAGAGATTACAAGGATATACCGTCAAACCTGACAACATGGCTGCTTTTGTAGCCAAATACCGAATACGTCTTAGCAAAAACGGAAACTCATGATGACCTTTGAAGAATTCCAAAGATTGGCATTGAATCCGCCATATAATTACGAACCATCTGTATATCGTGTTGATGTTTTCAGGATACAGGAGCCGGATAACGGCAAGTCTTGTCTCACAATCTATCCGGAAGAAAATCTAAGGGAATTTTTCTCGCGGATTGACTACATTCAAGAAAAATCAAATGAAAATGAGCAAGAATATTATCCTGAATACAAAGTTTGTAGGGCACAAAGTTTCTTGATGCCAACTTTTGAAGAAGCAAAACGGCTTATCCATTCCGAAGAAATATCTAAAGACAATCATAGGCCTATATACTGCATTCATCTTTATGAACTCCCCTTTGGTAAAGATGTGATATCAGATCTATGTAAGCGTGAATGGGTGTTTGACTGCGAAGGAAGTCTCTTGGAACAATCCGTATGCTCTTCACTGATGGAAGATCTGGATAAACCTGAAGGTCTCTTCTGGGGCAGACCAAAAAAATCAATACGTTTCAAGCCTGGAGATATTGTTGAGGTTCACGATCGGGAGAAAGGAATTGTCAGGCTCGCTGTTGTTGTCTCCTTACATAACGACATTGGCACTTGCTGGCGAGATTATCAAGAGACTGTAAGGATATGCGAAATTGAGGGAATCGGAGTTGAATTTGCCAATGACAATTATAGCAGTTATGCCTGTGATGATTGCTACAGGGTTGTTGACGGTTTAGACCCGAACGAAAATCACTCGTTCCCATACACGATTGATGTGTTTGCCCCACGTTTCTCAATCCCCTACGGGCTAAGAGAGTATCTGAACAAATGTTATAATATCGCGATAAAGGCACTTTCAAACGAAAGTAATGCTTGAAACAAACAGGATAAACCTTTATAGATCAACATAAAGACGAGGGTCAGCCGATGCAGATTTTTTCGGTTGGCCCTAATTCATTGAGCAAGAAGTAAACAAGTGTGAATAAAGTTAGTTAAGTGAGTGAAGTGAGTGAAAAAATGATATACATATATCCTTTTAAGTAAGTCGTAAAAATTAATTTATACTAAGCCGTATGTGCAAAATTGATTTTGAGTTCAGACCCAATAGCAGCCAACGCGCGGTTGGTTGCATACAGCAGGGAATCTGTGGAACAATAATCCGCAGGTCTGAGCCATTTGCCCTTGAGGATTCGCCAGAGCGTCTCGGCAATATTCAGATGCGGACTGTATGGCGGAAGGAAAAAGAGAAACAATCCACGTTTCTCCCATATCTGGCGGAGTTCCCGCATGAGTCCGCATCTGTGAAAGCTCTGAAGGTACTCTAGGAGGCTTCTTTCCCCGAAGCCTGCTGCCATGCCTCTTTCGCTTTCTTCACGCTCTGTCTGTCGTTCTCTATGGCTTTGCGCACTGCTTCCTCGTCCGAGCTGTCCATGATTGGCTTCCGGCCTCGGCCGGGACGTGTTCCAGTCCTTTGATCCATTCGGTCTCGAAGCGTTTCACCCAGGAATTGACTGATATATGGGTCATGTCGGTCTGTTCTCCAACCTGTTCCGAGG
>JAIDXM010000022.1 GCA_029058745.1 Muribaculaceae bacterium
CCCTAATCCTCGCCAGCGTCAGATTTTTTTAAGATACTGATCCAGATGAACCCGCAATTGCAACAACAAGTGCAGTCAGACCCGCAATTGCAACAGCAGATGCAGATGAACCCGCAATTGCAACAGCAAGCGCAGCCAGACCCGCAGATGCAGATGCCAACCCAACAGCAAATGTGGCAACAGCAGATGATGCAACAGCAGATGCCGGGTTATCCTCCACAAATGCCCACAGGCAACAGGAGCATGTTCGGCAACAGCCAACAGCAGATGCAACAGCAAGCTCCGGCATGCCCCAACCTCATTCCCGACAATCCCTTCAGGGTGATTGATTACAAGCCAATGCGGCTTTTCTCTGACAGCGACCACAATTTCTCGCTCACGGAAGCCAATGCAGTGGCTAACTTCGTTTCACAAAAACAAGGAGACAGAGCCAAGAACCTTTATCTGTGTTTCGATATTGGCGGAAGCACCACCGACATATCCGCTCTATACAAACTCGACTCCGGATTGACAATGATTAAGCAGAACTCAATCCGTTTTGCGGCACAGAGAGTATCGGAGGCAACAAGGCATGTGGTAGGATTTGAGAAAGTACTCATGCAGATATGCGAGAAATTCAATATCACAATCCTCGGTCTGAACCAAGGCGACCGTAGATTCTCATCAGAGACGGCGCCCTACTACTTCAACCAGATTGTTGACAAACTTGATGACAATCAATTGCCCGACTTCTACAAGATAATCGCAGCAGAATGCCCGCAACTTATGTGGATTAACATGTATGTCACAGGGCTTCTTCTCTTCTATGCCGGACAGATTGCCAGCAAGCTTGTGGACGACATCGCCCATACGAACTGGAGCGAACTCGCCCCAATCAACAACACCTCTCCGAAAGTGACAGTTGTTTTCGCAGGTAAAGGCTCGCGTCTTCTCCAATGGCTAACGACTACAAAAGGAGATGCCGGGAAGGACTACTACAACCAGCTGTTTGAGGAAGGGTATGTTGGAGAGCGTCAGATATTCCCCCCTATTGAAAGTCTTGAGATTGAATATCCCACAATCGACAATTCTCAGGATATAAAATATGAGGTATCGAAAGGTTTGGCAAAAAGCGCCACACAATTGTGCAATCCGGCAGATGACACCCCAAGCGAGATTATCGGTGAGTCTGGATTCTCCGTAAGGTCGCTCGACGGCAATATATATCCAGTGGAATATGTGAATTCCATTACCCCGGAGATGATGGAATGGATTGGAAACCTCTTCAATCCGGACGATTCCGCACCTTGTGGCAAGTTCTTCCAGTTCTGCAACATATTCTATGGCGCGGCGCAACAGTTCTTCGACATGAAAGTGTCGCAGGAGGTGTTTATGGAAGGATTCAGGAAGATGAATATCGTGCAATACGTGCAGAACCTTCCCGAATTTGTGGAGGCTAAACGCGACAAGAACAAGAAAAACGGAAAGTTTGATTTCGTCGCCCCGATCATCATTCTGGAGGGGATGAAATTCTACGACGACTATCTGCTGAAATCTTTAAGATGAGCATACCATTTATCATAATCAACCTGTCGGGGAAATTCATTTCCCTGGAATATTTACGCGAGGGGGGGACTGCTGTCCCCTCCCCTTTCCCTCGCGGGAACTGGCCGATGCCGCTGTCGCAGTTTTCCAGACGGCTACTCACCGGCTATGACTCCAATTTCGTGTTCGACATCACGAAAAGAATCGGGGAGCTTCTTGAGGACTCTTTCACCGAAGCCGGTGAACTCGAATCCCTGAAAGGTTCTCTCCCTATTCTCTTCATGATTGAAAACGACGTGACGGACAATGATGCCGACTCGATAAAAGAGAATTTCAACAAATTGGGGTTCGCGAATGTCAGCACCCTTCGCCGCGACATGGCCATCGCCGATTACTATGCCCGCGACTACAGACCCGAGGGGGTGGTCACGGCAAGCTCCGACGGCAAAGACCTTTTCATATCCCTTTCTCTCCACTCTCAGTCGGGAGCCGTGGCGCGAAAGACATTACCTGGTGAAGCCTGCGACCCGAGGGCAGAAGACCTCGCCAACAAAATATGGGAACAGGTGCGCGACTATACCATCGACCTCCACCGGGAGAATGAGACAGCGGCTCTCACCAAAGCGGCTCTTGATTATCTGAAAAGCGGAAAATCGGAATTGGAAGGGTGCGTGAGGCTTTCAGATGGCGCGGAATATGACTATTTCGTCAACCGCTCGATGGTAAACAACGAAGGGACAAGACAGCTCCAGACAAAAATCACGGAGTTCCTGACAGAGTTCGGGCTCGCTGACAGGAGCCGCAGTGTAATAGTGCTTTGCGGAGAAGCCATCTCCAGCAACTACATCCGGCAGTCGCTGACCCCGGGATTCGGAGAGGTGGCCACTCTCGACGGACATCTGCGCGACGCAATCTTGCGTCTCGCCACAAATCTCTCCTCCTTTGCATGGAAAGAAACTGCATTAGACAAACCCGTCGCCCCTCCGGAAAAACCATCTCCCCGTAAGCCGGAATACACGCAACCGAAGCCTTACACCCGGCAACCGGCGGAACCGGAGGAAGAACCGGAGACTACTGACTCCGAGGGTCTGATGCCTATTGAACTGGAGGCTTCCGTAGAGTCGGTCAAGGCCGGGTTCATGAAGAGGAAGAAGGTTCTGAAAATAAGGGTGACATCGCCAATGGGAGGAAAGATTCCTTGGCACAGTGTGCTGTGTGTGCAGGAAAAACCGCTATCGACTATCGACATGCAGAATGTGGTGCAGGACTACGACCGTGGCGACAGGCTACCTTTCAGCCTCGAACTCGACTTGCCCCTGAAACAGTGTCCCGACGCGAAACGGCTCAGGATTTATTTCAAACCTCATCCCGACGAACCGGTGGGCATCAACAATGCATACGAGGTGGCTCCACTCACTGTCAACCTATGATAAATACATTCGCAAATCGGAGAATACATTATCTCTGATTTGCAACCAAACATGCCGGAGGCATGTCCCCACAACCGAGACATGCCTCCATTCTAAAAACAGTTAAAACCTAACATCATGGCTTCAAAAAAAATACTTTGCCCCTACTGCTTCGAGGAGTTTGAGAACACTCAGGCCTGGTATCAGTGTGAGAGCGAGGAACGCGACAATGACGGGGACTTCCGTTGCAAACGCGTCACGAGCGACGAGTATGACAAATATTGGAAAGGGAAAGACCTCCTGATGCGTAATGTCTGGCAACAGAAGAGCGGATTCTTCGCACGCCTTTCGGGGCCTAAACTCAATGCCCAGAAATGCCCGCAATGCGGCTATAACTCACGTCGTTTCGTGTGTCCACACTGTTTCAACTGGCTTCCAACCGAAATGATTGAGAACGGTGCGGAGATTATCTCTGTAATAGGTAGTCCTTCGAGCGGAAAGACAAATTATATTGTCGCACTTATCCATCAGCTGCGCAAATACGGCTACAAGATGAACCTGCAAGTAATTCCAACGCAGCTTTATCGCGATGGTCATAAGGAAGAGTCAACCCAGAACCTTTTCAAAAGAATGGAGTCGCAACTTTTCACAGAAAAAACAGTCCTACAGAAAACATCAAAGAAAACAAATGATATTCCGTGGATTTTTCATCTCTCTCAGCCAACTACAGGGAAGAGTATTTATCTCGTATTTTACGACACAGCCGGTGAAAAATTTACGGATGATATAAAAAATAACACGAAATATCTGAAGGAGTCATCAGCTGTCATATTGATTCTCGACACCTTGTCAATTAACTATATCAAAGAAATACTTACTAAAAAGGGGCTCCAAGACCTTGGAGGAGCAAGTGCAGACTACAAAGAAATACAAACGGCTCTCAACATGTTCAGAGGCCAATCGGGCGTTAAAATTGAAAACAAACCGTTTGCTTTTGTATTCAGTAAATTCGATGCCGTCATAGATCATAAGAATGATCTTGATTTTGCTGCCGATGAGTTTGTTATCGGTGACAAGAAATCAGATAGCAGCTATATCAAGACAGGGATTCTAAACCTGTCGAAAATCGATTCAATTAGCGAATCTATTGAAGAAGCCCTCTTTGAACAATGGGATATGGGAGCTTTGGCAAGTTATGCAAACAACTGGAGCGCGAAGCGTGGCATGCGCGACCCCAATAACCCTGCCAATAAATACAAGTTCTTCGGTGTCTCCGCCTTCGGCACTATGCCCGATGAGAACGGAGAGCTTGAGAAAGTGGAGCCTTATCGAGTGATGGACCCTCTTGTATGGATTCTCCATAAACTCGGTCAATTTGATATTCCAACTAAAAAATAACCTACGCCATGAGATACGCCCACGTAATTTACAACTCTTCTGAGAAGAGCCAGTCAGGAGCTGTCGGGTTCGGAGTGAGATGCACCACTGAAGGCACTCCCGTAGAACTGACAGAAGCCATGCAGGACAACGATATCTTCTCTTTCATTGAAGCAGGTCCTGCCCTGACCCCGTCTGCACTTGCCGCCAATCCGGATGCAATCCGTCAGATTGTGCCGACATATTTCTTCAAGTCAATCCCTCTGCACGACAAAAGCCGCGCATTCGTGCTTGGCCGCAAGATTGCCGTGGGCTTCGACTACACTTTCTATCTCAACGGGAAACCGGGACGACTCGGCAACTACGTCGTGGATTCATACGTGTTCCCGCAACCTCCTACGGCCAGGGAATTCGAAATCCTGCTTGAGGACGCCGACTCCGGAAGCAACCACTTCATCCCGGTGTCACCCTCTCCCACTCCCGACAACCGTGAGATGATTGAGATTTCACTCGGCCACAAACCATATCTCCCAGTTGAGGAGAGACCTTTCACCTCTCGATCTATGGTTAGGGTGAGTCCGCAGGCTATCGAACTTCTCTTCTCATTCATACAAAGCAGGAAGGAGGGGAAACCTGTGCTCGTGAAAAGCGATGTCGCATCCCCGCCACGACTTATGGCCGAACTCGCCAAGCTTGTCCCGGAGAAACAGATTGAGAATCTGACGTTCCTGACAAACCACACGGATGAGGGGAAAAAACAGGGTATCAACATCATTTTCATCAACGAGTTTTATTCTTTCGAAGTCTTTAAAAAGCAATGGATATGGCTCGACCTTGAAAACGGGGACCGTTGCGAGAGTCCGGAGGCAACCCTGTTCCGCGATAAGGTGGCGGCATATGTGGCATCCGGGAACTTCGACGCGATACACAAACTCGTGGGGTGGTGCATGTCTGACATGTATGAGAAAGGGAAGGCCTTCCCGACTGAGACACAGACACAGCTCTACAACTACATTTACAACTACGATGAATTCCGTCTCCCTCTCATGGCTTCCGACGCGAATCTTCGCAACACCCTCAACGATTATTTCAAGAGCAATCCGGAAGAGAAACGGAAGTTTGACAAATCGATGCAGGACTGGTTCGGAAATATAGCCGACATCAACGGACTATGGAAATGGATTGACTTTATCCTCGCCGTAGGTCCCGTAGATTGTTCTCTCGCAATCAACACCAACCGCCCGGTTATCACCAACGAGATTTTCAAGTCGGCTGATAGCTTCAGCAATTTCCACAACCGTTTCAAGCCACGTTTCCGCGAGGTGCTGAAGTTTGTTGACAGCAACGCATTCAAGGAGCACGACTCCTTCCTTTCCGAGATGCCGAACGACTGGGAAGCCCTCTATCCGCTTTTCTTTTCGGAAAGAGTAGCCGACCACAGGATGCTCGTGGAAAGGATGATTGCCGACAACATCGAGCCTTCGATGAGAAGCCGCATCGTTGCCAAGGAAATCAGGCCCCCGGAAGCATACATCAACACCCTGGTGGAGATTCTGAAGAATCAACCGGTCAGAAATGAATGGAAAGTGACAAAAATTCTGGCTGAGGAACTCTCCAACCAGAACAGGGTGATTCCTGACTTCTTCATGCTTTTCCCCGGGAAAATAGAAGATGGAATCTATAACAGACTGTTCCACTGGCAACTACAGAATTTCTATCCCAAAGGTGCGGCCGATGCCAGAAAGCTTGCTGACTACCTCATCAGGTTCCAGCGCAACGACATGGCAATGACCCTTAACGGCTCCAATGTATTCACCCGCCTCTACTCGGCCATAAAGGAAGCCGTGAAGCGCAAGGAGATGACACGCGACGATGCCGTAAGGATATGCCGCGCCATGTTCCAGTCTTCTTACGATGCGGCAACCACCAGTCCGTTCCGCCTTCTCGACAAAGTGCTGTGTCACGCCGACATTCACGGGGAGAACAGAGTGGAACAGATATGGGAAATCTCAAAAGAATTGGGCGACAGGCAGTATCTCGCCACTCTCATTCCTGCCTTCCTGGCAAGCAAAGAGGCGAGCGCTCCCAAGGAACTCGCAAAAATATGCGATTTCATACTCAAAAATTCCTTGATGTCGAGGGAAGCGCTCACCTCCCTCGCCAAGACCTCCCGAATGGGCAACGAATACTATGTCGGGATTCTCCTGCATGACAACCTCAAGCCGCAGGAAGAGCTGGAATTTCTTGTCAACGATGCCGGGATGACCGACGAACAGGCCCTCAACTTCCTTGAACGCTATTTCCCGGACAGCCACAAGAAGATTCTGAAAAGCCGAAAACCATCGGTGTTCCAGAAAATGTCTGGAATGTTCAAAGGGATGTTCGGAAAGAAAACTGACACTCCTGAAGAAGACGACGAGGAAACGGATGACACGACAAACGATACCTCCTCTGCCAACGGCAGAAAAGGGAAGGATAATAACCGAAATAAAAAACACTGACCATGAAACGACTTCTGAACATTCTGATGCTGTTTCTCCTGGCGCTATCATTCTCGCCGGGAATTTCAGCCGCCGAATTCGGTGAACATCCGGAAAGGTGCAGCCAACGATATGTGGTGACTCCCGGAAAGAAACTTAACGTGCGCACAAAACCCTCCACAAAAGGGAAGCTCATCTATCAGCTCCGTCCGGGAGACGTGGTGTATATCGACTCCTTGCGTGTCACCACAGCCGGAGGGTATGACTGGATATCAATCAACGACAGATGGGGCCAGGGATTCCCGCAGACAGGCTACGTGACAAACCTCAACCGTTTCACTGCGGAGCCGAACCCTCTCTATGACCCTCCCACTGAGGAACAGATGAAAATCGAGGATGCCGTGGAGAGTTCGCAAGCCGTGGCCAAATGGATTATGCTTGCGCTCACAATCATATTCGCCATATGGTTCATATGGGCTTATTTCGCCAACGAAGGGAAGGAAAAGCTTATCGGCTACAGGCTGTATGGAATGAGAAAGACATTCTTCTTCAACTCGCAACCCTACAAGTCGGTAATCTACATCACCCTGTTCCTCATGGCCGCCATCGCGGCATCGGTGGTGGCGCTTATGGCCATCGGCGGAGTGGTGTTCCTCTTTCTATGGATTGTCAAGATTCTGTGCTACGCGGTGGTATGGATTGGCATAATACTCTGCATAGCATGCGCCATCGCCACTGTGTGCGGGGCTTTCGTGGCAGTCGTGGGTGTCCTTATAGGAGGCGCCATATGGTATTACGATGATAAAATCGAGAGTTTCGCGGAAGCATGCGCCGACACAGGGCTCAGGTTTTTCAACGAGTTCAACATCTTCGGATTCACCGTTGACCTATCAATACAGTATTGGCAGCCGGCTCTCATTGCGGTGGCCACTCCTATCGCCCTTTTCCTCGCACTTGCCGTGATATGGCTCCTCGCCGCAGGAGCGTTGATTCTGTTTGAGAAAATAATGACCAAACGCTACAGCATCAAGCATCCGTGTCCCCACTGCCAGCAACCGTCGGAACCTGCCACCTACATGTCGAAGGGAGCCAACGGATATGAATATATCCCCAACGACATTCAGTTGCGTCCCGGAATGTATGGACTATTCCATATCACGCACCCCGTCACAGGAGAGAGGATGCCCACGATGATTCTCAACGGACGCGACAAGATGCCGCGTGAATGTGCCAACTGCGGCAAGCGCATCCAGGCCGACGAGGGCACGGAACTGCATGTGGCAATGGTCGGAACAGCACAGTCTGGCAAGAGCACTCTCACCTACAGGATGATTGCCGAGATTTTCTCTCGCGCAGGGGCCGACAAGGTGGATTTCACTGACGCACGCAACACCATCAGAGATCGTGAGATGGAAAAGAAAATCAAGTCAATCAGTAGTAAAGGATACATTTCCGATGATGATATGCCGGCGAAAACCGCAGTACAGGACACTGCCTCAACGCAGCTCATCATCAAGAGAAACCACCTCCCGGTGCCTTACAGACTTTTCATCAACGATGTGGGCGGAGAGCTTTTCGACCCTGAACACAAGTCGCAGAAATCGGACGCGACACGGTTTTTCCGCAACGTCGATTCCATTCTCATGATGATCGACCCTGTGACAACCGACCTCTCTGACTGCGACCCTTCCGACGATTTCAAGGAATGGGTGGAGAAATTCGACAAGGACGTGGCCGTGAAGCTACGTGTGAAAGACATCCAGGACACAATCGACAACCAGATTGACCAGCACGGCAACAAGCACAAGAGAATACATCTCAATATCGTGTTGCCGAAGAAGGACCTCGGATATATCCCGGACCACATCAGACATGACTCGCAGGAAGACCTGAAGAGATATATGACTGAGGAGATGGGACTCGGCGACCTGCTGAATTGGAGCAACAGGTTCGCATCAGTGTCATTCCACGCCATTGGGGCAATCTCAAAAGGTAAGGAGGCAAATATCACCCCTCTTATCGATCATGTAATCGTGGGTCAGCTTGGCATAAAAATCTGACAGCATAACCGGTCATACCGGAAACCTTATACGGCAGGGGTCATATCATAACCGGGTTATGATATGACCCCGCTCCTTTCTCCCCCTCCCTTCATGCCAACCTTCGAACGCCGCTGTTTGTTCTATCTTCGAGCAAACAAGTTTTCCCATGGCAGTAAACACCATATTCACCCGTTACCTCAAGGAGCTGAAGGTGCCACACACGGCATACTATTCCGATTCAATGTTCCACGGCATGACTTTCAAGTCGCTCTACGGTCTTTCGCATCTGCTGAAAACCTACGGGATAGATAACGAAGGAATGAGGTTGTCTGATAAAGACGAACTTACCAAGATGCCGGTTCCGTTTCTCGCGCAGACCAAAGACGGCATTTTCGTGATTGTAAAAGAAATCGCCCCCTCTAACAGCTCTGTAACCTACGACTCTCTGGGAGAAACTGAGACAATAGACCTGGAGAGCTTCAAGAAAGGATGGAACGGGATAGCCCTTGTGGCCTTCCCTGATGAATCATCGCGTGAGCCTGACTATGCATCCCATCATCTCACCGAGATTGTGTCGCGCATGTCGGGTTATCTGCTCGCGCTCTCCGCAATCGCTGTGTTCATCTACTTCTTTATCACCCGCCACGTATATTCCCACCTCTCCACAGTGCTGATAACGCTTCTCGACGGTGGCGGACTATATCTCTCATACCTTCTCCTCCAGAAATCTCTCAATATCCACACAGCCGCCTCCGACCGCGTGTGCGGTGTGCTGGAGAAAGGGGGATGCGACACGGTGATGTCGCTGAAAGTGTCGAAACTGTTCGGTGTCTTTTCCTGGAGCGAGGTAGGGTTCGGATATTTCAGTGTGTCGATGGCCACCCTCCTGCTGTTTCCGCATCTGTGGGGTTCACTCGCCCTCTGCAACCTATGCTGTCTCCCCTACACGTTCTGGAGCATATGGTACCAGAAATTCCGTGCCCGACACTGGTGCACACTGTGTGTAGGCGTACAGTCAACCCTCTGGCTACTCTTCTTCTGTTATCTTGCGGGAGGATGGTTTCACGCGGCGTTCCCGATTCATCCCGACATATGCATCCTCATCGCCGTATATGTGCTGTCGGTGCTCTTCTTAAATATGATTCTCCGAATATTCAAAAATCTCCCCACCCATGAAAAAAATAACCATGCCTGAACTTAAAAGCGCGACTATACTGAAAGCCGCCGAAATGAATATGATCCACTTCGGCGGCAACCATTCCCCTCTCACTCCAGACCGTCTGAAAGCCATCGCGACTTCCGGGAAGTCCTGAATTCCGGCTTACTCAGAATTAAAAGAGAAACGGGATATATGTGATTTCTATACTTCCTTGGATTCGGCGTTCAGTTCAGCGAGCCTGTTCAATGCCTCCATGTAATAATAGTCGGCATAGATAATCGACGCGTCAATTTCCGAGCCTGCCGGATGATGACCTGTGGAATGCAACAGGAACGATGAATGGTCATCATCCGAACGATATGCCGGAGAGGAAAGCGACGCAAGCATCTTACGCGAGAGTCCGACATACCTGTCAGCCTGCTCCTTCCCTACATATTTGGAGAGTTCGAGAAGAGCAGAGGCCACCACGCATGCCGCCGAGGCATCGCGGGGCGCGTCTGGAATCGAGGGGTCGTCGAAATCCCAATATGGCACATAATCCTCCGGAAGACGAGAAAGGTAAGCGTCTGTCACCTTCTGCGCGAACTCCAGGAACCTCGGGTCGCGGGTCTCCCTATACACCACCGTATATCCGTATATCGCCCACGACTGTCCACGTGCCCACGTGCTGTTGTCGGCATATCCCTGATGGGTGCATCCTTTGATAAACTCACCTGACTCCGGGTCATAAACAGCCACATGATAGCATGTGCCGTCGGGACGGAAATGATGCTCCATAGTGGTTTCCGCATGTCTCACCGCCATGTCATACAGTCCCTTGTCTCCCCCGTTGCGCGCTGCCCAGAAAAGCATCTCCAGATTTATCATGGTGTCCATGATGGTGTTGTGCCCGCCAAACATCTCCACATTCCTTGGCCATGCCATAAGCGTGCCGACCTTTGGATTGAATAGCGTGGCCAAAGAATCGGCCGCCGCTATAATCGTTGACTTATAGCTCTCGTCGCCTGTCACCTCATAACCCTTCCCATAGCTGCAGAAAAACAGGAATCCAAGATCATGGTCGAATACAGGGCGGTCGAGGATGGGGCCTATTTGCGCGGTGAATAATTCCGCCTGCCGCCTTATCTCCGGGTCTTTTGTCTTCGCATAGTCCATCCAGAGGATTCCGGGCCAAAAACCGCTGCACCATTCCTCGGCACAAGACTTGCGGCAATGCCACTCCTTGGAATCACCCTCCACATTACGCGGCATCATCGTATAGTCGATGGAATCGCCATCACCCCCGAGACGCGACAACGCGAGACTCACCTTGTCGTGGCAACGTCCAAGCTCCCTGTCCGTATCCACAACCCCCTCAGCGGAGGCCTCGGCACAGGAATGAATCATAACACCTGCCACTACGCTTAAAAATCCTACTGCTATATGTTTTATATTCATTATGATATTGGTTAATTATTTTCGAGTACCGTTCTCCGTCATAAGTTTATGCATTAGAAAATGCCCAAAATCTAAAGCCCAATGACTGACGACTAATGTCTAAAAAGCAATGTCTAAAGACTAATGACTATTGACTAATGACTATTGACTAATGACTAATGACTAACGACTAATCGCGAAATCATCGACATCAATCCATCCCCTGTCAGGACAATCGGAAGGCTGCACGCTGAAAAAGCCAACCTTAGCGCCTACCCACTTCCCTTCGCGGGCTTTGAAAGGCTCCTTGATTTTCTCAAATCTCTTACCATCCGTACTGTAGGAAAAATGGCATATACCATTTTCAACCTTCACTCTTAGCCATAAATCGCGCTCATAGTTGGGATGAAGTCCGGCCTTATACATCCGGCAATCCACCTCTCCGACGGGAATTACGGTTTCCTTACCCCCCTTTTCGGCATCCTTACAGGTGATTAGTTTAATCTCGAACTTGTCGCCAACCTTCTCCACGGCAAGGCGCGCATAATCCCAACCCATCACAATCAAGCCGGACTGCTGACCATCTTTCCGGGCCGAAACCTTCACCTTGGCTGTGGCAGTAAACGAATCAGAAGGGAATTTCTGTGTCAACAGATTCGGCACCTCCCAGAAGTTCACAAACTCAGGGCTCAGGAAATGACCATACACCCTCATAAACCCATCGGACGAGGGGAACCCGAACAACGGCTGATAATTAGCGCTCCAACTCCACTGTGGCGAGAGACGAGGTGCATTGAAATCGTCCGACTCCTGAGGGGTCATCACAAGTTTCGACTTCACGGGTTTCTCTCCTGTTTTCACCGGCTCGCCACATCCGTCGCCATCCTTGTCAGTTCCCATCACAGGCCACCCGTCAACCCAGTTGACAGGATTGAGATGTATCACGCGTCCCAGGAATCCCTTGTCCTGGAAATTGATAAACCAGGACTTCCCGTCGGGAGTATCAACGAGTCCACCCTGATGTGGCCCATTGATGTCGGTGGTTCCCTGCGCCATAACAATCTTGCTTTCATAAGGCCCGAAAGGACTCTTTGAACGCATAGCGAGCTGCCAGCCCTTGTCAACGCCACCGGCAGGCGCGAGTATGTAATACCATCCATCGCGCTTATAGAATTTAGGGCCCTCTACAGTATGGTTCACCCCGTCGTTGCCGTCAAACACAATCACAGGGTCGCCTATTAATTCCGTTCCTTCAGGATTCATCTCCGTCACGGTCAATATACTGTTCATCCCGCTGCGACTGGCAGCCCAGGCGTTCACCATGTAAGCACGCCCGTCATCATCCCAGAGTGGAGTAGTGTCGATTATCCCCTTGTAACCTTTCACAAGCACCGGCTTCTCCCACTCCCCTCGCGGATTCCTGGTCTTTACCATGTATATCCCGAAATCAGGGTCGCCATAATATATATAGAACTCTCCGTTGTGATACCTTATCGAGGGAGCCCAAACCCCTTTCCCATGACGGGGCACGGCATAAAAGTCGGCAGGCTCAAGCACAGGAAGCGCGTTGTTTACTATCTCCCAGTTCACAAGGTCGGTGGAATACAGAATCGGGAGTCCCGGCGACTGCGAGAAACTTGACGCGGTCATATAATACTCACCATCCACCTCCACCACATCCGGGTCGCTGTAGTCGGCGTTGATAATTGGGTTGACATATCGTCCGTTTCCCTTATCGGCCACCCACACCTCCGACACATAGGCCTCGGCTCCGGATGCCATCCCGGCAAAAATCATGAGGAGAGCGGTCTTTATTACAGTCTTCTTCATCTTATCATTTTTTTGGAGTCAGGTAAATAGCCACCCCGCCCTTAGGCTGGAGTTTGAATGAAATAGCATCTTTCGAAGTTACAGTACGTGTGGTGCAACCAACTTTCGTGGCGGTGGCCGCTTTCGGGTCGTCGGAATATATACGAGCGGTAAACTTCCTGCCCTCCGGGAGGAAACTGAAATCCACTTTGGCAGTGCGTGCATCGTTGTTGGTCATAGCCCCCACCCACCATCTGTCGCCTTTATTCCTGGCTATGGTGATGTTCTCACCCGGAAAGCCGTCAAGCACCTTCGTGTCGTCGAACGTGGTCTCCAGATTCTCAAACCATTCAATCTCCGGTTCCCCGTGGTAACGGTCGGGGGTATCATACCAAAGGATTGTCTGCAACGGACTGTAGAACACAATAGAAGCAGCCAGCTGATGGGCATGTGTATTCTTGAGGCGGGGGTCAAAATAACAGATTGTATAGTCGGCGGCCCCACATAGCATTCTGGTGAACGGCAGCGTCACGTTATGCGTGGCGTCGGGCCATTCCTCGTTGCCGCAAATGCCTTCCTGCGTCAGAAGATTCGGATATGTGCGTGAGAATCCGGAAGGGCGGAACTCGTCATGTATGTTCATGAGAAGCTTATTGTCGGCGGCCGCTCTCACGAGGTTGTGGAGCCATGTGGCCCACCGGTGGGAGGCATATTGCACGAAACCGCTCTTCACACCCACTATACCCCACTCCCTAAGCAATGGCAACAGCTCGTCTTGCTGCTTCATAAGCGCATGTTGGTTGACGTATAGCCATACGCCCACCCCTTTCTCCTTGCCGTAGTCAACCACCCGCTTCATATCGAGGTTGTCAACCACCTTCGTCGCATCGCCGTCATGGCTCGTGCATGGAAGATACCATAGCCAGTCGAAAAGCATATAAGGAATCTTATGCTCTGCGCAGAAGTCTATATTGCGCAGTCCGGCTTCGGTGTCTATTTTTGTGCAACGCATAATCGTGCCGGGCTTTACCCACTCTTCCGCATCGGCAATCTCGCATCCGGGGTTCAGGTTCAGAATCACGTCGTTGCCTTCAAGAAGCGATGTCGGCGAATCGGCAATCATAATCACTTTCCACGGTGTAGAGGCATATGTCACGACATCCACAGGAGAATACATCACCGATTTCAACGTGTCGGAACCTGCCGACGCGGCCTGAAGGCGGGTAAGACACCAGTCGTCAACATCTGCGTCGGTGATTGCCAGCCATGTGCCGTCGGGATACTGCACAGTAAGCGGACGCTCCACCGGTTCGTCAATATCCCCTATCGGCAACTTATCCACAGGAGCCTGGGCCCATCTCTGCGCCCATGCCGTCACTCCTGCCGGGAAATGATACTCCGTCAGGTCATCAACAACCTTATGGAACACTGCCGTCGGATGCTCCGGGAAGAAATAGCGGAACGCGACCGCATTGTCATAGACACGGAATTCTACATCGAGACGATAGTTGGAACCATCGGTTTTCGACATATGGACTGTGCCTCCGTTATAATTATCCCTAACTGCCGACCGTTCCCCGTAAAGCGGATGCCATGTCTCGTCGTGGGTATTATAGCTTACCGAATCCACTTTCAATCCCTCCATCCATGGCTTCGTGGAGTCAAGCTTCCGTCCGGCAAGGGCAATTGCCCTCTCCCACGTCTTGTTGTCAAGTTCAAGGCCAAGCCTGGAGTCAAGAATCACCGGCCGCCCGTTATAGTCGATACAGTAACTTTTGCCGTCAGCCTCCACCTTGACGTTTCCGCCGGGCGACTGCAAACTCATCACCTGCGCGTTCATGCCGAACGCGCAGAGTGACGAGAGCAAGGTTATATAGGTTAACTTCATATCTTCAGTTCTTGCTTCTTATGCTTATTATTCCCGTTTTCGGTCGAACTGCCATCTCCCTTCCGTTTACTTTCAACTTATTCACTGAAGACTTGAGCGAAAGGTTGACACGTGGCTGTCCCGTCACCTCAAGGTTGTCGCCATCGAAAATGTAGCTGAGTTTCGCAAGCGACGAAGAATAGATGTCGTCGCCTCTCTTCAGCGAACTCCCATTGGAAACAAACACCCTTGAAGGTTTCTCCGGCTTGCCGTTCTTAGGATATGTCACGGCAAACATATAGGCGTCGGTAGTCCATCCGTCGGCGTCAATCCACGAATTGAGATGCATGAGCCGTCCGTCGGCAAGCTGGTTGATATAGACATCGGTCACGTTCTTCCCGTCGTCGATGGTCAGGCCAATCCAGTTCTTGCCGTCCTTGCGGGTTATCACAGGAAGTTCCTTCTGGTCGGGGGAATCCTTCAATATTATGGCTGTGACTCCCTTCACCCTGTCGGTTGTGGCGGGAAGATGGAGACTCCAATACTGTTCGGTTCCGTCCATACTCTCCTTCGGGGCATCAATTATCTCCCAATACAGCATGTCGGGATAGTCGTGCACGAAATTGCTCGGCGCGAGTGTCTGAGGATAAAGGGGACGTATCACCACTGCCGACTCACCATTGGTGACTTCAAGATCGCCGCCACGCTTTTTAACCTCCCCACCGGGATGCCAGAGCCATTCGAACTTTCCGGGTTCATGGCTCTCGATATCGTCAATCACAAGAATCACACTGTCAAGCCACAGGAAATGGCGTAAGTTCCGGGAAAAGAGATGCGACATCGGCCCGGTGCCGTTTGCAAGCACATATCTTACCCCGCTTCCGTCAATAAGCCCTGACATCGAACCGGGCAGCATGGTGCCCTGGTACTGCTGACGGCGAGGCTGTCCCTCTCCATTGAATTTCACTACATTATGGGCATCCGTTTGGAAGAAGTAGTTGCGGTATTCCGGCTTGCCGTAACTGCAATTGCCGGCATCCTTTATTATATCCACACCCTTGTGGAAGAGTATCAGCGAATTGGCATCGGCATGGGAGTGATTCCAGGTCATACCGCTTTTCACGGCGAGCATCGTGGCGTCTTTATCCCAGGAATCACGCATCGTGGCCCATCCGAAATCCTTCCATATATGCGACTTCGAAAGGGATGGTGACGCCGGAGCATTCGAAAGATCGGGAGTGTAAAGGAATCCCATCGGGAAATGACGGGGAAAGCCCTCCCTATGCTGACCGGGTTCCAACTGATTGATATACCATAGTGTCGCGGGGTCTTTTTCACCCATCTCATATGCCAGAATCATGGAACTCTCGCCGGTCACATTCTTATGGCTGTCGCCAAAGTTGATGCTATAAAGCATACCCTCCCGAGGATAGCTCACATGACTGAAGAAGTCGGCGAGTTTCCCCATCTGCGGAATCTTCTCAAGCGACGCTCCAGGATGAGAGTTCAGCCAGGCAAGACGAAGGAGCAAAGCCTCGGTGGTCCCGAAACTCGCATAGTTGATGCTCTCATACATCCCTCCGGCATCATCAAAGGTCTTCGGCTTATGCTGAATCTCATCTCCCGCGAAATCAAACCATTCAGGAAGCGACTCCACCGCCATCCGGGCATACTCTCCCGCCTGCGGCACCTCGTTGGAGATTGCGAGTCCGAGCAACGCTCCCATACCCACGCATGAAGTCCACCAGTTATGACCCATAGAGTTAAGCGAGTGTATGCGGGTCTGGGGCACGAGCCAGTCTCCTAAAAGCGGCTCCACGGCAAGGCGGTAAAGGCCGTCGGCTATCTCCTTCCTCTCCTTTTTCGAAAGAAGGCCATAAACGGCATCATATGCCACGGCAAGCTGGAAAGAGCGATGTGCCATCTGCAACTCGCTGCGCCACGCCGGGTTGCGCTGCATCATCTCCGCGTCAGCCCACGATTTGGTCTTGGACACATTCAGGAGCATATCCTTAATCTTGTCGGCATATTTCTTATCTCCTGTCAGCTGATAGGCCAACGCCAGATACTCCAGCTTCATCACATCATTGCGCTGAAGCTGCGCATCGGCCGTAGCCATTATACTCTTATATGCATTCGCCTGGACAGAGTCTGTCGAAATCCTCTGCCTGGCCGCCGCCACCTTCTCCGGAGTGAAAAGAAGCGACGGATGTTTTATATCTGCGCTCCCGGAAGCCGCGAAAGCCAACGAAAGCAATATCGGGAAATATATCTTTTTCATTACCATGTATTATCTCTCCTACCTGCTAAACTCATAGACTGACATCCAATCTCCAACAACTAATCTCTAACGACTAACGACTAATCTCTAATGACTAACATCAAAAGTCACATCCTCGACATGCTCTCCGATATACATACGGCACATGTCGGATGTCTTATACCATCCCGGTTTTCCCGGCATCGTGTCATAGATAAGCTCGCCGTTAATCTTCAGATTAGTGAAATGCACACCCTTCACCTTATGGTCCTCATCATATCCTACGACAAGGGAAAGCTCGGAACGGTCACCGTTATACGTGATGTCCTTGAATTCGATGTTCTCTATGCATGCACCGGGAGCCGCGCAATATTTCTTGTTGAAAGGTATGCGGATATCAAAAAGCTTACCCTGGCGGAAATTCTCGACACGGATATCCTCAAACCTGATGTCTCGCACTATGTTGTTGTCGCCGGCAAGAATCGCGAACACACCCTGATAATCTATCTGAAGCTCCTTCATGTCGAGCACGTCGATGTTGCGGTAAACAACATTCTGAATAGTGTCGGCAGGAGCCTCCACCCCAAGCTCGGCGGCGCTCCCGTGCAGCCCTATCATAAAGGGATGTGCCACATCTGCCCAAAGCACAGCATTCTCGGTCTGGATATTGCGGCATCCACCGTTGAATCCCTTGCGGGTGGCATAGACCGTGGTGCAGTCATCACTTGTTCTCGCAAAGATATTGCTGTAGCTTACGTCATTGCTCGCGAAGACGTTGAACCCGTCGCCCCAGCCATAGCTGCTCATCACCTTTACATTGTCAACCTTCACACGATTGCTTCCTCCGATGGGACACTGTGTGGTGAAAATGCCCTCTATCTCGACATCGTTCGAACGCATCACATATATCCCCTCGCCTCTCTTTTCCGGCATGATGATGCCGCGTCCGCATACCTTGACTCCATCCCCTTTCACATGGATATACCCATCGACATAGGCCCCGCCTGCGATATACACAGTCTTTCCGGAACCCACAACCATTATCGTGTCAAGCTTGTGATAGCCGGGACCGATGTATATGTTCTCTTTTTTCCTCGCCCATTTCTTCAGATTGGCCGGAGCGTTGGTGTCAAGCGGGTTCGCGAACAGCTGAAGATTATTGAAACGGTCGCCGTTAACCTCCACGCTCACCTGACGCGGACGGTCGAGTGTGAACGTAATCGTATCTCCACTAACTGCCGGAGCTATGGCATAACTCTGAGGACGGACATCGCACGACTTAACTTCCTGTCGGTTGCTAACCACCCTAACCTCTGCCGTTCCGTCGAAATCAAAAGTAGCCACTGATGTAAGCACCACATTGTGCTTCCCTCCTTCTGTCTTGTCAACCTTTATGGCATAGACGTCAACAGGTTGCCATTTCCCAGCATCCTGCCTCACCTCAACACTGAACGCGTCATTGCGGGGAGCCTCAGAAGGAGCCGGATATGCCACCACCTTCGCGGATACAGAGACTGCCATAGTCATCATTGCCGCTGAAAGCAATATGCTGGATATATTCACCATCTATTTTTAATTTAACTCTGTTTTATCGCATGTCCTATAATCACGGATTAGTCGTATCCCATAATTCCAATTCCGTGCAACACATGCTTTGTAAAATTACATATATAAATCCGTATAAGTCCTCCCGAATACTCAGTCCCCTATCTTTTTTATTTTCCACAGAGATATCATAGACCTCATTTCCTGCACAATAAGATAAAAGAAATCGGACTGTGTCACAACAACCCGATTTTCTAAAAACAATCTTTTTACCTTATAAATTTATACCGGCGCCATTTCTGAAGCTAATAGTCCGATTTATTTAATGAGAACTTTCTTACCCCTTCTGACATACAGTCCTTTCGGAAGCCTGTTTATGTCTTTTCCGCAATAAATCCCTGTAAGAGTGAAGATGCCGGCATCTGAATCCTGTCCGCACGTGTCGGGAGCAATCCCCTCCACTTCCGAGAATGGAGAATCCTCGTCATTGACAGCAGCCTGAAGTTCCTCTACCGAACGGAATGTTGCCACCCAATAAATTCCGGCCTGAGACATTGCCGGGCCAGCAAAGCGAAGTTGGAGAGGAAGAGGAGTGACGCCATCTTCTGAAACGGTAAGCTTGGTAACTCCCTTGCTGTTCTGAAAAGAGCCCTTCGTAAAATCATAATAATATACATCATCGCCGATTTTGCCGTCAAACGTATCATAACCGTTGTTCCATGAATTGCTTCCGGAATACAAAGCCATGGTCATACCTTCCGCCCTTTCCATACGGAATGCGAGAATAGGGAAATTGCCGGCATGGAAAGGATATGACCAACCACGTCCCAAACGTGCCGCCCCGGCCGAAGTACAAGTGATGTCATACCGTTCTCCGGAATATACACCTGTACCATTATTTCCGGGAATCGACCACTCCGATTCCTCCTCGCTTCTGAACCAGTCGGAAAGTGCTCCCCACTCAAACATGACAGGATCACTCAATCGAGTCTCATTGCCTGTGGTATATCTCAGTCTATAAACATAGCCCGACACTGAGTCTGACAAGGTATCATCCACATAATACCCGAATGTATTGCCTGCTGACACAACCTCTGCCGTGGACTCGTCGCCAATGATATTCCTCACCACATCCACGTCAGAGACAAGCATTCCCGAGAATTTCCAATCCATGTGAAACTGTCGGCTTCTCGCATCAAGCACGCCGTTAAATTCCACAGACTCCTCTTCCTCCGGATTATATTCCACGCGTATCTCTGCTATATGCAGCCCTTCGCAAGACCCTTTCGCCGACAAACGGAGCACTGATGCCCCAGCCGGAAACAGCAATCCGCCAATCTTATGTTCAGTATAAGTCTGAGAAACCGGGAGTTCTGCATATATCGCTTCTGACCCGGAAACAGCCACTCCAAGTGACGACAGACCGGATGAACGGTATGTAACATACACGTCATAATTATCTGACACAGGACATGACAACGTATAATTCATCCATTCGCCGTCAACCATGTCCGCAATCACCCACTTATCCTCGTCAGATATGATGGAGACACCTCCGTCAGGACGATAATCAGATGTCGGGGAAGGCGTGATTTTATGGTAAGTATGTCCTTCTCCATTCTCGCTTATATTGTAATAGTCATAATCTGCGGCAGATATTACACCCGGCATTACATGGATACCTGATATTCTTTCTCCATTGACAAACCTAACCGGATCGCCCGCCATCCATGTGTGCAAAGTCTTGGTGAGGGTTCCCCATCCGTTCCACTCATAAAACCAGCTCGGAGCGGTGCCGGAGGTCTCAAAGCCATATTTGTCCAACACATAGTCATGCGCGCGACGCAACCATGTTGTATTGCCGTCGCTCTCTCCGGCTCGCACTACATAATGCGCGTATGCCGATTCTCTCGACCCCACGTTGCTAATGCCGCCACGTCCGTCCGGACTCGGTTTCACCGACTCCCAACGTCCGCTGCGGGTACGTGTCTGGAGATACATGCCATTGTCGAGAGTCACTGCATCCCAGTCAGTGGTGTAGCCTGACGGCTCCCAAGGTTCCGGTTGGTCGGGATACTGCTTGAAGAACGAAAGGTTGTAACGGAGATTGAACTCTATCCCCTTCAGCAGACGATTGTCAAGCAAGGAATAGAACCGGTCGCCTTGGTTCCAGGCAATCTCTGCAAACTCTATATATTTGTGCATCCCGGCAAGCACATGCCCCTGGTCGCGGGAAGACTCCTGACACTGGCCGTTGGGATAGAAATAGTATTGCAACAGCTCATCATAGCCGTAATCCTCAATATCATTCTTACGTCCGTTCAGGTTGTAAGTCTTCATATATTCGTTTGAAGATGTCGGCTTCGCGCTCGTCACCGGAGGCCCTGACACATAGGGGAGGTCATCCTCTCTGTGCGGAAGTCCTGACACATAACGCAATGCTCGGTCGTACATTATCTCGTTGTCGAGATATACCCCCATCGAGAGCATCGCAAGCATGCCGAACATACCTTGGTTGCCATGACGGCCTGCATCGCCGTTGAAGATGTTCCAATAGAATGTTATGCCGTTGGCTGAATCGTCAGTCCAGTTTACATATTTCGCACACACGTCTTCTGTATTGGAATAATATGGATATGTGAGCATATCCTTAAATTTCTGTTGCTCATCGGCATCCCATCCATCATAATCACGCATCAACTCAGCCGCCTCTATCAGGAGGTTGATTTTGCCGTTGTCGAGAGGGCCTGTGCCTCGTGCTGACGTGTTGGTGTAATGATTGTTGGCATTCAGATACTCCACTGCCTTGTCTGCGTAGCGGCGGTCGCCCGTCAGCTTCCAGAGCAACGCAAGGTCATGGGCGCAACGCCCATCTATTCCGATGGTGCCGTTAAACTGCCCCTCCCGTATTTGTGTACCCCGGTCAACCACATTTCTTGACAATGAGGCATGTTCTGAATTCTTAAGATTTAGAAAGGTGGTATAATACGGTTCCACCTTAGCCTCCACCATCGCTTTCATACGGTCGAGTTGTCCCTGCGTGTAAGACAAGCCGGGATGCACGAACTTACGCTCCGCACTCGCACTGAACGTCACGAGCAACATAAGCAGTGGCAAAATAATCGATGTCTTGTGTGTCATATTAGTTCGTTTTCTGATATATTCGTCCATAATCCCCCGATTACTTAGATTCCTTACATAAAAAAGATAACGGAAGGCAAGAATTATATTCCACGCCTTCCGTCATCTGTTGTTATGGATTCGCTTTGGGCGAAAATCAACGAACGATAGCCTTCACTGTCGAAACAGCACCGTTCTTCTCTGCCATTATAACATAGATGCCATTTTCAAGCTCTACACTGTCAACGCCTGTAGCAACGAGTTTTCCATCAATTCCATAAGCCTTGATGGTGTCAGCCCCAGGAGCGACTGCAGTGCGGCCGTTCTTAAGATAAATCTTCACACTCTCCTCAGCGCTGATGCCGGCAACAGAAGATTCAACATCATCGTCGTCGCGCACTTCCTGGCCTCCCTCTCCGTTGGCATAGTCCTCGCAGACCATGAGAGCGTCGCTTGAATCAGCTACCGTACCTGTATAGTGGATAGTGAATGTGGGCTGGTCGCTTGTAACAGTCGCGTTCTTGGCAATGCAGACAAAACCCATCCAGGAACGCTGCTGAACACCACCCTCTCCGTTTGCATCCGGCTCTACAACTGTCTCGAACGCGTTTAGATTGGGCATATATACGTCACCGGCACTGAAAAGAAGACCTTCTGTCTTATCATCGTCGGTAGCGCGAACCTTGTTGAGGTCGATTACGATGACATCCTCTGTATATACATCTTCGGTGCCGTTGTTGATGCGAGAGCCGAGGAGCTGGTATAGATCCGCGCCATACTCGTCAACCACCTTCAGCTTGTCGCCACGGAATGACGGGTACGTTTCATGGAATGAGTCGGTATTGCCACCCCACTTAACAGAACCGTCTTCATTAAGACCCTCTGAGCATTTGCGCTGGAGCATATACTCAAACTTGAAGTCATTGAGATTCCATGCACACCCTTCGGTAGTGATCTGCACTACCAGATACGGCTCTTCCTCCTTGAGGTTGGCGGTTGCCGCATAACGGATGTCTGCACGCCACTGGCCATCACCCTTTCCGAGTTTGTTCACAGCGCATTTGCCGTCCTCGCTTACCGGAAGAATGGTCTTGCCATTGTCGGTTGCCCATGAATTTGCAGGGTTCCAACGTACCTGCGCACTTGCTGTGCCTGCGAAGGCGATTGCCGCGATAGCGGCCAAAGTAAATTTGTTCATAATAGATTGGGTTAATTGTGATTTATGATGATGGATTCACATGAATCAAAAAGGAAAGAGGCGGGAGTCGGGAAATCCTTGTCCCGCCTCTTTTTAATCTATATTCGTATCAGGAGGGAAGATTACTCTGTCTCCCCCCCTTTTTTTGATTTTTTTTAGTTCCAGAAAGGATTCTGTACAAGATTGGGATTTAGTATCATCTGGTCGAGCGGCAAAGGCATCATGTAGGTACGGATCTCAAACTTGCGGTTCTCTTTCGGTTCGATGAGATAATGTCCGTCATCGCTGACCGGCGCACCGTCTGAAAGAGTCTTTGTCGGATCGGCCCCTACGAAGAATGTCTTGCCATCGGGTCCTTTCTTACTTGAAGCCTGGTCATAGGTGGGCATGTTGGCGGGGTCACAGAACACATAGAGCCACTTGTCCCCCTTTTCAAGTCTTGTCCATCTATAGTTGTTAAGAATATCCCATGTAAGGCTTTTGACCTGTACCGTATAACAAGGTGATGCCACAAAGATATCCTTCCGTTCAGCAGTGCTCTTGCCGATATAGAGACCCTCTAAGTCATCCCCGAAAAGCTCGTCTCCCTTAGCCCATCTACGCACATCATCGACACGATAACCTTCAAGATAAAGCTCGCATGCGCGTTCATCACGTATATCTTGAAGCGTCCAGCTCTGCTTCACTGGCATATGGGCTCGCTTGCGCAGGAGATTGATATGCTCGTTTTCGCCCACTGTTATCGCCCCTCCGCCATTCAGCTCACTAAGAATCTCTGCATAGTCAAGATATACACCTCCAAGGCGTATTACAGGAACATCATACGATGCGTCGTTGGCTCCGCAGGTAGTCTCCACACTCCACTTTCCAACTGCAGGAAGGAACGATATGTTGGAGTTCACAGTCGGCCTACCCACTTCATCGTAACTGTCCCGGTTAGAACTGTAGGCCCATATGTAGTCCATGAAATGCACACCTACTTCGGAAAGACGAGGATCGGTGTTTGAATCAAACCAATAGTCTGGCTTACTATAATCTGTTGAACGGGGAGAACCGTCTTTTGTGCCGAACGACTCCAACAGATGACGTGATATGCCTGAGCTACGGTAGGTGTGTACCCAGTTCTGACCGGCAAGTTTCGTGGTGTTGTCGAAACGGTTGGCGAGGATATACTCGTGGTTGGCGGCTTTCAATATCCCTGCCGGATTCCTTGCCACGGAACTCTCTAAGATGAACATATATTTATATGAAGCCTGTCCGAGAGCCTCGCTATAGAAAAGCTCATAGCTATTGTCGGAAATCACCTTCTCAAGGGCAGCCTTACCCTTCTCAAGAAGATACTTGCTACGCTCTGCACGCGATGCGGCGGTGGTGGGATTGTTGGCCTCAGGATAATTGTCCATCTCGGTGTGATATTTCTGCCATGTGCCTTCGAAAAGGCAGATGTGTCCCAAGAGGGCATTGGCGGCTCCGGCTGTGATACGTCCCTCGTTGGCAGTACGGCGTATGTCGGCCTCCTTGGGAAGCTTGCCGGAAGCGATAGCCCATTCAAGATCTTCAATCATGAAATCCACGAACTCATCGCGTGTGTTGCGTGCTTGCATAACTTCCGGAGAAGAGGGGTCGAGCACTCCTTTTACTATCGTACCCGGTCCGAAGTCGCGGAAGAATATCCAGCTCTGATAGGCACGGAAGAAACGGGCCTGCGCACGATGCCAGTCAAGGTCTGACTGGTCGCCATTATAATATTTTGCGGCGTAATAGTCCAGATAGTTGAAGGAACGCACATACTCATAATATTTTGTATATCGTCTGTTGCTCTCTGGCTGGCTCATCTTGGATGCAGATATCGCACCCGACATGCCGGTGCTGAAGTCACAGTCGCCATCACGTGCCGCAAGACCCTGAATGTCTCCTGAGTCCATAAGCTTCGGGAGCCAAGAATACCAATTGTTGACCTCGGCATCGTAATATGCGATTTTGTCCATGGTGTTGGACTCGTTGGTAGTGATTTCCGGATAGAAATCAAGCGCGTCGTCGCATCCGGTCAGGGCGATGCTTGCGAGAGCGGCCAATGTCAGGATTTTTATTGTTTTCATTCTCTTATTGTCTTGAGGTTAGAATGTGAGGTTTAGGCCGACGGTGTAAGAGCGATAGAATGGATAGGCATTCGCACCTGATGTGCCGCCGAGCGGATTTGTACCCGTATTTTCGGGGTCGGTTTTGTCTTTATTGAATTTGATTGTGAAGAGGTCAGTACCGGTGAAATAGATACGCACTTTCTGAATGCCGACCTTTGATGTGAGGTTAGCGGGGAGAGTATAGCCCACTGTAAGGTTCTTAAGTCGGCAATATGCCATGTTCTGAAGCCTGTACCATGCGTCGCTGTAGAGATAATTGTAGCCGCATGTCGAACGGTTCCAGCGCGGAGCGGCGTCATAGGGATTGTTGTAGGGTGTACGGTAGTCGCCCGCAGTTGTAGTGACGGTGGTAGGAACGAGATTCCCGGTCGCATCCACGGTATAATAGTCGATTGTCTGACCAACCATTCGAGGGTCGCTGCCAAGGTCGTATCCCCAGGTCTTGTCATACCACTGTCCACCCTGAATCTGATATATGTTACGTCCGGGTGAAGTGAGAGCCGTGACATCGCGAATCAGCTTGTTCTGACCCACACCCTGGAATATGGCGTTGATGTCTATGCCTTTCCAATTGGCGCCGAGATTGAACGAGAAGGAATATCTCGGATTGTTAGAGCCAAGGAGCTTAACGTCATCATAGTCGATATTGCCGTCGCCATCAAGGTCTGCATACATCGCGTCTCCGATTCCGAGCAATGAAGTGTCAACGCCGAGCGATTGGCCGTCGGATGCATCAAGCATAGCCTTATAGGAAGCGAGTTCCTGTTCGTTTTCGATGAGTTTCACGAATTCAAGGCCAAACATGGAGTTGAGCTCATATCCTTCGCGACGCCTTGTGATGCCGTTTTGAGTATAGCCAAGCGTATTGGGCATGGACACGAGTTTGTTGCGGGCATCTGAGAGATTGAACCCTACGTTATATGTCACCTCTCCTATTCTGTCGCGCCAGTCAACCTGGAGTTCCCAACCTTTCACAGTGAGCTTGCCGCTGTTGGTGGAAGGAGCTGTAGCACCGAACACACCGGGATAGGTCACGCCCACAAGCATATTGTCGTTAGTCTTCCAGAAATACTCGAATGTGCCGCTGAGACGTCCGTTGAGCACGGCGAAATCAAAACCGACATTTGTGTTCTTTACCACCTCCCAAGTACGGTCGAGGGCTATCACATTGCCCTGCCAGAGAGTCTGTAGCGGAGAAGCAGAACCTGTGGGGCCGAAGAGTCCTGCAGATGTGGTGTTAGAGCCATTGACACTGGTGTTTATATTACCCACGAAGTCATAGTTGCCGATTCCGTTCTGGTTACCGGTCTCACCGTACGACCCACGGATTTTGAGGTTGGACAGCCATGTTATGTCGCGCATGAATTTCTCCTCGCTGATGCGCCATCCGGCAGAGGCACCGAAGAATCCCTTCCATTTCTTACCGCGCACAAACTTTGATGAGCCGTCATAACGTCCTATGAGTTCCACAAGGTAACGTCCCTTGTAGTCGTAGTTGATACGCCCGAAATAGGATGCGATTGCAGTAGTGTACTTATCGTCGGAGAACTCAACTTTCGATGTCTCGGGATTGTAGGAAGATGAAAGCGACTCCAGGAATCCATCGGCAAGATTGAGAAGCTTTGACTGAGTGGATTCACTGTCATCGCGCTCATAGCTGGCTCCGAGCATAACATTTATATTATGCGTGTCATCCGTGCCAAAATCAGTGAGATAGTTGAGATAGCCCTGGTAAATCTGATATTTGGCAGAGCGGTTGTAGCGAGTGAAACGGTTGTCGGTCGGACGCATCATGGTCTCGATTTTCTCATTGTCCCAGTTATACATGTAGTTCTTGAACTGAGTCTCCTGACGTGTCCAGTCTTTGATCGTGTAACCCACGGTTCCCACGAAGTCAAGTCCGGGAAGTATATGGAATGTGGGGCGAAGGTTCACGACAGTCTCGTTGTAGGTCTCTTTCCATGTTCCTCCGAGTTTGGCTACAGCCACGTCTGAATAGTTGTTCAGCCATCCGAAAGCGTGCTGACCGTCAGAACTGAATATCGGGGAACCCGGAGGGTTGCCGTTTACTCCGGATGGATTGTTGAGAGGACGGGTATTCTCTCTACGTGCGAATGCTACGGTAGTAGAGAGGTCAAACCAACTCGCTATCTTAAAGTCATTGTTGGCGCGTGCGTTGTAGCGGCGTGATTTCTCCTCAATGTCGAATTTCAATGGCGTGCCGTCATACATGTATCCGAGACTCACGTTATAGCGTGCCGCGTCAGAACCTCCGCTTACAGAGAGGGTATGCGACTGTGAGAATGCGTTGCCGAATGTATCACTGTACTGGTCGGAGTCTATGAATCCTATGTCGGCAATTGCATCCGCGTTGCCGCCAAGAGCGGAATAGCTCTGGACTGTGCCGATAAAATTAGGGTCCATTGTCTTCATTGCGTAAATCGCGGCATAAGGCATCGCGCCTACGGGAGTGAACGTAGAAAGGGTTCCGCTGGAAATGCCCTCGTTATAAAGCACCTCCTCCACACAACGTGCCCACTGCTGGAGAGTCATCCACTGCACCTGCGGGTCAGACACTTTCCAAGTGACATTGCCGCTATATGTGACTACTGGTTTTTTCCCGGAGTGTGAGCCTCGTTTGGTGGTCACAAGCACTACGCCGCCGGCCGCACGCGCACCGTAAATAGCCGCCGACGCGTCCTTAAGCACTGACACATTCTCGATGTCATCGGGGTTTAGGTCGGTGATGCTGCCAGGCACACCGTCAACAATCACAAGAGCACTCGTATTGTTGACTGAAGATTCACCTCGGATTTTGAAATCCCAGCCCTCACGTCCGGGAGCTGACGAGCTTCTTGTGACAGTCATTCCGGGAATCTGACCCTGCAGGTCAGCAAGAGGGTTGGTGGTGGTGGCCTTGTCGGCAAAAGCCTTCTCTCCTACCTGGGACACAGCCCCGGTGAGCGACGCTTTCTTCTGGACACCATATCCGACAACTACCACCTCGTCAAGAAGTGCCGTGTCTTCTGTCATTGTCACTTTCATATCTTTCCCGGCGGCAATCTCTATGGTCTTGTAGCCGATATAAGAGAATACGAGGGTCTTGCCAGTCACATTCTTCAGGCTGAACGCTCCGTCGATATCTGTGGTGGTTCCGTTGGAGGTTCCTTTCACCATCACGGTCACCCCTATCAGCGGTTCTCCCTGCTCGTCGGTGACAACTCCGGATGCCGTGACAGTGGCATTCCGGGTCACTGCGGCCTCTGCCGCCGGCAATGACATGGACTCGGCATACATACTGCCGCTTCCAAGAATCGCCATGACAGTCATACCTACAGCCTGTCGTTTTGAAAATGATAATTTCATAGATGATAAAGTTATGTTGAGTTTTTATAGTTTTTTATAATAGAATCATATGCATAATCTCAAGCTGACCCTCATCTGGCGGGTACCGGTCAGCAGATGGTTTTCCACGGTGCGGCTCGATAGCCCCAGGCGTGCGGCAATATCCTTTGCACTCATGTCGCCGAAACGACGCATGGCATATATTTTCCTTCTTTGTGAGGAGAACGTCATCAGGAACTTTTTCTCAAGGCGTGCTACATCACGTGCGACAATTCCGCTTTCGGTATCATTGCTCGATGTCTGTGCGTATAATGCGATATAGGCGTCTGCCTCGGTCTTCACATAATGATGCCGCAACCAGTCGATGACGACATTGCGGGCAATTCTGAACACCATGGCCTCACCGGCTTTCCTGCTAAGAATGACAGTGCGCGACTCCAACAGACGCATAAACACGTCTTGAGCCAGGTCGCGGGCGCTCTCTGTGTCATTTATCCTGTAGGCTATATAGCTTACAAGTTTCGGGAGCAGCGTTGTGTAAATCTGTGTGATCTGGATGTCGCTTTGCATGATGCTATAGATTTTTATGGTTTGCCACTAAAGACTCTCCCGGCTGTCCGGAAGCCTTACGGATACAAAATTACACCGCAGGCAGGCTTGTGTCAAGTGTTGCTGACATTAATATAGCCCACAAAACTTGAAACCAGTATCAATCTTTTTAAATAATTATCTTAAAGCGATTTACCAACTAATAAAATGAGTACCAAAAAACTTGAAACTCTTATTTTGGACGCAAATCATTCACGGTTCCACTCGGAATCCGTCACCTGGAAGCCCTTCTGCTGGCAATACTCCAGGGGGGTCATCCCGGCGATTCCCTTGAAGGCCCGGTAGAAGGTGGTCTTGCTTCCGAACCCGCATTTCTCGGAGAGGGCCTTGAGCGTGATGCGCGACAGCTGCCCATCCTTGATGCACCGTTTCACCTCGTTCACCCTATAGGTGTTGACAAACTTGTTCCAGTTCACATCCATCCTCGTGTTGAGGAGCCTTGACAATTCGGTGTCGGTGGTCTCGAGGTCTTTCGCCACCTCCTTTATGGTCAGTCTGGAATTAGTGTATGGCTTGTTCTCGTCCATATAGAGGAGGAGCTTGTCCATCAACAGCTCATGCCCGCTATCCTCCTGCGACGGTTTCCGTGAGTTTTCCTTCACCTCGCTCACCGATGTCAGAATCTGCCGTTCTTTCCTCATCCTGAGCTTCAGCTTCCATATCCTATAGGAGAAGTAGGCCATCAGCGCCAACACAATAAGGCAAATGCCGGCAATCACACTCATCCACAGATAGGATATCCTTACCTTCACAGGTATCGACGTGGATTTCCCGGTGTCGCCGTTGCGCACATGAAACACATAGTCGCCCGACGGAAGGTTACGGTAGGAAATCCGGCTTCTCCCTCCGAGCCGCCGCCAGTCGGAGTCATATCCCTCAAGCCTGTATTCATATGAATTGGAATAAGGGAGGGTATAGTCCATCGACGACACCCTGAACGTCGCAACCGCAGTCCCGGAGGGGAGTTCGAAACCATCCTTCCAGTTGATGTCCATGATATCTGTGGAGACGCCGTCGGCGATACATTCCACCACCATCGGGGCAATCTCACCCATCAGAGGGTTCTCGACATTAGATGTGGAGGCATACACGAGCCCACCCTCGTTTGTGAAATATATGACGCTGTCGGATGCAATAAAGCTGTTGAAGTTGAACGGCAGAGAAGGGAGTCCGTCCTGACGCTCGAATTTCTGCAACACACTGTCCTTTATGGAATACTTCACAATCTCGCGGTCGGTGGCTATCCAATATGTGTCGTTGCCAACTTCCTTGACACTGCGGGGTTTGTTGCCGTTGAGCCAGCTGTCGAGACCGAACCGCCTCACAACCTTCAAGGAGGAATCCACCACCGAAAGCCCTGACATCCCACACACGAAAGTGTTACCCCTTTTGTCGTGATAAAGGTAATGGACATGGTCGCGGGCCGGGATGTCGATATTGTCGAGGGTGGCGCTTCCTGTCTTAGTGTCAATCAGTACAAGCCCGAATTTGGTGCCCACCCACAGACGGCGGTGTGAGTCGAGACAGACCCTGCGCACAATCGACGTGGGAAGCGATGAATTCTGACGCGTGTAATGCGCCAGGACATCCCCCTTTACCGTAGCGTGGAAGAGACCCTCTTGGGTGGCCACCCACATGTTCTCGTCATGGTCGGGGATAAACTGGAAGACACATCCATAACGGAACAGGTTGTTGTCTGCCACGTCTTCAAGACACTGTGTCTGGCGGTTAAAGCGCGAGATGCCGCCGCCATATGTGCCAACAAGCACTTCCTCCCCGATCTTCCCGATATATGTGATTATGTCGGAGCGCACTCCCGGCGTGCCGCCCCATATGGAATAGTGCTTTCTGGTCCCTCCTTTCTCATCGATGAAATAGAGTCCCTCTCTTGTGCCTATAAGCTTCGCCCCGTCGGGGTAGATATAGAACGAGGCCACCCTATGCTCGGCTGAATTGAAATCCCCGCTACTGTAGATCATAAACTTGTCTTTCGAACGGGGTGAATAGCTCACCCCTCCGAACTGGGTGCCTGTCCAGAGAAGCCCGTCATCGTAAAGAAACGACGCCACGGTGTTCGACATCAGGCCGCTGTTGTGGCGCTGGCGTGCCGTGAGTGTCCCGAGGTCTTTGCCAGAGGTGGAGACTATGCGGAGTCCGCGTCCGTTGGTACCTACGTAAAGACGGTCGCCGCTGACTCCGATGCATTGTATGAGGTTGTGCTCAAAACCCTCTATCTCACTGAATTCACGCGACCTGACATTATATCTGAACAATCCTTTGTTGAATCCACCCACAAAAAGGGTGTCTCCTTTTACCGCGAGACAGGTGAAATGATTCCCTTTCCCCATCTTGTCAGGCATCCTGTGGAGAAGGGGATATCTCGACTTGAGATCGAGATATACGAGTCCGTCTGCCGTGGAACACCATATATTGAGGGAATCCTGCATTGCAATCCCTGTGATGTCGTTCGACGAGGAGAGACCGCTCTCTATCGGAATCCTCTCCACCTTCCCGTTCTCATACAGATAGAGACCAACGTCCGTGCCTATGGCATAGCATGTAGGCGACACCTTCTTCACAACCCTCACATGCGACTGTGGAAATTCCACCTCTTTCAGAATGCCTCCATAGCGGTCGAAGGTCATGAGCCGCGACACGGTCCCAATCAGCAGATTCCGCGAATCCATCTCCTCGATGGCCCAGACCTCCTCACTCTCTGTGGAAGGATAGCTTTTCACCTGGTTGCCGTCGAATCGGGCAAGGCCCTTCTCCGTGCCGAACCACATGAACCCGTGGCGGTCCTTATGGATAGCCAATACTGCGTTCGACGGCAGGCCGTCTTCTATTGAAAGAGTGTGAAGGAAGGATGGCATGACTCCGCTCTCTTCTCCTGACACAGTTTGGGGAAGAAAAGCCGCCATCAGGCCTATGAGTATGCATGATATCAGGTTGTTCATCTTCTTTTGCTAATGATAATGATATTAATAAAAACTTTTGTCTGCCTGCAATCGTATTAAACACATTCCGTTTCAAGCATCCACTCTCTTCAGGACACAATGTGGATAAAAAATTACTTGAACGACATCCGTTGCAGTTGAAAATATTTTGTAAAGTTATATAAAAAAACATTAAAAAAGGGACACTCACGTTTCAAAGTTTATCCATCCCGATTTTTTTGGCAGAGCCTCAATGACGGCGGAATTGAATGGGAAATGAGTGGCACAGAACAGTTTCAAATAAATTGGCACTCATTTTCAGATTCCATATATATCTATGTCACAGCAATATCCGCCAGTTCGCGACATTCCCATTTTATTCGGGACACATATGTCCCCCTTTTCTTTCCCCACATCCGGCATTAGTGATAATTTTGCATTTGATGGAAAAGAATCACCACACATTTGACCTTGTCTCATATGCCGTCACGCACGCTGCCGTGGATGAACCGGACAAGAGGTTTCTCGAGCGTTTCCTCTCCATTCTCGACACCCACACCTCATCCCCCGACATCAACGTCACGATGATTGAATCGATGATGAACACGAGCCATTCCACCCTGTTCCGGAAAATGAAACGGCTGACAGGACGTTCTCCACAGGATATTGTGGCAGACTACCGTGTCACCCGAGGCATGCACTTCCTCAGGGAAGGGTTCAACGTCTCTGAATCCGCCTACAAAAGCGGATTCTCGAATCCCAAATACTTCAAGACATGTTTCCTGAAGAAGTATGGAATCCTGCCCTCAAAATATAAAAAGATGATTGCGGATGGCCTGTCAAATGTCGAGCTGGCTGGAGAGAGTAAGTGATTTCGTGGGATACACCTTGCTCACCTGCGACATCACCGAGAGAAGGTCTGTATAGGCGTGCGCGAGTATCACGAAGTTGATTTCTGTCTCCCCTTTCTCATAGTCATATTCCACATAGAAGGTAGATAGATGCACGCGATTGTCGCGGAACACCTCACGGTATCGCTCTATGTTCTCCACCACACTCCCCACAGTGACGCTCACCACCTTCGACTCCTGCCCCAACTTGCGCCGCTTCTCATAATGCTCGAATGCCACAAGGGTGAGAAGAATAAGTATTGTGGCCCCTATCGAGCACATATACATCCCCACCCCGACGGCCATCCCTATTATGGCTGTCATCCAGATTCCGGCGGCCGTGGTGAGTCCCCTCACAGCCCCTTTCATATGTATCATGGCCCCGCCGCCTATGAAACCGATGCCGGTGATTACCTGCGCCGCTATCCTCCCCGGGTCGCCGTTCTTCAGCCCCATATACACCTGCGGCACATAAATCGACAGCAGCATGGCGAGGCATGCCCCCATGGAGATGAGTGCGAATGTCCTGATTCCGGCTATCTGCCCCTTCCTCTTGCGCTCCGCGCCCACCACCATTCCGAGAACCATGCTCAACACAAGACGGAAGATGCTGTTGAGCATATTTACCTCAAGGGAATTTATACTGTCTGCGACAATCTGAAAATACTGATTCATATCGGCAAAATTAATAAATATCCGCCATAATACAACCTCACATCCCTATTCCGGCAATTTTTTTCAAAAAAATTTCGCGTCTGACATGAACCTTTCCCCTCCCCGGTTTGTATTATATACAGAAAATCGTTTCATGATGTTAGGTTAGTTTGAAAAAGTATTATGGAAAACAAAAGGCGGCCGATGTGAATCGGTCGCCTTTTACTTTCAGAATCCGGCACGTCAGAGCACCTTCAGGAAATCAGCCTCTATGATTCGGAGCTCGTTGTTAACCTTGTCGCCTCCCTCTGCCTTGAAGAGGTCGAGGTCGTTGGCCACAGGAGCCACAAGCTCTGTAATCTGGCCGAATCCCTCGCTTTCTGTCGCGCTCCCTTTCAGGCGTATGGTGAGCGAACCCGTCTTGACCGGTTTCAGCTTCAGATTGCAGTAGCCGAGTGAGGTCGGGGTGTTGCCTTCCCACACCATCTCGCCATTGTCGGCGGTTATCTCTATGGGATAGCTGCGGCGGCGCCAGCCGGTGAGCTTGATGTCGAGTTCATCCACCACCGTGGGTTCGGCAAACGAATACTTTATCCAGGCATTCTTGAGCGACCCGTCGTTTCTCCACTCCGACGACTCGTTGTCATCGACACTGGCGGCGGCGAGTTCCTGGTTGCATCCGGCGGTGACACTCGCCACGCGGACTGTCTTCTTCAAATCCTTATACGACGGTGTGTCCGGGGTCTCTCCCCTCTCCAGGCTCAACGGAAGTGTGGCACGCTGCTCATAAGTGGTGAGTCCGTCTTTCACCTTCACGGCTTTCGACTTCAGTTCTATCTTCTCCTCCGGAAGCCCCTCGGCCTGCGCATATACCTTTATCACGCCGGGCTTGTCAAGACTGCGCACGAAGACTCTGTTGACTCCACATTCCACGGGGAGTGTGGTGGAGAAGGCCATATTGTCGTCGCCCTTGGCGATGCCGCCACGCCATTCCGCAGGTCCTTCCACCCGGAAAGAGACATTGCGGTTGTCGAGCGGACAGCGGCGTCCCTCGGAATCGACCACCTCATATTCTATCAAGGCCAAGTCGGCCCCGTCGGCCATAAGTCCGCCGGGGGCTGTCATCACCGTCATGTTAAGTCGTGCCGGGGCTCCGGCGGTGGTTAGGGTGTATTCCGAGAGGGTGTTGCCCTTCTCGTCGAGAGAGACAGCCTTCAGTGTCCCTGGCTCGTAAGCTATGGAATCGAACGTGTGGAGGAAATGGTAATCCACCTTCTCGCGCCCCACCGGCTTCCCGTTGAGAAGAAGCTCGACACGCGGAGCGTCGGAAACCACATACACCGGTTTCACAGTGCCCTTGTCGTAGTTCCAGTGACCCATGATATAAGTGCGGCTCTTTTCGGGAGTCACCCAGCCGTCCCACATCACCTGATGTGCATAATAGGAGTCTTTCGGAAGACGCATGGCGTCGCTGACGCCGCTCGTGCGGTAGTTTGACTCTCCACGGCAGTGTGTCTGCGTGTCGGAGAATATAATCTTCACGCCACCCGAGCTCACGCGGTCGCCCATACCGGGACGCTCCTGCCAATAGTCGTGCCAGCGGCGCACATGCTCCACGGCGAGCTGGTCCTGGTTGCGGTTGTAGTCGGAAGCGTCGGCGTTGCGGTAGAGGGGGCCGTCGCCACTCTTGTGATATGGGAAACTCCAGTCGTCCCAGTAACGGCGCAGACCCTCGTCGCGGCTATATTCCATGGCCCAGACAGGCTGTCCGGCGCTCTTGTTGATATAGAGCATCTCGCCGCCATATTCCGACACCTTGCTGGCAAGCATCTCGCGGCTTCCGGCCGCGCGCCCGCCGTGGGGGTCATATTTGTCGCGTATCGCCTTCAGCTCCTGCATATGCTCGTCGGAGATTCCCTTGTTGCCCCCTTCGTAGAATATGATGCTCGGATTGTTGCGGTTGTAGATGATGGCGTCGCGCATCACCTCCGTGCGGTGTTCCCAGCGGCGTCCCGTCACGTCTCTCTCGGAGTCGCCGGCGGGCATGGCCTGGATGAGTCCGACGCGGTCGCACGATTCCACATCCTGCTTCCAGGGGGCCACATGCATCCATCTCACGACATTGCCTCCCGAACGCACCATCTCAAGATTTGAATAGTCGCTGAGCCATGCCGGGACACTCATCCCCACTCCGGGCCATTCATTGCTCGTGCGCTGGGCATAACCGTGCACCATCATCGTGCGGTCGTTGAGCTTGAACTGCCCGTCCTTGAACTCGGTCTTGCGGAAGCCGGTGCGGGTATCCACCGTGTCCCCCTTTTTACCATCCACCACGAGGGTTGTCTTCACGTTGTAGAGATAGCCGTAGCCCCAGCTCCAGAAATGGAGGTCGCTGAGTGGCTTGGAAGCCTTAAGCACCGTCATACCGCCGGGCTGCACAGTGGCCGACGGGGAGCTGTAGGACGCCACAACCTTTCCGTCGGCATCCGTAATCTCTACGTCGAGCGACACCTTGGCGGCTTTCTTGCTGTCGTTTTTCACTTCCGACTCCACATACACTTTCGCGCTTCTCTTCTTGATGTCGATATCCTTGGCATAGACATACACACCCGTAGTGCCAAGCGAGGAATAGAGAGGGAGTGTCTGATACACCTCTCCGGTTATATGCAGACGCACATTCTTGGGCAGTCCGCCGTAGTTGGCGTTAAAGTTCTTGTCGTTCCACTGATATACGCTTCCTGACGAACGTTCGTGATAACGCCAGTTGTTGTCTGTGCGCACGGCCACCACGTTCTCCTTGCCGGGTTTCACGTAGGGGGTGATGTCAAAGCCGAATGCCATCACACCGTTCTCGTTGAGGCCCACGTGCTCTCCGTTGACATACACGTCGGCGCCCTGACGTGCCCCCTCGAACTCTATGAACACCTTCTTCCCTTTGGCCGATGAGGGCACCTTGAAATGCTTGCGATACCACGCTACTGTGTCGGTGAGCTGTGCAATCGGTATCTTGTATGCCTCATCCTCGTTGAAAGCCCGGGGAAGCGTCACCTTCTTCCAGTCGCTGTCGTTGAAGGAGGGATTCTCGGCTCCTGAGGAGTCGCCGATATGGAGAAGCCAGCCTGGATTGAAGTTATACACCTCGGAAGCCTCTGCCGTCACCCACGGCGACATAGCGGCCGCGAGGGCGAGGGCGTAAATCATTCTCTCTGTTTTTTTCATCGCTTTGGTGTTGGTTTTATTTATGGTCTGTTTTGTTGAAAAGCGGATGATGTCTGTGTCATCGTCCGCTTTTCAGTAAGTGCCTGTGCCGGCGGCACAGGGAGGAAGTCGTGATAAGGAAGTTGTCGGGGAGAAAGGTATTTCTTTAGTTATGGATTAACAGTTAAAAGTTATGGATTAATTTAAACTCGGACTAAGGTCTTTCAAATCATGAAAACTAACTTCCACTATAACAACTAATTCATTATCTTTATCAGCATCAGGGACTGACGGGATATTCCTGCCTCCCCGGATGCCTTGAACCTAAAAATCAGTTTCCGTAGGGTTTTTGGAAATCAATCACCGCCGAATCCCTCCAGTAGAAACTCTCGGGAGAATCGGGGGTGGAGGGTGAATAACCGGAGAAATTCACCACATGTCCCCATAGTTCCGGCACCTGCGTCCTGATTCCCTCCAGCACACACTTGGCCACCTGGGATGCCCCGAAGGTATTGAAGTGGGTGTTGTCGGCAAGGGCCTTCTCCTGGCCGGGATATGTCCCGGCGGGATAGTGCACGAATGCCTTCTTCGACCCTTCCACGCCCATGGCTCCGTAGAGTGTGCGTGTCATCGCGTCAAGGTCAATGAGGGGCACATTCTCGCGGCGGGCCACTTCCTTCATGGCGGCGGGATAGTCGCCGTGGGTGTCGCGCAGGGTGCCGTCTTTCTCGAAATGACGGCGGGCCGTAGGTGTGAGCAACACCGGGTTGAGTCCGGCGGCGCGGGCACGGTCAATCATTGTCTTCAGGTTGTGGGTATAGTTATACCATGCTCCCGAACCCGGGGCCTTGTCTTTCTCGTCGTTGTGGCCGAACTCTATGAACACCCAGTCACCGGGCTTCGCCATCGACATCACCTTGTCGAATCTCTTCGTGGCCAGGAATGAGGAGGTGCGTTCTCCGCTCTCGGCATTGTTGGCCACGGAGATTGTCTCGTCGAAATATGCCGGGATAATCTGTCCCCAGCTTGCCCAGGGCTCGCCGGTCTGGTCCACCACCGTGCTGTCGCCGCAGAAGAAGAGTGTGGTGACACTGTCGTTCTCCTCCACCGGAACGATGGTGACGCTTTCCACTGCCGGAGCCTCTCCGGTGAATTCAAACGTCAGCTTGTCATCCCAGGTAGGGGTACCCACCTCGCGGGGATTGATTCTCACGGAGTCCTTGAGGTTGATGCCCCGGCTGCGCTTGTTGACAATGAAGGAACGCTCTTCGAACTTCCCTTTCTTCGTGTCAACGCGGTCGAGCATGAGACGGCGGCTCTCCGCCCTCACCACTGTAGAGCCTTTACGCTTCTTGTCGCCGAACCTGACAGTAACCTTATAGTTGCCGTCGGGCACCCTAACGGAGAAGAAATAAGGTTTGGAGCCGTCCTTCGAGGGCGCGGTCTTGTAGTCGTAGCCATAACCGTCAAACTCATTGTAGGCCGGCACAGTCGCGTCGAGCTTGTAGCTGTATTCCACAGGCTTAAGATAATCCTTGAGCTTGCAGTCGGTGCCCCGGAGTCCCTCGGCGATGCTTGCCGCGTTGAGACGCGCACCCTTCAGTGAAGTGTGGGTATGGTCGTTCTTATAATATTCGGGAGTCTTCTCAGGGCCGATGGCCTGGAATTTCTTCCCGGAGATGGCGTTGAGGTCGATATAGTAGGCCCCGGCCTGCTGCGCGGCCTGGCGAGCCCAGAGTCCGTAGCTGTTGGCGTTGCTCTCTATCTTCCCCTTCTCCCATTTGTTGCGGGGAGTGTGGCTGAGCACGATTGGAATGGCCCCTTTCTCCTTGCAGTCCATGATGAACTTGCGGATATACCATCCGTAGGTGTAGATTACCTGGTTCTTCCCTGTGGCCTCCATCTTGAACACCTTGCTTTCCGGGCCGGCCCCGTGGAGCTCGCCGCGTGCCTTCCCGGTGTTGATGTCGCCTCCGTCGTTGTGGCCGAACTGCATGATTACGTAGTCGCCGGGCTGGAGCGCGTTATATACCTTGTCCCAACGCCCTTCGTCGAGGAATGTGCGTGCGCTTCTTCCGGCCATGGCATGATTCTCCACGGAGATGCTGTCGAGATTGAAGAGTTCGGCAATCACGCTGCCCCATCCCCACATGCTGTCGCCGTTGTCCTTGTTCTTGACGGTGCTGTCGCCGATTGTGAAGAGCACTGGCTGTCCCGGCTTACGCGATGAACCGGTCTCGGTATCCACCGGGGCGGGGAGGAGATAGTCTTTCAGCTCCACACCCTCAAGGCCGCGCAGTCCCTCCACAGCCGATTCCGCGTTGACACGGGCGCCAAATGCAGAAGTGTGTATGCGGTCGATATAGAACATCGTCTTGACTTTCTCTTTGCCGAATTTCTCAAACTTGGTGGCGGTGATGTCGTTCAGGTCAACAAACGGCACGTTCTCGGCCTCTGCCACCTGCTTTGCCCAAAGTCCGAAAGTCTTGTTGACGCGGGTCACTATGGTGCTGTCCTTATCCACCCAAGCGTTTCTCGGAGTCAGGGAGAAGAGGATTGGCTTGCCGCCACGGGCTTTCACCTCGCGCACGTAACGGCGCATGTATTCCCCGTAGGTATATACGGTGTCGGGTTTTCCGGTCTCCTTGATGGTTACGGCCAGGGTCTCCTTGCCGATTCCGGGTATAGAGGCGCGTGCGCGTCCGCTGTCGTATGGGCCGTTGTCGTTGTGGCCAAGCTCGATTATCACCCAGTCGCCGGGACGGATACCCTCGAGGACATCCTTCCAGAGCACGTTGTAGAACGTGCGGCTGCTCATCCCTCCGAGGGCATGGTTCTCAACCGTGATTTTATCCTGGTCAAAGTATTCGGGCATGAAGTACCCCCACCCCCATTGACCGTTGTCGCCGTTGCCGAGAGTGCCGGTTCTCATCGTGGAATTACCCACAAGGAAAAGCACAGGGTTGTTACCCTTACGTGTGGAACCCGAAATCGGGCGCACGGTACGTGCCTTGTTGAGGCTGTCAAGCGTATTGTCAATCACGCCGTTGACATCCTCCATCGGAGAAGCGATTTTCTCCTGGCTCCACGCCGCCGGCATTGAGATGGCCATGGAAGCCAATAGTATGGAGATTTTTTTCATTAGTTGTTAGTTGTTAGTTAGTTGTTAGCCGTTAGTTGGATATAGGGACATGCCTTTGGCATGTTGAATCGCATTCTGTAGAATCGCTCAGATTTCCTACGTGCTTTCTATAAATGCTCTCCTGTAGGGACATGCCTTTGGCATGTTGAATCGGGCCTACTGTGGGATTTCCTATATGCTCTTCAATCTGTATTCAAGCAGAAGAAGACTGTAATCATTCGGCAACCCACTCCTACATGCCAAAGGCATGTCCCTACATTTATAGTCTGTAAACGCTTTCGTGATTCATCATGTCATGGCATCGGTTCTATCCTGACGCGCCACTGATGACCAATCCAAAAACCTTATTTAATCACTGTACCACGGAACTTGGTACCCTTCTTGAGGTCGGGACCGAAATAGAACCCGGCCTCGGCAGGCTGGTTGTAACCGATATTCTCATTGGCTACGCTCGTGCGATAGACGGGATCCTCCATGAATGTGTGGAACCTGTAGTCTGTCGGGGCAGTAGTCACATAAATACGGAGATTGTTGCTGTCGTTGGTGCGCATCAGAACTTCCTCGCGCCAGTCGCCCAGGATGTCGGCATGCAGACAGGGATTGGCTTTTGTGCCGTTGTTCCACATCGTGCCCTCGAATTCGGCGATTACGTCGCAGCCGCCGGTCTCGGGATTATACTTGAACACCTTGTTCTTGTCGAGAAGTTCACGGAGAAGGTCGCCGTCCCACCACACGGCCATGTTGACAGGCACTCCGGCGGCAACCTCGCTCTTGAATTCCATCTTCGGGGAAATCAGATTACCCTTGAAGTCCCTTACGCCTCCGGAATTGGGCGACCATACCTCCACACCCTCATGATTGGGATCGATGTCGGCGGCCATGCAGCGGCCTATGTCCTTGTTGCTCTTGAACTGGAAGAGAACCTCTCCTGTGGCGGCGTCGCGCATTGAGGAACCGTCAATCTTATTCTCATGGCAGCACCACACATAATATTTCTCATTGTTGACATCGGAGATGAGATGTATGGCGTCGCCATGATACATCCCGGTAGAGTAGAGACCCTTTCCGTCATGGTCAACGGTCATCTGCCCGTAGATAATCTCGTCGCATCCGTCGCCATCGACATCGGCCACGCGCAGGTTATGGTTCCCCTGTCCGGCATATTTCCCATTGCCGGGGTCATTGCTGTCGAACACCCAACGCACCTTCAGGTCTTTGCCGTCCCAGTCGTAGGCGGCGAGCACGCTGCGGGTGTAGTAGCCACGACACATCACCGCAGAAGGTTTCACCCCGTCGAGATATGCGACGGCAGCCAAGAAGCGATCGGAACGGTTGGCATAGCTGTCGCCCCAATCCTTGAGTTCCCCTCGCGGAGGGATATAGTCGGCAGTGGCCATCGCGGCTCCTGTCTTGCCATTGAAGACGGTGACATACTCCGGCCCGGAAACCACACGACCCTTCATGTTGCGGAAGTCGGCACGACGGTCGCCGATTATCTTCCCGGTGCCGTCCTGAGTGCCGTCGGCGGTCTTGCAAATCAGCTCCGCGCATCCGTCGCCGTCGAAGTCAGCCACGAGGAACTGTGTGTAGTGCGCCCCGGAACGGATGTTCTCACCGAGGTCTATTCTCCACAGGCGTGTGCCGTCGAGCTTGTAGCAATCGATAAGAGTGGGTCCGGTGAATCCGTCATGAGCGTTGTCGTGAGAGTTCGTGGGATCCCATTTCAGGAATATCTCATACTGGCCGTCGCCATCCACGTCTCCCACCGACGCGTCGTTGGCCGTATAGAAATACTCCTTGCCGAACGGGTCAACACCGAGAGCCGGCTTGTCGAGAGGGATATTGACATATCCGAGAGGCGCGTTCTCCGGGAGTGTGAACTCGCCCGACGATTTCCCCTTGGATGCCTTCACCTCATATTTCGCGGCCTTGGAGCCCTTATAATTGTCTTTGAAGAAAGTGACGTCCTTGATTGGTGACTTGTTGACCTTCTTGCCATCACGATAAACGTCGAACGTCTGGTTTTCCGGATCGGATGAGAGGTAGCGCCACGACACCATCACTGTCTCCGGATTCTCTCTGAGAGCCACAACTCCCCTGTCGAGTTTCTCCATCTGAATCTTGGAGAAATCATACTTACCCTGCGAATACACGGGCGCTGACGCGAGGGCCATCATCGACACCGCCGCGCAGAGTCCGCGCACGGAGAAAAGCCCCTTTATCACTCTTGAATCTGTCATCTTATGTATAAGGTTGGTTTGATTTTCGGTTTTGTGAGTTTTATGGAATCGGCATGTCGGAATCTCACATGCCGCGTTGATTTCGTTCCGAACGCAAAATTATAAAAAACTCTCCTTTTATTCCAAAGATTTTCATTCATAAATAATTGAACATATGTCAAATTTCTTCATTTTTCTGTCATGGTATCTGATATGCAATATCTCTCCATACTTTTTGACAGATTTGGCAGGAGAATGACTGATTTCTCCACGTCCTGGCATCATGCGACGACATGCCTGAATGAAAGGGGCGGCATCCCACATGTGGAATGCCGCCCCAAGCATGACATATTGCGTAACGTCAGAATTGAATCTTCATAGTCTCCGACTGTTTTCCTGTCTCAAGCGTGATGACATAGATTCCCTGACGGAGATTTAGTTCGCGGCGTGCCGCCTCTGACACATCGGATTTGGTGGACTCGAATGTGCCAAGCAATACACCCGTGATGTCAAACACCTTGCATGTCACCACAGCGGAATCCTCAATCATGCCCACTCCTGAAGACGCCGCCACTCTGAGCACGCCGGAGGCGTCCTGGAGTCCGGTGATGTCCCATTCAAGACCCTCCGGGAGTTCGGGGAGCTCGAAGGTTGGCTCGCCCTTGAAGTTTTCGGTAATCCAGAGACGGAACTCATCTCCCACTGCAGGGACATAATCGGGATTCATCTCAATCGCCACCGTACCGTTCAAGGAAAGGGTGCCCTTGACACTTATATAGGAGCAGTCATTGCTCTTTCCGGCCACTCGGAGATACAGGCTCAACGTGGCGCCCTGGTTGACGGTCACATTCCCGGTAGAGAAAACTGGTCCGTAACGATATGGATTGCTGTCTGAATACGAACCGGGTTCGAGCACACCGCCACTTGAAACCGTTATGTCAGCGACAGAGCCGCGACCGCGAAGTTTTCCGTTCCCGCCAATGGTGAGCGGTCTGTCAAGGAAGACAGTGTTATACGGAGTCTTTGAGGCCATCAGGCTGAGAGTCCCGTCGTTTACGGTGAATGTGGATATCCCGCTCATAAGCTTCGTCAGCCTCATGTCGCATTTACCCGTCTTCACCACCTTGGGATTCCCGGAGAAAGTTCCGGTAAAGCCTACTGTCGTGTCATCGTTGCCTATAGTCAGGGTTCCGGTGCCGTTGTATGCTCCCGATCCCTTGAGGTTGGCAACCTTCATATCGTATGTCTGAGCGTTGAAGGTTGCGCCCGAAGCGATATTGAGGGTAGCGTATGGCATCCCATACGTGTTGTCCCACTTGAAATCCGGGTCATAGCTGCTTCCGCGTTTGAAATGGGCCGCGATAAGCTCTCCTTTGAAATCCGACCAGTTCCCTTTGAGGTCACATCTTGGACCTGCCGCATATACGCTCAACGTCCCTTCTCCTGTCAGTTTTCCGGTATATGTGCATCGTGTGTCAAGATAAAGCGACCCGCTGTTGCCGGCGCCGACATAATAATTTGTGGCGTTGTTGCTGTAGGTATAAATATCCGCTGGATCGTAAAGGGAACCCTTCACGAATTCCACCGTATTCGCGATTGAAATTGCCGATGAAGATGTCTCCGAAGCATTCACCACACCATCCTCAATCACAAGACGGGTCATTGTATTGCCTGCGGCAAGATTGAGTGTACCTTTGCCTCGTTTGTAAAGGAACTGGCCGATGTCGGCTGTCTGTATGGCTGACGTGGTGGTAAGTTCAACGCCATCCGGCACTTCAAGCGCGGAATTTCCCATTCTCATGGTGATGCGCTGTCCGAGTGTGCCTGAGGTGTTCACTGCCAATGTCGCGTCACGGCCAAGATAGATGCGTGAGTTTATGTCAGAGAGCGCGCCTACATCCGTGCCTATATTATTGGCAAACACTCCGGCCACAAGCTTGCCGCCGTTGATGTATGTTCCACCCGTGTAGCTGTTGATGTTGTTGACAGTAAGCGTTCCTGTCCCTTCTTTCACAAGAGACCCGGCACCCACAATCTGTCCGTCGCCGGAGAGTGTATAGTCTTTCTCGTTGTTGCTGAAAGTCACACTTGCCGGTTTGAGGCGTCCGGAAATGACCACATCCGTATTCTCCGCAGAGTCGTCGAATGTCACGGCGTCACCGGGCACAAAAACATCAGCCTCCCCTGTCTCTGTGTCTTTGAATGTCAGTGAGTGGTCGAGGTCCCACAGTGCTGTCTCGCCGCCGGCCCAGGTCTTCACTCCTGCGTCATATGCCGAAAGCTCCACATAAAGCTTGCCGTCCTCATAGAGGAGAGACTTCTTCATGTCGTCGATTCCGAGAATCACCAGGTCAGACAGATTGCCGTCAATCTCCCCTACCTCACCAATCAGGTATTTTCCCATAGGCACTGTCTCGCTCCCTTCTGCAGGATGGTCGGTGAACCTGATGATGGGCTGGAGATATTCCGGGCCGTTGGTCCAGTCTTTTGTCTCTATGGTGAGCTTGGACGCATTCACCTTGTCGATTGTCTCATCTGCGAAAATGTCGAGTTCCACGATGGCCCCGAATCCGAGAGTAAGGTCACCTACGGTGACAGTCCCCGCCTTGGTGTCGTCGCCAAGTCTGAGCACAGACGCATACTCCATGTCGAGACCTTTCGGAAGGTTGAGCGACGATGTCTCGAGCACGCCGAAACGGTTCAGCCATACCGGACTGTTGGTGAGTTCGCCGTCCAGGGCGACTGTACCTGCCCATACGTCGGTATTTCCGCTGTAAGTGTGTGTCCCGGCGGGCATCACAAGCTTGCCGTCACCCTGCTTTATGAGTTTCATATCTCCGGTGAAGAGTCCGGAAGAAATGGTATGGGTGAAAGTCTGCTTCGTGATGTTGCTATTGGAGTTGTGACCCTCAATCCATATGGGGGCATTGACAGTCAGCACGGATGGAGAGACTCCGTCGGCGGCGGATATTGTCATGTCGCCTGTCTCGCACACAATCACATGCTTACCGTTGAGGGAAGCGTCGATGGTGCCGTTGTTGGCCACCTCAGTGCGTCCGGTCATCGTGAGAGGAGCCGGAGGAACGGTGATGTCCTCAAACTGGCTGAGCGCGAAGCTCACGTGGGGCGGCTGGTTGTAGCCGCACATCTGCCACACCATCGCGTTGCGGTACTGATGGTCATACCATAGTGAATAGATGCGGTACTCTGTCGGGATATCGGTGGAATAGATGCGGATGTTGTTGTCGGCGTCGCGCATAATATACTCCTCGCGCCAGTCGCCGAGGATATCACCCTGGAAGCATGGTGTTCCCTTCGTGTCGTTGTTGGTCTTGCTTCCTTCAAGGAGGGCGATCCTTCCCTCTCTCGGCTTATATATCGCGCCTGCGGTATTCTTTCCGTTGTCATAGTCAAACGACTCGTCGCAGAGGTCGCCATCCCAGAACACCCTGAAATTCTGTGTGATTGATACTGATGATTTGCTGTCGCCGACAACTGATTTATGGGATGCCCCGCCGATCAGATTGTCATCGTGGGCTGACACTCCCTCTGAACCCGGATATTCATCTATGAAGTTACCCATGTTGGCACGACCGTCGTCACTTCCGCTTACTGTGCGGTAATATATTTTCGATGTCGTCGCGTCACGGTAGTTGTTGTTGGGAAGATCCTCGTTGCAGGCAAAAATCTCCTGACCCCAGGTGTAAGGGTCGAAGTCTCCGCAATGCTGCGCGTCGCCATGTCCGAGTCCTGTGGTGGAGAGGCCGAACCCATTGTCGTCAATCACCATTGAACCATAGACAATCTCGTCACGTCCATCCCAATCGACATCCGCAATTCCCATGTTGTGGTACCCTTGTCCATACCATGCGCCACCTATGTCGTTCCATCTCCAACGTTCCACAAGCTTATGGCTCGCAGGGTCTATATCATAGGTAATGAATTTGTGTTTCGTATAGATTCCTCGTCCGAGGAAAAGACTCGGCTTGCGCCCGTCAAGATAGGGAGCGGCGAAGAAATACTTGCTGCTACGGTGGCCATAGCCGTCGCCCCATTCATTGTTCACGAGAGCATCGTAGGCGCTTCCGCTCAGAATCCCGTTGGGATTGTTGGCTTCCTCCACTCTCACAAGCGGGAAGTCTATACATTCATACGGTTCACAGGTAAGACCGTCGGCATATACGAGATATTCCTTCCCCCAGTGCATGAACCATTGGCCGTCGGGCCAAGTGTTGCCACGATAGTTGATGGACGCGTCGCCTACGGTGTAGGTGGTGCCGTCGGCCTTGTGTATCACAGTGCCGTCGGCTGCGCGGAACACAACCTCGGCCCTTCCGTCGCCATCCCAGTCATAAGCGATGATATTGATTTCGTTGTTCTGGAAATCACCCATGTTCGGACCGAAATTAATCCACCATTTCACCGTGCCATCCATCTCCAGACACTCCACCACTGTGAATATTCCGTCATCGCCATTGTGGAAGTCAGTGCTTGTATTGTCATACTTCATGATGATTTCAAGCTCGCCATCGCCATCCACGTCCGCCACAGTAGCATCATTTGGCACAAGGGCGGTCTTGATTTCTGCCGGGTGTTTCGGGGTGATGATAGTGTAGTTCTTCTCCCACACCTTCACAGGGTCGCAGGCGGCTGACTCCACACCATCCACCACGGCCCTCACCGTATATGTAGCGTCGAGTGAGCCGGACGGGTCTGTGAAATTGGATACTTTCAGCGGTGTGCTGTTTAGTTTTGTGGAGCCACGGTATATGTTATACTCCGTGCCCTCCCACTCTTCGGCTGTGATACGCCACGAGCAATAAACGCCGCCATCGGTCTTCATGGCCACCAGTCCGCGGCCAAGCACGTCGGTGACACGCTGAGCCATAATCCCCGGTGCGATAGCCATTGAAGCCGCCATGGCGAGCAGAATCTTTCTTCTCATAATGTAAGATTGCTATAGAAAAAATAAATAATTGTCAATAATAGTTATAGAAAACCCTCAATCGGTTTGTGTATCCGTTATTTATGTATCCCAACATGCCGGAGGCACGTCTCTACACACCGGAACGCACAAATACTTTCTGTTTTATCTATAAAATAACCTGTTAGGACGCACGAAAAGTTCAAATTGCGTATTAGAAAGGCTTATCCGCAAATTTACAATAATTTACCGACACCCACAACATTAACCATTTTTTTTTGATAAATTTGACATAATAAATGATATAATGCCAAACAGCTCGATGATAAGACGAAGCAACAACCACGTTTCAAAGAAACGTTATACTCAACACGAGAACACTTATCAATCAAGAGCGAATTTATCAAGAGGCATCAATTCTTCATCAGAATGCATTCCATCAAAGGGAAATTATTTTCTTCATCAGAATGCATTCCATCAAAGGGGCATACTTGAGGATTTAAGAGAATCCGACTGTCCGGTGGAGCGTTTCTTTGAAACGCTTGCATAGAATAAGATTATTTGCTATTTTTGCATATCATCGATTCTCGTAAAATCAGGATTCCAAATACCAAATCATCAACCTATGCCCATCATGGAAAACTCCTTCGAAATCTCATATCAGAATATCAACTGGAATCCTGCCTGCCAGGACATCATCACTCATTCGCAGAACCGCAGGGCTTTCTGGAACGACTATAAATCGCGACGCATATATATGGTGACAATCACACGCAACAGTCGGCTCAACACGCCGTTTTCGCGCGTGACATATGCCGGGCATGACAACGACGGAAGAATAAAAGCCATCACACAACCGTCTGATTATGGCAAAATTATCAGTGAGGAATTATATCGGATGGAAAGATTCTTCAATGAGATAAAATTACTGAAAAATGAAATCATGCCCGACCATCTGCATTTCATCATCTTTGTAAAGGAAAGGCTGGATATAGGTCTTGGAGGTGTGGTGAAGTTCTTCAAAGGGAACTGCACCAAGCGTCTCAGGGAAGTATTCCCCAAGTTTGAAGAGATGGGCATCTCTGTATTCGGCAGTGGTTATAACGACAGGATTGTATATCGTGAAGGAGCGCTTGACATAATGATGAATTATGTCACCGACAATCCGCGACGTCTGCTACTCAGACAAATGTATCCTTCATATTTTAGAAAAGCATGCAGACTGAAAATCGGAGGAAGGGTATTTGACGCATACGGCAATCTTGATTTGCTTTACGAGCCAATCAAAAGTCCTTTGATTGTAAGCAGCAGATTTACAGTTCAGGAAAAAAAAGAATATGAAAATGAATGGCATGAGACTGCACGATGCGGAGGAGCACTGGTGTCGCCATTCATCAGCGAATCAGAAAAAGAGAAAAGAAATACGCTTCTGAGAGAAGGAGCCAGCGCGATTCATATAGTTGATTACAGATTCGGGGAAAGGTACAAGCCGTCCGGGAAAATGTTTGACCTGTGTGCGGCGGGAAGACTGCTTCTGCTTTCCGAGATATGCACGCAAACCGAAGAAAAGGAGATGAGCAGACTACGAGCCCTACACATGAACGACACCGCAAGATGGCTTGTCTCTGCCACCACATCCCAATCAATAAAGATTTCCCGATAACCTCGACATGGGAGCGAATGCACAATAGAAGATTGTGGATGGAAAAAGAGAGGGGAAGCCGGATGGCTTCCCCTCTTGGATTTATGACTATGAAAGATTATTTTACGATAACCTTCTTGCCATTGTGGATGTAGATGCCGGGACGAGTAGGCTGTGCCATGCGTACACCGTCGATTGAGTAGTACCAGTTGTCACCCTCAACCTCTGCCTCTACACCGGCAACACCGCTCTGAGAGCCAGCCTGCTGGAAGACAGTAATCTTGGTGCAGGCAGTGTCGATACGATAGAGAGGATGAGTAACGTCATAAAGACCGGTCTCCTCGTTGAGCACGCCGTCAGCAGCTACGCTATAAACTGTATTGTCACCACCGAGAAGAGCGTAGTAATCTTCAGCAGTTGCGCATACAGGATGTACAGAGTTGCTACCGTAATCGTTGATATAGTTAACAACAACGAAATCATCCTTGTCAAGATCCTTAACGATGATGTTCTTGTAGTTACCGCCTGCTGTAGCGTTGTTGTAGATACCGATACGGTACATTGCGCTCACATTCTGGCCTGCGAATACAGTAAGACCCTCGAACAGACCCTCACCGGTCTCGTTGGCATCCTTCTCGATATAATTGATTACGTTAACCGTGTTGTCCTCTGAGAGGAAGCCGAAAGGATAAGCAACCTCAAGAACAGCATTGCCATTGTCATCAACAACCGGAGTGCCGTCCTCACCTACCTGCTGGGTGCCTTCAACATTGTAATAGAGACGCTTGCGGGCAGTCCAGTTATTGAAACCGGAAGTAGTGGCAGAATTAAGAACCTTCCATTCAGATACACCAAGTGCAGCTGCAAGTTCTTCCTGAGTCATGCGTGCGAAATCGTAAAGCTTCTTAGTCTCGAACTCGATATCATTCTCAACTGTCACAGACTTAGACTCGAAACCGAATGCCTCTGAAGTGACGGTAAGTGTACCGGCCTCCTCTACAGAAAGTTTGAAACCGGAAGCCTCGTCAGAACCTGAGATGCTCTGGCCGCTCACACCGTCAAATTTGTAGCTGATGAAGATAGTCGGACGCAAAGGAACTGACTCATTGCTTACAGTGAAGGTATAAGTCTTGGCATAGCCTTCAGACACTGCAGAGATGGTAGACACAACTTCGGGAAGCACTATAGGTGTGCAGTCAACCTCTACCTCAACAACCTGTGAAGTAGCGCCATCGCAAGTTGTCCAAGCCTTGAGAGTACCGCTTGTTGTAGTATTGTATTTGTACTCGCCGTCACAGTCAGCATAATCAACCTCTACAGTCTGGCCGTCAGTGCCGGTTACGTGGAGAGTCTCACCGTCAATGAATGTGATTGTGTACTGACGGAAGTTGAGGTCAAGTTCCTCTTCAGGAGTCTTGCCGACACCTGTGAGAGCCACTGTCGGGTCGTTTGCATAGCCCTCGGAAGTCTCATAGGAAATCTTGATGTTGTCAATACGGATAGTTGTCTGATAACGGGCAAGCATCAGGAACATACCCTCTGCATACATGCTGACGGGGAGCTCGCTTGTTGTGAGGCCGTCTTCACCGTTCTCATATACCACCTGAGTCTCAGGTACAGTTCTTACGCCGGTCTTAACGATGTTGTAGTTAACGTCAAGTACGGTGTACTCTACCTCACGGTTCTCAACATCTACATTGAGTTCTACAGTGTACCAAGCGCCATCAGCGAATGTGGTGGGCTCGGAGGTATCGATACTCCAGGCAACAGGAGTCTCAGCTGTCGGGTCGCCACCGATAGCGGGAGCGTCAACTGCATACTGGAGGGACTGACCGTTAACCTGCGACATGTCGAAGAGATATGTCTCCCAAGAGTTGATGGGAGTCGCCCATGGGTTACGGTAGGGCTGGTTGTCGATACCGGTGTGGTTAGTGAAGATTGTGAACGCACCGTTGTACTGGTTGTTAGAACCGGTTGCGATGCAGAAGTCATAAGAGAGGGTGTATGTGCCATCCTCAAGCATTGACTGACCTTCGTCATTTAAGAAGATATCCTGTCCCCAGGTTACCTTACCTGAACGGCCGTTGTTCTGGCCGAGAGCGAGCTCGAGGAACTTACCGAACTCGTCGGAAGCGATAGTCTGCGATGCTCCGCCGAACGACCAGCCTGCCTCGGCGGCATCAGCTACGTTCTCGAAGTTCTGCTGATACAGTATTCGCGTGGTGGCGAATGAAGAAAGGGCCAGGGAGCCGACCCCAAGAGTTAATAAAAATTTTTTCATGGAAAAAATGTTAGTTAATAAAAAAATTTGGAAAAGGTTAGTTGAATAAACTTCTCTTAAATAATAAGACTTAATATTTCATAAAAAGTTTAAACAAGCCTCTTTGTTTTTGTCTGATTGTTTTGTCCTTGCGGACAGGATTGATTGAATCCTGCCCGCAAGAATCAATAATTACCAGCCGGGATTCTGGTTGAGCGCCCCACCTGACTTGAGCACATCAGCCTGCGGAAGCGGCCAGAGATACTGGTGGTCGCCACCCCATGTGCGCTTGGTGATATAAGCGGGATTCTCCTTTGGTGTGAAAAGGAGGTTGTCGCCGTTCTTGGTTATCTCCATAACCTTTATATTCACGAAATACTGCGGAGCCTTCATCCAGCGACGCACGTCGAAGATACGGTGTCCCTCAAATGCGAGCTCCACGAAACGCTCGTTCTCATATCTCTTGGTGAAGGCATCGAAATCAAGACCGACAGGGAGTTCAGGCTGCCCAGCACGCTTGCGAATCATATTCACAGCATCAGCCGCAGACCTGGTGAACCCTTCCGGCATATCATAACCGCTTCCGGTGTAATTGAGCAACGCCTCGGCATAGTCGAGATAAACCTGCCCGACACGGAAGAGAATCCAGGTGTGGTTGGTGGTAGTAGTACTGTTGCCGGATATCTTCTGCTCCCCATTCAGATATTTCTTGAGGTAATAACCGGTGGGGGTACCGTAAGTGACACTGCGGGAGTTGGCACCGCCTACCCACGTCTCAAGGGCGTCGATGTTAAGGGTGGTTGGCCACTTCTCACCATTCACAGCTACCGTAGCAGCAAGACGTGCGTCTCTGTTGGCATACGGATTCTGCGGATCATAGATGGAATTCGGGTCATCAATCGACAGACCGTCTGTCGTCTCATATGCAGACACGAGATTCTCGGTCGGGCAGTTGCCGCCATTTCCTCCGGGCATACCAATCGGGAAGTTGCGGTTCTCAAGATTCCTGTCGGCCGCCACGCGACGAGCGAAGATAATCTCCTTCACAGACTGTGTGTTCTGCCAGTTGTCAGTGCCGAACAATACCGAATAGTTGTTGGCAAGGCCATAACCGAACTTCGACAAAGAGTCGAGACACTCCTTGTTGCGGAGCGCAGCCTGATGCCAAAGCTCCTTCTTCTCACCGTCTGTCTTGTCTTTGGAGAACAAGGGGGACGCGTGATAAAGGGCGGCACGCGCACGGAGGGCGATTACTCCGAGTTTGTTGACACGGCCGGACTCATTCTCGATTGAGTTGTATGCTCCGGAATAGTTGGCGATGATGCTGTCGCGGATAGCATAGCACTCGCTGTCGATAAACTCGAAAATCTCGTCGGCGGTTGCACGCGGCTGGGCGTTTGCCTCATCCGCGTTCAGATTGGAAGTAATCAAAGGCACCCCGCCATACTGACGAAGGAGAAGGAAATAGTAGTAAGCACGCATGAAGCGAACCTCCCACTGATAGTTCCTATACTTTATCATCTGGTCCTGGTAGTCTTTCTCCAACTCATGGTCAGGGAAAGTCAGATCGGTGAAACGGTCGAGGTATAGATTGCAATACGCGATTGCATCCCAACAGGTACCCCAGATGCTGGAGTTCGCATTGGTGGGACTCCAGGCGCCGTTGTAGTATGACTCGATGGCATTACCCTGGTGGCTATACACAGCCTCATCGGTTGCAGAGCAAAGTGAGGCCCCGCCATACATCTGGCCATGGTCATAGTCAAGAGCCTTGTATATATGGGTGGTTATCTTGCCCACCTTGTCGAAGTCTCTCTTTATGATGTCCTCACCGTCAATCTTGAACTCCTTGTAGTCCATCTGGTCAGAACAAGCCGAAAGACAAAGCGACAGGAGAGCCGCACCGCTTATTAAATATTTCAGTTTCATTAATCTTAATGTTTATAAGGATGAAAGGTTAGAAAGTGAGTTTCACACCGACCACAACCTGACGGCTGAGAGGAGACACGATGCCGGTGGCTTCCTGGTCAAGACCGGTGAGCTTGTCGTCACCGCCGGTAGCGATGTTGAAGAGATCCACGCCACGCACAAACACCTTGGCCCCGTTGATGAACTTGGTCTTGGCGAGAAGTGACTTGCTGAAGTTGTAGTAAAGCTCGATGTTGCGGAGCTTCAGATATGAGCGGTCACGCTGCCAGAAAGTACTTGTACGGTAGTTGTTGGCGTTTGTAGAAGAGCTCAGACGGGGATAGAGCGCGTTGGCGTCGTTGTTTTCAGGACTCCAGCGGTTGTCATATACCTCCTGTGCGAGTGAGCTGTTGTTGATGAGACCCCAGTAGTAACCCTGTGAGCTGAGGTTGCAGGTGTAGTTGCCGACTCCCTGGAAGTGAGCCACAAGACCGAAACCCTTGTATTCAGCGCCAAGATTGAAGGTGTAGAATATCTCGGGACATACGGCATTGTTGCCAATCTTGGTCACGTCGTTCTCATCAATCTTGCCGTCGTTGTTGAGGTCGCGGTATTTGATATCACCGACACGCACTGTAGAGAATGTCTGTGTCGGGGATTTGGCGATTTCCTCCTCCGAAGTGAAGAGACCCTCAGCGATAAGGCCATAGGTTGAACTCAGGGGATTCCCGGTGTTCTTGAGGTTGTCAAAAGCCTTGGGTTCCTCCGCCATGTCGATAATCTTGCTCTTGGAGAGGAGGAATGAACCGCCGGCCATCACGTTCCAGTCGCCGAAGCTCTTGTTGAAATCAAGTTCGATGTCGATACCCTTGTTATCAACCTTACCCTGGTTCTTGAAAGGTGCGGTGAATCCGATAACGCTCGAATATGCGCCTGCGCCATCCACGAAGATGTCATAATGACGGTTGTAGAAGACATCGGCGGTGAGGTTGATGCAGTTCAGGAAGCTTGCATCGATACCGATATCATACTTGGCTACCTTCTCATGAGAAGGGTTGATCATCGGAAGCTGAAGCAACGTGGTCTCGCCATAGGTGGCGCCACCGTCATACTTGTCAGACCAGGGATAGCCCGCGCCACTCACCTGATATGCCTGCAGATAGTAGTTCCAGACATTGTCGCCGGGGAGGCGGTCAAGATTCTGGATACCCCACGAACCGCGTGCCTTGAGGAAATTCACGGGAAGTGACTCGTTGTTGAGGATGACAGCGCCGAGCGACACGTTGGGAGAGAAGCTCCACTTGGTGCCGGGAGCGAGACGGGAAGAACCCATCTCCGAGATTGAGAATCCGAGTGAATACCTGTTGGCGAATGAGTACTGGCCCCACAATGAGATATTGTGGCGATAGACATTGTTGTTGGTGCCCATCGGGTCCTCATAGTCGTAATAATACTTCAACTGGCCCATCACGCGGTGGTCATCGCCGAATGTATTGTCGTAATTGAACGAGAGCCAAGCATTGAGACGGCGTGCAAATGCCTTTGTGGCGGCGCCGGTACCCATCTCTGTGGCCTGGTCATCAATCTGCCAGTAAGAACCAACAGGAGCACCGTTTTCCCAACCGGTAACATTGGTCATACCGTAATTATACTTCTTTGAGTGGTCCTCTATGATATTAGCGACAACGTCGTAGCTTGCGCCGACATTGAACTTCAGACCATTTGTCACCATGCAAAGATCCTGGACAATCTCAGCGTTGAAGAAGAGCTGGCGGTCGAAAATCTTGTAGTAGGCCGCACCCATCGACTGTGCGACAGGGTTGTTGTCGCCAGACCAGGTTGCGTTACCTCCCCACACACCATACTCGTTCTTAACAGGGAATGCCGCAGCCGGTGTGCTGTAGATCATACTCCAAAGATTCGAGGCGGAGCCTGGCATTTGCATCTCACTCAAAGAGGTGAAGATGTTGGAGCGGAGCTGGGTATGTTTCCACAAATCAACGTCAAGATTGATGCGGATATTGGCACGGTTGAACTTGTCCTGGGTGGAATAACCGGCGTTGCTGTTCGGATTCTTGATGAATCCGTCGCTGTAGGTGAAGTTCACCATTGAGAAATAGCGGAACTTCTCGCCACCACCGGAAAACTCAACTGATGCGCGGTCGCCGTTGGCGTGATTGCGGAATGTCTCGTTCACCCAGTTCACATTGGGATAAAGGAAGGAATAGCCTCCGCTCTTGAAAGCGTCGATATCCTGCTGGCTGTATCTCGCGTATGTCCCGTGTCCCTCATTGTAGAGAGCCTCGTTCATGGCCATGGCATAGGTGGCGCCATCCACGAACACAGGTTTGTTCTTGAAATTTGAGAAGATATGCTCATAGTTCACACGAATCACCTGCGAATTGTATTCGCCGCGTTTCGTGATGATGTTGATGACACCGTCGGCGCCCTTGTAGCCGTAGAGCGCGGTGGCGGCGGCATCCTTGAGTATCTGAACCTCCTCAACCTCCTCCGGGTCAATCATGGTGATGTCGCGCTCGATACCATCCACGAGAATCAGCGGGGTGCTACCCGAAAGGCTCTGAAGGCCGCGGACATAGAACGTAGGATTCTGTTCGTAGTATGTTCCGCTGCTGGGGATGGTGATCAGGCCCTTGCCATGACCGATGAGCGAATTGCCGATATTCTTGGCAGAACGCTGGTTGACGGCGTCATTCTTGATTACACTCACGGAGGCTGTGGAGTTCTCGCGGGTGATGCCCAGGTCAACACCGATGTTGTATTCCTGCGACAGCCACTGCTTCACCACGGTATCCTCCTTTTCCTGAGCCGTAACCGGCAGGACGATGCCTGCTGCGAGTGACATTAGAAATATATTTCTGGATTTCATATTTGTCGTTTAAAGTCTCGTTTGAGATGTTAGTTGAAACATTATGGGAGGACTCGGAATCACCATCCCGGATTCTGGATAAGACCATAACCCTTGTTGATCTCATCCTGCGGGAAGGGGAACATAAGCCACTTCTTTACCTCGTCGGAGTTCGGATCCTTACCCCAGAGTGCACGCTTGCCCTGCTGGAGCTCGAACACCTCATACTCGAAACGTGCAGGCTCGGTCATACCGCTGTTCTTGTCGTCACCGAAATAGGGTGAGTTACGACGAATCCACTGGTTCTGTGAGTTCTGAATCATACGGAAAGTAGCCATACCGTGGAGAGGCTTAACCATCCAGTCGGTGCGGCGGCGACGGACCATGTCGATGTAACGGGCATTGGTCATACCAAGCTCACACGCACGCTCACGAAGAATCTCCTCGATAAGATTCTCCTTGTTGGTAGAAAGCTGCTTGCTGGAGTTGTAGCTTGAGTTGATGCTCTTCATACCCACACGCGCCCTGACAAGGTCAACTTGCGCGATAGCATCAGAGAGACGATTATTCTCAGCAAGACACTCGGCATACATGAGAATCATGTCAGGAATTGTCAACACATTCCAGTGCATATTGGGGTCACGGTGCCACTCAATCTGGTTAAGCACATACTTGTATGCCGCGAAACCGGTGGGGCAATAAGATGTAAGAGACTCAACAAGAGTATTATCGGTGGGATGCTTCACACATTGGCCGGCATTCTGACCGCCAACCCAAAGCTCCATGATGTTGCCGGCGGCTACACCGTCGGGCGACTGGAGCGCGAGGTTCTCGAGAGTTCCGGATACGGTAGCGTTCTCATATAGACGCGGGTCACGTGAGTATGTCTTGCGGAAACCGCCACGCACCGCAGTATATGTATAGAACAACTTGTCATATGTGCCGGAGAGACATGTCAGGACATTCCATACTGAGCCGTCCTTGCCGGTAGAGGTTCCTGCGGCTTTCATATCTTTCTCACGATCGAACGGTGAGCCGTCGCTCCACGGGAACATCTCGATGTATTCGAGGGTAGGATGGTTGTTCGAACGGTTAACCGACCATGTGTTCCAGTTAAGCCAGCTGTAGGCGCCCTGTGTACCATAGATGCCGGCCACCTTTGTCCAATGGATATTCTCGGGGCTGTCGTCAAACATATAGCCGCGACGGTAGGCGAGACGATATCCGTCGAGGGTCTTCGCAGTTGCCTGATAGAGGTGGTAATATTCACCGTTCTTGCGGTTCTCCTCCCAGAAATCCTCAAATGCGTCAAGTGCACGCTTCCAACGGCTCTGGTCGAAGTTTCCATACCACACAAGATTTTTTTCGATGGCCTCGGAAGCCCCGCTCATATAAGGCGTATTGGTGTTGTAATGGGGAGAAGCTGCAAGCCAGAGCACCTGTGCCTTGAGAGCCATAACACCGGCCTTTGTCCAACGTCCGGTCTGGAGTGAACTTGACTCGGCGTCATTGCCGTTATAAGCCCAATAGAGGTCATCTTTCGCTTCGTCACACCACCTTACGATGGCATTGACAGTCTCCTCGAAAGTAGCACGCTCCCCTACTCCGTTGCCTGCATCGCTGAGGGTGTTCTCTATGATCGGGAGACCACCGTAATGAGGGAGAAGGAGTGAGTAAGCGTATGCCTGAAGAGCCTTGGCCTGAGCCACGATATAACGCTTCCTCTTGTCGGTCATGTTGGGAACCCTGTCAATGTTCTCCTTAATCAGCGAAACAAGGTGAACTGTCTCCCACACATAATCATTGGTGAAAGAGAGCAGTGGATCCTCTTTCGACGAGAATGTGCCGGAATAATAGGAAGTCCATACCTTGCAGTTCGACCAATGCATCTGGTAGAGGTCGGTCAAAGCGTCGAGTTTGCCGTTATAGGGACTCGCTGCCTGGTTCTTTTCCGTATTGTTGTATGGAAGTCCGTAGTATTGTTTGTTGTAGATACCGGTCAGCAACTGGTTCACGTAATCCGGATTTGCGAAAATACTGTCCAGATTGATGGTGCCGCCGGGAGCCTTGTTCAGGAAGTCATCGCCGAACTGCACCTCATCCGTACAGCCGGTTACGGCCATACCTGCCAATATCATTGCGAATATGCTGTGAAATGCTTTCTTCATGATTGATTTTTTTCTTTTTTCGATAATACAAATTAGAAACCTACCTTAAGACCGATAGTATAAGTGCGGGTCAAAGGATAGTCCGGCGAGCTGGACGCACGGTTCTCCGGGTCGCCCCATTTGTACTTCGAGAATGTGAAAAGGTTATAACCGCTCAACGAGAGCTGGAGATTCTTGATGCCGATAGTCTTCATCCAAGGCATATCGAAATCATAGGCAACCTGGAGCGACTTGCATCGGATATAGCTTGCATCCTTCTCCCAGAGGGTAGAGTTCGCATATGTGTGCGAAGTGTAGGCGAGAGTCGGACGTGGATATTCCGCGTTGCGGTTCTCGTTGGACCAGCTGTCGTAGAGGTGAGTCTTCAGAAGTCCACCCTGGCCGTCGCCGGTAGCGTTATAGAATGGGGTGCGGAATGCTCCGGAGATGCTGCGGGTAACGTCCCAAGCGCCTGTGAACTGAGCCGCGAGGCTGATGCCTCTCCAACCGAAACCGAAGTTGAGACCGGCGATGAAACGCGGGTCATCGGTCTTGCCGAGTTCAAGGCTATAGTCATTGCTGTCAATCTTGCCGTCGCCGTTAAGGTCAACATAGATGGGGTCACCATAGTTAAGCTGGCTATTTGACTTGAGCTGTGCCGGAATCGGCTCGCCATACTGCGCGAGATACCTCTCGTCGGCAGTCTCGTCATAATAACCCCAGAACTGGAGCTGCGAACGTGAGCCGATACGGTGGCCGGCAGTCTTCATATAGTCGTAGCTTTGGGGTGCCTGTCCGTCCTGTATAATCTTATTGTCATTGTACGATAGGTTGAAACGAGCCCAGTAGCTGAAATCCTTGCCAATCATGTCATTCCAGCCGATACTGAGTTCCCATCCCCAGCTGTCAACGATACCATAGTTGGTCATAGCGGGGGTATATCCGAGAATTGCGGGAGCCGCGTAGTTCTGGAGCAAAATGTCGGTACGGTGCTCACGATAGTAGTCGAAGCTACCTTTGAGGCGGTCGTTGAAGAACTGGATATCTATACCATAATTCTGCTTGACAGCCTTCTCCCAAGTCACATCCGGATTGTTTTTCTGCATCTCCCAAGCGCCAAGCTGGGTAGCGTAGCCACCGTTGCCGGTACCGAAATTATAGCCATAAGGATTCTCGCTCGTGGGACGTTCGAGAAGCGCGCCGCCATTCACACCGAACGGGTCGGCGAGATACATAAATCGGCTACCGCCCACCTTGTCGTTACCTACCTTACCGAGAGTGGCACGGAGCTTAAGGAACGAGAGATAAGGATTGAGGCCCTCCATGAATTTCTCGTTGGAGACAACCCACCCGATTGAACCTGCCGGGAATGCGCCGAAACGCTTGCCGGGTGCGAAGTTCTCGGAACCGTTGTAACCGAAGTTGACCTCAGCGAGGTAACGGTTGTCATAAGAATATGTGACACGGCCAACGAAACCTACATAGCCACGGGCAATATCGGAATAGGTGGAAGGATAATAGTTCTTGCTCTGGTTGTAGAGGGCAAGGGCGGTAAGGCTGTTCAAGCCGAAGTCGCGGTTCCAGCTGAGACCGGCCTCCATATACCAATCACGCCATTTGCTTGTAGCGTCAGACTTCTCTGAATAAGTGGGAGCATCCTCGAACGTCTCAGTGATGAATGCAAGAGTGCCGTCGGGCATCATACGGGGAGTCACAGTACCTGCAGATGAGGTAAGTGTCTTCTGCTGTGAGAAACCACTGTTGTAGGATCCCTTCACGGTAAGCAAGAGGTTCTTGGTGATGATGTCAAGTTTCTGCTTAACAATAAGGTCGGTGTTGATAGTATTTGCCGTAGTATGGTAAGCACCCGGCTGATAGGTGACATAGGTCATCGGGTGTGAACCGGTGAACGGAAGCGTCACTGAATGGGGATTACCCTCCGCGTCATACTCGATGTTATAGTCAGCATCGGTATTGGTACGGATGAAACGGCCCTGCTCGTCAAAACCGGGAGAAGAGAACGGAGTCGCGGCATACACAGCCTTCACCATACCGCTCGCGCCCTGACCTGTGCGAGGCTTCGCGGAGTTGTCAATCTTACCTGCCACATTCACGCTGATGGTGGTGGTGGGGGTGGCGCTGATGTCGAGGTTCGAACGGTAGTTGAAACGGTTGTAACGGTAGTCGAACGCGAAATCATCGCGGCCATACTGGTCGAAGATACCGTCCTGGCTGAAGAAACCGGCCGAGATAAAGTAGCGAACCTTGTTGTTACCGCCGGAGATGTTGACGTTGTGCTGTTGCTGGAGTGTCACCTTCTTAAAGATATAGTCTGTCCAACGGATATTCGGGAAACGAATCTTGTCAATCGGGTTATCAGAAGAGAATCTGGAGATGATATCATCCGAGAACAGGGCACTACCACCGTCACTTTCGCTCATATAATTATAGAACCTGGCATACTCTATTGAGTTGGCCATTTCAATGAGCTTTGTGGGAGACTGGCCTGAGAAGTTGAGCGAAACGTCGATTTTCGCCTTACCCTCCTGGCCACGCTTGGTAGTCACAAGTATGACACCGTTGGCACCGCGCACACCGAACACGGCTGTCGCGGATGCGTCCTTAAGAACGGAGATAGACTCGATTTCATTGGGGTCGATGTCCCACATGTCGCGCTCCACGCCATCCACCTGGATAAGAGGCTTGGAGTCAACCCAGGTGGCCTTACCACGCACGAAAATGTCAGCGGCGTCAGAACCCGGCTCACCGGAATACTGCACGGTTGACACACCTGAGAGCTGACCGGCGAGGACGTTGGTGACGGAGCTGACCGGAGTGCGGGTGATGTCTTCATTCTTGATTGAAGAAACCGCACCTGTCATAGTCACTTTCTTCTGCACGCCGTAGGCCACAACCTCAACGGCTTCGAGCGAGGTCGCTCCCGATTTCATGGTGATGGTCATGCCGTTTTCGGCAGTCACCGTCATGGGGTCGTAACCTACATAAGAAACCCTAAGCTTTGCGCCGGGCTTGCACTTGATTGAGAAGTTACCATCGATGTCGGTGGCGGTGCCTATGGTGGTGCCTTCCACAAGTACGGTGGCGCCAATCAGTGCTTCGCCCGTGTCATCGATAACGGTACCCTTCAGAACTGTGTCTTGCGCACTGGCCGATACAACTGCAAACAGACACAGAAGACTTGCAAGAAGCCACCTGCATCCACGCAGCCGGACCAATGCCGACATAAATAGACTGCGATCGTCTTTCATGATGAGTTGTTTAATTTAAGTATAGAAATTATTTATGGAGTTTTTGATTCGTTGGTTGTTTGCCACACACGCGGCACCGCAGACACCGTCTCCGACAGGCGGCTACGATTCACGACACTAACCGGGCATCGCTGAGAGAGGGAGGTTTGAGACTTTTCATGTCGCTTCGACTTTAAGTTGTTTGTTGTTTTAAGTTGTTTGTTGTTTTTATGATTATTTGATACCAACAGGGGGGTAACCCGGCTGTGCATTCAATTCTTTTAACATGGCAAAATTACATTATCTCGTCCAAAAGAACAAATGTTTTTATTTCATTTAACATCGTTTTTCTGTCAATCCATTCTAAAAAGCGGTGAAACAGACTATTTCATCGGTCCAATTAGCATCTCCGGAGGCCTTTCAATGCCCTTCCCTATGCTTTTTGAAATACTGGGTCGGCGACATCCCATACTCATCCTTGAACGCTCCGCGATAGTGTTCCGGGCTGTTGAAACCTGTCTTGAACGCTATTTCCGTGACATTGTAATCACGCGACAGCAGCAGCTCCACGCTCTTCCGCAATTTGAATTTCTTAACATAGTCGGCCGGCGGCATCCCGGTCAGCACTTTCACCTTCCGGTAGAGGGTGGAATGGCTCATGTTCATGTTGTCGGTCAGGAATGCCATGTCGAGCTTTACTATGCTCAGGTTCTCACCTATGATGTGGTCGAGTTTCTCCAGGAACTCCCTGTCGAGTCGGCTGAGCCTCGGCACACCCACGGCGGCTTCGGCAACCTCAGGAACTGACCCTCCTTCCACGGTGACGACTTCCCCGCATCCCGATTCAGCCGCGTCCGCACTCGCAACGACGGGTAGCGACTCCGGGGCTGTAGCCGGAGCCTCCGCGACTACGGGCGCGGCGACACTGCACATTATCAGGCGAGACAGCCGTTTGCGCCCTTCAAGGAGATTCACCACCCTCGCCTTCAGCAGGCGCGCGCTGAAGGGCTTGGTGATATACGAGTCGGCCCCGCTCTCATATCCCTCCTCCTTGTCGTTGATGGTGTCCTTGGCTGTGAGGAGTATCACGGGGATATGGGATGTGCGGATATCCTCCTTGAGGCTCCGGCATAGCTGGATGCCGTCCATGCCGGGCATCATGATATCGCTTATGACGATGTCGGGCATATTGCCGAGCGCAAGCTCAAGGCCCTCATTGCCGTCGGCCGCGCACAACACGGTGAAATCATCCTTGAATGACTCACTTATGTAATTGCGAATCTCGGCATTATCCTCAACGACAAGAATCACCTGCCGGTTGCCGTCCTTTCCGGCACCTTCATCTATCAGCAGGTCTTCTGCCACCGACTTGTCCGGCTCCTTGTGTTCTGCCTCCGGATAAATCTCGTTGACCCTTATAAGGAAACTGAATGTAGAACCGACCCCGAGACGGCTCTCCACCTTGAGCAGACCCTTGTGGAGGTCGGAAAGCGATTTAACCAGGGCGAGCCCGATTCCGGTGCCCGAGGCCTGATGTTTCCCTTTCGCTTGGAAATAGCGGTCGTAGATGCGGGGAAGCATCTCCGCGTCTATGCCATAGCCTGTGTCTTCCACCGAGATGCGGGCATATTGCTCGTCTCCTTCCATCACTGCGTCGAGCGACAGACGTATATGGCCGTTGGCCGTGTATTTTATCGCGTTGGAGATAAAGTTGTTGACTATCGTGGTGATTATCTCCCTGTCGAAATAGACAGGCGTGTTCAGTTTCTCCACCGAGAGCTGGAATTCCACCTTGTCGTTCTTATAGAGTTCCTTATATCTCAGGCCAATCTCCGTGATGAGGTCCGGAAGGCTCCCTTTCATCACCATCAGTTCCTTGTTCTGCGTCTCCGTCTTGCGGAATTCCATTATCTGGTTGATGAGATTCAGAAGACGTATCGAGCTTCCATGAATACCTTTCACCTTCGATATCACTGACTCCGGAAGGGTGTCATCGTGGCAGAGGTCTTCAAGGGGGCCTATGATGAGAGTGAGGGGAGTGCGCAGTTCATGGGCGATATTCGTGTAGAAGCGCATCCGCTCGTTGTTGAGGTCCTGCTCGTCCTGACGCTGTTTGCGTTCAAGTTCGAGCGTGCGGCCCTGTATCTCCATACGGTTGTGGAGGTGGAGACGGCGGCGATACATATACATCGCGAAAATCACAACCCCCACGGCCACCACTCCATATATAAGGAGCGCATACCACGACAGCCATATGGGCGAGCCCACCTGGATGCGCACAACGAGGATGTCTTCATCGTTCCACTCCCCGTTTTTCATTCGGGCACGCAGCCTGAGCTTATATTTATGACCTCCCGGAAGACTCTTGAAGTTGAGTTCATCGGTGTTGCCGATAAACTGCCAGTCCTTGTCGAGGTTCTCAAGCATATAGGAATATTCTATTTTCGAAGCCTCCGCATAATTATCGACCGTGAAACGGATTCTGACCGAGTTCTTGTCGTAAGGGACATAATATACCCCCTTGTTTTTCGCTACAAGATTAATCTTATCGTCGGAATCGACACTCTCGAAGCTCACGAGCTGAAGCCGGGGATAGAAATGCGACTCATTGACCGACTGGCGGTTGAACTGGCTGAGACCTCCTATTGAACCCCAGTATATCGTGCCGTCGTCGGCCACTGCCACGGAATTAGATGAGAAGCCTCCTTCCGGGAGCCCGTCACGATAGTCATAGTTCTCGAATCGCGACCTGCCGCTCTTTAGACACGAGATGCCGGAATATGTGCTGACCCAGATGTTGCCCTTATGGTCCTCGCATATCGACCTTATGTTTATCTCCGGAAGCCCATTGCGATAGTCATACACCTTTATTTTAGAGAAGTCGTCCTCATCCTCCATCCTCACGAGCCCTTCCGAAGTGCCAAGCCAGACCGTGCTCTCACTGTCCTGGAAGATGGTGTTGATATTATTGGAGGGGAGACCGTCGCCCGCGCCCAAACGAGCGAGACGTTTCCCCGACTTGTCGAAGACATAGAGTCCTTTCGCAATAGACCCTATCCACATCCTGTCGGCAGAGTCTCTCATGATGGCCGACAATGTGGGACGCGGCATCTTGTCGTTATATCCCGTCTCCGACACAATAACTCCGTCCTTATATGAGAAGAGGGAATTCAGGGGACCGATTTCCGTGCCAATCCATATTTTCCCGTCGCTGTCTTCCCAGAAAGCCTGCACGTCGAGAGGCTGTTCGAGGTCAATGCGCTCGAACGTGCCGGCATGCGGATTATATTTCAAGACACCGACATCGTTGATACCGAGCCATACATTCCCTTTCGAATCAGGAAACACCTCCGCCACTACCGATTTCTTGCGGTTGAGATAGGGAGAAAGGTCCCAGGAGCGGACAGCCATATTATTACGGTAGAGCACAAGGGTGTTCTCTCCGCCAAGCCACAGGTTGCCGTCGCGGTCATACCCCATGCCGTATATCTTCCAAGGCTTCCCGGTGATCCCTGTGAGCGGGTCGGTCTTGAACAGTGGCTGGTCCTTGTAAACGAAATCCACGCCGGTGCTGTAGTGGCCTATCCAAAGGTTGCCGTAGGCATCCTCCAAGACTTTCCGGACATTCGGGGAAGAGAGGCTGCTGTCGGAGGGGGACACGGAGGTAACATTATAATATACACTCCCGTCGGGATTGTCATTGTCGAGTTCGAGTTGCGTCACCTCCCCGAGGTCAGACGAAAGCAGAATCACCCCCTCCTTTGTCTCGAAGATATCATGTATGTTGTCGGGGATAACGTCGCCACGGATGGGAACCTCACTGAAACGCCTTGTGGATGGATTGAACATGCACACCCCCTTATTGGTGCCGACCCATATGTTCTGGCGGGAGTCTATCATGATTGTCCTCACGAAATCGGACAGCAATCCGTTGGAGCCGGGAGAGTCCGTCACATAGTTCTCCACCTTACGTTTCTTGCGGTCGATGACGGTGACTCCTTTCCCGAAGTGAGCCACATAGAGCTTCCCTGCCCCGTCGTCAACCATGCACCGGGTATTGTGGCGCAGGGTCGGATAGTCGTCTCTGGTGAGATTCTCGAACACTCCGGTGGCCGGGTCGTAATGCTGAATCCCCTGGTTGCGGGTGAGTATCCAGATTCCGCCGTCGGATGCGTCGATGATGTCGGCTATGTCCATGCCAAGAAGGCCGTTGGATGTGTCGAATGTGGTGAACTTCCCTGAATTTATGTCATACACGCTGATTCCCTCAAGCCTGGTGCCTACCCATATAGCGTTGGTGGGACGGTTGTAATATATACATATGAACTCATCTCCGGAGACTCCCGAATTTGACTTGTTGAACCGGGTGACGGTCTTTCCCGATACCCGGTTGAGTCCGGAGTTCGTCGCCACCCATAGGAATCCCTGTCCGTCAAGAGTCATATCATTGACGAATCCATTGCTCAGCCCTCCGCGCACCGAGATATTCTCGAAATGGGAGGCAGTGTTTATGGCGTGTCCCGGAAGAAGGGAGAATGCAAATATTATTGCAGGTAACAGGTAACGCAACATGATGTATCAGGCTTAATCTCAATGCATGATGTCATAATCCGCAATGCGCGGCTCTGAATCATGACACAGGCAGCTTCAAATAACGCTCAATCGGAGACACATTATAAATCGTCCCCCGATTCGGATGCAAATATATAAATAATTATGTAATTTTTCATAAAACTCCACCCGATTTAACATCCTTCTCCCTGTTTGGTTAAATTTTAACAGCCCTCGGTTTCGTGCCATTGCGTAATGTATAATGCATAATCCATAATTGATTGTGAATTACAAGCGGAATTATTAATTTTGCAATGTAATCCATAACTTGATTCCATGAAACAAAAGTTAATACCCATTCTGGGAACCGCTATCGCATTCGCATTCCCGGCGAAAGCGGATTTCCACATCTCAAAGGGCTCCTCCGCCTCTTTCTCGGAAAACGAGAAGATTTTCGTGAAAACGGCCTTCGACATGCTGCAGAAGGATATGGGGGCTGTGACCGGAGCCCCGTTGAAGGAAAAAAAGAAAAAAGCTGACATAATCATCGGCACTGTCGGTGTGAATCCTGAAATCAAAAGTTCGGGTGCCGACCTCTCCCCTCTCGACGGGCGGGAACAGGCTTTCCTAATCGAGGCTCTGCCGTCGGGGAAATTGCTTGTGGCCGGCAGCGACAGCCACGGAACCGTGTATGGCATGATGGAGCTATCGAGAATAATCGGAGTGTCGCCCTGGGAATGGTGGGCGGATGTCGTGCCTGAAAAGAGAGAGAGAATTTCTATCGAGGACGGGGTCAGGACAGTGCAGTGTCCCGATGTGAAATACAGGGGCATCTTCATCAATGATGAGGACTGGGGGCTGATGCCCTGGAGCGGACTCACACATGAGCCGCAGAATGGAAAGGGGGTAATCGGGGCCAAGACCAACGAAAGGATATTCGAATTGCTCGTAAGACTCCGCGCCAACCACTACTGGCCGGCGATGCATGAATGCACCCGCCCGTTCTTCCTGACCGACGGCAACCGTGAGGCGGCAGAGAAATATGGCATATATATAGGAGGGTCGCACTGCGAGCCTATGGCCTCAAGCACTGCGGGAGAATGGCCCGCACGCGGCAAAGGGAAGTATGACTTTGTCAACAACCGTGACAGTGTGGTGGAGTTCTGGGAAGAAAGGCTCCGCGAAGTGGCCGGACAGGAAATACTCTATACACTCGGCATGCGCGGAGTCCACGACAGCAAGATGCTGGGGGCAAACACCGTGGAGGAGCAGAAATCGGCTCTCGCAGATGTACTGAAGACTCAAAGGGAACTTCTCGCGAAGCATATCGACAGCGATGTGACCCGGGTGCCGCAGGTGTTCATCCCTTATAAGGAGGTGCTTGATGTGTATAACGCTGGTCTCGAGGTGCCTGACGACGTGACCCTGATGTGGTGTGACGACAATTACGGCTACATACGGCATTTCCCTACCGAGAAAGAACGGCTCAGGAAAGGGGGTAACGGGATATATTACCATGTGTCGTATTGGGGACGGCCCCACGATTACCTGTGGCTCGGCACTTTCAGCCCCTATCTGCTGTTCAATCAGATGAGCACGGCCTACGACAAGGGGATTCGTGACATATGGATACTGAACGTGGGCGACATAAAACCGGCAGAATACCAGACTGAGCTTTTCATGGACATGGCCTGGGACATGGATAAGGTGAGGGAGATGGGGGTCGGACAGCATTTGCTCTCGTTCCTGACAAGGGAGTTCGGGGAAAAGGCCGCCGAGCGACTTCTTCCGGCCATGAAGGAGCATTACCGGCTCGCGCACATACGCAAACCGGAATTCATGGGGAACACCCGCGTGGAGGAGGGAAAAAGACAACCTTATTACAGCGTGGTGAGGGATCTCCCTTGGAATGAGTCGGAAATCAAGGCCCGCCTTGATGACTACAGGGCTATCTCTGACTCCGTGGAAAGCGTATGGAAGGATATCCCGGCCAACAGGAAAGACGCTTTCTTCCAGCTTGTGAAGTATCCTTTGCAAGGTGCCGCCCAGATGAATGTGAAACATCTTTCCGCACAACTCGCCCGTCATGGATTGGGCGACTGGGGGCCCGCCGACATGGCATACGACAGCATAGCATCGCTCACAAAGACATATAACGACGGGATTGGCAACAATGGGAAATGGAGGAACATGATGGATATGCGTCCCCGTAAACTACCGGTGTTTGGCCGCCTGCCCCACGACATGGCCGACAGCGCGATGGTGTCCTATCCTATGCCTGTCGCGATTCTGAACGGCAATGAGGCCGTAGCTGGAAACTTCAGGAGATGTGACGGACTTGGACATGGAGAGGGAGCCATTTCCCTGAAAAAGGGAGATAACGTATCTTTCTCATATACGCCGGCCTCGTCTGATTCAATCAGAATCGAACTGTGTTTCCTGCCAACCCATCCCATTGACGGCGAGACCCTCAGAGTCGCGGTGGTGGCCGGAGATGCTGATGACGCTGAAAGAAATGCCCCTGTCATTCTCGACTATGCCACAAAAGGGAGAAGCGAAGAATGGAAGGAAAACGTGTTGCGCAATCAGGCTATCCGGTCGTTCACGATACCGGCTCCAAAGAGCGGAGGCAGGCAATCACTGACGGTAGCCGCCATCGACGACGGAGTCATACTCGACCAGATTAGAATCTATAATCAATAGAAAATAAAATTAAGGCGTGCCGGTTGCGGCACGCCTTAATTTTATTTTCTATTGATTGCGAATGAAGTTTACGCCTGTCCTCCCTGCCTGTCGATTATGTCGAGAAGTTTAACGGCATCAACATACTTCTCGATTCCTTCAGCCACGAGTTTGGCATCATGCATGGCATGCACCACAGTGGCAGGTCGGTTGGTGACATCACCTCCGGCGAAAACGCCCTTTCTGGTGGTCATACCGTAAGGAGTGTCGCGGGTTATCACATATCCGTTGCCATCAACCTCAATACCTTCTGTGGTGGATACTATACGCGATGCCGGAGCGCTTCCCACTGCCATTATCACATGGTCGGCCGGCACGACACGGTCTTCACCGTCGGTGGTGAGTGTGACTGTCTTTATGGCGGTGTCGTCAAGTGCCTCGATATTGGTGATGGATGTGTTCCACAGGAATTTCACACCCTCGGCAACCGCGTCATCGTATTCGGCACGCAATGCCTTCATCTCGTTGATGGTGCGGTGATAGACAACGTTCACCTCCTTGGAGCCCATCCTTATGGCAGTGCGTGCGGCATCAATGGCGGTGTTGCCGCATCCGATCACAAACACCACGTCACCGTCTCCGACAATCACCTCTTTCCTGTCCATGAGTCCGTTCTCATAGAGGCTTACCCTGCGTAGAAACCTTATGGCCTGACGCACGGCCGGGTTCTGGTTGCCGGGGATATTGAGGCGCTTGGGCACGCCAGTGCCTGTGCCCATGAAGATGGCGTCGAATCCCTGGTCGAAAAGGTCGTCGATGGTTATCCCCTCCCCTACCGTCGAATTCAGATGGAAAGCCACGCCGAGATTCTCTATCTTCCTAATCTCATTACGCACCACCTCTTTCGGGAGCCTATATTCCGGAATACCGAACATCAGGACACCGCCGGCCTCCGTCTCCATCTCGAAAATATCCACACTGAACCCCTTGCGGGCAAGGTCGCCGGCCACGGTCAGTCCGGCTGGCCCGCTGCCGATTACCGCCACACGGCCTCGTGTCTTCTCCGGTATCGCCTCATGGGTCATGCCCGAATCTGAGTCAAAATCGGCAACAAACCGCTCAAGCTTCCCGATGTTGATGTGCGAGCCTTTTTTATTGAGCACGCAATTCCCTTCACACTGACGCTCATGGGCGCAGACCCGGCCACACACTGCGGGGAGATTGCTCCTGTTGTTGATAATCTGCATCGCGTTGCCGAAATTACCTTTCGACAACTCTGAAATCCAATCAGGAATATCATTGCTTATGGGGCACCCCTTCTTGCATGAGGGCACTTTGCAGTGAAGACACCTCTGAGCCTCCCGGATTGCTTCCGATACCGTATAATTTTCGTTTACCTCTTTGAAATTCATAGTCAATAGTGTTTATTACCATCAGGCGGAAACCTGAAAAAAAGAGTCGAGGAGAGAGCGTTTATATATTAGGTATGGTAGATTAGTTTTTTATCTGTTTGTTTACATCCGCAAAATTAACAAATTTAAACCGTTCCCACCATAGTTTTTATGTCATATTACAACGGTCATATTTCATTACACTGCTTTTCAAGGCCCACAGTCCGTCTCGACTGCCGCTTCCGGAAAAAAAGCAATCGGACAAGCCCGAAAACAGCAGGACAATATATCAGTGAATACCGTAACGACAATATCTGCCGGAATATGGAACAGAAATAGCGTAGTTTTTGCTCTCAGACCAAAAGAATTTCGTAACTTTGTGGTGTGGCTCACGCAATTATAGAAGCCGTGGCAGAACTGCCGTAGCTACACGACACGCGTCACGACATTTAAATTCTGAACGACAACAACTTCAATTATAACAACAAACCTTTCAAAACCAGATGATCAACCGTTTTATTCTCAACGAGACTTCTTTTTTCGGTCCCGGGGCCCGCAAGGAGCTTCCCGGAGCAATCGCACGCCTTGGCAAAAAAAAGGTGATGGTGGTCACCGACAAGGGTCTCATCCAGTTCGGTGTGGCAAAACAGGTGACTGACGTGCTTGACGAAGCCGGCATCGAATACTCCGTTTTCAGCGAACTGAAGCCTAACCCTACTGTCTCGAATGTGAGACTCGGCATTGACGCATTCAAAGAGTGTGGGGCTGATGTGATAGTGGCAATCGGTGGCGGCTCCGCAATCGACACGGCCAAGGCTGTGGGTATTGTCGTGGCAAACCCTGAATTCGCCGACATCGTGTCGCTCGAAGGATGCGCTCCCACCAAAAACAAGAGCATCCCCATCATCGCGCTCCCCACTACCGCCGGAACTGCCGCAGAGACCACTATCAACTATGTGATTATCGATGAGGAGAAACAGAAGAAAATGGTGTGTGTCGATCCCAACGACATCCCCGCTGTGGCGATTATCGACGCCGAGCTGATGTATTCTCTACCCAAATCGCTCACAGCAGCCACCGGAATGGATGCCATGACACACGCAATCGAAGGATATATCACAAAGGGCGCGTGGGTGATGTCTGACATGTTTGAGATTGAGGCCATCAAAATGATCGCCAACCATCTCCCGACCGCTGTCAGCGAGCCCTCTAATCCTGAGGGACGAAACGGGATGGCTATCGCACAGTATATAGCCGGAATGGCCTTCTCAAACGTGGGCCTCGGACTCGTTCACGGCATGGCTCACCCGCTCGGTGCGTTGTTCGACATACCTCACGGTGTGGCCAACGCTGTCCTGCTCCCTACTGTCATGGAATTCAATATGCCCTGCTGCATCGACAAATATGGCAAAATCGCTGAGGCTATGGGAGTCGATACCTCATCTATGACAAAAGAGGAAGCCGCTCAGGCCGCATGCGACGCTGTCAAGGCTCTGTCTGACAAAGTGGGGATTCCCTCCAACCTTACCGCCCTCGGCATTAAGGAGTCTGACATTCCGGCGCTTGCCCAGCAGGCCATCGAGGATGTCTGCACCCCGGGCAACCCGCGTGAGGTGACATATGATGACATAGTGGCTATTTATAAGTCTTTGCTCTGACATCCAGACATTCCACCCTTTCTACTGGAAATGGAATGAGTCTCCAAATCATAAACGGCGGTCTCCCCGTAAAAGGGCAGCCGCCGTTTTTCATAAATCCACATCATGAACAATCTGAAACGAACTTTTACATCAATGCTCGCCTCGGCGGCCGTGGCCGTGGCGTTTGCCATGCCTGCCCCGGAGCAGACTATAGACACGGTCAGCGTGTCAAGTCCGAACGGTTGGCTCGTGTTTAAAATCGACAATACCGACGGTTCTCCATCTTACTCCGTAAAATATACCGGAATCGACATTATGCTCGACTCCCCGCTTGGTCTCACCACCGACTACGGCGACTTCTCAAAGAATCTGAAGATGGTGGCCGTGAAAGATTCCGCCATCAACAAAAGCTACCGGCTCGACCGTATAAAACGCTCTGACAACAATTTCGACGCCAACACTCTCGAATGTGAATTCGTCAACCCTGAGGGGAACCGTATGGTGCTTGAAGTGGCGGTGGCCCACTGCAACATAGCCTTCAGATATAAGTTGCCTAAGCCGAAAGGGAGAGCGGCTGTGAGAGTGTCCGGAGAATCTACCGGGTTTCATCTCCCTGACTGCGCGGCGGGATTCCTCTCGCCCCAGAGCGACGCCATGATTGGATGGAAACGTACAAAGCCGAGCTATGAGGAGGAATACATAATTGACGCGCCTCTCGACACGAAATCGAAATACGGGCACGGTTTCACGTTCCCCGCTGTGTTCAGAATCGGTGACAAGGCGTGGACTATGGTGAGCGAGACCGGGGTTGACCGTAACTATTGCGCCTCGCGACTCTCCGACCCTGCCGGAGGCGTATTCACCGTAGAGTTCCCGATGCCGGAAGAGAATAACGGAAACGGGACTGTGGAACCGGCTTTCGCGCTGCCTGGCGCGACTCCCTGGAGACTGATAACTGTAGGCCACTCCCCTCGCCCGTTGGCCCAGACCACTCTCCCTTGGGATGTGGTGGAACCGAAATATGCCCCGTCAATCGACTATAAGCCGGGCAAATCGACCTGGAGCTGGATTCTATGGCAGGACAATGCCATAAATCTGACTGATTCGAAAGCGTTTATCGACCTGGCGGCTGAGATGGGCTATCCATATACCCTTATCGACGCAGGATGGGACAAGACGATGGGACGCAAGGGGATTGAGGAGCTTGTGGAATATGGCCGTCCGAAAGGTGTAGCCCCGTTCCTATGGTACAGCTCAAGCGGCTATTGGAACGACATCGAGCAGTCGCCCGTGAATCTTATGGACAACCCGATTTCCCGTAAGGAGGAGATGAAATGGATGAAGGAAATCGGTGTGAAAGGCATAAAGATGGATTTCTTCGGTGGCGACAAGCAGGAGACCATGCGTCTTTATGAGGATATCCTCAGCGATGCCAACGACTACGGACTGATGGTGATTTTCCATGGATGTACCCTGCCAAGGGGATGGGAAAGGATGTATCCCAACTATGTTGGCAGCGAGGCGGTCCTCGCTTCTGAGAACATGGTGTTCTCACAGCATTTCTGCGACACTGAGGCTGTCAACGCTACCCTGCATCCAATAATACGCAACGCTGTAGGAGCCATGGAGTATGGCGGCTCGTTCCTTAACAGACGGCTCAACCGTGGAAACGACGGCGGCACAGTGCGCCGGACTTCCGACGCTTTCCAGCTGGCTTTGGCGGTGATATACCAAAACCCGGTGCAGAATTTCGCGCTTGCCCCCAACAACCTCACTGACGCCGACCCTATATGTCTCGATTTCCTGCGCCAGGTGCCTACCCTTTGGGACGACACCATGCTTCTCGAAGGGTATCCCGGGAAATTCACGGTGCTGGCCCGCAGGAACGGCGACAATTGGTATGTGGCGGCCATAAACGCTGAAAAAGAGACCCGCAAACTCGAACTCGACCTGTCGGCCCTCGGCTCAGGGGATGCCGTGATAATCTCCGACGGCCCTGACGGGAAGGTCAGGAAACAGAATCTCCAAATCAAGAAGGGGAAAAAGAACAAACTTTCTATTCCAAGCAACGGGGGATTCGTAATCGTGATCTGACTCTTTGGTGAAAATCATTCATGAAAAGAGTATCAGGTGACTTCGGCTAAAGCAACTGTAAAGGACGGTGTGGCTACTGTAACCCTCGTCTTTCCTCACGTCACACAATTCTCTAATCCGAAAGTCACCCTTCGAATTAACGTAAAGAAGGTAAAATTTAAGGTATGCCAGTAGCATGTTTATATTCAATATAGTGTTTTAAACAGCTTAACCATACAATCGCAACCGTCCTCGGCCATAAGTGCCGAGGACGTTAAAAGACAGTTATAAACCAACTGATATTTTGAGTTATGGCTAATTACTTTGGAAAGAGGGATAGATTTCAACAAGAGCGAGATAAGTATTATCGTGAGAAAACCAACACACGATTAAAATATGCCGCGCTGATTTCAATCGGTATTTCTATAATACTCTTGTTGACAATGGCTTTCGGCTTTGTTGATTTAAATAATACGATCGCCATATTATTTATGCGCGGTTGTGCCGGTTTGTTTGCGCTAATATTTGTTGTGTTGGTTGCCATTATTGTTTATCGCGTAAATGTTTCATATTTCAGCGGCAAGGTAAGGTCGAAGCGACGCACACCTGACGAATAAATCACAAATCATTAAAGACCATGGAATGGAATCCCTATATTTCAGGAGCGTTGACTGCGATTATATATTTTCAGGCATATCATTTCTCGCCGGAAAAATTGAAGAGCTGGAAACGGTATATGACAGCATTTCTGATAACGGTGCCAATCATAGTGCTTATAAGATTAATCTTCGATTGGCTTAACTCGTAGATAATTACGTCGGATTGTTCAGGCACTCGAATTCTATAGCTCTCCATGAAACAGAAAGAGGCGCTGAAAAAAGGAGGAGAAGGGACAAGAGAAGAAGAAACCGGAGACCGACCTCAATGGCAATGTGATGTGCCGCTCCCTGAATATGTGACCACCCACACCTCCCGACGCAGCGCCATAACCAACATGTACCTCTCCCACAAATTTACCATCCTCCAGATGATGCACGTCAGCGCCACAAGACACAAAAAACTTTCATGGACTACATCAAACTATCCTCCGACGAAATAGCCGACGAAATCGCTGCCATCGCCAACGGCGCCAAATCTGAAGTTTTCTGAACATCTTGTGCCCTGGCTTATGCCCCGACTTGTGCCCTAATGGTAGATTACGCTCAAGCAGACATTAAAATGGTCAAAATCGGTTATTCTTCTAACAATTTCAGTGTGTAGATACCTGGCATTCAGGAATTATTTAGTAATTTTGGAATATGAACAACATAGAATCTACCAATAGCATTGTCATTTACCAAACAAGTGATGGCGAAACAAGTATTGATGTAAAATTCAATGATGAGACAGTATGGCTCTCACAGGCTCAGATGGCAGAATTATTCCAAAAGGATAGATCTGTCATATCTCGTCACATTAATAATATTTTCAAGGAAGGAGAACTTGAAGAATCGTTGGTATGTGCAAAATTTGCACACACCAAGGACTACGGTCGTAGAGAAGGCTTTACTCAGAAAACTGAAACCACTCTTTATAATCTTGATCTGATTATCTCTGTGGGTTATAGAGTAAAGTCAAAACGCGGTACTCAGTTCCGTATTTGGGCAAACAATATCCTGAAACAGTATCTTTTGCAAGGCTACGCTATCAATGAGCGAATAGCATCCCAGAAGTACGATGAACTGAGCCAATTGGTAAAGGTGCTTGGGCGAACCATTCAGAATCAGGAAAAGCTAACTGAGGATAGTCGCTCGCTGCTTGATGTTGTGGTTGATTATACGTACGCTCTCGACACTCTTGATCGTTACGACTATCAGGAATTGAAGATTGAAGATACCACCAGCAACGAGGCGTTCCATGCGACATACGAGAATGCTATGGAAGTCATACGCGAACTGCATGAGAAATTCGGTGGAAGCACTCTCTTTGGAAATGAGAAAGACGACTCCTTCAAAAGCTCCATTGGTCAAATCTACCAGACCTTTGGAGGAGTTGATCTATACCCTTCTGTTGAAGAGAAAGCCGCCATGCTTCTATATCTTGTCACTAAGAACCACTCTTTCAGTGACGGCAACAAACGCATTGCAGCGACGCTGTTTCTGTGGTTTCTCAATGGTAACGGTATTCTCTACAATGAAGATGGCAGCAAGCGAATTGCCGACAACACACTTGTCGCTCTCACTCTAATGATCGCTGAAAGTCGCACCGAGGAAAAGGACACAATGGTAAAAGTTATCGTCAACCTCATAAATAAGAATAATTAAAACTGCGACAAGATGTCGCAGTTTTAAGTTTGTCATACAAATTATGAAAAGAAAAGCAATATCGGGAATAGTCTGAATTGGTTTGTCCGCCATTCCCTTGTCGGCATAAAGTTTGCCGAACACCTTGTCTGTCAGCGTGTCAATCACATCCTCGTTGCGGTCATCCACAT
>JAIDXM010000023.1 GCA_029058745.1 Muribaculaceae bacterium
CTACAAAGGATAAATGTCTGAGCATCCGACTGATGCTCATTTCTTATTCACATTTGTTTTTAAACAAGCTCTAAGTTTCATAGTCTGCTCACACAACATACACATATTTAATAAATATCATTAATATTAAAAATTTAATAAATATCATTAATATTAAAAATTTAATAAATATCATTAATATTAAAAATCCGCTAAGTGTAGGGACATGCCTTTGGCATGTAGAATAGGCTGACAGAATGAGGATGTTAGTTGCGGCAATCATGATCTAACGGAAGCCTGCGGGAGCGATTATCCGGGCACGCCAATCAAACATGCCGGAGGCATGTCCCTACATTATTCTATACGCAAATTTATAATAATCAATCCTATATATTGCTATACGATATTGATTCAAATTCGCTCAGTGTAGGGACATGCCTTTGGCATGTGTGAGTGGATGGCCGAATGAGGATGTAGTGCCAAATATTTTTAAATGACTGGTAATAACTTATCTCTAAATTATTCAAGTATGAGAAAACTGTTTTTAATCTTGATGGCGCTGGTAGCGTGCAGTTGGACCGCAATGGCCCAGACGCGCACATATCACGGCACGGTGGTCGATGCGGCCAACAATGAGCCGTTGGTTGGTGCCACAGTAATGCCGATTGGAGGAGGCCATGGAGTGGCTACTGACATCGACGGAAAGTTCACGTTGACGGTTCCTTCGGGAGTAAAGGAAGTTCAAGTGTCATATGTCGGTTATCAGACATCCAAATTGCCGCTTACGGATAATATGGTGGCATCTTTGACATCGAGCAGTCAGACTCTTGATGATGTGATGGTGGTGGCTTTTGGAACCACGACCAAGGAGGCATTCACCGGTTCTGCGGCAGTCGTTGACTCCAAGGACTTGCAGAAGCATACCACGACAAACGTAGCAGACGCTCTTGTCGGAAGTGTCCCCGGTCTTCAGATGAGGAGCACTACAGGCGCTCCCGGTTCAAGCCAGGGAAGCATATCAATCCGAGGCATCAACTCACTTTATTCGGGAACGGAACCTCTCATTATTGTTGACGGTGCTCCATACAGTGCAAGTCTAAGCAACATCCCGCAGAGTGATATCGCATCCGTATCGGTGCTTAAGGATGCGGCATCGGCTGCCCTTTACGGTGCGCGTGGCGCTTCTGGTGTGATTATCATCACTACAAAGAAAGGCAGTAGCAGGGAAGCAGAGGTTACTGTGAATGCGAAGTGGGGTTCAAACTCACGTGCCGTTCAGGATTATGACGTGATTACAGATCCGGGGATGTATTATGAGGCATATTACGACCAGGTCTATAACTATTATTTTTATGGGCAGGGCATGAGTGCCGCCAACGCATGGACGGCCGCCAACAACAAGACGATAAGCGATCTTGTATATAATGTCTATGATGTGCCATCGGGAGAGGCATTGATTGGACAGAACGGGAAACTGAATCCGAATGCCACACTCGGACGTGCATATGAGTATAACGGACAGATGCGTTATCTGACTCCGGATAACTGGACAGACGAGGCGTACAAGAACGGATTTCGTCAGGAGTATAATGTCAGCATCAATGGAGGAACAGAGCGCTCATCAATGTATGCAAGCATAAACTATCTTGGAGAGGAAGGTATCATAAAACCATCTAGTTACGACCGTTTAAGCGCAAGGGTGAGAGCCGATTACCAGGCTAAGAAATGGCTCAAGATAGGTGCCAACATAGGGTACACCCACTCCGCCACCACATCCAACTCTGATTTGGGTACAAGCCTTGGGGCCAGCAATATCCTTTATGCCACATCAATGATAGCGCCGATTTATCCGGTGTATGTCCGTTCGGTTGATGCCGCCGGCAATCCTTATATCGTCATGGGTGAGAACGGCCTTCCCACATATGACTTCGGTGTTCAGAATTATGCATCCAAGTCTCGTCCGTTCAGCTCTCCGGGCAACCCGATTGGTGGACAGGCTCTCGACCAGGCCAAGACAATAGGAAATCAGCTTAACGCTACTCTCAGCGCGACACTCGATTTCACGGATTATCTCAAACTGGATGTTGTGAGCAACGTGACCTGGGGACTCAGTCAGTACACATATTACGGAAGTATGTACAATCCGTTGAACGCCAACGTAAACGGAAAGCTTACCAAGACAGAGACCAATACAATCAGAACCAACAATACACAGACCCTTACGTTCTACAAATATTTTGGCGACCACTACCTCAATGTGATGGCCGGTCATGAGTATTATCGTACGGACGGAACTTATCTCGGGGCACAGGGCGAGGGCGGTTTCTCCCCTTCGATACTTGAGCTTGCAGCATTCGCCAACCGTCAGATTGACGCCACTTCATATAAGACAAGATATAACGTGGAGGGTTGGTTCGGCAGCGTGCAGTATAACTACCTTGAAAGGTATTATGCGTCAGCCTCCTATCGTCGAGACGCTTCTTCAAGATTTGCCAAGGATCACCGTTGGGGTAACTTCTGGAGTGTCGGTGGCGCATGGATGATATCAAAGGAGAGCTTTATGGAAAGTACCGACCGTTGGCTTGACTACCTCAAACTGAAGGTTTCGGTGGGACAACAAGGCAATGACAATATGAGCAGCAGCTATTATTGGACTACCCAGTATAACCTGTCAATCGCGTCCAAAACGCAGATGTCACCGATATTCAATATGGCTTTTGCTAATCCGGAGATTACATGGGAGACAACAACCAACCTTAATGTCGGTCTTGAGTTCGGATTATTCGACAAGCGTCTTAATGGAAGCATCGATTTCTATAATAAGAATACAAGCAATCTGCTCTTCTGGCTTTCAGTTCCTGAATCAACTGGCGGACGTGGCTACTACGGCAACATGGGAACCATCCGCAACACAGGTGTCGAACTGTCATTGTCGGGCACACCCATACGCACAAGAGATGTGGAATGGGAACTTGCTGCCAACCTCTCACACAACAAGTCGAAGATTGTGTCACTTCCTTATGACAAGATCAAAGTGAACGGTGGTTTCTACGAGTCTCCGTTCTGGTATGAGGAAGGAGGCGACATGTATAACTACATGACACTCGCGTATGCCGGAGTGAACGAGAAGGGCGAGGCTCTTTACTATTATGATCCTGCTCTTATCCAGGAGGGCGGTGGTATGACCACTTCTAAGCCAGGCTCTCTGAAGTCGATGGATTATGTCACCACCAACACCGGTGAGGCATCCCGTTATACAGTGGGGTCAGTGCTACCGAAAGTATATGGCGGTTTCAGCACTACGCTCCGTGTTAAATGGTTTGACCTTACTGCCACATTCGACTATCAGATTGGCGGCAAGGTGATGGATAACCGTTATATAAGCCTTATGTCTCCTACATCCAGTCTTGACGGCACTGGCGCGGGCACCAATTTCCATAAGGATATATTCAAGGCGTGGTCTCCCAACAATACGAGTTCCGACATTCCACGTTGGCAGCTTGGCGACGAGAACAGCGCATATGCGTCCGACCGTTTCCTGACAAATGCCGGATACCTCAACTTCCAGTCGTTCACCGTAGGCTTCACATTCCCTAAGGTATGGAAGGAAATTTCCAAGTTGCGTGTGTATGTAGCAGGTGAGAACCTTTGTTTCTGGTCGGCGAGAAAGGGATTTGATCCGAGGTATTCATTCTCCGGCAACGAGTCGGTGGGAGCTTATTCTCCTATAAGGACTGTATCGGGTGGTCTTGAAGTAGTATTCTAATCCGTTTTGCATAAAAATAGAAATCATGATTAATAAAATATCGTTTAAACTTTTCGGTGTGGCTTTGGCAGGTTCCCTTGCCCTGACTTCCTGCATACAGGAGTTTGAGCCCCAGTCTGGCACCGTGACAGGTGAGCAGGCATCCAACGCTCCCGGAGCCTACGACAATTTTGTGAATGCCATCACCTCCAACATATCCGGTAAATTCGTGTTTAGCGGCTCAAATTATCAGCAGCCCAACGACTTTGGATATTCAGCGCTTTATCTGCGCAGGGATGTGATGGGGCAAGATATCGTGGCTTTCAACAACAACTGGTTCAGCACTTCCTATCAGTGTGGTGTGGGACTCGCCCCCATCTACCTTTATTCCCAGTATTTCTGGACGTTCTATTACACTCAGATTAACAGTTGCAATACTGTGCTTGAGCTTGCAGGTGAGAATCCTGATGACAGTAAGATTGCCGGTGTGGGTATCGCGCACACAATGCGTGCGTGGTGGTATCTGGAGCTTTCCCAGACTTTCGCCCAGAAGCCATATGCCATAGACAGGGAGTCCCTGACAGTTCCTATCATACGTGAGCATCTTGACCTTTCGTCTGCAACCAACAATCCACGTGCCACCAATGAGGTGATGTTCGCGTTCATACTTGAGGATCTCGACAAGGCGGAGACAGAGCTTGCCAATTATACACGTCCGAATAAATATACCCCGGATTTGAGCGTCGTGTATGGACTTAAAGCCCGTACATATCTTCTTATGGAGAATTGGGCGAATGCTGAGAAGTATGCGAAGCTTGCCCAGCAGGGTTACACCATGATGACAGGCGCGCAATATACCGACCGTGTCAACGGATTCAACAATGCCAACTCCAACAATGCCTGGATTATGGCATGTACGTTCAAGAGCGATGACCCCACGATTACCTATAATGACGGTGACAGCTCATGGGGTACATGGATGATTTGCGAGTTCCCTGGCGGTCCGAGCGGACTGGGCTATTTCAACGCCTATGGAGGCGCCAATTATATGGACCGTCATCTTTATGAGACTATTCCATCCACGGATATCAGGAAAAAGTGTTTTGTGGATTTCAGTCTTGACGAGATGTCATCAGAGGAGGAAATCGTAGAGGCGTTGTCAGAGTATTCAGACGTTCCTGAGAATGTGTATCTCACGGGTCTCGCGCAGGATGCGTTCGGCGGAATGCCTCTCAAATTCCGTTCCGCAGGTGGCAACCATACCGATAATCAGGTAGGATATTGTGTGGATGTACCGATGATGCGAGTGGAGGAGATGATGCTTATAGAGGCTGAGGCCGCCGGTATGCAGGATTTGACAAGAGGGCAGCAGCTTCTCACCTCTTTCGCGACGGAAAGAGACCCGTCGTTTGTGTATGGCCAGCATAATGAGGCGTATAATAACACTTCGACACCGGCTTTCCGTAACGAAATATGGTGGCAGCGTCGAGTTGAGTTGTGGGGCGAGGGGCATGCCACATTCGACATTAAGCGTCTTCAGAAGGGTATTATCCGTAGTTATGCAGGAACCAACCATGTTGACGGCTACCGTTGGAACACCACTACCCCTCCAGACTGGATGAATATCTGTATAATCCAGACAGAGTCGAACTATAACGGCGCTATCATAAACAATCCAACCCCGATACCACCGGATGGTAACTCTCCAGAGTATAAGTGGTGATAAAAAATGTCAAACGAATCAAAAGAAATAAAATGAAAAAGCTATTATATTCTTTCGCCGCAATACCGCTCTTGCTGTTTGGGGCATGTTCTGCCGACGAGGGTACAGAGCCGGGGACAGACTCATATCCCGCTGTTACGGTTTACTCTTATCAGCCTTCTGACCCGGATTTGAACCCGGATAATGATATAACAGTAAGATTTGCCACTAACAGTGCGGCACGCGAGGTGTATTATCTGGTTGAGAAATCCGATGATGTTAGGAGTTTCATCAAGGACAACGGAGAGGATGCGTATGTAAAGAGGATTATTGAGAACGGTGAGAAATTCTCAGTGGATGGTGCTGATTCTAAAGACATCAATGTCATTGACCAGCATGGAGAGGTCATGATTTCCGCTGTCGCTTCCAATGGTACACCCGGAAAACGCAATTATGTTACCTTCGTCGGACTTGACTGGGAAGATGTGTTGGATGGAACATTCTATATCCAGCAGTCGTTTATTGGCACACAATCAACGCTTGCCACTCTTCAGGTTTGTACTACCGACGAGAGTCTCTATCGTGTCAACAATGCATTCGGGGAGGGGTATCCTGTAAAACTTGAATTGCTTGATGCATATGGAGAGGATGCTGATGGAGTGTATCAGTTGTTTCGTGTGCCTGAGGCGAACACACCTTTCAGCGTCAACCTATCGTCAGGCGGTCCGTATGAGCTTTGGATTCAGGACATAGGTTACTGGCAGGGCAACGCTTCATTTGTGACAAGTGTGTCGGGATATGAGAACGGCATATATGAAGATAAGTCGGCGTTCTTCCAGTTTGCCTGGATGGCCGGTAATATCGGATGTGTCTCCTACACCACACCAAGTTATTTTATCCCCGATTGATAAATATAGGGTAAAACCAGTGAGAGGGCGTTCCGTAAGGGATGCCCTCTCTGTCAATTAAGCCGACATTACTTTCTGATAATGGCATAAGAAAATAATTCAATTTCAAATTTTTTTTATTATCTTTACACCGGAAAAGGCTTATTATGATTACGATTGCACGATTTCACTTTAGACAGTTGACAAATCGTCGTTATTGTTTATGAATTTTTAATTATATAACATATGATGAGATTTTTTGCATTAGCGGCAGTGGTTTTTTTTGGTGTGTTCCATATGGGGGGAGCGGTATTGACTCCCGGACAAGCGTTGCAGCGTGTCTCTATGCCCGGAATGCAGACAAAAAGCGCCAATGAGGTTCCCCGGCTCCTGACCACTAAGAGGACAATTTCTGGGGAGGCGTCTGTTTATGTATTCGAGAATCCCTATGCCGGAAATGGCTATATTGTGGTGAGTGCCGATGACCAGACCGTCCCGTTGCTTGGCTATTCTGAATCTGGAGACTTCACACTGGACAGTATTCCGCCTCAGCTTGAATGGTGGCTGTCAGAGTATGGCCGTCAGATAGCATATGCGAGAGACGCCAAAGTGACTGGATATTCGGAGAGGGAAGTAGATAACCGTGAGCCGGTAGCTCCCCTGCTTGGTGGAATCAAGTGGGATCAGATGGTGCCGTACAATGACATGTGCCCTGAGTTGAATGGGGAGAGGACACCTACGGGATGTGTGGCTACTGCCATGGCACAGATAATGAAATACTGGAATTATCCTGAGTCAGGAAAAGGGACAGCGAGTGTGATTCTTCCGGCTACGGGGAAAGTAGATGTCATGTCGTTTACTGGGCGGAAATTTGATTGGGACAACATGCTTGACTCATATTCAGGACAATATAGTGAAGAGGAGGCTGTGGCTGTGGCTTACCTTATGAAGGCTTGTGGCTATTCTTGTGAAATGTCTTATAATCTCGGAGGTTCCGGTTCCTCTTCTATGAAGGCGGCATGGGGAATGGTGGAAAATTTCAGATATAACGCGAATCTTAGATATTGTTCAAGAGATTACTATACACTTGGAGAGTGGGAGTCTTTGTTGTATGAGGAGTTGAAGAACGGGCGTCCGGTCCTTTATGGCGGGCAATCCACATCTGTAGGACATGAATTTGTGTGTGACGGTTACAGTTCAGACGGTTATTTCCATTTTAACTGGGGTTGGGGCGGTCTGTCGGATGGCTATTTCCTGCTTGATGCCTTGAATCCGAACTCCGTAGGTATGGGGGGCGGTGACGGTGGAGGGTTTAATTTCGGTCAGGATGTTGTGGTAGGCATCCAGCCGGACAAAAACGGGACACCACAGAGTTTTTTGACGCAGATGGGAAATCTGTCGGCTAAAGTGTCAGGAAATTCTATGACCCTAAATCTTTCGGATGGGGGATGGTGGGTGAATATGGGACTTACTGCAGTGAATGTGAATTTTGGAGTATGTATCGAACCGTTGTCAGACATATCAGGCACCACACGGTATTTGATTACGAAGTGGCAGGAAATCCAGTCTCCTAAGCTTGAAGACACGCCTGATGGCACGATGGTATCATATTATGGCATTTCCGGTGACAATTATACATTTTCTATTCCTAAAGACCTCGCAGACGGAAAATACAAGGTGACGGTATGCACACAGTCGCGAGTCGGAGCCGATAATCCGTGGATTCCGGTGTTGACGGAGGGGGACTGTTTCAATTATGTATATCTCATAAAGGAAAGTGGCCAATGCCGTGTAGATAATATGGACAAGGCAGAGTTGAGGATAGAGGAGAGCACTTTTTTGTCGGGATTGTATTTCGGAAGTGCCGCTAAGCTTAGCCTCACTGTGTCTAACGCTTCATCCAAGGAGTTGTCCAGATGCTTTTATCCGCGTTTATATAGAGGCGGATTGCTTCAGATGGAAGGAGAGGGAATCGTGACCACTGTATATCCGGGCGAGAGACAGACCCGTGAATTCACTGTTATGTTTGACCTTGTAGATGGTGTGTCGGCTCCGTTGTCATCGCGAGACTATACTCTCAGATATTATGACCCTTCCACCAAGACAGAGTATGACTGGAGCGGGATTGTCAGGATGGAAATCAATAATTCGCCACTTAGTATCAGTGTTGATGATTTCACTATGCCTGGACTGGAGTCTCGGGAGGAATCGATTCCAGTTTTCGGAAGGCAAAAGGTATATTATGTATCTGACAAGGATGCGGTGCCGTTCAGTTGTAGTATAACCAATAACGCTGGTTTTTTCGGTTATCCTGTCGTGGTTTATGTCTTCCCTGCCCAATTCGGAGTTCCATGGGAGAGTTATGTCGGACTTAGTCCCATCGCGCTTTTGGAAGCAGGAGAGTCTGCTACGCTTCACGGGATACTGGATTTTGATTATGGGGAGGTTGACAAATACTATATGGGAATCGTATATGTTTCGAAGGATGGCTGGATTCAGCAGCCGGCTGAGGTGTTTTTCAAGATAGCCATGTCAGGTGTCCGTGAAGTTGAAGCGTATGGAGAAGACTTGGATATTGTTTATGACAGTGTGTGTAAGGAGGTGATGTTGTCGTCTTCTTGTGGATTGAATAATATTGAGGTGTATTCTATGTCAGGTGGGTTGCAGACTGTTGATTTTGAAATGTCGGTTGGCGGAGTGTCGGCATCGGTGGCGCATCTGCCGAAGGGGATTTATATTGTGACGGCCACTGACAAGTCCGGGGTTACGAAGTCGTTGAAGATTGTACGTTAGGATTCAGTGTTATCGCGCCACATCTGGGAAGGTCCGGATGACCATTTGGAAGGATAATGATGTGGAATCCGGAATTGGCTCGCGTATTGTGACGTGTAAAAATAGAATCGCCCGAAACAAAAATTTCGGGCGATTCTATTCTTACACGTCATTTTTAATCACACTGTGTTTCATTTGTCTTTCGTCTTGCCGGTGTTCGGTTTGAGCACGGGGAGGGAAAGGTTGTATCTGAGTGTCAGTATGCGCAGGATAATGATTGTGGCGGCGCAAGAGAGCTGTTGCAGGAGGTAAGAGCCTCCTGCAATTAGGATGAGCCAATATACGATGGCTCCCGCGAGACATGCAGTGGCGTAGATGTCTTTTCGGAACACCAGTGGTTCCTCGTTAATAAGGATGTCGCGGATTACTCCTCCGAAAGCTCCGGTTATGATGCCCATCACCGCTGCCACCCACATCGGATAGTCGATGGCGAGGGTCTTGTGGATTCCGATAACGCAGAACAGCGCGAGGCCGATACTGTCGAAAATGAACAGGATTTTATCCTGGCTGACAAGTATGCTTCGGAAAACTATCACAGTGGCGAGCGACAAGGCGGTGACTCCGAGATACCACCACGTCTGCATCCAGAACACCGGGATGTCGAGGAGCACATCACGGAGTGTTCCTCCGCCGATGGCGGTGACGAGACCGACCGTGTAGGCTCCGAACCAGTCGAAATTTTTTGTGGCGGCGAGTCGTATTCCGCTGATGGCGGCGGCTACGGTGCCGATTACCTCAAGGATAAAAGAGAACGTTTCTTCCATTTAAGTTGCGGGAAAAAGACAAAGGCAAGGCGCGGATTTTATCCGCGCCTTGCCTTTATCGTGATAAAATCTATCCGAGGAAACATAACACCACAATCTGCGCCATAATCACACGCATGAACATCGTGAGAGGATAGACGGTGGAGTATGCCACTGCCGGCGCATCGTTGTTGGCAACCTTGTTGCCGTATGCCAGAGCCGGCGGGTCGGTGTATCCGCCGCTCATCATACCGATGATCGAGAGGTAGTTCATCTTGTATTTACCACGGGCGATGCATCCCACAATTATGAGAGGCACGACGGTGATGATGAAGCCGTATCCTACCCAGAGGGCGCCACGGAAGTTGAATACGGTGGCGGCGAAATCTTTTCCGGCTCCGATTCCCACGGAGGCAAGGAAGAGACAGATGCCTATCTCCCGCAGGAGAAGGTTGGCGGAAGAGTTCGTATATGTCACAAGGTGAATCTTATGGCCGTATGCACTGATAAGGATTGCCACAACCAGAGGACCGCCGGCGAGACCGAGTTTCATCGGCACAGACATGCCGGGGAACTGGATAGGGAGGCTTCCGAGGATAATTCCGAGGAAGATTCCTATGAACATCGTGACGAGATTCGGTTCGTTGAGACGTTTCATGGAGTTTCCGAGTTTTCCCGCGAGATGGTCGATGTCTTCAATCTTACCTACCACTGTTACGCGGTCGCCAATCTGGAGACGGAGGTTGGGGCTTGCGAGAAGATCCACACCGGCACGGTTGACGCGAGTGACATTGAGCTGATAGGCGGCGTGAAGGCGCAGGGAACCGAGTTTCACTCCGTTGTATTCTGTCTTTGTGACGAGGATGCGACGCGACACTACCGGTCCCTTATCCATTGGCCAGTCCTTATTCTCTACAGGACCGATGAAGCGTTTGAACACCTCTTCGTCCTGCACGGAGCAGACTGCAAGCACAAGGTCGCCAATTTCGATTGTGGATTGCGACGTCGGCACAATCACAGTGCCGTCAGGTTTTTCGATACGTGAGAAAACGTAGTCGCAGTTGATGAGGGTATGGAGTTTCTCCATGTTCAATCCGGCCACAAGCTCGTTGGTCACTCTGAGAGTCACCATGTGTGGAGCGAGAGTCGAGTCGCTTTTTTCGTTCTCAATCTCCTCGATTTCCTTTTTCACATCAATCTTGAACACTTTCTTGATGAGAATCATTGTGACGATGATGCCCACTACACCAAGGGGATATGCCGCCGCATAACCCATCGACATCTGCTGGCTTGCCGAGTATGCGTCGGAATGCACCTGAAGGATAGTCTGCTGTGCGGCACCGAGGCCGGGTGTGTTGGTCACCGCGCCGCTCATCACGCCAATCATCTCCACGATGTCGGTCATGCCTTCGCTGCCACCCTGAAGATAGTAGATGACAAGCATGATGACCACGTTGAGCAGGATGCCGGTCACGGCAAGCATGTTCATCCTGATGCCGCCCTCCTTGAAAGAGGAGAAGAAGCCGGGACCAACCTGCATACCGATTGAGAAAATAAATAGAATGAGACCGAACTCACGGAGGAAATGGAGGGTGTTAGCCTCGACTCCGTAGCCGAAATGTCCGAGAAGAATCCCGACAAAGAGCACGAAAGTCACTCCAAGCGACACACCGAGAATCTTAACTTTCCCAAGGAAGATTCCGGTGAAAATCACAAAGGAATAGAGCAGAATCGTGCTCGCAAGCGAGAAGCTGCCCGGCTTTAACAGATCGATAAACCAATCCATAAAAAACCTGAATTTATTGTTATTAGTGTTTGTTCATTGATGTCAGGGGCGCCGGTTTCGTATGCGCCGTTGATTCCGGAGGAGGGGAGTGGGGTCTGTTTTTTTGAGGATTGTCGCAAAAACGACTGCAAAATTACTCATTTTTTATGAGATTCTTAGTAAATTTGTGGCGTAAATATTCAAATACTCAAATATGATGAAACCAATTCGCGCTGCCGTAGTGGGTTACGGCAACATCGGGCAGTTTACACTGCAGGCTCTGGAGGAGGCTCCTGATTTTGAGATTGCCGGGGTGGTGCGCCGCGACGCGGCCGACCGCCATGGGATTCCGTCTGACATACCGGTAGTTTCCGACATCGATGAACTTGAGGGGGTGGATGTGGCTATACTTGCCACTCCTACACGTAAGGTGGAGGAATATGCCATGAAGTGCCTCAGAAAGGGAATCAACACTGTTGACAGTTTCGACATCCATTCCAAGATTGCAGAACTGAGAAGCAATCTCGGGAAAGTGGCCAGAGAGAACGGTGCGGTAAGCGTCATCTCCGCCGGCTGGGATCCCGGAAGCGATTCTGTTGTCAGGGCGCTTCTTGAGGCGGTTGCCCCCAAGGGAATAACCTACACAAATTTCGGACCCGGCATGAGCATGGGTCACACGGTGGCCGTAAAGGCTGTGGAGGGAGTCAAGGCTGCGCTTTCCATGACCATCCCTGTCGGCACCGGCATCCATCGCCGCATGGTGTATGTCGAGGTGCTTCCCGGTTATGATTTCGCAAAGGTGGCGGAGGCTATCAAGGCCGACCCGTATTTCGCATCCGACGAGACCCACGTGATGAATGTGGAGAGTGTGGATGCCCTGAAGGATATGGGACATGGGGTCAACCTTGTGAGGAAGGGTGTGAGCGGCAAGACCCAGAACCAGCTTTTCGAGTTTGACATGAAAATCAACAATCCGGCCCTGACGGGTCAGGTGCTCGTGTGTGCGGCGCGTGCCGCGATGCGCCAGCAACCGGGTTGCTACACGATGATTGAGATTCCTGTGGTTGACCTTCTTCCCGGCGACCGTGACGAGTGGATTCATCTTGTGTGAATCCTTTAGAGAGCAAACAAAAAGGAATCCGGCTCCTGATTGAGTGGCCGGATTCCTTTTTTACTGGCGGGTTGTGGAAAATCACATAAGCTTGCGGTAGCGGATGCGGTGGGGAGTGTCGTTGCCGTCGCGTTTGCGTTTGAACTCCTCATAGTCTGAATAAGAGCCTTCGTAATATGTCACCTGGCTGTCACCCTCAAACGCGAGGATGTGGGTGGCGATACGGTCGAGGAACCATCTGTCGTGGCTTACCACAACCGCACACCCCGCGAAATTCTCAAGACCTTCCTCAAGGGCACGGAGTGTGTTGACATCGATGTCGTTGGTGGGCTCGTCAAGGAGTAGCACATTCCCTTCCTCTTTCAAAGCCATCGCGAGATGAAGCCTGTTTCTCTCACCTCCGGACAGGACACCGATTTTTTTCTCCTGGTCGGCGCCCGTGAAGTTGAATTTCGAGAGATAGGCCCTGGCGTTCATGTCGCGGCCTCCCATGCGGAATGATTCCACACCCTGTGAAATCACCTCATATACGCTTTTGTCGGGCGACAGGTCCTTATGGTTCTGGTCCACATAGGCAATCTTGACTGTCTCTCCAACCTCGAATTCACCTTTGTCTTGTTTCTCAAGCCCCATAATGAGGCGGAACAGGGTGGTTTTGCCGGCGCCGTTCGGGCCGATTACTCCGACGATTCCGTTTGGCGGCAACATGAAGTTCAGGTCGGTGAACAGGGCTTTGTCATCGTAAGCTTTAGCGAGATTGCGTGCCTCAATCACCTTGTTGCCAAGACGCGGACCGTTGGGGATGAAGATTTCCAGTTTCTCCTCACGCTGTTTCTGGTCTTCGTTCAGAAGTCGGTCGTAGCTTGAGAGACGGGCCTTCCCTTTAGCCTGGCGAGCCTTGGGAGCCATACGCACCCACTCCAGCTCCCGTTCGAGAGTCTTGCGTCGTTTGCTTGCCTGCTTCTCTTCCTGAGCCATACGTTTTGTCTTCTGGTCGAGCCATGACGAATAATTCCCTTTCCATGGAATACCCTCACCACGGTCGAGTTCAAGAATCCATCCGGCCACATGGTCGAGGAAGTAACGGTCGTGGGTTACTGCTATGACAGTGCCGGGGTATTGCTGGAGGTGCTGCTCAAGCCAGTCGATAGATTCTGCGTCGAGGTGGTTGGTGGGCTCGTCGAGAAGAAGGATGTCGGGTTGCTGGAGAAGAAGACGGCAAAGGGCCACACGGCGGCGTTCTCCGCCAGAGAGGACCTCGATTTTCTTGTCGTCGGGGGGGCATCGCAACGCGTCCATCGCACGCTCAAGCTTATTGTCGATGTTCCAGGCGTCGCAGGCGTCGAGTTTATCCTGAAGCTCAGCCTGACGGTTGATGAGGGCTTCCATCTTATCCGGATTCTCAAGCACTTCCGGGTCGGCGAATGCATTGTTGACCTCATCGTATTCACGTAGGAGGTCCATTACCGGCTTCACACCTTCCTGTACCACCTCTTTCACTGTTTTTTCCGGGTCGAGCTTGGGATCCTGCTCAAGATAGCCTACTGAATAGCCGGGGGAGAACACGACATTCCCTTGATAGCTTTTGTCGATTCCGGCGATTATCTTCAGAAGCGTGGATTTACCAGAGCCGTTCAGACCTATGATGCCGATTTTCGCCCCATAGAAGAAGGATAGGTAGATGTCTTTCAGAATCTGTCGCTGAGGTGGGATAATCTTGCTTACACCCACCATGGAGAATATGATTTTCTTGTCGTCTGCCATAATGTTCTGTCGTATTTTCTTTATTTTCGAAGGGCTTTGGTGCGATATTCACATCTCACTTTCCCTTTTGCAATGTTTGCGAGTTTGGTGCGTATCATCTGTTTCCTGATAGGGGAGACACGGTCGGTATAGACAGTGCCGAGAAGGTGGTCGAATTCATGCTGTATGATTCTCGCGGCAAAGCCGGAGAACTCCTCCTCATGTTCCTCGAAATTCTCGTCGAGCCAGTTAAGCCGGACATGCTCGTAGCGTTTCACGGGTTCGGAGAGTCCCGGGAGAGACAGGCATCCCTCCTCGCGTGACACCGGGGATGCATCCTCGATTACCTCCAGGTCGGGGTTGATAAGGGTCATCTTCAGACCCTCGCATTCCGGGAACCTGTCGGCGAGGACTGTTCCGTCGATTACAATCAGACTGATAGGGAGTCCAATCTGAGGAGCGGCGAGACCCACACCCTCGGAATGGTACATGGTCTCGTACATGTTCTCTATAAGTTTGCCAAGTTCCGGGTATTCCGGGTCGATATCTTCTGTTTCCTGACGTAACACAGGTTGGCCATATAGATAAATCGGTAATATCATTGTTCGTTTGTTTTTGTTCTTTTTCAGTTAGGTCGGGGAGGAGCAGATGTGGCTAAATCAGTCGAATATCCCTTCTGTGGTTTCCTCTACCGTGGAGTCGCCATAATTCTCGATAATCTCACCGCCACATGGGTTGAAACCTGCCGGGAATTCAAATTTCGTATCCTGGGAATAAGGGAGCTTGCTGTCGCCATATACTTTCTTCATGTAATAGCCGTAGATTGGGAGGGCGGCCCTTGCGCCCTGTCCGAGAGCCATGGTGTTGAAGTGTATGTAGCGTTCCTCGCCGCCCACCCATACTCCGGTGACAAGGTCCGGGGTGAATCCCATGAACCAGGAGTCGGAGTTGGAGTTGGTGGTGCCGGTCTTTCCTCCCATCTGTGCGGTGATGCCATAACGTCCCCGCAGACTTGCCGCCGTGCCGCTGTCAACCACATTCAGGAGAATAGATAGAATCTTGTAGTAGGCGTCTTCATTGATAACCTCCGTACGGTGGGGAGTGGCGGAATATATCAGGTTCCCCTGGTTGTCCTCGATGCGGGTCACAAAGACCGGATCCACACGGAGTCCCTTGTTGGCGAAAGCCGTGTATCCCCCCACCATCTCCTTCACCGGCACATCCACAGTGCCGAGTGCGAGTGGGAGTGTGGCGTCGATGTGTCCTGTCACGCCGAACATTCTCATCTTGTTGGCGAGGTTCTTTGCCCCGAGTTCATATACGAGACGAGCGGAAATCCAGTTGTTGGAATTGGTCAGCGCCCATCTCAGGTCAACCATTTCTCCGATTCTCGCGCTTCCGGAGTTTCGAGGCGACCAGTTCCCGAACGTGGGTTGCGTGTTTGAGAACATGGAGCATGGAGTAAAATCCTGTTCCATGGCGAGAGTGTATAGGAATGGTTTCGCGGTAGAGCCAATCTGACGTTTTCCCCTCGACACCATATCATATTGGAAGAAGTTGAAGTCAGGGCCTCCGACGTAAGCCTTCACATAGCCGTTGTGCGGGTCCATGCTCATCATTCCTGTCCGGAGAATCGACTTCATGTAGAGCAGGGAGTCGTAGGGGGTCATCGTGACGGTTTTCGTTCCGGGACGGTATTTCCCGTTCTCCTTGACATATGTGAACACATCCATCTGATATGGCACATGGAATGTCTGCTCTATTTGCTGCTCGCTGATACCCGCATTTTTAAGCACACGCCATCTTTCGGTCTGTTTCATGGCGTTCTTTATGAGATTCATCACACCGGAATGGCTGAGTTCAGCCTGGTTGGTGGTGTATGGTCCTGTGGACTGGCCTTTTTTCTCACGTTCGAATGCCGGTTGGAGAGTTCCTCCAAGGTGTTCATAGACAGCTTCCTCTGCATATTGTTGCATGCGGGTGTCAATGGTGGTGTAGATTCGCAGTCCGTCGGTGTATATGTTGTAGTAGGAGCCATCCGGTTTCGGATTCTTCAGAATCCATCCGTAAAGCGGGTTCTCCTCCCATTGAGTCGAGTCGGTGTTGTATTGACCCATCGCGAGGATATATGCGAGGTTGTTGCGATAGTCAGATCTTTGTGGACGGACTGGCTTTTTGGCATTCATGAGGAGTCTGATTTCTTCGCGTAGATAAGGAGCCCCACCTTCACGATGATCTACCTTGTGATAGTCGAGCGCAAGGGGGAGCGCTTTTAGAGAATCGGCCTCTTCGCGGGATATTTTGCCAGCCTTGGCCATCTGCTCAATCACGACGTTTCGGCGTTCCCGGGTGCGTTCTTCGTGTCTGAGAGGGTTATAGTAGCTTGGGTTCTTCAGCATGCCGACAAGCATGGCGGCTTCCTCGGCCTTGAGTTCGGATGGCTCCTTGTTGAAATAAACGTTGGCGGCGGTCTTGATTCCCACGGCATTGTTTAGGAAGTCAAACCGGTTGAGGTACATGTTGATGATTTCCTGTTTCGTGTAAAACCGTTCAAGCTTTATTGAAATCATCCATTCAATCGGCTTTTGCATAGCTCTCTTCAGGAGGTTGCTTGAAGGCCGTGAATAAAGTTGCTTTGCAAGCTGTTGCGTGATGGTGGAGCCGCCGCCCGATGATTTGTCGCCCATCATAAGGGTCTTGACAGCAGTTCTTCCCAATGCAATGAAGTCAATCCCGGAGTGGCTGAAATAGCGTTCGTCTTCAGTTGCGATAAGAGCGTCAATCACATAAGGGGAGACTGTCTTGTAGTCGGAGTTGACACGATTGCCGGCGCCCGCGAAATACCTTCCGAGTTCGGTGGTTCCGTCGGATGCTATCACCACGGATGCGAGTTTGTCGTGAGGGTCCTCGAGCTCCTCGATGGGAGGCATGTATCCGATAATGCCATTGTAGATTAGGAGCAGGAAGAGCGCAATCAGCGCGCCAAGGCTGAGGAAAGAGACCCAAAGCCAGGTCACAATCCTTCTGTTTCGTCTCAATTTCTTGTCAGCCTTTGTGTCTGAGTCATATCTGTCCGGTTCGAAGCCGCCTGAATTTTTTCGTTGTCCTGTCATCTCAAGAACATTTTATGATTCTGTGAAAAAAGCCGCGAATCCCCAATAAAAACAGTGCGGTTTCTTTTGAGGTGCGGATTGTGGATTCGTGGCCGTAAGCCGCGATTAACTGCAAAATTAATAAAAATATTCGATATGGGATGAAAGCGGACTCTTAATGAACGTTTATAACTTTATTTCAGAGAGGTCAACGATTTTATTAACTATCGCATATATCGTGAGTCCTGTCGCGGAATGGATTTCAAGTTTCCTCGCGATGTTGCGGCGATGGGTTATTACGGTATGGATTGACAGAAACAGTTTGTCGGCGATTTCCTGGTTGGTGAGTCCCTTCACCACGAGCGAGATAATCTCTTTCTCTCTTTGCGAAAGGTTTTCCTTCTCTTCTGACGTTTCTTTTGATGTGGAGCAAAGGGACTTTATTTTAGCTGTTATCGTGTCGATGTCGTCAATTACAGAAATCACCCCGTCGTATAGGGCGGAAACCTGTTTGCCGAGTTTCACTATTTCAATGGCTGCGATTTTGAAGTCGGAGTCGGACGCGCTGTCTTTTATCGACTCCGGATTGAAAGCTCCTCCGAATGTAGGGTTGACGAGCAGGATGTCGGGAGTGTCGGCTTTCACGCAGGTCTCAAGGTCGGAGGGGTTCTTCACCTCAGTTATGTTGACGTTGATGCCCGGGAGTCTCCTCATGCATTGTGAGAACCCGGCGGCGAGCACCGGAGAAGATTCGGCTATGACAATATGGATTTTTTCGTCTCTTGCCATTATTGTGGTGTGGTTAAGGATTGTGGAATGGGATTTTGTCAGGCGTGCCGCTCCTCAAGTCTCATGATTGCGGGCACGAGGATGCAGTCTTCGATTCTGCAGTGGCTCTCAAGCTCTTCCTCACATCGGTAGATGTCATAAAGGGCGTCGTTCAGCTGGTTGGAGTGGGCGTCAGCGGGACAATACTTTATTATAATGCTTTTCAGTTCTTTAAGTTTTGAGCCGACCTGGTCATGATGCTCGCTATATGTGTTTATCTTATAGTTGGGCTGGGGCATCCCGTTGAGTATTGACTGTACATACTTGAAAACGGTCTCGTCTTCATAGTTCATGTGGGTAGAGACTTCCTGGACATATTCGTCGAATAGTTTCAGAATCAGGAAAGATATGTCGGTGGGTCGCATGCGTATGCTGTCGAGAAGCTTGAGCCTAATGGCGGGCAGGCAGTATTGCAGGAAATATATGTGGCTCTGCCTGAGGAAATGCAGCAGCGATTGGACGGAGACATCGGTGTCGGCGTTGAAACTTGAAAATCCGTCGATTATGAAATTTACCACGGCGAGGAATGTGTCGGTGTCAACACCAGCGTCTGAGCAAACTTCAGACACTGTCTTGTCGCCAAATCCCATGGGTATTCCGAAACGGCTCATCACTTGAATCAGCCTGTAGTTTTCGGCAATCAGGGAAATCATCCTGTCGGAGTGTATGTATTTTTTTTCTGTCGTCATTTGTGGGTTGTGTGTAGATGTATGGAATATAGCTAAGCGGTACAATCCGGCGGATTGTACCGCTTCAGTCTTCCTGCCGAAGACGTAGCTTTATCTAACTCTAAATAACTAATAACGTAAGCGGCTATATGCTTTTACGGTTGCAAAGTTATCTTTTTTAACCAAGTCGCACAATCACTATTTATAGGTAAAAAAACCGTGGCTTGTAGCTATTGATGGTGATTGCAGTCAACCGGCGGGAGATTAATCCTTGTTTTTCTTTACGGAGAACCCGAATTTCCCGATAGCTTTGCCAAGTTCATGATACATGCCGTGGGAATAGGCAATCAGGTTCGCGTCTTCGAGAGAGAACTTGCCGGAGTCCGGGTCAAGGAATCTGTCGTCGGCCCTTACATTGACCACTTCAGCGATAAACATGTCGTGCGACCCAAGTCTGGTCACTGATTTCACACGGCATTCTATACTGAGCGGCGATTGCTCGATTGTAGGGGAGGAGACCTTTTCACCGGGAATCGGGGTGAGTCCGGTTTCCTTCCATTTGTCGAAGTCCCGTCCTGACCTCACGCCGGCCCAGTCGGTGGCGTTGGCCATATCTACGGTGGTAAGGTTGATAGTGAATTCCATGTTCTTTACAATCAGGGGATATGATGCCCTTTCCGGCCGCACGGATATATAACACATAGCCGGGTCAGAACATATGGTCCCGGTCCATGCCACGGTGAGCATATTCCAGTTTTCGGGAGAGTCTCCGCATGTCACGAGTACAGCCGGCAATGGATAGATTTGCGTGCCGGGACGCCATGCAACTTTTGCCATAAAATCAAGAATCATTATTTTTTTCTGAATGCAAAATTAGAAAAAAACAAGGATGCTTCAAAGGGCGTGTCAGGATTAATCTGTCATATTCCCCCGTGAGTATGAAGCGGGTTGAGAGGAGCGTCCCCGTGCTGTCTCTTACAGCTTATATGTGAGCATAAGGGCAAGAGAAGCCGATGAAGACCTGACATATTCATAGTCGCGATAGTGGGACGAGCGCACATAATTGGTGAGTAATGCTGTCGCGAACAGTTTTTCCCATACTCTGAAATCAAGTCGCAATTCAGTCATGTTCAATGATGCCACAGACACATCGCCCATGACATTGAGCAATTTGGGATTTATGATTCTGAGGTCTGTCCCGAACCGATACCCTTTCCAGGTGAAGAGACGGTAGAAGTTGTGTGAAAGAGACAGCGAGAACCTGTTTTTGTCGAAAACGATGTTGAATCCCCCCTTTAGAGAGAATCCTGAAGCCCAGTTATAGTTTCGTTCGTCAGTTTTGTAATGGTCGGAAAGAATCGACCCCAATCCTATTATGTTGGCATGGGCGAAGCAATCGAACACCCATTTTTTGCGTTCCACGTCTCGGAACATGAATCCGGCTCCCACGGAGGCCGGGACGCCTAATTTGAACGGCACTTTCTGGATATTGTCGATTGTGTCACTGTCGTAAAAGTCGAAGTGCTGGTAGAGGCCGATGCTCCCTTGCGAGCGGTAATTGTCGAAAATCTCACGGGCCAACAGTCTCCCTTTCAGTTCAATCTGGGATAGGAACGGTTGTGTCTTGATAATCTGGAACTGAGCCTTAATGTTGAAGTAGTCGTAAGGTTTTGTCGATTTCACCTCAAACCTGTCGCCATATTCGGCGTCGAGCTGCATTGCCATCCCTTGGTGTATGTTGTTGAAATGGTTCTGGTATTCGAGCATCTTATAGCCCATCGAAAGCCGCACCGCGAAACTTGGAGTCCCGAACAGTCGTCCCCGTGTGGGTCTTACTTTCCAGGCGTCACCGGTGATGAGGCGGTTTATCCCCCTCATCGGAGAGAGTATGAAAGCGGCGGCTTCACGTTCGAATCTCTCGGCCCCGGAAAGTCTGTCGTCAAGAACAGCATCGGAGGCTCTGTATAACACCTCGCCAAGCGCCGCTCCTCCGATGGGAGTGGCTATTATGTCGTTGGTGGATGGATACTCGCACTCCATGAACAGTTCCCACATGGCGCTCCCTGCAATCGCGAAGAGTTCCGACTGCCAGAAATTGAATCCGTTCACTCTCGCGGCGTTGAAATAAAGACTTCCGTTGTAAGGGTGAAGGAACGTGTTGGTGCCGAGCTTGTCGTTGTCCCAGATGAAACCGTGTTTGAAGTTCTCTTTGATGGAGTTGAAAGAGATGTGGGCGAAGTCGCCGTTCTGTATATACCTGTCGAAAGCCCAGAGTCCGATATTGAATCCGGCCACTTCCGCAGATGCTCTCCAGAAATGATGCCGGGAGCTGCGTGCCACATCGGCAGAGTCAGGAGGCACTTGCACTACCGTATTAAGGTGAATCGGAATCTGAGCATGAGAACAGATGCTCCACGCGAAGGAAATGAGCAGGACAATAACGAGTTTAGGATATTTTATTCTGGCGGACATGTGTGGAATCAGAGATTGTTGTGTAGGTACAACAAAATAACCCGGACTATGGTTGACCACAGTCCGGGTTATGCTTGATGTGCCTGACCGGGAGGGTCAGTCAGGGACGTATGTCATCATCATTTTACTCCAAGGTCGGCGAGAACACGTTCAATTTTTTTCTCAGCCCTGCTGACGGCATCGGCATACTCTTCCTTTGATGAAAGATTTTCGCGTACCTCAACATAGAATTTGATTTTCGGCTCAGTGCCGGAAGGGCGTACAGAAACCTTGTCGCCGGCTTCAGTGAAGAACTGCAGCACGTTGGAAGTGGTAGGGAAGTTCATCTTTGAGACATCCCCGCTCACGACATCACGGCAATTGAGGTCGGAATAGTCTTTGATGGTCACGACTTTGCTTCCTGCCAGTTCCTTGGGGGGATTCTCGCGGAAATTCTTCATCATGGCCACAATCTCATCGGCTCCTGATTTTCCTGGACGAACCACGCTCACGCCTTTCTCTCGTGAGAATCCGTATTTCAGGTAAATGTCGATAAGGAGGTCGTAGAGGGTCAGTCCCTGTTCTGCGGCCCAGGCGGCAATCTCACACATGAGCGTGATAGAGGAAACCGCGTCCTTGTCTCTGACGAAAGTCTCGGGGAGGAATCCGTAGCTTTCCTCGCCTCCGCCAAGATAGCGTTCCTTCCCTTCAAGATTGCGCATCACGTCGGCAATCCATTTGAATCCAGTGAAACAGTCGTAGCATTTCACGTCGTTGGCCTCGGCGATACGTTTGATTGTTTCCGTAGTGACGATTGTCTTTACACAATACTCGTTGCCTTTGAGCATCCCGAGTTCACGGTTGCGGATTATGAGATAGTAGAGGAAAATCATCACAATCTGGTTGCCGTTGAGAAGCTGATATTCGCCGTTGCTGTCGCGCACCACAAGCCCGATGCGGTCGGAGTCGGGGTCGGAGGCCAACACGAGGCTCGCGCCGGTTTCCTTAGCTTTTTCGATGCCCATTGCCATGGCTTCAGGATTCTCAGGATTCGGAGATACGACAGTCGGGAAGTCGCCGCTTTGGATATCCTGCTCAGGCACATGTATCACATTCTTGAATCCCCATTTCTTGAGAGAGTCGTAGATGAGCATCCCGCCTGTGCCATGAATCGGTGTATATACAATCTTCATGTCCTCGTGGCGTTTGATTGCGTCAGGCGACAGGGATAGTGTCTTGATGTCGTCAAGGAACATTTCGTCAACATCCTTGCCGATAATCTGTATGAGATCCTTGTTGGGGGTGAATTTAATCTGGTCCACCGAAGTGATGGCGTTTACATATGCGATTGTTTCCACATCATGAGGGGCAATCATCTGGGCTCCGTCGCTCCAATAAGCCTTGTATCCGTTGTATTCCTTGGGATTGTGGCTTGCTGTGACCATCACGCCACTGTTGCATCCGAGTTTGCGTATGGCGTAGGACACTTCAGGGACAGGACGGCATGATTCGAAAAGATAGACCTTTATCCCGTTCGCGGAGAAGATGTCGGCTGCCAGTTCTGCGAATTTGCGGGAGTTGTTGCGCACGTCGTGTCCGATTGCCACGGTAATCTGGGGTTCGTCTTTGAAGCATTCGTTGAGGTAGTTGGCAAGTCCTTGAGTGGCCGCACCCACAGTGTAGATGTTCATTCTGTTGGAGCCGGCTCCCATAATTCCTCGGAGTCCTCCTGTTCCGAATTCAAGGTCTTTATAGAAAGAGTCGATGAGTTCGGTTTTGTCGTCGGATTCGAGCATCGCTTTCACGGCATCGCGGGTTTCCTGGTCGTATTGAGGGCCGAGCCATTTCTCGGCTTTCTCTTTTACTGATTTCAATAATTCTTCGTTGTTCATATCTGATATCTGAATAATTGGGTTATCGTAAGGTTTGTGTGACATGGCATCACCTTATCACATTCTCAAAACTGAACGCAAAGCTAATGAAAAATGATGAGAAAAGAAAGACAAAGACGGAAAATTAAGTTAAACAATGGAAATATTATTGAATAGGGCTCCAGGTGATGAGTTTCAGACTTGAGTCGCGATTGTGGTGAGGAATGGCGGAAATTGGCAATATAATGGCAGGCAAGCGGCTTGACAAGTGTAATTGAGGCTAATTAATCGGATGTGTAGGTTAGGATTTCCATGAAATTTATTAAATTTGCGGTTTAAACATAAAAATCTATGATTTCATCAATGACGGGATTCGGGCGGGGAGTGGCCCAGACCCCAACCAGACGAATAAAGGTTGAAATTAAATCGCTCAACAGCAAACAGCTTGACCTCTCTCTCAGGGTTCCTGCAAGCTACAGGGAGATGGAGGTGACTCTCCGCAATCCTATCGCCGAGACACTCGAACGGGGAAAGGTGGAGCTTGCAGCCAATGTGGAAAACATAGTGGCAGAGGCCACCTCGACAATAAATGTCGAACTGCTCGGAGTGTATAAATCTCAGATAGAGAATCTCCGGGCTTCTCTGAATCTTCCGGAGCCGGCCGATTGGTACACGTTGCTGATGCGTATGCCTGACGCCTTGCGGACAGAGACGCAGGTGGTGGACGAAGAGGATGAGGCCGCGTTCAGGCAGGCCTGTTCTGAGGCGCTATGCTCGCTTGTGGAGTTCCGCCGCAGGGAGGGGAGGAAACTATACGACTTCTTTATGGAGAAGATAGAACGCATCCGTCAGTTGCTGAAAGAGGTGGAGCCATATGAGTCGGAGCGGGTTCCAAAAATCCGGGAGCGTCTCGAGGATCAGCTGTCACGGTTGACATCTATAGAATATGACCGCGGGCGTCTTGAGCAGGAGATGATATTCTATATAGAGAAACTGGATGTCAATGAAGAGAAACTGCGTCTATCCACGCATCTCAACTATTTTGTGGAGACACTCGGAGGAGAGAACGAATATCCGAAAAACGGGCAAGGGAAGAAACTCGGTTTCATAGCACAGGAGATGGGCCGGGAAATCAATACGCTCGGTTCGAAGTCGAACCATGCTGAGATGCAGAAAGTGGTGGTAAAGATGAAAGATGAACTGGAACAGATAAAAGAACAAGTGCTCAACGTATTATGATGAAAGGAAAGATTATCATCTTGTCGGCTCCATCCGGCACCGGGAAGTCAACCATAATCAGCCGTCTGATGGAAGATGAGACATTGCGACTCGGATTTTCGATATCGGCCACAAGCCGTAAGCCACGCGGGCAGGAGATGGATGGAAAGGATTATTTTTTTCTCACAGAAGAGGAATTCCAGCGTAGGATTGACAATGGAGAGTTCGTGGAATGGGAGGAAGTTTATGCCGGTACTCGCTACGGCACTCTCGAGAGTGAGGTCGAGAGGGTGACGTCGTCGGGCTATAACCTTATTATGGATGTGGATGTGAAAGGAGCAATCAACATAAAGAAACGTTTCGATGGAGATGCGCTGTCGATATTCATAATGCCTCCCGGCATCGATGTGCTTGAACAGCGTCTCAGGTCGCGGGCCACCGACTCTGACGAGACGATAGCCAAGCGCTTGGCAAAGGCGGAATACGAGATGGGATTTTCTGATAGATTCGACACTGTGGTGGTGAACGATTCCCTGGATGCCGCTGTTGAAGAGGTGAACGGCAGGATAAGAGATTTTGCCGGCATATAACATATATCGAGATGAGAGTCGGAATTTATAGCGGAAGCTTCGACCCGATTCATACGGGTCATGCCATGGTGGCAAATTATTGTGCGCAGTGGGGCAATGTTGACGAGGTATGGCTTATGGTGAGCCGTCTTAATCCCCTGAAGGAGGGGTCGGCCCCTACCGACGGGCTGCATCGTCTCCGAATGGCGAAGCTTGTGGCGGAAAACTGCAAGGGTGTCAAGGCTTCAGGATTCGAGCTCTCGTTGCCGTTGCCATCATACACGTATGTGACGCTATGCAAGTTGCGGGACCAATATCCGGAACATGAATTCAAACTTATCATCGGGAGCGACAATTGGGCAAATTTCGGCAGATGGCGTGACGCCCACAAGATTATAAAGGAATTCGGGATTCTTATCTACCCGCGTCCGGGATTCGATGTGCCCAGTGTCCCTCCCTCCGGGGTGGAGGTGCTAAGCGACGGCCCTACGGCGCATATCTCATCGACGTTTGTGCGTGAGGCTATGTCGGAGGGAGCCAACATCAACTATTTTGTGCCGGCTGTGGTGGCGGAATATATTTATGAACATAAATTATATAAGGAGGGACAGAAGTGATAGAGAATGATATGCGCGGCAGGTTGATTGCTTTGACATCGCTGGCCGCAGACTATTGCGCGGTGTGCGAGAGTGCCGGGGAAATAGAGAAGGAAGAGTTTATCGATGCGATGCTCAATGTCCTTCCCAGGATTTATTGGGAGTTTTTCGACATATCGGCCGATGATGTTTTCCTCCTTGAGGAGAGCGGTTATTTCTCATCGTATGTCGATGAAGACTACTATGAGAGTATCCGTCGTCATATAGAGGCTACCCTTGGGCCGGATGATGTGTTTCTTGAGACATTTGAGGAAGATATGAAGTATAGCGAGACCCCGATTGCCGCGTCGGTGGCTGAATCACTCTCAGACATCTTCCAGCCTCTTTTCGATTTCATATCCGTTGTCAAAGACACGGAAGGGGAGCGTATAGAGGAAGCCTATATACATTGCAAGGAGGATTTCGAGTCGTATTGGAGCCAGACCCTGTGTAATGTGTTGAGGGCATTGAACCATATAAAGTATAATGGCAACTAATAGCGTTGATGATGAGTAGAATAGAGAATTTGCTCGGATGGCTTGACGAATCCACATGCAATTTCAGGGCGATCGAGACCATGAGACGAGAGCTGGAGACTGCGGGCTTTACCGAGCTCCGACAGGCCGACCGCTGGGATGTCACACCCGGGTCGCGGCATTATATAGTGAAAAACGACAGTGCCATAATCGCGTTTATAGCCGGGACCGGCATCCCGGGGGATTGCGGATTCCGGATAATCTCGGCACATAGCGACAGCCCATGTCTCAAGCTGAAGCCGAATTGCGAGATATACGGCGACGGAGGTGTAGTGTCGTTGAATGTGGAGAAGTATGGAGGCGGGATATTATATACCTGGTTTGACCGTCCGCTGTCGATGTCCGGACGTGTGATGGTTGACTCAGGCAATCCGTTGACTCCGGAGACTATCATTTTTGATCTTGACAGGCCGGTGGCCACCATTCCGCATCTCGCGATTCATTTCAACCGTGGAGTCAATGAGGGCAACACGCTGAGTGTGCAGAAGGATATGAAACCTGTGCTCGGTTATTACAGTAAGGAAGAGATTCGGGCTGCCATGTCGAAGGGAGGCTTTGTCAAGATGATGGTGGCGGAGCGTATAGGTATCAATCCGCTTGACATAATAGACTACGAGATTTGTCTGTATCCTTTCGAGAAGGCTTCGCTGTGTGGCGTGGAGGATGAGTATTTCCAGTCGGGAAGAATCGATGACCTGTCGATGGCCTATGCCGGACTTGAGGCATTGCTCTCAACAGCCGGGGAGATTTGTCCCGACACACGAGTGCTCGCTGTGTTTGACAATGAGGAGACCGGGTCCGGCACTAAGCAGGGGGCGCATTCACCGGTTTTGCGCGATATGCTTGAGCGTCTGACTCTGAACCTGGGTGGCGACAGTGAGGCTTTCTACAGGAGTGTGGCCCGCTCATTTATGATTTCTGCCGATGACGCCCATGCATGGCATCCCAACTATAACGAGAAGTATGACCCCACGAATCATCCCGTGATAGGGGGAGGCCCGGTTGTTAAAATCAATTCCAACTGCAAGTATATGACGGATGCCGACGGTGCTGCTGTGTTCCGGAATCTTTGCAGGAAGGCGGGGGTTCCATGCCAGACGTTCGTGAATCATTCAGATGTGGCCGGCGGTTCCACGCTTGGCAATATCCTTACGAGTCAGCTTGATCTCAGGGGCGTGGATATGGGCAACGCTATTTGGGCCATGCATTCCGCGAGAGAGACAGCCGGAGTGGCGGACCATCTGGCCACCGTGGAAGTGTTCAAGACATTCTTCAGCTGAGAGGGGGCGCCCTCCGGTTGGGTTTGCAGTGTCCCTGAGTGTTTCGTGCCGAAATCCGTCATGAAATCCTCGGGGACTTTAATGTCCGGATTGAAATAAACTCAGTTTGGATTTTAACTTAACTTAAATAACTGAAAATTTGCGGGGGCAGATAATTTTTAATACCTTTGCAACCGGATTTGCGGTGACTGGAGACCAGAAACCGGGAGCCCTTTATGAAAAAGCAGGAAATTAAAATAAAATTCCAGATAAAAAGTCAACATGAACGTAAATTACGAAAAACTTGATAATGTGAACGGTGTCGTTACCGTTTCAATCGAGGAGAAAGACTACGCTGACAAGGTATCAAAACAGCTCAAAGAGATTGGCAAGAAGCATGCAGAGCCCGGATTCCGTCCCGGCAAGGTTCCTGCCGCTCTTATAGCAAAGAAATATGGCACGGCTGTAAAATATGACATCATCAACAAGGAGGTGGCAGACGCTGTGTTCAATTATATAAAGGAAAACAATCTGCATGTTCTCGGCCAGCCGGTTCCGCAGAGCGACAATAGCTTCAATATCGAGAACAGTGAGTTTACATTCAAGTTCAATGTAGGACTCGCTCCCGAAATTGACAATCATGTCAACAAGGAGCTTCACGTTCCCTATTACACAATCACAGTCACTGACGAGATGGTCAACGAGCAGATTGAGGGCTTGCGTCAGCGTTTCGGCCGTCAGGAGGCCGGAGAGGAGACTGAGGCCAATGCTGTGATAAAGGGTAATATCACCGAGTTGAACGAGGATGGCTCAGTAAAGGAGGGTGGCGTTGTCGTGGAGAATGGCATCATCGCTCCCATCCATTTCAAGAACGAGGACCAGAAGAAGCTGTTCGAGAACAAGAAGGTTGGGGATGTGGTAGTCTTCAATCCTGCCGCCACCTGCGATTCCAATGCGGTTGAGATGTCTTCAATGCTCAATATAGACAAGGAGGATGTTGATTCTCATAAGGGTGACTTCAATTTTGAGATTAAGGAAATCATAGTGCTTAAGCCCGCAGAGCTCAACCAGGAGTTCTTTGACAACGCTGTCGGCAAGGATAAGGCTCACAATGAGGAGGAATTCCGTGCGGCAATCAAGGAGCTCATCGGCCTGAACTTTGAGAATGACTCCAACTATCGTTTCACCATTGACGCCAAAGAGGCGGTGGAAAAAGCTGTCGGAGCTCTTGAACTTCCCGAATCTATGCTTAAGGATTTCCTCGTGCGTCAGAATGAGGGTCTGAATGCGGAGAATGTTGACGAGGAGTTCAACAAAATGCGTGGCCAGCTTGAGTGGGATCTTGTTCGCGACAACATCGCGGAGAAATTTGAGGTGAAGGTTAACGAGGAGGATGTGCTTGACGAGGCACGCGGCGTTGTTGCGCGTCAGCTCATGCAGTATGGCCCTGCCGCATTGACCGACCAGATTATCGACAAATATGCCCATGAGGTAGCCAAGGACAAGAAGAATCACGATATGCTTTTCCAGAATGCCCTCACCCGCAAGGTCTTTGAGGTAATCAAGGAGAACGTGTCGCTCGACAATAAGGAGGTGAGCGTGGAGGAATTCCGTCAGCTGTTCGCTCCGGCGGCAGAGGCGTAATCACAATCCGTCTCCGTCAGCAACGACAAAGGCAAGGCCCAGGTCCGGATAATAATGCCGGATGTGGGTCTTGTGCTGTTTTTGGCACGGATTTTGCAAGGAGTATATCAGAAATGCCCTCATAAGCGTTATAAAAAAGTAAATACGAAATAAGAATATGCAAAACGACTTCAGAAATTTTGCCGTCAATCATCTTGGAATGAGTTCAAACACTCTTGACGGTTATACAAGATATCTTGACAAGTCGGCCGCCAACATTACATCTACAATGCCTACGGCTGACTATATGAACCCATATATTCTTGAGGAACGCCAGCTTAATGTGACTCAGATGGATGTTTTCTCACGTCTTATGATGGATCGCATTATATTCCTCGGCACACAGGTTTCTGACACGAGCGCGAATATCATACAGGCCCAGTTGCTTTATCTCGACTCAATCGACCCGGGAAAGGATATATCGATTTACATCAATTCACCCGGCGGCTCGGTTTATGCGGGACTTGGCATCTACGACACTATGCAGTATATATCGAGTGATGTCTCCACGATATGCACAGGTATGGCCGCCTCTATGGCAGCAGTGCTTCTTGTGGCCGGAGAGCATGGCAAGCGATTCGCTCTTCCCCATTCACGGGTGATGATACATCAGCCTATGGGCGGTATCCAGGGACAGGCTTCTGACATAGAGATTACCGCACGGGAGATATTGAAGCTGAAGGAAGAGCTTTACCGTATAATTTCGACGCATTCGGGCCAGCCATTCGAGAAAGTCGAGGCGGATTCAGACCGCGACTACTGGATGATAGCATCAGAGGCCAAGGAATATGGAATGATAGACAAGGTGCTTGAGAACCCGACCAAAGAGAATAAGTGATGGCTAAGAAAGAAAGCGGGTCGAGATGTTCCATGTGTGGTGTGACTGACAGTCCTTCTAACCCGGTGGTGACAGTGCTCGATGGATTGAACCTCTGCACCGATTGCATAAAGTTCATCGACGATGCCCGGGACTCGGAACTCGGACGCAGAAAGAAGGATGTGTCTGTCAAGACGGAACCGGAGGCGACCTCTGTCCCTAAACCCCGGGAGATAAAGGAGTTCCTCGACCAGTATATCATCGGGCAGGATGAGGCGAAGAAGTATCTGTCGGTTGCTGTCTATAACCATTATAAGCGTATCAACCAGGCATCGCAGGATGATGATGTCGATATCGAGAAATCGAATATCATACTGGTGGGTCCTACAGGCACGGGCAAGACATTGTTGGCCAAAACGATAGCACGTCTTCTGAATGTTCCCTTCACGATTGTCGATGCAACGGTGCTCACCGAGGCCGGCTACGTGGGAGAGGACATAGAGTCGTTGCTGACACGTCTCCTGCAAGCCTGTGACTATGATGTGGAGCAGGCGGAACGGGGTATTGTCTTCATCGATGAGATAGACAAGATTGCCCGTAAGAGTGATAACCCTTCGATAACGCGAGACGTAAGCGGCGAGGGCGTTCAGCAGGGCCTGCTGAAGCTATTGGAGGGTTCCACAGTGCTTGTTCCGCCGAATGGCGGACGCAAACATCCGGAACAGAAGCTTATACCCGTAGATACTAAGAACATACTCTTCATATGTGGAGGGGCATTTGATGGAATCGAGCGAAAGATTGCCTCCAGGCTTAACACGCATGTCGTTGGCTACGGGCATGATGAGGCAGGACGTAAGCGGCAAAGGGAAAACCTTATGCGATATGTGATGCCCCAGGACCTCAAGTCGTTCGGCCTTATACCTGAGATTATAGGTCGTCTTCCGGTGTTGACATCGCTTGAACCTCTCGACAAGGCGGCATTGCGCCGTATCCTCGTGGAGCCTAAGAATGCCATTATCCGCCAGTATAAGAAGATGTTTCTTCTTGACGGCGTGGAGCTTGAATTCACAGATGACGCTCTCGACCTGATTGTTGACAAGGCGATAGAGTATAAACTCGGGGCCAGGGGACTGCGCTCTATCGTGGAGACCATAATGGTTGACGCGATGTATGATGTGCCGTCGTCTTCGATAAGTAAATTCACGGTTGATGCCGAGTATGTGGCGCGTCAGCTTGAGAAAGCCAATTTTGAGAAGACAAAGATGACCGACTGATTAAAAGGGACACTCTCTTATAATTGAAGAATAGTCATTTCATGATGGCGGGGCAATTATCCGGTTGCCCCGCCATCGTGCGTCATAACGGGAATGGAATTAAAAAAAACGTCAGAGGTGTATGTAGATTGAGGAAAATTTTTTAACTTTGTATTAAACTCTGTCTGTGTCCTGCCGATGATGCGGTGGGAATATGACAGTGTCTTTTTTTCAGAAAAAAATACTCTTCGAACCTCACAACCATGGCAGACACCAAAGCGATTCATGAAGCCTTGAAATATAATTTCGGCTTTGACAACTTCAAAGGGAACCAGCTTGAAATCATCAAAAGCCTCCTTGACGGCAATGATGTGTTTGTGCTTATGCCCACCGGAGGTGGCAAATCATTGTGCTATCAGCTTCCGGCACTCATGTCGGAAGGCACGGCGATAGTCATATCACCTCTTATAGCGCTGATGAAAAACCAGGTTGATGCCATGCGCAACTATGGCGAGGATGATGGCATAGCACATTTCCTGAATTCATCTCTCAACAGGGCTATGGCTGAAAAAGTGAAGTCGGATGTCCTGTCGGGGCGTACTAAGTTGCTATATGTGGCTCCGGAGTCGTTCACCAAGGAGGAGAATATGGCTTTCATGCGACAGATGAAAATCTCGTTCTATGCGGTTGATGAGGCTCATTGCATTTCTGAATGGGGACATGACTTCCGTCCGGAATACAGACGCATCCGCTCCATTATCAATGAAGTGGGTTCGAGACCTCTGATAGCCCTGACCGCCACCGCCACACCAAAAGTGCAACATGATATACAGAAGAACCTCGGGATGCTTGACGCGTTGGTTTTCAAGTCAAGCTTCAACAGGTCGAATCTGTATTATGAGGTTCGCCCTAAGTCAAAGGATGTGGATCGGGATATAATCCGTTTTATAAAAAACAATAAGGGGAAGTCTGGAATCATATATTGCCTGAGCAGGAAGAGAGTGGAGGAGCTTGCCGAGACTCTGAGGCTGAACGAGATTTCAGCCCTTCCTTACCATGCGGGCATGGATTCTGTGACCCGGTCAGACAATCAGGATGCTTTCCTTCAGGAAAGGGTTGATGTGATTGTGGCAACAATAGCGTTCGGCATGGGGATTGACAAGCCTGATGTCCGTTATGTGATCCATTACGATATCCCTAAGAGTCTTGAGGGATATTATCAGGAAACGGGACGAGCCGGGCGAGACGGGGGCGAAGGGAAGTGCATTACCTATTACACATATAAAGATCTCCAGAAACTTGACAAGCTGATGCAAAGCAAGACGGCGGCCGAGCAGGAGATAGGACGCCATTTGCTTGCAGAGACGGCAAGCTATGCGGAGTCGTCGGTTTGTCGAAGAAAGATACTTTTACATTATTTCGGTGAGCAATATGACGATGATAATTGCGGCAATTGCGATAATTGTTTAAATCCAAAAACACAAGTGGAAGCGAAAGAAGAACTTTGCGCCGTCATAGAGACGGTTTCTGCACTCAAAGAAAAATTTAATCCTGACTACATTGTGAATGTCTTGATAGGGAGGGCCACCGACGAGGTGCGTTCTTACCATCATGAGGAGATTGACGAATTCGGATGCCTACAGGGCTCCGATGAGAAAATGCTCTCGACTGTGATACGGCAGGCCGCTATCGCGGGGTACCTTGAGAAAGATGTGGAGAATTATGGTATAATCCGCGTCACTGCCAAGGGTAAGAAATATGTCAAGAAACCGACATCGTTCAAGGTGGTTGAGGATGTTGACTTCTCTGACATCGATGTGGAGCCTCAGCTAAAGGGTGGGGCGGCATGCGCAGTGGATCCCGCGCTATACAATATGCTGAAGGATTTACGCAAGAAGATGGCAAAGAAACTGGATTTGCCTCCTTATGTTATTTTCCAGGAGCCGAGCCTTGAGGCTATGGCAACCACTTATCCGATAACTATGGATGAGCTTGCCAATATTCCCGGAGTCGGGGCAGGAAAGGCCAAACGTTTTGGAGAGGAATTCGTGGGGCTTATCAAACGTCATGTGGATGAGAATGAGATAGAACGTCCGGAGGATCTTAGGGTTCGTTCAATGGCGAATAAGAGCAAGCTTAAAATTTCCATAATCCATAGCATAGACCGTAAGATAGACCTTGAGGAGCTTGCTGAAAGCAAGGGTCTTGAGTTTGGTGAACTGATAGATGAACTTGAGGCGATAGTCGAGGCGGGAACAAAAATCAACATAGATTATTTCCTTAGTGAAATTATGGATGAAGATCACGAGCTTGACATTATAGATTTCTTCAAGGAGAGTCAGGAAGATGATCTTGAGGCTGCTATACAGGAACTTGGCGATGAGTTCACCGAAGAGGAAATCCGTCTGGTGAGGGTTAAGTTCTTGTCGGAAATGGGAAATTGACAGACAACTTTTACCTTCTTGTATAATTTTATCAATTTAGATTCGTTTAAAGATTGATAAGTAAATAATTGCGAAAATTTTGCGAAATTTCTTTCCCAGTCGGTTTCATATGTGTCGATTTGGAGAGTTTTGCGAATTAATTGATATGGTAAACGTTTCATTCATAGTAAAAAACAGGCTTCTTGCGGGAGCCGGGTTATCTCTATTCGTGTTGGCTATGACAGCGAAAGATTCTGTGATAATGACAGTCAACGGAGAGGATGTGCCCAAATCGGAGTTTGAGTACCTGTATCATAAGAACAGCCAGCAGCAACTTTCTCCTCAGACTCTTGGGGAGTATGCCGAGATGTTCAAGCTCTATAAGTTGAAAGTGGCGGATGCCAAGGCCGAGGGAATCGACACCACCGCTTCATTCCGAAAGGAGATGGAACAATACAGGAAAGAACTTGCCGCTCCGTATATTGCAGATTCGGTCTTCCTCGACAAACTTATAGAGGAGGCGGCCGAAAGGGAGCGTGAGGAAGTGGAGACAAGCCATATCATGCTATTCAAGACCCGTTCCGCAGCTCTGAACAGGATATCCCGCCAGCGAATTGACAGCATACGCCAGGCATTGCTTGACGGGGCTGATTTTGTGGAGATGGCATCAAAATACACTCAGGATAAATCTATGTCATCACCCGGCGGCTATCTGGGCTATGTCAAGGCCAATACGTTTCCATACCTCTTTGAGACAGCGGTCTATACCACTCCAGAGGGTGAAATCTCTGAGGTGGTAGAGTCGCCGGCCGGCTATCACATAGTAAAAACCGGCAACCGTCGGCCGGCAAAAGGGAGAGTAAGGGCTTCCCATATAATGAAAATGGTGAAGAAGGATGCCACAGAGGAGGAAAAGGCGAGAATTAAACACGAGATAGACAGCATCCATGCTTTTGTGATTGCAAATCCTGACTCCTTTTCCGAGGTGGCAAGGACGGAGTCAGAAGATCCCGGGTCTGCCAGGAATGGGGGAGACCTCTCTTGGTTTGGGAGCGGAGAAATGGTGCCGGAATTTGAGAATGCTGCATTCGCTCTTGAGGATGGTGGAATTTCAGAGCCTGTGAGAAGTGTGTATGGATGGCATATCATAAAGCGCACCGGAACGAAGGGGCCGCGTGATGCCTCCGAACTCAGGGAGATGTTGTTGAAGAGGATGGAGAGTCCTCAGGATGACAGATACAGGATTATTCGCGACCATCAGACTGCTCGCCTTGCCGAGAAGCATGGGGCTTCGATGGTGGTGCCCACTGTCCAGGAGATGAGGCGAATGATTGCCGCCGGTGGCATGGATTCTGTATTCTGGGGAAATCTTTCAAGTGTTCCTTTCAGGGATTCCGCGCTATTCGTTGTCGATGGCAAAGAGATTCCTGTGAAGGATTATGCCGGATATGTCGGCAGGATGAATATGTCGGATGCGGAAGACGCTCTTGAGGCTTTCGACACATCGCTTGACTTGTTTTTTAATTCATGTCTCATTGACGCAGAGGAAGATTGGCTGTATTCAAATGTGCCGTCATATCACAATCTGATGAAGGAATATCATGACGGAAGCCTCCTTTATGAGATAAGTCTCCGGAAAGTGTGGGACAAGGCTTCAAAGGATAAGGCAGGACTTGAGGATTACTTCAGGAAACATCGCGGGAAGTACAAGTGGGAGCATCCGCATGTAAAAGGTATTTTGGTTCAAGTGACAAATGATTCCATCGGCACTCTTGTGAGAGAACGTATGAAGTCTATCCCGGAGGATTCCATACCTCAGGTGTTGCGGAAGGAATTCAGAGGTAAGATCAAGGTTGACCGCATATTGGTTGAGCAGGGCGACAATGCCATGGTTGACCATCTAATGTACGGTGGCCCCGAGGCTAAGCCTTCGTCAGATAAGTTCACAAACTATTTCTTGTATAACGAGCGCGTATTGGATGCTCCAGAGGAGGCGTCAGATGTGAAGTCGCTGGTGACAGCTGACTATCAGGCAGCTCTTGAATCCGCCTGGATAAAGGAACTCAGGAGGAGATATAAGGTGAAAGTGAATAAGAAGGAGCTTAACAGCGTGAAATAACCGGAAGGAGTCATGATGCACGGGACAGCGAGAAGAGGTGTGCGTAGTGGTGGCATAGTATGGAAGTCATTACATTCCGGCATGCCGTTGCTTTCCGCATGTCTATCGTTTGTGATGGCATTATCCTCGTGTGGCGAAAAGAAAGAGATTTCCGGCACTGATGACATCCTTGTCAGTGTGGGAGACTCCACCCTGACATTGTCCGATGTTGTCAGGCGTATCCCGGTAGGGATAGAAAAGGAAGACAGCATGATATTGTTCCGGAGCATAGTCGATGGCTGGATCGAAGAGAGGGTCCTTATAGACATGGCAATGGCAAAGCTTCCGGAACTTGACGAGATTGAAAGAAAGGTGTCGCAATATCGTAACCGTCTCATAGTGGCGGAGTATCTCGGAAAATTGAGAAACGGGAGCAAGTTCAAGGTTGACCGGGATAGTGTCAGGCTATTCTATGAGGCACATAAGGGAGAGCTGATGACCGAGACCCCCCTTGTAAAAGGGATATATCTTAAGGTTTCGGAAAACTCCGGGCCTCTTGCGGATATTCGGCGTTGCGTATATGATGCATCTGATGAAAGTGTCGATGAACTTGAAAAAAATTGGATGGGAGCAGCCATACAGTATGAGTATTTCAAGGAGGAATGGGTGGATTGGGAAGTGATCGCCGATCAGATTCCCTACCGGTTTTATGATCCGGATGCTTTTCTTTCCTCTACAAATAATTTTGAGACGACATGTAATGGATTCACATATCTGTTGCATATCAGTGATTATCTCCCTTCGGGGAGCGAGATGCCGTATGAGTTTGCGTCAGAGCGTATTTCGGCGATGCTTGAGCAGGCTAAAGTTTCGAGTTATCAGGAAGCCCTTGTCAGGGCTCTTGTGCAAAAGGCCATGTCAGAAGGTAAGCTTGTGGCATTCGGTTACGATCCTTTGTCGCGGAGATTTAAGGATGGCGATACCAACAAAAAGAAAACGATTCAGAAAGATGAAAAATAAAAAGATTTTGTTTCCGGCAATGGCGGTAGCTGCCATGTCGGCAGTGTGTGCGTTTGCCGAGCCTCCTAAAAATGTGGTTGACGAGGTGGCGTGGATTGTCGGAGACCAGGCTATATTCCGGTCAGATGTGGAGGAAATGTATCAGCAGTTGCGTTCCGAGGGGCAAGTTGTGTCTGGAGATCCATATTGCGTCCTTCCCGAAAGGATCGCGGTGGAGAAGCTGTATCTCCACCAGGCCAAGATAGACACTATAGAGGCTCCGGAGAGCAGGGTGTATGCGATGGCCGACCAGCGTATCAACTTCTTTATAGGTCAGTTTGGGTCTAAGGAGAAGATGGAGGAATATTTCCGTAAGCCCATGCCCATGATTAGGGAGCAGATGCTTGAGATGTTGCGCAACAATGCCATAATAAGCCAGGTGCAACAGAACCTTACCAAAGATGTCAAGGCCACTCCCAATGAGGTGAGAAAGTATTTCGACCAGCTTCCTGCCGACAGTGTGCCGTATGTGCCGATGCAGGTGGAGGTTCAGATTATCTCGTTGAATCCCAACATTCCTCGTCAGGAGATTGAGGATGTCAAGGCACGTCTGCGCGATTATGCAGATCGAGTTAACCGTGGCGACGCTGACTTTTCTACACTTGCCATTATGTACAGTGAGGACGGCAGTTCGATGCAGGGAGGGGAGCTGGGCTTCCATGGTCGTGCCGATTGGGTTCCTGAGTTCTCGAATGTGGCTTTCAATCTGAACGACCCGAAGAAAGTGTCCCGTATAGTGGAGACAGAATATGGATATCATATCATGCAGTTGATTGCCAAACGTGGGGATCAGGTAAATGTACGCCATATTCTGCTTACCCCCAGGGTGAGTTCGGAAGACCTGCGCGACGCCACCAATCGTCTTGACTCCATCAGAAAGGAGATTGTAGGAGGCGCATTCCCGTTTGATGAAGCCGCCCGGTATATATCACAGGATAAGGACACGCGCAATAACCGTGGTGTGATGATGAATCAGGAAGAGCGTAGTGTCAACCAGGGCAGCAGCCGTTTTGAGATGCAGGAACTCCCTCCGGAGATTGCAAGCCGTATAGAAAAGATGTCGCCCGGAGATATCAGTGAGGCGTTTGTCATGAAGGACACTCGGAAGAATAAAGACATAGCGGCCATCGTGCGTCTCACCAACAGAGTGCCGGGACATCGCGCCAATCTTTCCGATGATTATAATATGATTAAGGAGATGTATGAGAATCATCAGAGAGATCAGATTCTGAAAGAGTGGCTTGAGAATAAGATCAAGGACACTTATGTGAGAATAGAAGACGGATGGAACAATTGTGATTTCCATTATAAAGGATGGGTGAAAGAGGCTAACTGATAGATGAAGTTTATTCTTCTTGACAGAAAAATGAGAGTGGCCGCCGCGCTTGGAGTCGTGGCGGCCGGCTTTGTAGTTAATATCGGCGTGCAGGCATATGCGCAGCAGCAGAGGAAGAAGGAGGTGGGGAAGAAGGAGGAATCCTACTCCCGTCCAAAGCCGACACGCCCCATCAGACCTGAGATTCCCGGGGCCAACCGATACAGGGATGATAAGGTTTTCCTTGAGTATGCGGACAGCCTTTTCAAGATAGACACGCGAGACACAGTGGAGCGTCAAATCGTGAAAGGGAATGTGAAATTCCGTCAAGCAGGGATGTGGATGTATTGTGATTCCGCATACTATTACCCGAATCTTAACTCTCTTGATGCATTCGGTCATGTCCGTATGGAACAGGGTGATACCCTGTTCGTATATGCTGACAAGCTGTATTATGAGGGCAATGAGAAGTTGGCGAGATTGAAAAACGGCCCCTCATATGCTAAAGTCAGACTTGTGAACAGGGATGTCACGCTCACGACAGACAGTCTTGACTATAGCCTTGCGATGGAACTCGGATGGTATGAGAAGTGGGGGACTATCGATGATAAGGTCAACACACTCACTTCTTTATATGGAGAATATTCTCCCGGTACGAAAAATGCGGATTTCTATAAGGATGTTGTGTTGGTGAATAATGAGGATGGATATACTTTGCTCACTGACACTTTGCATTACAATACAGCCACGCATATCGCGAGGATTGAGAGCGAGACGGCGATTCAGGGTGCCAATGACACAATTATAACTACACGCGGAGTATATGACACGCAGGCGGGCAATGCGGAGCTCCTTACCCGTTCGATGATCATACACCGTGATTCTAACAACAATGTGACCACGCTTGAGGGTGATTCCATAATCTATGATAAGCAGAACCGCATAAGCCGCGCTTATATGTTCAGGAATCCGTTAAAGACCGGGATGCCGATGGTCTTGACTGATACTGCACATAAGACAACCCTCATAGGGGGCTTCGGCATATACAATGACTCCACCCGGGAGGCTCTCGCCACAGAATATCCTATGCTGATGGAGTATTCACAAGGCGACACGTTGTTCCTGAGGGCAGACACGATAAAGACTTACATAATCTCAGAACTTGTGGCCGCGTCACGAAGGTGGACCGCTTCCGGCTTTCCTGAAAAAGACGGGATTCCTGTGTTGCGGGCAAGCGACGGGATTATATGGCTTGACAGTATGTTTTTCTCTCTCGTGGCTCCTTTGTCGGAATTGCCGGTCAGACTTCTTTCCAAGGTGGCTCCCATGCAGGCATCTTCCGAAAAGGGAAATCGTCCGGAGATGCCACGGAAGCCGGATCCATTCAAAGAGATGGCTCATGAGAAGAGTCTTGCGGTTGGAGATTCTGCCGACAGTATTGTTTTGAATGAACGGCGTGCCACCGAGATGCATGAAGGAATTGGCACGGATTCCATATCAGGCGATTCGATTCCGTTGGTGCCTAAAGAATTCCATATAGCACTTGCCTATCACCGGGCCCGTTTCTTCAAACAGGATCTTCAGGGAGTGGCGGATTCAATGGTTGTTGTGGAACGGGATTCGATGATGTATATGTTTCGTAAGCCGATTGTCTGGAGCGGAGAACGTCAGGTGACAGGCAACCGCATAGACATACACTTCAATGATTCCACCGCCGACTGGGCCCTGCTTCCGGAATCCGGGATGCTTTCTGAGCATGTTGACGAGGATTTCTATAACCAGCTTGGTGGGAAGAAGCTTCTGGCAACGTTTGCCAATCAGACACTAAATACGCTCGATGTGTCGGGCAATGTGGAGATGATATTTCTGCCTCAGGAAAGCGATTCCACCTACAATCGCCTTGTGGCGGCGGAAAGCTCATATCTCACCCTTGAGATGGACAGCGGAAGAATGTCGAGACTCAAGATGTGGCCGGAGGTGAGCGGAACCGTCACACCACTGTTTCTTGTTAAGAAGCAACAGCAGTATCTCCGCCAGTTCCGATGGTGGGAATCTTTGAGACCCGTGCGTGAATGGTATGGCGACCGTTGGCATTGGCAGGACAATCTTGGGGAAGTGCCGGAAGACCTTGACCGTTATTTTGAGGCCGCTTCAGATTTTGGGGTTCCCAAGTCATTCCCGCAATTCCGGCCTGTAAGTGTCCCGGCATCCGGGGTGACACTTACGCAGTTGGAAGAAAGTGAGGCTGAGCTGGAAGAGGAAAACAAGGAGACCGAGGAGAAATCAGAACTCATAGAAAAGGCTGTGAAAAAGGAGGAAACCGAAAATGAGGATGAAAATAATAAAGAGCAACAATGAGCGACATCATTAAACTTCTTCCGGACTCTGTTGCCAACCAGATTGCGGCAGGAGAGGTAATCCAGCGCCCTGCTTCAGTAATCAAGGAGCTTGTGGAAAATGCCGTTGATGCCGGGGCCACGGAAATCAGGATATTCGTAAAAGACGCAGGACGGACTCTGATTCAGGTTGTCGATAATGGAAAAGGGATGAGCGAGACAGATGCCAGAATGGCTTTTGAGCGTCATGCCACGTCCAAGATAAGGGGGGCAGACGATTTGTTTGCCCTCCACACAATGGGGTTCAGAGGAGAGGCTCTCCCTTCAATCTGTGCCATCTCTCAGGTGGAGTTAAAGACGCGAACGGAGGACAGCCAGATTGGGACCAGGCTTCTTATCAATGCTTCTGCAGTGGAGATGCAGGAGCCATGTGCATGCGACAGGGGTGCCAATATAATGGTCAAGAATATATTCTTTAACACCCCGGTTCGCCGTAAGTTTTTGAAAAGTGACAGTGTCGAACTATCCAATATAATGAGAGAGTTTGAACGCCTCGCGCTTGTCAACAACAATATCCGTATGAGCATAGACACCGGAGCGCGCGTGATGGATCTCCGGGCGGCATCGTTCAAACAGAGGATTGGAGACATCTGGAAAAATAATCTCGATCTTCATCTGATACCTATAGAGGTTGACACGTCTCTTATAAAGATTTCAGGTTTCATATCACGTCCTGAGTATGCGAGAAGGAGGAATCCTCTCCAGTATCTCATAGTCAACGGTCGTAATATGCGACATCCCTATTTCCATAAGGCGATAATGAACTGTTACGAATCGCTTATCTCAACAGACACACAGCCGTGCTATTTCCTGAAATTCATCGTTGACCCGTCGAGCATAGATGTCAATATCCATCCCACGAAAAATGAGATAAAGTTTGAATACGAGCAGGAAATATGGCCTATACTGCAGGCATCAATAAAGGCCGCTCTCGGAAAATTCGGGGCAGTGCCTTCAATAGACTTCAACAGTGACGTGCTTCCGGTGGATCCGTTGCCACCCGGTGCGGTACCCGAATGTCCAACCCTTGATATTCCGGAGGGATATAATCCTTTTTCAGAAGAGAAGAAGAGTTTCAGTGGAGATTCAGGTTTTGGGGGGAGACTGTTCGGAGACAACGGAGGGATTGGATTCGGGCCGGTTTCCCATGACAGCGGGCATCGCCGAAAGGAAAAGTCGCCTCGTGGTTGGGATTCCCTTTACAGCGAATTTATGAACGGAGCGAGAGGGTTCGGCACTGGAAACTCATCCGGGTTTGAGACTGATGAAATATCTTCCATACCAGACATGCCGGACATCGTGGAACGGGAGTCGCCCGCTTTTGTAGATGATGATGAATCTGAGGAGTCTTTGTTTACCGATATAGAAATGTCTTCGTCGGTGGGTTCATTCTGCGTGCAGCATGCGTTGCGATATATAATCACCTCCTCGAGGGAGGGACTCATCATTATAGACCAACATAGGGCACATGTAAAGATTCTTTACGAACAGTACATTAAAAAGATAACGGAAGGAGAGCAGGTGTCGCAAAGGATTATGTTTCCGGAGACACTCTCTCTTGACCCGGAACATCAGGCGGCGTTGGAAGAGGTGGATAGTGAGCTGAAAAGGCTCGGTTTTGCTATTGAAAGTGAGAAAGAGGGGAAATGGAGAATAATAGCGGTTCCGGTAATGCTCAAGGATTCAGATTGTCGTGATGTCATTTTGCGCATCCTCGATTCAGTCGGAGACGGAGGTGAGAACTACGGTAATGAGGGAGACATTTCGGGGAATATACTTTCGCGTGTAGCCCTCGTGATGGCACGTTCGATGGCAATCAAGAGAGGTAAGCGTCTCACTTGCGATGAGATGGAACATCTTATAGGAGAATTGTTCTCATTGCCGGATCCGGCCTATACGCCAAACGGGAATCCGGTGTATTGTGTCTTCGACAGTCGGCGTCTGGATATGATGTTCCGAGGATAGATAAATGGAGATGAAGATATGGAAGATATTATAGCGTCCGTGAGTTCTGTTCTTACTGATTATGTCCTTGTCGTGTCGCTTCTAATTGTGGCGATATATTTTACGTTTTACACTCGAGGAGTCCAGTTCCGGATGATAGGAGAGATGTGTCGTCTTCTTGCGGAGTCGGGAAAGAAGGCACCCTCTGGACGTGGCTCTCAGGGAAGTCGCTCAGTCAGCTCCTTTCAGGCGTTCGCGATTTCCATAGCCTCTCGTGTAGGCACCGGAAATCTTGCGGGTGTCGCCACAGCAATAGCGCTCGGAGGTCCGGGTTCTGTCATGTGGATGTGGATAATCGCATTGCTTGGAGCTTCAAGTGCGTTTGTGGAATCAACCCTGGCACAGTTGTTCAAAGTGAAAGGTGAGGGCTCATTCCGTGGCGGGCCGGCCTATTATATACAGAAAGGAATCGGAAAACGATGGTGGGCTGTCTTGTTTGCGGTCCTTATAACATTGACGTTTGGTTTTGCATTCAATAGTGTGCAGTCGAATACTATCGCCAACGCTTTTGACGAGTGTTTCTCATTTCCGAGAGAATGGATGTCGTTGATATTGTCGGTCGCGACCTTGGCGATTGTTTTCGGGGGAATCCGTAGCATATCACGTTTCAGTGAGATTGTGGTGTCTGTCATGGCGGTGGCTTACATAGTGCTTGCCATTGTGATTGTGGCTCTCAATATAGACAGGATTCCGGAGGTGATGCTTATGATAGTAGAGAATGCGTTCGGAGTTGGTCAGGCTGCCGGAGGCGCTATCGGGATGGGTGTGATAATGGGTGTAAAACGAGGGTTGTTCAGTAATGAGGCAGGTGAGGGTTCCACTCCGAATGCTGCCGCGACGGCCGATGTGTCACACCCTGTTAAACAAGGGTTGATTCAGACACTTGGAGTCTATACTGACACACTTGTGATATGTACGGCCACAGCTTTTATAATATTATGCAGCGGTATGTTTTTGGAGGGGCATGATGGCATCGTGTTGACCCAGAAAGCAATTGATGCGGAACTTGGCGGAGGTCATGAATATGGGTCTATGTTTGTGAGCGTCGCCATCCTGTTTTTCGCATTCACAAGTATTGTCGCGAATTACTACTATGGAGAGACCAATATCAGATTCATATATGACAATGACAGGATAATCGGAATTTACCGGTTGCTTGTAGGAGTCGTTGTATATCTTGGAGGTGTTATGTCTCTTGATCTTGTCTGGGGATTTGCAGATATCACGATGGCATTGATGACGTTGTGCAATCTGGCCGCTATCATTATGCTTGGACGGTATGCGGTGGTATTGTTGCAGGATTATACCCGTCAGAGAAAGGAAGGGAGGAATCCGGTGTATGAGTCATCGTTGCTTCCTTCGATATCATCTGAAACCGAATGTTGGTCGAAAGACTGTGTTGATTGAACTAAAATAACAAAACCGAATATGTCGAAACAGGAATATATTGAAAAGAACAGGCAGTGGCTTGAGGATAAAAGGAATGAGGAGGGAGTGAGTATGCTCGATAGAGGCGTCATGTATAAGGTGATAAAGTCGGGAGATAAGTCGATGCCGTCACCCAAGGCGAGCAGTGTGGTGACAGTCCATTATGTCGGGAAGACAATCAACGGCAAGACATTCGACAGCAGTCGAGGAGGTGTGGCCCCGGCTTTCCGTCTCCGCGATCTTATCGAGGGTTGGACAATTGCCCTTTGCAGAATGCATCCCGGCGACATGTGGGAAGTCTATATCCCGGCGGAGCTTGGCTATGGCCGGTTCAACCAGCCCGGTATTCCCGGCGGGTCAACACTTGTTTTTGATATAGAGCTGATATCGGTCAATTAATGCGTCTGCGATATGAGAAGAGTTATTATGCCGGTCTTGTTAATGGTTGCGTCCATGTGTATTGCGGAAGTGCCGAGAACTGTAGAGAATCCTATTATCCCAGGCTTTAATCCGGATCCGTCGATATGTAGGGTTGGTGAGGATTATTATCTTGTCACAAGTTCGTTTGCATTTTATCCCGGACTTCCGATTTATCATAGCAAGGATTTGGTGAATTGGGAGCTGATAGGACATGCTATAGATGAAAAAAATATAGGAGGATTTCATTTTGATGGTTTAGGAGACAATGACGGGATATGGGCTCCGACGATAAGACATCATGATGGGAAGTTCTATATCTCCTCAACAATGTGGAAGGGAGGTGGAAATTTTATACTCACATCAGATAGCCCTACCGGCCCTTGGCATGGACCGGTATGGGTTGAGGGCGCATCAGGTATTGACCCGACCATTTTCTGGGATGATGACGGTAAGTCTTATTATATAGGGAATCGCTACGATTTTAAACAATCGTGGCCTGGCCAGGTGGGTATTCAGATTCAGGAGATTGATCTTGAGAATGAGGCGAAAGGGGAAGTTACGGAAAAGAAAACCGGACTTACGTTTGAGGCTCCAGTGTATAGGCTTAAGGGAGATAATTATATATTGTCGTTCGGACATGCCATGAATTCCAGATATGCGGAAGGTCCGCATATCTATAAGATAGAAGGACGTTATTATCTCATTATGGCAGAAGGAGGATCCGGTAATTATCATGCGGTGACAGTACATTGCTCGGATTCCATTTTCGGTCCGTATGTCCCTCAACAGATTAATCCGGTACTTACTCATCGTCATCTTGGTGATGGGTACCCTGTTCAGAATATAGGCCATGCAGATCTTGTGCAGACTCCGAGAGGAGACTGGTATGCTGTATGTCTTGGGAATAGATATATCTCGGAGAATGGTCTTGAAGGAAGATATTGTCCGCTTGGCCGGGAGACATGGCTTGTGGAGGTCTCGCTCCAGAATGGTCAGATTGTGATGTCGCCGGGAACGGGGATTGTAGGCCAGGAAGTGAAGGCTCCGGATCTGCCGTGGACCCCGGTTGAATCAGTGGCCGGTGAATATACGCCTATGACTATGAAAAACATTAGATTGACTAAGGTGACCGGCCATGAATGGTCGTATGAGCGAGTTGTCAGTGACGGTTCTCCGGAAGAAGGGATTATATTGTTCCGGACTGTTGACAGTTATTATTCTCTTGTGAAGGAGAGTGACAGGATAACACTGACATCAGTAGCCGGAGGGGTAAAGTAGAAAGTATGTGCGGTTCCATATAAAGGAAAATCGGTGCGATTGAGCATAAAGGCTAACGGGATGGATTTGGAGTTTTTGTATGATGGCAATCGAATAGGTGGAATACAGTCGTATCGTCCGCTATGTGATGATGGTAAGTTCAATAAGTTCAATGGCACCGGAGTCGGTTATGTCTTGAGATGACATTGTATGAGTCTCCTGAAAGATGGGGCGTGCTATAGGAGTTTGAAATGCCGCAGAGCGTTCACAACACCGTTTTCGATGGCGGGGGTCGTGACGTAGTCAGCGGCTTTTTTCACATTGTCTTCAGCATTGCCCATCGCGATTCCGATTGCTACATGACGTAGCATCCCGATGTCATTGTCTCCGTCGCCGAATGCCATTGTCTCTGACAGTGGTATTCCGAAATACTCAATCATCCTGTCGATTCCGACGCTTTTGTCACTTCCTGTCGGGATTATATCGCAGAAAAGTGGGTTCCAGCTTGTGGCGACGCAATTTTTAAGGATATCCTTCATGAGCCCGCTTTTGCTACGTTCACTTTCAGACCCGAATGCTATGAGTTGTACAATTTCCTTGCCACAGGCGTTTTGAAGTGCTTGGATATTGAAATGAGAAAGGTGTAACAGGTCGGCTACATATCTCACCTCATCATTCATTCTGTTGATAAAAATCCCTCCTTCAGCCGGGACTACAACAATAGGCAAGTCCGAGTGTCCGGAGAATGATATAAGACGGTGAATGTCTTGAGGGTCTATCGTTTTCTTATATATGCAGGTTTTCCGGTCAGATAGCAGGCACATCCCTCCATTGACTGTGACATAGCCATCAAATTCGGAGTCACCAAGATTGTCAATCCATTCAGGATGTCGTCCTGTGGATATGAATACTTTCACTCCGTTGTCCCGAAGCCTGGCTATCGCCTCTTTGACCTCATGTGGGATTCCATTGTGTCCCAATGGCACGAGGGTGCCGTCGATGTCGAAAAAAACCGCTTTGACTCTGTTCATATTTTTATAACGAGAGTGGAGATGCTTTGTTTTATGAAGAGGAGTGCGATTTCTTCAGATTGCATATGCATGGCGCTTATCCCGATACCACTAAACAAATATTAAGGATGTCCAAAAAAAAATAAAAAAGAGGGGCGTGATGTAACTTCCGAGCGTAAAATGACTCATACTATTATAACAAACACAAGCAATAGTAAAAACACGTAGTATTATGCGAACTTTCCTGCTTTCATTATCAATTGCCTTGACTATGGCAACGACTGTGTCAGGCATGTCATTGTCTGCTTCTACCGTATCCGCTCCAGCGGCAACAGCGTTGATGTCATCGCAACGTCATAGCCATGGACGTCCGGGGGGCTCTCCGGGACATGGGAAGCCTAATCATAAGGAATATAGCCGGCTTATCCGTAAGGCCGGGGAGTGTAGGCGTAAGGCTGCCAGGTATCATCGACAGGCACAGGAAAAATACATCCAGGCTGAGAGATACCAGCGAGACGCCGACATGTATGCACGCCGTCATCAATACGGGCGTAGCAGATCGGCTATGAATAAGGCAAACAGTTGCAGACGTAAGTATGACGACCTGATGCGTAAATGTAATGAGCAGGAGCGTCTGGCTATGAAATATGAGCGTCAGGCCGAACGCCTTCGGTAGTCATATAATGCCGATAGAGTTCAGGAAAATCAGGAATATGGCGGCGGGGCATATCCAGCGTAGAAAGAACAGTAGCAGACTTAAAAGCCTGAACCGATGTTTCCCATTGTCGGTAAGCTCATCTTTTACGAATCTCTTGTTTATAAGCCATCCTGTGAATATGGAACATATCATCCCTCCAATCGGGAGACATATGTTGGATGAAAGATAGTCGAACATATCGAAAAAAGTCATCCCTGATATTTTAAGGTGATTTAGAGGCCCGAAACTCAATGCGCACAGTAATCCTCCCACAGCACCAATGGCACTTGACACGACAGTCGCTTTCTTACGACTCCATCTCTTTTCCTCACAGAAATATGTGATTGAAATTTCGCTCATAGAGACAGTGGAAGTAAGAGAGGCGAGGAAAAGAAGGAGGAAGAAGAGGGTTGACCATGCGGCGCCTCCAGGAAACCTGCTGAAGATATATGGCAATACTTCAAACACGAGAGTAGGCCCGGCTTCCGGGGATATGCCGAAAGAGAAGACGGCCGGGAAAATCACTATGCCTGCAAGGATTGCAACAGAAGAGTCGAGCACGGCTGTCGTGACGGCGGTTTTTCCCAGTCTGTTGTCTTTGTTGAAATAGGACGCGTATGTCATCATGCATCCGAGTCCGAGGCTGAGAGAGAAAAAGGCTTGGCCGAGTGCGCCCAGCAACACGGAGGGGGAAATCTTGCTGAAGTCAGGCTTGAAAAGGAATGTCACGCCTTCTTTGAATCCGGGAAGCGTGAAGGAGTTTATGCAGAATGCCGCCAGCAGGATAAAGAATAGTGGCATCAGGATATTGGAAGCCCGTTCAATCCCTTTTGTGACACCTCCTATAAGAATAATGAAGTTGCACATGAGGAATACAAACGTCCATATCACCGGGCGCCATCCTGTTGTGAGATTGACAAACTGTCCGTGTCCGGTCTGTGTATCGGAGAAATCAAGTTGTCCGAATAAAGAAGACAGGCAATATTCAATGGTCCATCCCGCCACAACAGAATAAAAGCTGAGGATAAGAATGGAAGCGAGGATTCCGATATATCCGGCGAAGTGCCAGTTGCGGTCAGGGCGTAGTTTACGGTATGCACCGAAGATATTGCTCCGTGTTCCGCGTCCGATACAGAATTCCGCACATAATAAAGGAATGCCAATCATGAAGACGAACGCAAGATAGCATATCATGAATGCTCCCCCTCCGTGTATTCCGGCCTCATAGGGGAACCTCCATATGTTTCCCAAACCTACGGCAGACCCGACTGTTGTCGCTACAGCACCGAATTTAGTGGCGAATACCGCCCTCTCATTATTGTCAGCAGATAGTCCCATATACAGTTAATGTTTCATATTTGCAAAATTAATTAATATTTATGAATATTTGCCATGGATTTGTTTTGCGAATTTATTTTTTTTCTATAATTTTGGATTTAATAACAATTGAAGTTGAATTGGATGTAGAGTCGATAGATAATGTGTTATAATCAGGCTGACTGTATTTATTTGATATACAGAGTTGCTGATGAGCTTATGGCGGTTTGTTCTAATGAGAAACAGATTCGGACATGTAAATGTCGTTTCAATCATAATGATTGGTGATTGCCAAATTATTGTTGATTTTATATAGCATATTCAATAAATGTTGTTAATTTTGTAGGAGATTTCTCATCAATGATATGTTTGCTGAACATAATGGCATGTCCTGAAGAATCATAGATTCAATAATTGATTGTATAATAGGGATATGATTGGTTTCGGCTTTCATATTGATTGAGGGAGAGAAAAACCTGTCAGGACAGGGGAAGAATTTGTAACGAAACAGAACACATGAAGAAGGAAACAAGAGCAATCCATACCTCTTATCAGAGACGGGACGCATATGATGCGTTGCAGATGCCTGTGTATCATACATTGGCATATGAATTCGATAATGCCGACGTTATGGCGGATTCTTTTTGCGGACGTAGCGATGCTCCTGATTATTCCCGGGTTCTCAATCCGACGGTGACATACTTTGAACGGCGTGTCGCGAATCTGACCGGCGCGAAGGAAGTGAGTGCCTTCTCTTCGGGAATGGCAGCCATAAGCGCGATGCTCTTTTCCGCGTCGTCCGCAGGCAAGAATATAGTTAGTTCCCGTCATCTTTTCGGGAATACATATCTTCTTCTCACCGGCACATTGAAGCGATTCGGAGTGGAGGCACGATTGTGTGATCTCACGAATCCGGAGGAAGTGAAGAGATGTGTTGACAAAGACACTTGTTGCATTTTCCTTGAGAGTGTCACGAATCCTCAGATGGAGGTGGCGGATGTCAGGGCAATCTCCAGGATTGCTAAATCGCAGGGTATTCCGCTAATAGCCGACACTACGATTGTCCCTTTCACGCAGTTTGACGGACGCGAGATTGGTCTCGATTTTCAGGTTGTGTCAACTACAAAGTATGTCTCCGGGGGCGCGACAAGCCTGGGTGGAGTCATAATAGATTATGGTAATTTCCCGGCCATCTCCACTCTGATAAAGAAGGATGCGGTGTTCAATCTCGGAGCCTACATGACACCCCATGCCGCGTATATGCAGACGCTGGGGCTTGAGACTCTAAAGGTGAGATATGACCGCCAGTCGCAGTCTGCATTGGCAATAGCGCGGAAGTTGAAGGATGTTCCCGGAGTTGAGGCTGTATCATATCCCGGACTTGAGGACAATAAGTGGAATGCGGTGTTCAGGAATCTTTACGGAGAAGCCGGCGGGGCCATGATTACCTTTGACCTTCCGGATGCCGAGAGTTGCAAGCGTTTCATAAATGCTCTGGAGATGGTTCACCGTGCCACAAATTTATTTGACAACCGTTCGCTCGCCATTCATCCGGCAAGCACTATTTTCGGGCCGCTTTCACCAGAGACAAGAGAGGAGATGGATATATCAGACAAGACAATCCGGCTTTCCATTGGACTTGAGGCTCCAGAGGATATTTTCAGTGATCTGTCGCAGGCAATAGAGAAGGCAACGGGAGGTGTCAGCGGGGAGTGAAGTTATGGAGAAGTATGATTTCGACGAAGTGATTGAGCGCCGTGGAAGCGGCGCCATAAAGACCGATCTTCTTGAGGAACGGTTCGGAAGGGCCGATTTGCTCGCCGCATGGGTTGCCGATATGGATTTCGCTACTCCGCCGTTCATAATGGATGCAATCAGAAAGAGACTTGACCATCCTATTCTTGGATACACAGCGGAGCCGTCAGACTATCGTCCGTCCATAATTGAATGGGAGAGGAATCTTCATGGGTGGGATATCAAACCGGAATGGATAAGCTATATACCCGGAATCGTGAAAGGAATCGGGATGGTGATAAATGTATTCACCAACCCGGGCGACAGTGTGATAATCATGCCTCCGGTCTATCACCCATTCCGTATCACCACGCAGGAAAACGGAAGGAATGTGTTGAATATCCCTTTGATAGAAGACGTCGAGCATCGTTACCATATGGATTACGAGGCGCTGGAGTCGCTCCCCATAAAAAAAGGATTGCTCCTGCTTGCCAATCCCCACAATCCCGGAGGCCGTATTTGGTCGCGGGAGGAGCTGGCACGCCTGGCTTCGATATGCAAAAGGAAGGGAATAATGGTGGTATCTGACGAGATACATGCCGACTTGGCTTTATGGGGCATGCGTCATACACCTTTTGCCACAGTTAGCGATGAGGCGGCAGAAATCAGCATCACTTTTTGTGCTCCTACAAAGACATTCAATATTCCGGGAGTGGTTAGTTCGTTCTCGGTAATACCGGATTCCGGAATACGGGAACAGTTCTATGGCTGGCTTGCGGCAAACGAGTTTGGGGATGCTCCAGTGTTCTCTCACATAGCGGCCATAGCGGCTTACCGCCATGGCGCGGAATGGCGCGGGCAGATGCTTGAATATGTGGAAGACAATATAAAGTTTGTCGAGAGGTATTGCCATGAACATATTCCGGGAGTGAAGGCATTGCGTCCCGAGGCTTCTTTCCTGGTGTGGCTTGACTGTCGGGGTCTTGGCCTTGACCAGAAGTCACTCGTTGACCTCTTTGTCAACAAGGCTCGTATAGCCCTTAATGACGGGGAGATGTTTGGGGATGAAGGGAAGGGTTTTATGCGTCTGAACGTCGCGACCCCTCGTTCAGAACTCGAGAAGGTGGTATGCCGCCTTAGAGAAGCCGTAGCATCCATAAACTAACAGACATGAGAATAATAGACATAATCAACGACAGCCGGAATCCATTGTTTTCATTCGAGATTCTACCGCCGCTGAAAGGGAACAGCATCTTTAGGGTTTATGATATAATCGAGAAACTGAAGAGGTTTGACCCGAAGTTCGTGAATATCACGTCGCACCACAGCGAATATATCTACAAACCGCTTCCGGACGGCACACACCGGAGGGTGAGCGTCGTGAAGCGTCCAGGCACTGTGGCTATCGCGGCTGCTATACAGAACAGGTATGGACTCATACCTGTGCCACATATAATATGCAAGGGATTCTCCAGGGAGGAGACGGAATATGCGTTGCTTGACCTGAATTTCCTTGGAATCACCAATCTCCTTGTGTTGAGAGGCGATGAGAAAGGGGCTGACCCTATGCATGGTCAGGGTCATTCACATCAGTATGCGACAGAATTGCAGAATCAGATTAACCTCTTCAACAAGGGGATTGGTCTTGACGACATGAATATAGAGGGAATAGAGACCCCGTTCTCATATGGCATGGCATGCTATCCGGAGAAGCATGAGGAGGCCCCGAATATGGAGTCTGACCTGTATTATCTGAAAAAGAAAGTCGAGAATGGCGCCGATTATCTAATCACACAGATGTTTTTTGACAACGAGAAGTATTTCTCTTTTGTCGAGAGATGTCGGGCAGAGGGTATCACCGTGCCTATAATACCAGGAATAAAGCCGATATCCAAAAAGACACAGCTTACGGTGTTGCCAAAGATATTCCGCACAGATATTCCTGAGGAGCTCGCATCCCGCATCAGGGAGAGCAAGAGTGATTCCGAGGTTAAGGAAGCCGGCATCGAGTGGGGCATCCGGCAGTGCATGGAATTGATGGAGAAAGGTGCTCCCGGTATTCATTTCTATACGATGAGTGTTTCCGACAGTGTGTCTAAGATAGCCGAAAAATTGTTCTGATTTTTCGGAGACTGACTCATAGATTAATTTATCCAATTGAATAAGCGTTGATGGAATCAAAAGAATTGAAATCTGTTCTCGAAGACCGCGTGCTTGTGCTTGACGGCGCGATGGGCACAATGATACAGCGTCTTGGAATTGGGGAGAGCGAGTATAGGGGAGAACGTTTTTCCTCATATCCCGGGAAACTGTCAGGATGTAATGACCTGCTTTGTCTGACATTGCCGGAAGAGATAAAGAAAATTCATAAGGCGTATCTTGACGCAGGGGCAGATATCATATCCACCAACTCTTTCAATGCCAATGCGGTGTCGATGTCGGACTATGGACTTCAGGAAATTCCGGGTATTATCCGCGAAATAAACCGCAGGTCGGCGGAGATTGCCTTGGAGGCTGTTATGGAGGCGGATAAGCGACCATATGGAGGGCGTGCTTTCGTGGCCGGCTCGGTAGGCCCCACCAACCGCACGGCCTCGATGAGTCCGGATGTGGCCGATCCGGCATACCGCAATGTGACATATCATGACTTGCTGGATGCCTATACAGAGCAGATTGAGGGGCTGACAGAGGGTGGTGTGGATATCATACTTTTTGAGACTGTGTTCGACACTCTCAATCTTAAGGCCGGGCTTGACGCCGCGAGGAGTGTTATGGAGAAGACTGGCCGATGCTTGCCTGTTATGGTGTCTGCCACTGTCTCAGACAAAGCCGGACGTACACTCTCAGGACAAACAATCGGCGCTTTCGTCACTTCCGTGGAGGATTATGACAATGTTGTAAGTCTTGGACTGAACTGTAGTTTCGGGCCTGAAGACATTTTGCCATATCTGAGAGAATTGGGAGAGTCAACGTCTTGTTATGTCAGTTGCCATCCCAATGCCGGACTTCCGGATGCGCTTGGCGAATATAGAGAGACTCCGGAGCGTTTCGCCATGCATGTGGGGCGTATGCTTCGTGATGGACTTGTGAATATCGCGGGAGGGTGTTGCGGCACAACCCCGTCTCACATAGAGGCTCTTGTCCGGATATTGCCTGAGGCGAGGGTACATGTCCCGACTGTCAAGGAGAACGCGTTGCGTGTGTCCGGACTTGAAATGGTGGAGGTGCTTCCGGAGAATAATTTCGTAAATGTCGGAGAGCGGTGTAATGTTGCCGGTTCCCGCAAATTCCTGCGACTCATAAAAGAGAAAAAGTATGACGAGGCCATGATGATAGCGTCTCGTCAGGTGGCTGATGGGGCGATGGTCGTGGATGTCAATATGGACGATGCATTGCTTGACGCCCGTGAGGAGATGGTGCATTTTCTCCGTTATATGGCTTCAGACCCGGATGTGGCTCGTGTGCCTGTGATGGTTGACTCCTCAGATTGGGATGTGGTTGAGGCTGCTCTTGAGAATCTTCAGGGTAAGAGTATCGTCAATTCAATATCGTTAAAGGAGGGGGAAGAGGCCTTCATACAGAAAGGACGGAGAATAAAGGAACTTGGGGCAGCCGTGATTGTAATGGCTTTTGACGAGACTGGACAGGCAGACACTTTCTCGCGTAAGATTGAAGTGTGTGAGAGGGCATACAGGATTCTTGTCGATAAATGCGGATTCAAGCCTGATGACGTGATATTCGATGTGAATGTCATGGCGGTTGCCACCGGAATGGAGGAACATGCACGTTATGGGATTGATTTCATTAAGGCGGTGGAATGGGTCAAGAAGAATCTTCCGGGCGCAAGGACAAGCGGAGGAATCAGCAATCTCTCATTTGCTTTCCGTGGGAAAAACAGCTTGCGTGAAGCAATGCATGCGGTGTTCCTTTATCATGCCATAAAGGCAGGTCTTGACATGGGCATTGTGAATCCTTCGAGTTCAGTCACATATGATGATATCGAACCAACCCTAAGGGAACTTATAGAGGATGTCGTGCTCGCACGCCGTTCCGGGGCATCGGACGAACTTGCGGCATATGCCGCGAATGACATTCCATCGGTCAATAAAGAGGCGGAAAGGGAAGAGCGTAATCTTGACGTTCCTGTGGCGGCAAGGCTTACAGAGGCCATCGTGAAAGGGCGGTCGGAATATCTTGCCTCCGATCTCGATGAAGCGCTTGTATCGTATGGAACTCCAGTAGAGATAATAGAGGGTCCCCTGATGGATGGAATGAATCGTGTCGGGGAGTTGTTCGGAGAGGGGAAAATGTTTCTGCCGCAGGTTGTGAAGACCGCGAGGACCATGAAGCTGGCGGTTGAGCATCTGAAGCCGCATATGGAGATGTCGGGAGGCGGGACACCGGTGAGCAAAGCCGGCAAGATAGTGTTCGCGACAGTGAAGGGAGATGTGCATGATATCGGGAAGAACATCGTGTCGATAGTGTTGGCATGCAACAATTATGAGGTTATTGACCTTGGGGTGATGGTTCCTGCGGAAACGATAGTCGAGACTGTAAGAAGGGAGAAACCGGATTTGGTGTGTCTGTCCGGACTCATAACCCCCTCTCTCTCCGAGATGGTGAATGTGGCGAAAGCCATGGAGGAGGCAGGACTTGATGTCCCGTTGCTTGTTGGAGGTGCCACCACTTCAAAGGTGCATACAGCCTTGAAGATTGCCCCTGTGTATAAGGGGGCGGTGGTTCATGCCGGCGATGCGTCACAGAATCCGTTGATAGCGGCCACTCTGCTCAATGAGGCCACACACGACGAGTATGTCCGGAATATAGAGACGGAATACGAGAAAGTCAGGCGAGATTATCGCAGAGGCGAGTCGCTGTTGCCGCTTGATGAGGCCCGGAGAAGGCGGACGACGTGTGATGACAGTTATGAGCCTGTTCATCCGGTCTATGGTATAGGGAAAGACATTATACTCGACATTTCATTGGATGACATTGTGCCGTTCATAAACTGGAAGATGTTTTTTCATGCGTGGAGAATATCCGGCAGATTCCTTGAGGGATTCCCATATGACGGATGTGAATCATGTGTGGCCACGTGGAAGGCCTCGCTGAGGGATGACGACCGGGAGCGTGGGGAAGAGGCTTATCTCCTCTATCGAGACGCGCTTTCGCTTATTTCCGGGATTCAGTCAGACGGGATATTCAATGGTAAAGGAGTCGTAAGGTTCTGTGAGTCATATTCTGACGGGGATGATATTTATGTGGGAGATGAGTGTTTCCCTTTACTCAGACAGCAGTCAAAAGAGGGAGAATCGCTTTGTCTCTCGGATTTTATATTATCCAAAAAAAGCGGAGAAAAAGACATTCTGGGAGTCTTCGCCGTGACGGCAGGGTCGCATCTTATAGAGATGTCTGAACACTTCAAGGAAGAGGGTGATTCATACAGGAGTCTTCTCGTTCAGACACTTTCCGACCGTTTGGCCGAGGCCTCGTCGGAATGGCTCCATTATAAGGTAAGGACATGCTATTGGGGATATTCTCCAGATGAGAGAATGGATGTAGGGGCAATCCTCAGAGGCGATTATGTAGGGATTCGTCCGGCAATGGGCTATCCGATGTTGCCAGACCAGCTGCTAAACCGGAGTTTGGCCAGACTTGTTCCGTTGGAAGAGATTGGTGTGGCCTTGACAGAGAATGGCGCCATGATTCCGTCATCCACCGTCAGCGGATTTTATGTGGCGAACCCGAGGTCAAGATACTTCATGGTGGGAGATATCGGAAATGACCAGGTTGCAGATTATTCGAGAAGACGGGGTGAGACGGAGTCACGTGTGAGGGAGATATTGAGAATATAACAAGAGGGGTGTAAAAAGCTTCGGAAATAGAATATAGTGATGACAGAGAATAACCAGCAGAAGTTGAAAGTGGCCATACAGGGTGTGGCAGGGTGTTTCCATGATGCCGCCGCACGCCAGTTTTTTGAAGGGCGTGAAATAGAGACCGTGCCTTGTGAGTCGTTCCACTCTCTTTTCGACGCATTGTCGATGGATGCGTCGATGGTGGGCATTGTGGCTATAGAGAACACTATAGCGGGGAGTCTTCTTGCCAACCATGAATTGTTGAGACAAAGCAACCAGACTATCGTGGGCGAGCATTCTGTAAGAATCAGTCATGTGTTGTGTGCGCTTCCGGGAGAGACCATCGACTCCATATCGGAAGTCAATTCTCATCCCATGGCACTTATGCAGTGTGAGCAGTATCTCCGTCATTACCCTCACATGCGGATGGTGGAGAAGTTTGATACAGCCGGCAGTGCCGAAGAGATTGCCAGGGATAAGCTCAGCGGCCATGCGGCGGTGTGTGGCGAGCTTGCGGCACGTCTTTATGGCCTTGAAATCCTCCAGAGAGGAATCGAGACCAACAAGCGTAACTATACCCGTTTCCTTATTATTGCCGATCCGTTGCTTGCCACAGAGATGAAACCTCGAGAGGAGCTGCTCGACAAGGCGAGTATCGTGTTCACACTTCCCCACTCACACGGGGCCTTGTCGAAGGTGCTGACGATACTGTCATTCTATGATGTCAACCTCACCAAGATACAGTCCCTGCCGATAATCGGCAGGGAGTGGGAATACCGTTTTTATGTTGACTTGACATTCTCTTCATATGTGAGGTATCGCCAATCGATAGAGGCAGTGAGGCCCCTCACCAATGAGTTGCGCATCCTTGGGGAGTATGTTGAGAGAGTTGGCGTAAACACAATGTCATGATTAAAACCGATAGATATGGAAAATAAGATAAAACCCGCCCGCAGGGTGGATGAGATAAAGGAATACTGGTTTGCCGGAAAAATGAGGGAGGTGGCCCGTATGAATGCCGAAGGGCTCGATGTTGTATCCCTTGGAGTCGGAGGCCCGGATAGGATGCCAGCCGTAGAAGTGGTTGACACTCTGTGTGAGTCGGCCAGAAAGGATGGACACCACACATATCAGATAGCCTCGGGACTTCCGGAGCTTCGACAGGCAATGTCTCGGTGGTATGGCCGCCACTATGGGGTGGCGGTGAATCCCGACACAGAGGTGTTGCCCTTGATAGGGTCGAAGGAGGGAGTGCTCCACGTCAGCCTCGCATTTCTTAATCCGGGAGACAAGGTTCTTGTCCCGAATCCGGGGTATATGACCTATTCCGGAGTGAGCCGTATGCTTGGGGCTGAGATTGTAAGTTACGACCTTCTTGAAAAGAATGGATGGAAACCTGATTTCACTCAGCTTGAGAATCTGGCATCGTCAGGTGATATAAAGCTTATGTGGGTGAATTATCCCAATATGCCCACCGGTGCGAGTGCCGACATGGAACTCTTCCGCCGTCTTGTGGATTTTGGCCGCCGACATGGAATCGTGATAGTCCACGACAATCCGTACAGCTTTGTCCTGAATGATAATCCCCTCAGTCTGCTTCAGGTGGAGGGTGCTAAGGATATCGCCATAGAGTTGAATTCACTGAGCAAGAGCCATAACATGTCGGGATGGCGTATGGGTATGGTGGTGTCCAATCCGGAATTTGTAGGATGGGTGAGGAAGATGAAGAGCAATATAGACTCGGGACAGTTCAAACCGGTGATGGAAGCGGCTGTCAAGGCGTTGGATTTGCCTGAGTCATGGTATGCGGAGTTGAATGCAGTCTATTCATCGCGTCGGAGGGTCGCCGAGAAGATAATGGATGCCCTCGGATGTAGTTTCGATTCCGGACAGAAGGGACTGTTCCTGTGGGGACGGCTTCCAGAGGGAGCATCCGACAGCGCGACTTTCGCCCAGCGCATTCTTGAAGAAGCAAGGGTGTTTCTTGTGCCGGGATTTATATTTGGAAGCAACGGCGAGGGTTATATCAGGATATCCCTGTGTGCCACCGAAGAGAGGATGCAGACTGCGCTTGAGAGAATAGAAAAGATGAAACAATAAGTAAAAAACAAGGATATGAGTTTAGAAGGATTGCAACCATTGGTTGAAGGAGCCGGAGTGGCGGGTTCTCCGCTTGTAATGGCAGGCCCATGCAGTGCCGAGACAGAGGAGCAGACGCTCTCCACAGCGCGTCAGCTTGCTATGGGAGGCGTGAAAGTGTTCAGGGCAGGAATCTGGAAACCACGTACAAAGCCGGGTGGTTTCGAAGGTATTGGCAAGGAGGGTCTGCAGTGGCTCAAACGAGTGAAGGAGGAGACCGGGATGCTTGTCGCCACAGAGGTGGCCATGCGCCGTCATGTAGAGGAGGCGCTTGAGGCGGGCGTGGATATTCTGTGGATAGGGGCGAGGACTTCCGCGAATCCGTTTGCCGTGCAAGAGATTGCGGATGCGTTGAAGGATTCAGGCGCTGATGTCGCCGTGCTTGTGAAAAATCCGGTGAACCCGGACCTTGAGTTATGGATCGGAGCCTTGGAGCGACTATATAATGCTGGTATCCGCAGACTTGGAGCCATTCATCGCGGTTTCAGTTTCTATGGTAAGAGTATATATCGCAATCCGCCACAGTGGCATATACCGATAGAACTTCATCGTAGGCTCCCTGAATTGCCGATAGTTGTTGATCCAAGCCATATGGGTGGACGCCGGGAGCTTATCGCCCCATTGTGTCAGCAGGCTCTCGACATGAAGTTTACCGGACTTATGATAGAGAGCCACTGTACTCCTGATGAGGCCTGGAGCGACAAGAACCAGCAGGTCACTCCGGAGTCGCTGAGGATAATACTCAGCTCCCTTGTGCTTCGCAATGCCGAGCAGGATACTGAGAGCCTACAGCAACTTCGCCAGCAGATCGACCGCGTTGATACGGAGTTGCTCGACCTGTACAACCGAAGGATGGAGATTTCCCGAGAGATAGGTAAATACAAGAAGGAGCATTCGATGCCTGTCGTACAGGAGTCCCGCTATGATGACCTTATCAAAAGCCGTGTTGCGTCGGCAGTCCAGATGGGTATGAGCGCGGATTTCATGAAGACGGTGCTTCAGGCTATTCACGAGGAATCAGTGCGCCAGCAGATTGAGATTCTGAATAAGAACTGACGCAATAGGCAAATATGGAAATCCCCCGGACAAAACAGGTGAGTCCGGGGGATTTTTATAGTATGACAATAGCCGGTGGTTATTATCTTTCCGCACGCATCGGGTTGCTTAGGAAATCCTCATAAGCGAGGCGTATTCCGTCGTGGAGTTCGGTTGAGTATGTCCAGCCGAGAGCAGTGGCCTTACTCACGTCGAGGAGTTTGCGGGGGGTGCCGTTCGGTCGTGTGGTATCCCATAGGATCTCACCCTTGAAACCGACAGTCTGTGCCACAAGCTCGGTCAGTTCCTTAATCGAGAGTTCTTTCCCAGTTCCGGCGTTGACGGTCTCGTTGCCGCTATAGTTGTTCATAAGAAATACGCAGAGGTTGGCGAGGTCATCTACATACAGGAACTCCCGGAGAGGAGACCCGTCGCCCCAACATGTCACAGACTGCGCTCCGGACTCTTTCGCCTCATGGAAACGTCGTATGAGGGCAGGAAGTACGTGTGAATGTTCGGGATGGTAGTTGTCGTTAGGACCGTATAGGTTTGTGGGCATCACGGATATGAAGTCAGTGCCATACTGCCGGTTGAGATACTCACAATACTTGAGTCCGGATATTTTGGCGAGGGCGTATGCCTCGTTTGTCTGTTCAAGAGAGGAAGTCAGCAGACAGGACTCCGGCATAGGCTGCGGGGCGAGACGCGGATATATGCATGAGGATCCGAGGAACTCCAGTTTCTTGCATCCGTTGCGCCATGCGGCGTTTATGACATTCATCTCCAGCATCATGTTGTCGTACATGAAATCTGCGAGAGCCGATGAATTGGCCACGATGCCTCCCACCTTGGCGGCGGCCAGGAACACATATTCCGGTTTTTCTGCAGCGAAGAAATCATTTACCTCCTGCTGGCTGATAAGGTCGAGTTCACGATGTGTGCGGGTAATGATATTTGTGTAACCCTGGCGTTGCAACTCGCGGACAATGGCAGAGCCAACCATACCCCGATGACCGGCGACATATATTTTTGAATTCAGTTCCATAATTCAAAGAAAGTATTGACTGTTAAATATTAACTGCTATATCACCAAATCAAGTGATAATAACTCGTTAAAATATTGTTATAGTCAGCACACAAAATAAATGTGTATTTTATGCCTGTGTGAATCCACATGCCAAAGGTATGTCCCCACCCACAGAAATGCACAAATACTTTCTGTTTAGACTATAAATATCCTGAGTCATAATCGCGAAAATACTCAATATGTTTTATAAAAGCAAATAGAAACAAAGAAAAAACATAAAAAACATACAATTGAGTTCCTTGGTACATGGGAAATAATCCATAATCCTAATTTCAAAGTGGTCGAATTTGACCACTTTAGAATGAGCGCAGGATTACCATCGTTTGTGTTGAGTGCATCCGAGTGGGTGGAAAAGACTAATGCGATAGGAATAATTGTAAAAAAAGGCCGTTATGGTGGCACGTATGCCCACAAAGATATAGCTTTTGAGTTCGGTTCTGCAATAAGTGTCCCATTCAAATTATATCTCATTGAGGAGTTCCAACGCTTAAAGGAAGAGGAACAGAAGCAACTCGGCTGGTCTGCGAAACGTGAGTTGTCCAAAATAAATTATCGAATCCACACCGATGCCA
>JAIDXM010000024.1 GCA_029058745.1 Muribaculaceae bacterium
GGTCAGTACCGACTCTTAAGATAGAATAGTCACTGCATGACCAAATCACTTTTTCCATAGTTGAGACGGTTTTGAAATTTTCCGCAAAACTATGTGCAGATGGCTTCATGAGCTTGACACAAAAGGGTAATTTAGGAAATTAATCTTGAAAATTACCCTTTTGTGTGATGTTTCATGCCCTGTATGGCTTAATTTTATTAAATTTGCACCTTTAAGATTGACCCAACGTTATGGACTCCAATATAAAGACAGGAGACTTTTTTTCACTGCAGAACTCGGTGGAGAGTGTAAATGAGTCCGACTATGAGAAGACCGGACTCATAATAGAGGCAGCGCGGGCATTCGAGCGCAGCACATACCAGTGTGTATATATCATTGACTACTTCAAAAAGGGATTCCTGTATGTATCCAACAACATCGCCCGTCTCTGTGGTGGCGAAGCCGAGAAGATAAAGGATTTCGGATACATGTTCTATATAGACTATGTGCCGCCTGAAGACCTGAAGATGCTGGTGGAGATAAACAATATGGGATTCAAGCTATTCAACACGCTTCCCGTATGCGAGAGGAAGGACTACACAATATCCTACGACTTCCACATAATGAGAGGGAAGCGTAAGCGGCTTGTCAACCACAAGCTGACGCCGCTCATTCTGACAAAGGACGGCAGGATATGGCTGGCGATATGCACAATCTCCCTTGCGGCAGGCAACGAGCCTGGGAATGTCATCATGAAGAAGCCCGGTTCCGGCATGTTCTACCAATACTCCCTGTATGACCACAAGTGGGAGAAGTGCAAGGAGATAACTCTTACGGACAACGAGCGTGAGGTACTTTCACTATCGACACAGGGATATACGATGAACGATATCGCCGACAATATATGCAAGTCGGTCGATACCGTCAAGGCCTGCAAGCGCAGTATATTTCAGAAATTGAATGTAAGGAATATAGCGGAGGCCGTGGCCTACGCCCAAAACCATCAGTTGATCTGACCTGTTTACGCCGGATCGCAGCGCAGCGACGAGAAATAGAACTTTGGGAAATACTTCACCTCTTTCCCGGTTATGATGTCGAACATGGCGTTCACGCAGTGTCCGGCAACAATCCACGAAGCGACGGAAAGCTGGGGCGGCGGCAGCTCCCCCGGCTCATTGCGGTATGCCTCTATCACATCGTCGAGCCATCTGTTCGGCATGTTCCAGAACGTGCAGTACCGGGCCACGAAATCCGCCATTTTTATCTCGAATCCCTTATAGGACGGTGCCACCTCCGTAAGCTGGTATCCTCCGGGCTTGATGATAGTGAGAAATGCACCCCATCCGAAATTATAAGGATGCAGGACAGGAATCCTTCTTTTGGAACAAAGGTCATCGAAGACAAAAGGGATGTCGCTCTTGAAGTCGAGGGCGTTGATGGCTATGTCAACCCCCTCGAGCAGTTCCTTCACATTGCCCTTGTCGATGAACGTGTCATGGTATTGGATATTGGCCTTCGGGTTTATCCTCAGCAGCCTCTTGGCGAGGCATTCCGCCTTGGATTTCCCGATGTCGCTCTTGACATAGTTCTGACGGTTGAGATTGGATATCTCCACCCTGTCTCCGTCCACAATCACAATATTCTCGAAGCCGAAGCGCAGGGCGCACTCGGCAATGATGCTGCCGATGCCGGCCCCGCCGAGCAAAATCCGGGTCTCACGAACCTTCTCCTGCTCATCCTCGCTCACATAAATTCTGTTTCTGTTATATCTTTCCATATCGGATATTGTTTAATTACGATGCAAAGATAGGTCTGCGGAAACGAACTGGCATAACACAAAAGGGTATTTCTTTTTTTTAATAACTTGCAGGAATAATTTTTTAATAAGATGAAAAATTATTAAATTCGCCATTATACTAATCAAACAATCTACAAAATAATCAAATCTTATGCAAGAAGAAAACCTTACGACCGGCACCGGACTCCCTGAAAACGCTTTCCGCGAACTTGGGGCTGACGAGAAATACACGCCGGTCATGCATCCCGCCCATGAGCAGCGGGAGGTGACTCCCTATTCAGTCGGGATGGGATTGCTGATGGCCGTGATTTTCTCCGCTGCCGCAGCTTATCTCGGATTGAAAGTGGGACAGGTGTTTGAGGCGGCTATCCCTATTGCCATCATAGCGGTTGGCTTGAGCAATGCCTTGGGAAAGAAGAACCCTTTGGGTCAGAATGTGATTATCCAGAGCATCGGGGCTTGTTCGGGTGTTATTGTGGCAGGGGCTATCTTCACACTTCCCGCCTTATTCATACTCCAGGCCAAGTATCCTGATATCACGGTCCGTTTTTATGAGATATTCCTGTCATCGTTGCTTGGAGGCATCCTTGGCATCCTGTTTTTCATCCCATTCAGGAAATATTTCGTGAAAGATATGCATGGAAAGTATCCTTTCCCGGAGGCGACTGCCACCACACAGGTTCTCATCTCTGGCGAGGCGGCCGCGTCAGAGGGCGGGGGACAGGCAAAGACACTTATACTCGCATCCCTGATAGGTGGTGTCTATGACTATATTGTGGCCACGTTCGGATGGTGGGCTGAGACAGTCACGTCGATGGCATCCACGGCGGGGCAGGCTCTTGCCGAGAAGACTAAGCTTGTACTCAGTTGCAACACCGGGGCTGCATTGCTCGGTCTCGGATATATAGTGGGCCTGAAATATGCGTTTGTCATCTTCGCCGGGTCAATCTTTGTGTGGTGGATAATCATCCCTGTAATGGGGACATATGGAAACGCGGAGCTTGCCGCAATGCCTGCCGAGGGCATCTTCCGCGACTATGCGCGTCTCATTGGCATAGGCGGCATCGCCATGGCCGGAGTGATTGGCATTATCAAGTCGTGGCCGATTATCTCACAGGCGGTGGGACTTGCTGGACGTGAACTCAAGGGTAAGAGCGGCGCGGCAAAGGAAATTCGCTGGCAGATGGACATATCGATGAAACACATTGTGTTCTTTATTGTAATAGCACTTGTGGCAGTGATGCTATTCTTCTGGTTTGGTGTGATACATACGTTATGGCAAGCGGCGGTGGCATGGGTGGTTGTCACAGTCATCGCATTCCTGTTCACGACAGTGGCCGCCAATGCAATCGCCATTGTGGGGTCGAATCCAGTATCGGGTATGACCTTGATGACATTGATAATCGCATCGGCCATATTTGTTGCGATTGGACTTAACGGCACTTCCGGCATCGTGGCTTCCATGGTGATAGGGGGAGTGGTGTGTACCGCTCTTTCAATGGCAGGCGGTTTTGTGACCGACCTCAAGATTGGTTACTGGCTGGGTTCCACACCAAGGAAGCAGGAAAGCTGGAAATTCCTGGGAACTCTCGTGTCGGCCGCGACAGTCGGCGGTGTGATAATGGTGCTCAACCAGGTGTATGGCTTCACCGGCGACAATGCTTTGGTGGCTCCTCAGGCAAATGCAATGGCGAAGGTGATAGAGCCGCTCATGATGGGAGGCGACACTCCGTGGATTCTTTATATGGTGGGAGCTATCCTTGCATGCATACTCAACTGGCTCGGAGTGCCTGCGTTGGCGTTCTGCCTTGGCATGTTCATTCCGTTGTCGCTCAATACCCCTATGCTTGTAGGTGGTGCGATTGCCTACTATGTGAGTCATTCAAGTAAAGACAGCAAGGTGAATGATGCGCGTCGCGACAGGGGTACCCTCCTCTCTTCCGGCCTTATTGCCGGAGGTGCATTGTTCGGGGTATTCGCGGCAATAACGAGATTCGCAGGATTTGAGTATTCCACACCGGGAAGTCCTGAACTCACCCAGATTCTCGGATGCGTAGCCTATGCCCTCCTTATCATATATCTTATCTGGGACAGCAAGCGCGTGAAGCTTACAAAGTAGAATTTGAGTTTACAGAGAGGTTAGGTTTTTTGCAACTCTTCTCTCTGTTAAAAAAAGTGTATATTATAGAATGGCAAAGCCCTGGTTCGCGAGAGCCAGGGCTTTGTCTTACAGTGGTTTGCAAATGGCGGGTACATCTGAATCCAGATGGGCTGTTTTCAGAGCTTTGCCTGTATGCGCTGGTCGTTTGCAATGAGCCATTGCGCGATTTGTACGGCGTTGAGGGCGGCGCCTTTTTTGATTTGGTCGCCTACCACCCAGAAGCTGAGTCCGCATGGATCGGAGAGATCTTTGCGCAGACGGCCCACATATACAGGGTCTTTCCCGGTTATGTCGAGGGGCATGGGATATTCCTTCTCTGATGGATTGTCCTTGACGATGAGTCCGGGTGCGTTTTTGAACGCTTCCATCACGTCCTCGGTAGAGAGAGGCTTCTCGGTCTCTACCCAGATTGCCTCGCTGTGGGCACGGAGCACCGGCACACGCACGCATGTGGCGCTGACTTTAATGTCGTCATCATGCATAATCTTGCGAGTCTCGTTATACATCTTCATCTCCTCTTTGGTGTAGCCATTGTCTGTGAACACATCTACATGAGGAATCAGGTTGTAGGCCAATTGATATGCGAATTTCTCGATTGTGGGTTCTTTCCCTTCGCTGATTTCGCGGAATTGGTTCACAAGTTCCTGCATTGCGGAAGCTCCGGCTCCGCTGGCGGCCTGATAGGTTGCCACATGCACTCGGCGGATAGGAGAGAGGTCATGTATAGGCTTGAGGGCCACTACCATCTGTATCGTGGTGCAGTTGGGGTTTCCGATGATGTTGCGTGGACGGTCGAGGGCATCGGCTCCGTTCACTTCCGGCACCACGAGAGGCACGTCGGCATCCATGCGGAATGCGCTGCTGTTGTCAATCATCACAGCGCCATGGCGTGTGATAACTTCCGCGTATTCTTTTGATGTGCCTGCTCCGGCAGAAGTGAATGCAATGTCTATGCCGGAAAAGTCTGAGTCTTTGTCGAGAAGTTCGACTGTGATTTTCTTTCCACGGAATTCATATTCGCTTCCGGCGCTTCTGTTAGAGCCGAAAAGGCGAAGGTTGTCAACAGGGAAGTTCTGCTCGTCAAGTACGCGGAGAAGCTCCTGTCCTACGGCGCCGCTTGCGCCTACAATCGCTACGTTCATAATTAAAAAAATTTATTGACAGCGGTGATTTTTGATTCATGCACTGCTGTGCAAGAGTAATTGTCGTTGAATTCTCTACGTTATTATAAATAAAGGAGCCTCCGACAAGTCAGGGGCTCCTTTATTGTCAGATTTCTTGGAATATGTCACTGTTTACCGGATGTGGCTACAGTGCGGTTTATTTTCTTCACAAGACCCTGAAGCACCGCTCCGGGGCCGAGTTCGATAAACTCGTTGGCTCCATCAGCAATCATGGCCTCTACATCCTGAGTCCAACGAACCGGGGCTGTGAGCTGCTTGATTAGGTTTGCCTTTATTTCCTCGGGGTCAGTGTGAGGTTTGGCGTCAACATTCTGATACACCGGGCATACCGGGGTCTGGAACTTAGCGGCGGCAATGGCTTCCGCGAGTTCTTCCTGAGCTGGTTGCATAAGGGGGCTATGGAATGCTCCTCCCACTTTCAGTTTCATGGCACGTTTCGCTCCTGCTGCGAGCATTTTCTCGCAAGCGGCGTCGATTCCTTCGATTGAGCCGGAAATCACCACTTGTCCGGGGCAGTTGTAGTTGGCAGGAGCGACGATGTCGTTCACCTCGGCGCAAATCGCCTCAACTTTCTCATCGGGGAGAGCGAGCACGGCGGCCATTGTGGAAGGACGTGCCTCACAGGCTTTCTGCATCGCGTGGGCGCGGGCGGATACAAGTTTCAGACCCTCTTCGAATGAGAGGGCTCCGGCTGCCACGAGGGCTGAGAATTCTCCGAGGCTATGTCCGGCAACCATGTCGGGCTTGAATTCCTCGCCAAGGCTTTTGGCGAGAATCACGCTGTGGAGGAAGATGGCCGGCTGAGTCACCTTGGTCTGTTTGAGGTCCTCTTCAGTGCCTTCAAACATAAGGTCGGTGATTCTGAAACCGAGTATTTCATTTGCTTTGTCGAAGAGCACGCGCGCTTCTGCGTTTGTCTCGTAGAGGTCTTTACCCATGCCTACGAACTGAGCGCCCTGGCCCGGAAAAACGTATGCTTTCATTTTGCTTGATTGTTTTCAAAATGCCGTAAAGGCTTGTTGTTCGGGCGCAAAGTTAGATAATATTTCTGAAATATGGAAATATCCTGTCAAATCATTTCAAAAATGTGTCGCCATAGTCTCCGGGATGAGTGCGGTATGTTGATTGAGGATGCCATTATTCTATCTTTACGGTCGGGTTTATAAAGTAGAGGCGTTCCGTGGCGCGGGTGATTGCGGTGTATAGCCAACGGTAGAAATCGGAGCCGATAGCGTCGGGTGCGATGGCCCCCATGTCTATATATACATGTTTCCATTGCCCTCCCTGAGCCTTGTGGCATGTGACGCAATAAGCGTATTTGGCTTGCAGGGCGTTGTAATAGGGGTCTTCCATCGCTCCTTTGATTTTTTGGGATATGCTCCCTTCATGTTCCGCCATCACCCTGTTGTAGAGGCGTTCCATCTCTTCGCGAGGCAGGTTCGGTCCGTCTGCCACAAGACTCCGTAACATTATTTTGGCGGCTACGGGAGTATCGACATCGGGGAGTCGCAGTTCGGCTTCCACAAACCATCGTCCGTATGCTTTCTCCGTTTTTCCCACCCATGTCACCTGTGCGGTCTCTCCGTTGGCGATGAAATTTTTCAGGCCGTTTGCCTTACTCCAATAGTAGTCATTTTTAGATATTACAATCCTGTCGCCTTGTTGTATAGGTTCGTCGGCATACATCACCAAGTTGCGGATAGCTTTGTTGAAGTTGTTGGCGCGCCGGTTTGAACGAGTCACAATCAGAGTTTCCTCCGTGCCCACGGTTCCCCAGGAGTCGGAAAGCTTGTCGGCTAATTGCGAGGAAGAGACCACCTCGACATCCGGGAATTGGGAGGCATACATGGAGAAGTCGGCAGGATTGAATCCGGAAAACAGGAATTGTCTGACGATGGTGGCATTGTAGAGGATCCCGCTCCCTGAAGTCTGTCTCACCGGAGTGTCGAGAGAGAACAGGATGGGATTCAGACCGATTGCCCGCAGTCTGTCGGGATTCATTGCCGGGCTGTCAGACATTCCGACAGGGGGAAGCTGCGCGGTGTCGCCTACGAGAATCATGGCTGATCCGGGAGCGCTATATACGTGGCGCGACAGCTGTTGCAACACAGAAGCTCCAAAGGAGGGCGCGTCGGTGATTAATGATGCCTCGTCAATTATGAAAGTGGCGAGGTGGTCGCGGTTTTCAGCCAGAAAGAAGGTGGTGTTTGCCGGGTCGGCAGAGTTGCCACGGAAAATCCTCTTATGGATTGTGAAGGCGGTGTCTCCGGAAAGGGAGGCGGCCACTTTGGCGGCTCTTCCGGTGGGAGCGAGAATCACGGTTTTGACGGATGCCCGTTTCATGGCTCTCACGATAGCCCCCATGACCGATGTCTTTCCGGTCCCGGCATATCCGTTCAAGACGAACACGTCGCGAGGTCCACGTGAGACGATAAACGTGGAAAGGGCGGTGATCAGGGCGAGTTGTCCCTGGTTCGGAGTGAACGGAAGTTCGGAGATGGCAGATTGAGCCAGAAGCGAAGGTGTCATATTGCGTGCGAAGTTACAAAAAATGGGAGATATTCCAATAAGAATATGAAAATATCCCCAATCAAGGCAGGAGAGTAGGAGGGAAGGGGCATGGCCGCGGAGTGGATGTTGAGTAAGGCGGCAATAGCGCACATGAGATAAAGATGTAAAATGGTTGTAAAATAGTTTAAAAAACTGAGAGGAATGTATGTAATATGAGAATTTATTTCTAAATTTGCAGTGTGAAAAAGGGGGAAGCTCCCTTCACGGATGCCATTCCGACAAGAGATGTCATTCGAGGTGGATGCCCAATCTCCACAGAAAACATAAATGAAAGGTTTTTTTAAATCATATATCAAGACATGAAAATTGAAAAGATTATCGGTCGCGAGATTCTTGACTCACGCGGCAATCCCACAGTAGAAGTAGATGTAATTCTTGAAAGCGGTGTAGTAGGTCGTGCTGCGGTTCCCTCCGGAGCATCTACCGGCGAGAACGAGGCTCTCGAACTCCGCGACGGCGACAAGAGCCGCTACATGGGCAAGGGCGTGCAGAAGGCTGTAGCCAACGTAAACGGCCCTATCGCAGACGCACTCTGCGGCCACAGCGCTCTCGACCAGATTGGCGTTGACAAGATCATGCTTGACCTTGACGGCACTCCCACCAAGTCAAACCTTGGCGCGAATGCAATTCTCGGTGTTTCTCTCGCGGTTGCAAAGGCTGCGGCCAACTATCTTGACCTGCCGCTTTACCGCTATATCGGCGGATGCGACACCTATGTGCTTCCGGTTCCTATGATGAACATCATCAACGGTGGCGCACACTCTGACGCTCCTATCTGCTTCCAGGAGTTCATGATCCGTCCTGTAGGCGCTTGCTGCTTCAAAGAGGGTATCCGCATGGGTACAGAGGTGTTCCACAATCTTAAGACTGTTCTCAAAAAGCGCGGTCTCTCAACTGCAGTCGGCGACGAGGGTGGTTTCGCACCCAAGCTCGAAGGCACGGAGGATGCCCTCAATGTGATTGTCGAGGCTATCAAGCTTGCCGGCTATGAGCCCGGAAAAGACGTTACCATCGGTCTTGACTGCGCTTCTTCAGAGTTCTATCAGAATGGCGTGTATGACTACACTCATCTCAAGAACGGCGTAGAGAAAGAGGTGAACGGCAAGAAGCTCACCAGCGCAGAGCAGGCTAAATATCTCGAGGATCTCATCACCAAATATCCTATTGACTCAATTGAGGACGGTATGGATGAGAACGACTGGGAAGGCTGGAAGATTCTTACAGACCTTATCGGCAACCGTTGTCAGCTCGTGGGCGATGACTTCTTCGTGACCAACGTTAAATATCTTGAGAAGGGTATCGAGGAGGGTTGTGCTAACTCAATCCTTGTAAAGGTTAACCAGATTGGTTCTCTGACTGAGACTCTTCGTGCCGTGCAGATGGCTCAGCGCAACAACTACACTGCAGTTATCTCTCACCGTTCAGGCGAGACTGAGGACGCGACTATCGCAGACCTCGCAGTCGCTATGAACGCCGGCCAGATCAAGACCGGTTCTGCAAGCCGTTCTGACCGTATGGCGAAATACAACCAGCTTCTCCGCATAGAGGAGGAACTTGGCGACCGCGCTGTATATGGCTACAAGAAAATCGCTAAGAAGTAATAGTATTATTACAGATTACTGAAAGGACAGGCCCGATGGATACCATCGGGCCTGTTTTCTCTTGTCCGCACTACACTGCGTAGATAGTCTTTGCTTTTCGTCAGTTTGATTTTGTGGGGGTGGAATGTGTTGTGCGCTTGCCGGTGACGGTGATGTAGCCGGCCGAGAAGAGTCCGAGGAGAATTAGCATCACGGCTTGGCAACTCCACATAACTATAGAGAAGGCAGTACCTTCGGTGTTGGAAAGCCCGAACAACGACAGGGCGAACATCACAGCGAGATTCCAGGGGCCGAGACCCCCGTTTGATGGTATCGCCATTGAGCAGGAGCCGAACACGAATACCACCAGGCCGGGAAGGAAGCCATAGTCCATGCGGGTGTCAATGAGGTGTCGTGTGAATGGAAAGGCAAAGAAGCACACATATGTCTCCAGGAAATAGCATGTCCATATTCCTGCAGTAAGGATAAGGTAGAGCCACCATTTCCTCATGGTGAAGATTACCTTGAATCCTTCCCACATGCGAGAGAGGTTGGTGTCGAGCTGGCGCACCCATTTATATTCCTTGAGATAATGGCATACGGCCCAAAAGATTGCAATTATGATTGCTGTCCCAATCCATAGCCAGGGAGTCTCAGTAAGCTTTTCAATTTTTTCTCCGAATGAGTATCTTGTGATGAAATCGCTGATTTCAGGATGAGCCACAACCAGTGCAATCCCCATCAGAAGCAACACCACGATGAGGTCTGAACCTCTGTCGCCCACGTCAGTTCCTATTACGGTGGAGAGTGGCGTATTCTGCCTTTTGCTCACGAATACACATCTCCATGCCTCACCAAGTTGCGGAAACAGTAGATTGAGGGCATATGCGCCCCAGATAGTAACCCATTCGCATACTACAGGCATCCTTTTCACCCCTGCCGCACGAAGTTGCAGTCCCCATCTCACTCCTCTGATCATATGTGAGATGGTTGTAATGAGCATCATCACGGCAATCCAGAAAAAATCGCAACCTTCTCGAATTGTCCTCATGACTTCCTTGAAGTCAACCTTGTCGAACAGCCATACCACAAGACCCACCGATATGGCAAGTGGAATAGCATATCGTATTCCCGAGCCGATATATTTCCTTATCAGCTTGCCTCCAGCTTCATTATTGGCTTTGTTTTCCTTCGAGGTTGCGGAATGTGGAATCATGTTCATTTGATATCAATCTCAGATTAGACTACAATGTGATTGGAATGTGTGACGCCGTATTTTGGGGATACATTCATGATAATAACAAATGAATGTAGCCGAAGGATTATGGCCCCGGCGAAGAGGAACTCATAAAATGAGAAAATCAAAAAACGTTGAGTTGATAATTGGAGGCGTAATAATTTGTGGATGTGGAATAAAATGGCTAAATTCGCACAACCAACTATAAGAGGTTTTTCGACAGCTTATGATTGAGTGAGAGATATTCTATATCATATCAAAAATACTATCAAACTCAAATAAGAAATGAGATTTCCGATACTTACCCCACAGGAGGCGGCCGAGTTGTTTCATGACGGAGACAATGTCGGACTGTCAGGATTCACCGCACCCGGTGCCCCTAAGGTTGTGCCAGGAGCCATAGCGGAAAAGGCAGAGCGTATGCATGCTGAGGGAAAACCGTTTAAAATCAATATTTTTTCCGGGGCTTCTACAAGCGACCGCTGTGACGGCATGCTTGCCCGTGCCAATGCGATAGGAAAGCGGACACCTTATCAGAATCTTCCGGACCTGCGCAAGAGAATCAACGCTCACGACTGTCATTATTTCGACCTTCATCTGTCAGAACTCGCCCAGAAGTTCCGTTATGGATTCTATGGAGACCTTGATGTGGCCATAATAGAGGTGAGCGACATCAAGGACGATGGCACATGTGTGGTAGGAATGGGTGTCGGCAATGTGCCCACTTATGCCAAATATGCGAAGAAAGTCGTGATTGAGCTTAACGAGAGGCTTCATCACGCACTCCATGGGTTGCATGACATCTATCTTCCCCTTGACCCTCCTTACAGGAGCGAGATACCTGTGTTCCATCCCAACGACAGGATTGGCTCTCCGGTGTTGAAAATTGACCCTGAGAAGATTGTCGGAGTAGTGATGAGTGATTCTTACGATGGCGTAAAGGCATTCACTACCCCCGATGAGGTGACTAACCGTATCGGAGAAAACGTATGTTCCTTCCTGATTAATGAAATGAGGACAGGCCGTATCCCGTCAGAATTCCTTCCAATCCAGAGTGGAGTGGGCAATGTGGCTAACGCTGTGCTTTACGGACTTGCCGACGCCAAGGAGATTCCTCCGTTTGCGATGTACACGGAAGTGATTCAGGATGCCGTGATCGACCTTATGAAGAAGGGGAGATGCAAGTTCGGCAGCACCAGCTCTCTTACTGTCTCAAATGAGGTGGAACAGGATGTGATAGACAATATCGATTTCTTCAAGGATAAGGTTGTGATTCGTCCGGTTGAGATTTCTAATAATCCGGAGGTTATACGCCGTCTCGGTGTCATAGCTATGAACACGGCCCTTGAAGCGGATATCTTCGGCAATGTCAACTCCACTCATGTCACAGGCACCAAGATGATGAACGGCATCGGTGGTTCCGGCGACTTTGCGAGAAATGCCTATATATCCATCTTCTCTTGTCCGTCAATCACCAAAGAGGGAAAGATTTCGAACATCGTGCCGATGGTTTCTCATATGGATCATTCAGAGCATTCTGTCGATATAATTGTGACCGACCAGGGAATAGCCGACCTCCGAGGCAAGGATCCTGTGCAGCGTGCAGAGGAGATAATCAAGAACTGTGTCCATCCTATGTATAAGGAATTGCTTTCTGATTATCTCAGGTTGGGAGGTCCTTCCGGAGGACAGACACCACACACTCTCAGAGCTTCACTTGCGTTCCATACGGAGTTCCTGACCAGCGGAGACATGCGTAACGTGGATTTCTCCAAGTTCGAGTGACGCATGGATATTGATTTCGCTGGCTATCGACAGTAAGACCCTGTAGGAATGGTTGATATGTCGCGAAAATAAGGAAAACAGATAAACGGAAAAGGCCGATACCCGAAAGGTATCGGCCTTTTCCGTTTATCTGTCTTTCAATTTGATACGTCATACGAGTCTTGCCGTATATGCCCAAAGGAGACCGTCTCTAAAGTCTAACGACAGTCTTTCTTGCAAGGATGGAATCGGCTTGAGCCATCGAAACAGTGGGTACACAGACGGCATTTCGGAAGGCCGATGCTTTCCACAAGAGTCTCAATCGGGTTGAATTTCAACGAAGACAGCCCGAATCTCTCTCGGATTTTCTCAACGAGAACGTTATATTCCGGAGAACCGGTCTGGGCATATTTGTCCAGATTCTTGTTGGGGTCTCCTTCGAGTTCACCGATTATGCGTCGTGTGAGGAGTTCCATGTCGCTCTTCGATGAAGTGAATCCTATGAATGGGCAACTATAGATAAGTGGAGGACACGCAATGCGGATGTGCACTTCCTTGGCGCCAAGGTCGTAGAGGTCCTGGACATTGTCGGAGAGCTGTGTGCCGCGCACAATCGAGTCATCGCAAAGAAGTGCCCGTTGTCCATAAAGCATTGCACTGTTGGGAACGAGCTTCATCTTTGCCACTAATTTCCTCCGTGACTGTTCGGAAGGGGTAAAGCTCCGAGGCCATGTCGGAGTGTATTTTGCTATGCAGCGGCGATATGGAACTCCTTTGCCTGCGGCATATCCGAGGGCCATGCCGACTCCGGAGTCGGGGATTCCTGCGGCGCAGTCAACGGCGCTTTCATCTGTTTTCCCCATTTCAAATCCTGACTTGAATCTCATGTCCTCCACATTGGTGCCTTCATAGGAAGATGTGGGAAAGCCATAATAGACCCAAAGGAATGAGCATATCTGCATCTCTTCGCCAGCGGGTGTCACCACTCTCACATCATCGGGAGTTATTTCCACCACCTCTCCGGGTCCCAGGTCGCGGTAATGTTCATAACCGAGATTGGGAAAAGCCGTTGACTCGGATGAGGCTGCGAATCCGGAGCCGTCTTCTTTCTTGCCAAGGATTATAGGGGTGCGGCCAAGTTGGTCGCGTGCCGCGATTATTGAATTTTCTGTCAGGATAAGCAACGAGCATGAGCCGTCGATTTTGCTGAACATGTATTCGATGCCTTCAGCGAATGTCTTCCCCTTGTTGATGAGCAATGCCACGAGTTCTGTCTGGTTGGTCCGTCCAGAACTGAGTTCCCCGAAATGCCTCCCTTCATCGAGAAGTTCTTTCTCCAGCTGGTCGATGTTGCAAATTTTCGCTACCGTCACGATTGCGAATTTGCCGAGATGAGAGTTGATTACAATCGGCTGAGGGTCATTGTCGCTTATAACTCCGATGCCGATGTCCCCCTTGAACTTGGAAAGTTCGTCCTCGAACTTGGTGCGGAAGTAAGTGTTCTCGATGCTGTGGATGCTTCTGCAGAAGCATTTGTCGTCAGAATCGTAGGTAGCCATTCCTGCACGACGCGTTCCTAAATGAGAGTTGTAGTCAACTCCGTAAAATAGTTCATTTCGGCAGGCATGTTTTGATGCTGCTCCGAAAAAACCTCCCATATAAACAGTGTTTAGTTTTGATTGATGTCGAAGAGGGAATGCTGCCATGTTATTGTCCGCTCTTTTCTCCTGAGTATGGATTACTTCGATATGAATAGAGACCAGGTGCGTGTTGAGAGACAGCATACACAACTTCGGTGCAAAATTACAAAAAAAACTGTTATCATACAATATGAAAAATGGGGAGGCACATAGTTGAGGGGGACGGATTGGGGGATAGATGGCAGTATGATTTTTTTGTTTAAATAAAACAGCCATGTCGATTCCTTGGGATTTGACATGGCTGTTTTATTCTGATATGCAATGAAAATGCATATTGTTCTTTGGTCAGGTCCAATACTCCGAGCGTAGTTCTACGGACTCATTGTTGCTGATTTCTTGTGTCATGGCGTGTTCATTTTCCCTGAATGAAAGTTGGGACTGAACTCTTTGTGAGAATGAGAATGGTGACATAGAGATTTTAATTAAATAAACGTGATAGTTTGTAATATATCTTCATAACATATGATGCGGCGGTTTTGTTTTCAAGAAAATGAAAAAAAACTGCAACAGGCGGAATTTTTTTGTTCCCGTCATTAGAGGAGTCTGAGAGTCTCCTGTCAGGAGACGCGTTTCCTGATGCTTATCTTAAAAACAAACATGGTGTCATGATGGATTGTGTAATGATGTTAGATTATGTTAAAAGGGCCCGTCGGAGAAGCCGACAGACCCTTTGAAAGCAGAAATATTCTGGGATTGTTGCTATGATTGTTCAGGGGAATCAATAGTTCTGTGCATTGATTTCGAAGAAGCTTTTCGGGTGGTCGCAGACGGGACAGATTTCCGGGGCTTTCTTGCCGATGACTATATGGCCACAGTTGCGGCATATCCAGATTCTGTCGTCATCGCGGGAGAACACGATTCCTTCCTCGATGTTTGCCAGAAGGCGACGGTAGCGTTCCTCGTGGTGACGTTCGATGGCGGCTACGGCACGGAATTTGAATGCAATTTTGGGGAATCCTTCCTCTTCCGCCTCTTTCGCCATGCGGTCATACATGTTGGTCCATTCATAGTTCTCTCCTTCGGCCGCCTCACGGAGATTGGTCATTGTGTCGGAAACCTCTCCTCCGTTGAGCAGTTTATACCATAGTTTGGCATGCTCTTTTTCATTGTTTGCAGTCTCTTCGAATATTGCGGCAATCTGCTCGAACCCGTCTTTGCGAGCCTTGGAAGCGAAGTAGGTGTATTTGTTACGGGCCTGTGATTCACCTGCGAATGCCTCCTGGAGGTTTTTCTCAGTTTTTGTTCCTTTCAGTTCTTTCATGTTGAAATTTTATTTAGAGTTATTTATTATTTTTGTCAAATTCAGTGGGATGGTTCACGGAAATGTTTGTCTGTCCGATATTTTGGACAGGTATTTCTGCAGAATCACACATTTCATGTCCCGCCACTTGAGCATTCCCCACACAATCCTTTGTAGTAAACGTCGATACTGTCTATCTGAAGGCCGTGGATGTTTCCTGTATTTATTCCTTCCGGCAATTCAATGTCAATCACCTTGCCGCAGTTTCTGCATATGAAATGGCTATGAGGAGGCTGAGGCGCAAGGTCATATCTTTTGTTGCCGCTCTCTATTTCCAGTTCTCTTACGAGTCCGGCGCTTGCGAGTGCATGGAGAGAGTTATAGACCGTAGTTCTTGACATTGATGGATATTCTTGTCTGATTTTCGAAAATATGGTGTCGGCCGATGGATGGCTCCCATGATTTGCTATCGATGCGAGAACTGCTATCCGCTGTGCTGATGGCCGAACTCCACTATTGTGGATCATTTCAGCCAGACGGGCATTTGAGAATAGTTGTCGGTCGTTCATAATTCGTTTAACTATTTTGTAACTGTTGCAAAGTTAGTATTGATTCCAATATAATCCAAATCTTTTTGTTTTTCTTAACCCTTTTTGCAGTATTTTTTTAAATTGTGTGTCTAACGCATTTCAGAGGTGTGTATTGTTACGGTTTTCTTTCTGTAAAAACAAATAAAATGGGGTTTTGATTTGGTGTATTCAGATACTTTTTGTTAAGTTTACGGAAAATATCAAACCAATTCTTAAAATCTGATAGACCGAATGGATACAAGAATCATTGAGTGCGTGCCTAATTTCAGCGAGGGACGTGATAAGGAGAAGATAAAGTCAATTACGGATGCGATATGCTCTGTTGATGGCGTAAGTCTTCTTGATGTTGATGCCGGCGAGGCTACCAACCGCACGGTAGTGACCTTTGTAGGGACTCCGGAGGCCGTTGTTGAGGGCGCTTTCGAGGGGATAAGGAAGGCTGCGGAGGTGATTGACATGCGTGCCCACCATGGAGCTCATCCTCGGATGGGGGCTACAGATGTGTGTCCTCTGATACCTGTGTCGGGAGTCTCGCTCGAGGAATGTGCCGATATGGCACGCAAGCTTGCGGAGCGTGTCGCGGCAGAGCTCGGAGTGCCCACATATTGTTACGAGGCGTCGGCTCTTAGGCCGGAGCGGAAGAATCTTGCCGTGTGTCGTGAAGGTGAATATGAGGCTTTGCCGGAGAAGATGGGGTCTGAGGAGAAAGGCCCTGATTTCGGCAATCGGGCGTTTGACGAGGGTGTGGCCAGGACCGGGGCAACTACAATCGGGGCGAGAGACTTCCTGATAGCCGTGAATTTCAACCTTAACACCACTTCCACGCGGCGAGCCAACGCGATTGCTTTTGATGTGCGAGAGAAGGGCCGTCCTATGAGGGAAGGCGGGAAAGTGACTGGGAAACCAGTCAAGGATGCCGAAGGGAATGTGGTGATGATTCCGGGCACATTGAAAGGAACCAAGGCCATCGGGTGGTATATCGACGAATATGAGATAGCCCAGGTGTCGATGAATATCACCGATATTTCTGAAGTGCCCTTGCATGTGGCTTTTGATGAGGTGTGCCGGGCGGCTAATGAACGAGGCGTAAGAGTTACGGGTACGGAGATTGTTGGTCTTGTGCCGAAGCGCACGCTTGTGGAGGCCGGCAAGTATTTCCTGCGTAAGCAACGCCGGTCAACGGGTATTCCCGACCGTGAGATAATAAGGATCGCGATACGCTCTATGGGACTTGATGAACTTGGGGAATTCGACCCTTCCCGGAAGGTGATAGAATATCTTATAGAGGACAAGGCTTCAAGGAGACTTGTTGACCTGTCGGCACGTGGACTTGCCGAGGAGACCGCCTCGGAGTCTCCTGCTCCGGGCGGCGGGTCGATATCCGCTTATATGGGGGCTTTGGCGGCCTCCTTAGGCACTATGGTGGCCAATCTGTCGGCCCATAAGGCGGCATATGATGACTGTTGGGAGAGCTTTTCCACTGTCGCCGAAAGGGGACAGGAGCTCATGGAATCGCTCCTCCGTCTTGTTGATGAGGACACAGCCGCGTTCAACAGGATAATGCAAGTGTTTGCTATGCCTAAGGGGACACAGGCTGAGAAGGAAGCCCGTGCCGCTGCGTTGGAGGAAGCCACGTTATATGCCACTGAGGTGCCTTTACGCACTATGGAGACTGCCATGAAGGTGTTTGGCGTGGTGTCTGAAATGGCCGAGAGAGGGAATCCTGCATCTGTGACGGATGCCGGTGTCGGTGCGCTTGCCGCAAGGGCTGCGGTGAGAGGAGCTTTCCTCAATGTCAAAATCAATGCATCCGGACTGAAGGACCGAGGGAGAGCGGAGGCTCTAATCGCGAGAGGAGAGAGGATGGAGGCTGACGCCGCGAGAGAGGAAGCACGGATTCTCGCGATGGTGGAATCACGTATGTGACAGCCGTCTATATGATATTATATGCAACATTTATAAAATAAGTCAATGAAACGAATTGTATTTTTTGTCACGCTGTTCGTGATGACAGCCGTGGCGAGAGGGAGCGTGGTTTATGATGTCAGGGCGTATGGAGCCGTGGGAGATGGCAAGACGCTTGATTCACCTGCAATCAACAAGGCTATCGAGGCGGCTTATGACGCCGGTGGCGGGGAGGTGTATTTGCCTGCGGGGGCATATCTCAGCGGAAGCATACGTCTGAAATCGAACATTAATCTTCATCTCGGCGCCGGGAGTGTGATTGTGGCCGCGCCGGCGGAGATGAAGGCATATGACGAAAGTGAGTCGTTCGGAGGCTTCCCGGAATATCAGGACGGGGGGCACACATATTTCCATAATTCCCTTATATGGGCCGAGGGCCAGGAAAATATCTGGATTACAGGCCAGGGGATGATAGACGGAGTGGGACTCACGAAAAAGGACACGGAGAAAGCCGGGAATGTGCAGGGTGGTTCCATAGGCACCGGCGACAAGTCGATTGCCCTCAAGCTATGCCGGAATGTCACCATTCGAGACATCACCATTTTCCGGGGTGGCCATTTCGCTATAATAATGACAGGATGCGAGAGGGGGACAATCGACAATGTCACAATCGACACAAACCGTGATGGCATAGATATCGACTGTTGCAAATATATAACGGTATCCAACTGCAAGGTCAACACGCCAAGCGACGACGCCATAGTGTTGAAGAGTTCATATGCCTTGAAAAAGCCGGTGATGTGTGAGCATATTTCCGTCACGAATTGCCATGTGACCGGCTATAAGCTGGGAACACTGCTTGACGGCACATATGTGCCTGAGAAAGTGAATTGGGTGTGCGGGCGTTTCAAGCTTGGCACAGAGTCAAACGGAGGGTATCGCGACATAACATTGTCCAACTGCACTTTCAATTATTCGAGCGGACTTGCCTTCGAGGAGGTTGACCAAGGCACAATGGAGAATATATCCGTGAGCAATGTGACGATGAATCATGTCCATCATTACCCCATATATATCACCACCGGTTGCAGAAACCGTGGCCCTAAGGAAGTGACGCGTCGGTCAACTGCAGGAGACATACAGATTTCCAATGTCGTGGCACAGGATTGCGATTCCCTGTGTTCAATCATAATAACCGGTATGCCGGATGAGCCGATACGGAACGTCTGGCTCAATAATATCCGGTTGCATTACCGAGGCGGCGGCACGAAGGACATGGCTTATAGGGAATATCGGGAACAGGGCACTCATTATCCCGAACCTAAGTTTGCGGGTCCCACCCCGGCCTATGGCCTGTTTGCCCGCCATGTCGAAGGGCTTCACGTCAACGACATCACGTTCAGCTATGCTGTTCCGGAATATCGTCCCGCGATAGTGCTTGTGGATGTCAAGGACTATACGCTCAGAGGAGTTGACGCGCCAACGGAGGATGGGGTAGCGGTAGTAATGTCGGATTCCGGGTCTGTGCCTTCATCGCGTGGCTTGTGACGGCGGTGAAGTGATGGGCCTCTGTCGAGTGTCATATCATAAAAAGGGCTTCTCCAGCATTGGCGGGAGAAGCCCTTTTTATGATGTGACTTATCGGAGGTCATGGCTTCTTGTAGCCACATTTCTCACATACCCCTTCCTCGTTGAGGGCGATGCCGCAGAGAGGGCAACGTTCCACAGAGCCGGCGGGTGTGTATTCCTGGGATGCCGCGTTGTCGCCGCTTGTGAATGTTATTTTTGATATATTCAGTTTGTCTTTAAGCAGGCTATACACAATCTTAATCATCCCTTCCACGGTCATCGTCTCCTTTGTGACCACCAGGCGCGCGTCCGGATATGCGATGGCAAGGTCATTCTTGAATGCGGGGCCTTTCAGAAGGTTCTGCGGATGTCCGTCCTTGATTCCCTGCTTCTCATAGACTCCGATGATGGCTGGCAGGAGAGGGTCGTCTTCACGTAATACGAGAGCGTGGTCGAAGTTTTTCAGCAGGTTCCAGGCTGTCTTTTTGATTTCGTTACACGGGAACACCATGTTCACTCCGGGATTGATGGAATCCTCCACCTCGATTGTAAGGGTGCCTGTGTGGCCGTGGAGGTACTGTGCCTCCCCTTTGAATCCAAGGAAGCGATGGGCATACTGCAGGGTGAATGTTGTGATACTTTTCATAATTCAATAAAATGTTTGAATATTTAGAGAATAAGCCTGTAGGATATGTCCTGAGAGCGTCGGGCCGATGACGGTCCCGAATCAAAAGGCTTTGTCTTGAAAACAAAATGCCGTTTGCCGTGGTTTTCTAAACAAATGTTATCTTTAGAAGTAGGACTGAAAAAATATGTGAACACTCCCGCCCGGGAGAACGGAAATGGAGTCCAGACCATTTCCCAACATATGATTAGATGAATTTTATATGAAGGAAAAAGAGAATAACGGAGCCGGAGAGAGCAGTCTCCGCAGGGTCACGGCGGCCTCGCTGCTGGTGGCACTGGGGATTGTGTTCGGCGACATAGGCACTTCTCCCTTGTATGTCATGAGAGCCATCTTGGGGGTGAATCCAGATTTTACGCCGGATTATATTATCGGGGCAGTGTCGTGTGTGATATGGACGCTGACGTTGCAGACTACAGTCAAGTATGTGGCGATTGCACTTCGGGCCGACAATAGGGGAGAGGGAGGTATCCTTGCCTTGTATGCCCTTGTGAAGCGGCATAGTCCGGGATGGCTCTATCTTCTGGCCGCAATAGGGGCCGGGGCTTTGATCGCTGACGGAGTGATTACGCCGGCGATAACGGTGACTTCCGCTGTAGAGGGGTTGAAGGCTGTCAGCCCGTCGGCTCCCGTCAAGCCGATTGTCATCGCTATAATCACTATGATTTTCCTGGCACAGCAGTTTGGCACTTCTGCCATAGGGAAGGGCTTCGGGCCGTTCATGCTCGTATGGTTTCTGACCCTCGGCATAATAGGGGGCTTGAATATTCATTGCGACTATTCTATTCTCAAGGCATTCAACCCCTGGTATGCCGTAAGGCTGCTTGTGTCGTCGCCGGAGTGGTTTCTGATTTTAGGTGCGGTGTTCCTTTGCACCACAGGAGCGGAGGCGCTTTATTCCGATCTCGGACACTGTGGCCGCCGGAATATAACCGCCACGTGGATATTTGTCAAGACGGCTCTGATTCTGAATTATCTTGGGCAGGGAGCGTGGATTATATCACAAAGTCCCGGCTCGATTTCTCCGGACACGAACCCTTTCTACGCCGTTATGCCGGCGAAAATGATATTGTTCGGGGTCATAATCTCGACAGGGGCGGCCATAATTGCCAGTCAGGCTCTCTTGAGCGGGGCTTTCACGATATTTGGGGAGGCGATGAATCTGAACCTGTCACCACGGTTCCGCATCAAATATCCCACAAGGCTGAAAGGGCAGCTCTATATCCCGTCGGTCAATTGGGCTCTTTATATAGGATGTATCTTGACGATATTGATTTTCGGGGATTCCACCGGAATAGAAGCCGCCTATGGGCTTGCCATCACAATAACGATGCTCATGACTACAGTGTTGCTTGCTTTCTATATGCGCCACAAAGGCGTCGGGAAAATATTGACAGGGTTATTCTCGTTCGTGTTTATGGGTATAGAGGGTGTTTTCTTTGCGGCCAATCTGTCGAAATTCATGCATGGCGGCTGGTACACGATTCTGTTGGGTGGGATAATATGCGCTGTTATGATTGTGTGGTATAAGGCTACGATGACGAGAAACCGTTATATTGATTTCTCTGATATCAGTGAATCCCTCCCTTTGGTTCGCGACATAAAGAAGGATGCCACGGTGCCTTATTATGCATCCAACCTGGTGTATCTCAGCAAGTCCCCGGAGCTTGGAGTGGTAGAGCATAAGTTGCTTTATTCCATTGTCAACAAGGGTCCGAAACGTGCCGACCATTACTGGATTCTCCATATCGAGCAATGCGATGATCCGGATATTCTCAGCTATTCTTATAAGGTGCTTGTGCCTGACACATTGGTGTGTGTCAAGCTGAGTGTCGGATTCAGGGTGCAGCCACGTATCAGCGCATACCTTCGTCAGATTGTCGAGGACATGACTGAGAAAGGGGAGATACGCCTCACGAGCAGCCATCCGTCGCTTGCATCAAGAGGGATTCCCGGAAATTTCAGGTTTGTGATGATACACAGGGTTTTCTCTCCCGACAGTAATTGCAAGTGGAGCGACACTGTGATGATGATGCTTCATTCGGTGATAAGAAAAGCCGGAGTCTCTGAGGAGAGTGCCTACGGACTTGACACCAGCATAGTCGATGTTGAGACAGTGCCGCTGATTATCAATACTGTCCCGTCGAGGCGTATAGAACATCTTGAAGAGGATTAGCCGTTTGATATATGTAGTTGACAAAAATGTGCATTGTGCTTGATTGTCTGCAAATCAAACACAATGCACATTTTTGTGATTTAGGTCGCTTTAATAATTCTCAGCCCTCACTTCGAAATAGCTTTGGGCATGGAAGCATACGGGGCACACTTCCGGGGCTTCGGTGCCGATGCAGATATGTCCGCAGTTTCGGCATTCCCACACAGTCACCCCACTCTTGCGGAACACCTCATGTGCCTCCACGTTCTCAAGGAGTTTACGGTAGCGTTCCTCATGAGTCTTCTCGATTGCCGCTACGCCACGGAATTGTTTTGCGAGGTCGTGAAATCCTTCAGCGTCAGCGTCCTTTGCGAAACGGTCGTACATGTCGGTCCATTCATAGTTTTCACCCTCTGCGGCGTGTAGGAGATTCACTGCGGTGTCCTGGCTGACTCCTCCGAGTGCCTTGCACCATAGCTCGGCATGTTCCTTCTCGTTTGCGGCGGTATGTTCAAATATTGCGGCAATCTGCTCGAATCCGTTTTTGCGGGCCACCGATGCGAAGTATGTGTATTTGTTGCGTGCCATACTTTCACCTGCGAAGGCTTCCTGAAGGTTCTTTTCTGTCTGTGTGCCGGAATACTGGTTGGTAGGGTGGTCGCTCACATTATCGTTGACAGTTACTTTCTCGAAGTCAGAAGCCGGATGTTTGCATATTGGACATACGAAGTCATCCGGAATCTCGTCGCCGGTATATTCATAGCCGCACACCTTGCAACGCCATACGGTGTGTCCCGAACCGGCGGATGATGCTTGAGCCGGTTTGGGCTTGATATTATCCAGATAATAGCTGTAGGTGGCGGAGACCACATCGTTGAGAGTCGCCATTTCAGTTATTTCCCCGATGAACATCATGTGGGTGCCAAGGTCGATACTTTTTGACACTTTGACACTGAAATATGAGTTTGTGCCCAATGTGACTGCAAGAGTTCCGTTCTCAAGACGTTTTATATCGGAGAAATCCTTGAATTTATCCACGTCGCGGCCGGATTGGAACCCAAATCTCTGGAACAGACTGAAATCGGCTTTCTGACTGATGACGGATACTGTGAATTTATTGGTTTTCTGAATCATCTCACAGGTGAGAGAACTCTTGTTCAGGCAAACGGATGCCTGGTTTGGAGTGCATGTCACCTGCTCAAATGTGTTGGAAATACAACCGTTGTCACGGCCGTCTGAATTAGCTGTGACAATATAGAGGCCATAAGGGATTTTGAATAGCGGATTGTCCATGATTACATAATGTTAAATAAGGAGTCACACTGTGTGATTCCACTATTATAACATGCTCTTTTTCCGGTTTGTTTACTATCTTCAAGGTTATGGATGCCCTTTTGAGATCTATTTTCCGTATAGTGTGTCAGGTTCGGCGGCTTCTGATTCCGTTCCGGTGTGGCAAGAGGCATTGTCATATGACGTGCCGGTTATATTGGAGTATAGGTTGCGTAGGGTTTCTGCCTGTAAGGCTTTCGTCTTGACTTCGCATTCCCAGACCCGGACCACTCTCCATCCGGCCAGTTCAAGTTCTATGTTGTTGGCATAGTCGCGTGCGTAATTCATAGCTATTTTATGTCGCCAGAAATATTCATTTGATGTCGGGAGTCGGAAATGCTTGCACCCTTCATGCCCATGCCAGAAGCAACCGTCGATGAAAACGACTGTCTTGTATTTTCTCAGCACAATGTCCGGGGTCCCAGGCAGTTTGCGGACATTGACCCGATAGCGCAAGCCTCTGGAGAAAAGATACTTCCGCACAATCATCTCCGGCTTTGTGTCTTTCCCCTTGACTGCCGCCATGCAACGGCTTCGCTGTTCCGGTGTCATCTTGTCTGCCATAATCCTATAACAAGATTTCACTTGTTTTTATTGCGATTTGTCGGTGGGTGTGGATATTATAGGCTTGCCCGATGTTTCCGGGTGTTATTGAATGCCGGCTGTGCGTCTGGCAAGGGAGTAGGCCTTTACGGTAGCTTTCAGGATTTTGTGGATTCCTGATAATAATTTTATCATTGTGTCGTAATACAGTTATATGGAAATTGTTAAGTATGTGTGCTGAATTAAGTGTCGTATAAAATTATGAAATATGCGGATGAAACTTTGGATTCGGATTATGGCGCTATGGGCTAATGGCATATCGGATTTATGGAACCGACCGATGTAGGGACATGCCTTCGGCATGTTTGATTGCGTTCCGGTTCTGTAAATGCCGGAATATCAGGTGGGAACCTTGACACATGCCAAAGGCATGTCCCTACATTGAGAGGATTTCCACGTTGAGCGGATTCCTGCATTGGCCGGTTGTTCATACCTATGGGCTAATGGCCTATCGGATTTATGGAACCGACCGATGTAGGGACATGCACAAATACTTTCTGTATCGATTATAACAACAAATTTTTGGGTTAAATATCAAATTTTACTTTTGAACTGCAATGAGAAGAGCTATCGTCATCGGGTGTCCGGGTGCCGGCAAGAGCACGTTCGCCCGCAAACTTTCAGCGAAGACAGGTTTGACGCTTCATTATCTTGACATGATTTGGCATCGTCCTGACCGTACTGTAATCGGCCGAGAGGAGTTCGACCGACGATTGGCTCAACTTGTGGCAGAAGATGAATGGATTTTAGATGGGAATTATGCACGTACCCTTCCTGTCAGGCTGGCTTGCTGTGATATGGTGTTCTATTTCGATTTGCCTCTGGAGGAATGCATAGAGGGTGCAAAATCGCGGTTGGGTAAGGAGCGTGCCGATATGCCATGGACTGATGATGACCTGGACCCGGAATTCCTGCAATGGATTATAGACTTCCCTCGTAATGTTGTTCCTGAAATAGAGCGTCATCTGAAAAATATAGATAAAACCATAATTCGATTCCATTCAAGAATGGAGGCCGATGAATTTCTGGATTCATCGCTCACCTTGCATGATTAGCGCTTTTCCATAAGGGTGTATGGGTTCCATAGTCGTGAATTCTTTTTGCAAGGATTGCAGACTATACTTGGAAAGACAAACAAAACATGCGCATATTCCATGTTATAATCGGGAATTGTTGCATCAGATGTCGCTATTGCCGGTTATACTCGGTGGATGATGCGCAAGGAAGGGGAATGCTGAGTGACGCAATTACTTGTTACGATCTCTTCTACACAACCCGGATTGCGGTTTTGATAACGCTCTCTTCTCTCTTTGCGAACAGGTCGTAGGCTTCTTGAATACGGCTGAGAGGGTAGTGGTGGGTTATCAGGTGTGAGGTGTCGATCTTTCCTTCAGAAATCAGTTGCATGATTTTGTCGCAGTCGCAGGCATCGACACCGCCGGTCTTGAAAGTCAGATTCTTGCCATACATCCATGGCAGAGGTAATATCTGTTCTTTCTCGTAGAGCGCGACAATCGTGACGATGGCATTCGGACGGGCACAGCGCCACGCGAGTTCGAATGTGTCCTCTCCGCCGGCAACCTCAATTACGCGGTCGGCCCGGCGGTTATCAGTCAGTTCATCAAGCTCTCCATCACACTCCTGAGGCTCGACGATACAGACTTCAGGATAATGCCTACGCACGAACTCGCGGCGGCTCTCGTCAGCTTCACAGACAACTATCTGCCGTGGATTATATAGCTGCACACATTCGAGAGTGCATAACCCGGTTGGTCCGGCTCCGATGATCAGCACCGTGTCTTCTTCTGAAATCTCTGAAATCTTGGCTGCCCAATAACCTGTGGCGAGAATATCACCGACAAACAGAGCCTGCTCGTCACTCACGTTACATGGAATTGGAGTAAGGCCATTGTCGGCGTACGGCACACGGACATACTCCGCCTGGCCGCCATCGATGCGACACCCCAACATCCAACCGCCGGACGTGCAGTTGTTGACAAAGCCCCGTTTGCAATAGAAGCACTCTCCGCAAAATGTCTCGACATTCACGGCGACCCTGTCGCCCGGTTTGACCTTGGTGACTTCAGGACCGACGGTTTCGACTACGCCCACTAACTCATGTCCCACAGTAATGCCCACCTCTGCCTGAGGCACCGCCCCATGCAGAATATGCAAATCCGAAGAGCAGATACTCGAGAGAGTGACCTTCACAATGGCATCCTTCGGCTCCAGAATCCCCGGTTTCGGTTTCTCAATCAGCTCAAACCTTCCCGGTGCGGTATATGTCAATGCTTTCATATCATATCACTTCTTTGGAAATAGATTCTATCTGTGCCGATATTGTAATTGCTTGCCGGCATTTTATTATTCATTGATGATGTTTACAAATTTAGTGAGATTATTCGTTCTGCCAAAATAATTCTGGAATAAAGACTTTGAATGAGGCGCGAATCACTCGGTCGATTATAGTGACAAGCACCCCGGACGCTGATGACGTTCGGGGCGCTCCGGGATATTTTCATGTCTGTTTCTCGCTCTTGAGGTTGGGATTTCTCATTCTCAAGGCGCTTTCGATGTGGCTTATAGTGCAAATGAGTCACATCATATGCGATCCAATTGCAGGAATGCCATGTTAATACATCCCATAGCGTTGAGGTCAACGCCATATTTCGACTTGAAGGCGGCGGCAACCTTTGAAGAGTTTGAGCTGTTGATACTCACTATCGGGAACATGGTGCTGATTTCTACCGACATTCCCGGCTCAATACATTGTCCTGCCCTATAGCAGGGATTCTTTACGCTGATTCTATAAAGTGGCATACTTCTGAAAAGTTTAAATTATTGTTGATTTCATCTGCAAAATTAACGCGCCTTCTTGCCATATGGAGGCAGAGGCGCGTTAACTCTTGAAGTCATGGTTTATTCATGTCCGAGGATTGCGCTAACGTAGCCTCGATGGCGAAACCATTTGTGTGCCCAGTTGGGCACCATATAGACGTAGCCCGATATATCCTCATGGGGCACGCAGTCGAGCATATTGCCGATGGCAGATGCCGCTTGGCTGACACTCATCCCGGTCTGTCGCGCTATCTCCTCGCGTAGCATCATGTAGGATACCTCGCGGATGGCTGCGGCGGATGGGTTCACCCCAAGTTTTTCCACGAGTTGTGCCTTGGAAGGTAACTTGACCTTTGGTCCCACATGCAGACCGTCGAAACAATACTCGCCGCTGACCTTGCGCATCACGAAACCGTTTCGATTCCGCGCATTACACTCCTCGGCCCATCGTTGCACTATAGGGTCGGAGATGCCACGCATCACCTCCGGAATAATCGGATTCCTCCGTAGCTGCCCGTAAGTATATCCCTCGCGGTTGATGCCGCCTGACCCGGAAGGGATGTCTGAGTCTGAAATAGTCGGAAATTCAATCATAATATTAAAATCCTGTTATCATATTAAAAAAACTTCTATAATGCCAGTCTTTCGATCCGCATTTCGGGCAAACCGGAGGACATTGTTTCATTTTTATCCACCTTAGCCAAGGAGTTGGGCATATTGGGCCATAGCCAATGACATGTACAAATCTATGCCCACAGCTATTACACTCCAATTTAAATTCTTGTCCGTCGATAATCATGATATTGTTGTACTATTTATTAGACATTAAAAAAATATTAGGTTGTTATATTCATGCGCGTACGTGCGATGAAATCCGTTATTAAGAGGATGAATCACGCCACTACGTACCAGACCAACCTTTGAAGAGTTTGTGCTGTTGACACTCACTATCGGGAACATCGAGTTGATTTCTACCGACATTCCAGGCTCAATACATTGTCCTGCTCTATAGCAGGGATTCTTTACACTGACTCTATAAAATGGCATACTTCTGAAGAGTTTAAATGATTGTTGATTTCAATTGCAAAATTAACGCGTCTTCTTGCCATATGGAGGCAAGAGGCGCGTTAACTCTTGAAGTCATGGTTTATTCATGCCCGAGGATTGCGCTCACGTAGCCTCGATGGCGAAACCATTTGTGTGCCCAGTTGGGCGCCATATAGACGTAGCCCGATATTCCTCATGGGGCACGCAGTCGAGCATATTGCCGATGGCAGATGCCGCTTGGCTGACACTCATCTTGCGCATCACGAAACCGTTTCGATTCCGCGCATTACACTCCTCGGCCCATCGTTGCACTACAGGATCGGAGATGCCACGCATCACCTCCGGAATAATCGGCCGCCTGCGCAACTGCCCGTAAGTATATCCCTCGCGGTTGATGCCGCCCGACCCGGAAGGAATGTCTGAGTCTGAAATAGTTAAATCTGAATCTTGAAAAAGTGTGTCAGATATAAAGTCCCAAATACTCATACTATTAAAAAGGCCAAAACCTTTTTTGGGGGGGCAAATATTCTTTTTCAATCGAAGCTGCTTCGTCAGCTGAAATGCCAAATTTATCTCTAAGTCTATTTAATTCAATACGAATTGTATCTGATATTTTACCATTTGGGGGAATCAATCCCTAATTATTTCAACTTCTGTCGCCCCAAGAGCCTGCAAAAGCAAAATAAGTTCATCCATCTTATCGCGAAATAACGCTTTCATATCAATTAGTTGTATTTCGCCTATAATTGATATGAAAGCATTATTATTTACGTTTACACCACTAATTTAGGGTATGGCAGTATAACGTTCCAGGAGGTAAATTTAATAGAACACCTTGTCGTTCATATTTCCACTCACCCATTGAGAAATTTCTTGGGTGAACGTTCTGATTAAATCAGAAACTTTCTTGAAGTTTTCAAGGTTTTCTTGGGTATCCGAAATCGCTTTCTCTACCACCTTTAATCCTGGTGCAAAATTTTCAAAATACTTCACTTCAGGATTAAGATATTGGTCTGCATCTTTGAAAGCATCTTTACAACATTTTACAAGTTCCTGTTTAGCATTCTCGAATTTTCTGCGTTCGGAATGTTTTTTCCACCACATGAACACATCTATGGCAATTGAAATAACCACAAGTGCCAGTGATAATTTACCGGCCAAGTTAACGGCACCCCAGGGTTTAAATTTAAACCCTGATGCAAATATGTCTCTTGCTCTTTTTACAGCATCAGCTCCAATTTTTGTATTCCTTAGAACTTTGGTCATTGATGAAATAAGACCCTTGGTCAATTCTCCCATTCTGTCCAATGTAACATCAATATGAGACTGTTGGAATGCCGCATTATTACTTTCCGCATACTTACTGAAAATGGTCTGAATAGTCATCGATAGTCTTTCTCCCTTTTCCCCATAGTATTGGGTCACAACACTACCCAAACTTTGCATAGAGGCATTCTCTACTGAGATGCAAATTTCGTTTTCAGTACTACGAAGTTCCTGAATCAAACCATTTCTATTGGCAATAACTACTCCGCGCAATCTGCTCCATTTAGAACCCAATTCCTCTTCAAGACTCTTCAATTCTTGAATCTTACTATCGATATCTACAGAATGGTTACGAAACTCAACTAATGTCTGATTTGCAAGATCACTTAATACGCTCTGTTCAACTCCTTTTTTTATGGTATTTTTGTCTACCGAGTCTACCATCTCTTTGACAACAGCCCGCAAAACATTAACTCGGGATTTTTTCAAGTAGGAATCCATCCGAGTAAAATGATCTGCCAACCCCCTACCGGCAGGGTCAGCGGCCATGCATACGACCTTAAGGGATTTTCTCTCTTCGGGAGAAAGATGAATTATATCATTCAATTTTGAAATAAATGTTTCCTTCTTAATCTTTTCTCCATTAGAGAAATCTTCATCATCAAGCAGACTATATCCCGCATTATCCATTTTGTTTATAACAAAAATGGTATTGGGGAGTTTACCAAGATCTCTCAATACAAACTTAAGAATATCCTTATGACTATCTTTGAGGGGATTAACTGCTTCAGTTACATAAATAACCATGTGAGCCTGAGAAATATAGTCTCTAGTCACATCAGAATATCTTACCTGTTTCCCTTTTACTTCTTTCTCTTTGGTTCCAAAAAGTCCGGGGGTATCAACAATTTCAAAATCATAACCAAGAGCAGGAAGATGATAGAAGGCCAACTCATCAGAAGACTCCTCTATCGCAATCTTCATATTCGATTCCAACTGACCGGTCATAGCAGCAATCGCGGTAGTTTTTCCATCGCTGAATGCTCCCATCAGTACAATTTTTATCGTCTTACTCTTCTGATGACCAATAGAATCATCAACTTTTTGCAGCAGGTTAGAGACATCCAGACCATGGCTTTGGGCATCTAACAAAATTTTCTTTAATTTTTGAATCCTATTATCTTCCATATGACTGGATTAGCGTTAACGTACTTTTTAACTTTGACTCTGCCTGTGTACTGGCATTAAAGAAATTATCCACTTCTCTAATACGTGTTGAGGCTGTTGAATTGATTTTTTTGATTTCATCTTCCGCATTTCTGCTAAAAGACCTACTTATATCTTCAATCTCTTTATTAAGCCTATTCTGAAAATCTCTCAGCGATTTTCTTGCCTCCGTTCTAGCTCTTTCAGTCTGAGCACTTGAACTACTAGCAATACTAGAACCACCCCCAACTAGACCACCAATAATACCCCCAATTAGAGTTCCTATACCTGGCACTATACTTCCTATAGCTGCACCTGTCGCTGCACCACCAACGATTCCGCCACCAGTTCTTGCTACATCACCGAACGATATATCATCTGCCTCTCTTATAGCAGCAATATCAATCCCTAAATTTCTAACATCCATCTGAATCGATAATTGGCTAATCATACCCGGAATAGCCGTAAGCCGACTACTACGTTCTTTTACGCGAGCAGCCAATGAATTAGAATAGTATTCCGTTTTACTCTTGATTTTTGCAGATATATTATCCTTCAGCTTCACAAACCTATTGCTTATTGCTGAGAAATCAGAGCGATTAATCAATGAATACATGGATTCGCTAAATTCATTAATTAAACCTCTGGTAGTGCGCTCGAGATCAAGTTTAAAGAGCCGTGCTGTTGTATCAGCGTCATCCCTATTTTCACGAATGAAGCGCTCCACTTGTTTACGGTAAGAGTCAAATTCACGCTTTTTCGCTTCAACCTCCGCTATATACTCATTCAGAGCTCTCTTGGAGAACATTTCCATCTTTAAGAAGTTGGCTTTTGCTATTTCCTTTTTATAGTTATTCGCTCGAGAGGTAATAGCAGAAAGTACCTCATCTATATTGCTGATTTGTCGAATCTTATTTCTGGCTTGGCCTTGACTTGAAAAATCATCACCGAACATCTCAAGAAGCATGGATTGCTTCTTTCTTAAGTCATTTCGAGAAGGAGAGAAATCACCATAAGCACACATCGCTAAAAAACCCATAACTGGAATAGCCTGAGAAAATTTATTTCCTACTAGGCTTCGAAAATCTTTTTCCAGTGCCCTTAATACAGTGTTGGTTGAACTGGTGAGTAAGGTTCGTCTGTTTTCAGGATATTCGTATTGATCCACATTTCCACGGACATTCTGAAGGACAACTATCTGCACACCCTCTCCCATGTATTCCTTTACCTTTACTGCAGTCCCTCGGTCAATATTCTTATTATGACCATTGACATAAAAGATAAGGTGAGCCTTACGCAGTGCCTCACCAATTTTCCCTCTAAAAAGATTCTCTTTTCCTTCAATTCCGGGCACATCGATTAACACAAATTTTTGGCCATTAACACTCATCTCATATTCATGGTAGGTTTGAGTAAAGTCCTGACGACCATCTCCCACAATATCACCATCGCAGCTTCCCAATCTCTTACGCTTAGCTTCTCGGGAAGATTCATTGAGAAGAATACGTAAGCTTTCTATGATTGTACTCTTGCCTGCATTAGTCTCACCAAAGAACCCGATATTTAACTTATCCCATTTATTGGACAACATAGCTTCATCTTTCTCACTTTTGATATCATTCAAATGTAAGGTCAACTTATCAACCAGCACTCTACGCTGTTGTACTAATTTAGGATTAGCTATATTTAAACTATTAAAACCGGTAATTATAGAATTTAATGTTTCTAGAATCTTATCATATCCATAACTAACTTTCTCTTTATCTTCCTTAATTTCATTCCAAGACTTAATATTAGAATGAGTAGAACAAGAAGATCCGAAACTATTAGTAGATTTACTTTGATGTGAATAAGAATTATTCACAGAGCTACCAGTACTCCACGGTTGGGTATATTTTGAAGAAGTCCACTTACTATCACTCAATTTAGACTGATTCATATCATAAATCAGTTTAAAATATTGCGTCATCCCTTTCCAACCTCCATTATCGTAAGGATCCGGAATAACAATGTTGAGATTTAGTTTATTTAGAATTGGACGAACAGCAGACATATACACTGACGGACTCCAATCTATAGATGGACTAATGGAAGATGATAACCACTTAACGAACTCATCTCTATCCTTAAACTTCATAATCGTCAAGATAATAATTAAGAGAATCTATACTAAATTACTTGTTTTTTTTGCTGCCTGTACCCAGTTTTTCGTCCAATTTCTCACCGAGCATGCGGCCAATCTCTCCGAAAAAGTCATCAAAGAGATTATTAGTTTTCTTTTCTTTACTCATGTTTTTTGTTAAATATTGATAGTTAATGAAATTAATGTGGTTAGTATTCGTATGAACCAATAATTATACCTCTTATTCGGTACAACAATCACTCCAGAATCTGTACCATGGATTTTTGGGACACTTACGCATGCGAAGAGCATTCGGATTAATGCTCCAGTATCCACAATATTTACATTTATGTATCATGTGTTTAGGTTGTTTATGTCCGGCGGCTCTCACGGGCGTTTATATTTTATAGATATACGAAGAGCGCGAACCGTGAATGTTGCTCTGTAGTGAAGGTCGTAGGAAAAACCGTGGATGCAGATACAACATTTACAGCCCGCGCCGTATGCGCAGACCGTCGTGCCTATCTCTTGCATCCGATGAAAATTTCCTACGTTTTCACTACGCAAGACAAGCATAACGCTCTCTTTTATTTCAATCTCTGTGTGGTCACTTTAGACTACACATGCAAAGTTAATCATAATTTTTAATAATCATAATCCCTTTGCCTCTTTTTCAGAGAAGAAATAAGCTGCAATTATGTCGCGATGCATCCACGGAGTCTCTTTCACTGTCATTAGGGAATTGTGTGCCTTCCCGGTGGATTTTCCTTACGCCTGTGGGTCATACGGGAGTCTATTTGAAGATATTGTAGGCTGCGACGCCGAGTAAGGCGACGATGGTCACGAGGATACCTCCAAGGATAATTGTAATCCATTTAACAAACTTGATGATTCCAGCCAGCGTCTGGTTGGTCTGGGCCAGATTTGCCTGTATGAGGTTGAGTCCTCCGCCAACGATAGCGAGTGCGTCATCGAACCATCCTACCACAGGAATTACATCGGGAATGATATCTATCGGCGATAGAGCGTAAAGTCCGCATAGTATAGCCCATACCCATGCGCCTTTGGTGCTCGTAACTTCTGTTCCTTCCATGATGATAAATGTTTAGAGTTTTGAAATATGTGCAAAATTAGTCAGCGTAGTTGCCAGATGACGGCAATTATTCGACAACTTGCCGCGAAATGACAAAATCTTTTGTTACCTTTGTGATGGTTATGGTATTTCTCGACAGTCCCGGGACGCGCTATAATCTGAACTGATTACAATATGACTGAGGAAGAACTGAAAGAACTGAATGTAAGTCTTTGGAGAGAATGGACTCTGAAAGCTACCGAGGTGAATTGCTGCAAATTATGCGGCGCTGTTGTCGATGACTACACTGCCGAGCAGTTTCTGCGTCATGTCCAGGGACTGGAGGTGGCACCCGAAGTCCTCGCTATGATCGGCAGTATAGCAAAGGGGGAATATATACCGCCGGGACTCGACTGTACGCTGCGCGGTATCCACCAGCCCAACCATCTCATGTATAAGATTGAACCGATTGCACACCCTTCGGGGTGTGCGCTCTATGAGTTTCTGGTGGAATATGACAGGATGGAACCGAATGTCGGGATATACCTCGGATGCAAGTGTGTCACCGGTGGTGATACCGACCATCGCGACATGATTTCGCATTACATTGAGGAATGGAATGCGCTCCGCAGCCATGTTTGCACGGTACTCAACAACAGCTTTCCGGAGAAGGAGTTCCGTCATAGATTCCGCATTACAAACAATGGAGAAAACGGCACATTCTGGCCGACGTGGATAAGCCTGTATGACGACGAGGATATGGAATTCGCCCTGACGGTGCTCCGCATCATCCGCAAGGCGTATGAGCAATATTTCAGCGGGACTATGAAATATTGCAAGCCGTTGCCATCGGTAGCCTATCGGAGTATTCAGGCGGCTTTTACAGAGTCTGCCTTCAAACGTCTCAGGGAGCAGGTCTGCGGACTCTATGGCCGGGAGCATGTGGATGACGCCGCGCGGCTCTTCGACCGGTTTATCCTTGTGGCATCCGACTGTGGCATTTTCGAGCCGGACCTTTCCTACGACCTTGCATGGCGCTACATGGGCGACCGCTCACGCGGTCTGTCGGGCAGCAATATAGAGTTTTCCACCCTTATGCATACGCTCGTGCGCGAGATAGGGTGCCGGCTCGGGTCTGGCATCGGCGATGTCAAGACTCCCTGGCGAAATATAATGAAGGTGTTTCTTGATTCTGACGGGGTGGCCTACAAGTCAGGGACCCGAACCCAATGGCAGAATGCCTTGTGCGATACGGTGTATGCGTGTCGTGATTTGGTGACGATGTGCCTTGACTATGACCAATGACCGTAAAGGACGGTAATCGAAAAAATATACGTATATTTCAGTATAGGAGGAAAGGCGGTTATTTTGTGCAGTAATCAAAAACTACTGCATTATGGAAATGAAAACAGAACTGGCAGAGAATGTGGAAAACATGCTCGCCGAACGGAAGCCCGTAACCAACGTCACAAACGTAATCCGTGAAATCGACGTGTATCTGGGACAGACATTTGACGCGATGTCGGTGATTGATGAATCATATGGCCGTATTTCATCATTCTTCGTCAATATGTCAAATCAGGTGGTCGGAGAAAGAGATTTCAATAAACTGTCGGAAAATGAGCAGAAGGAGGCTATGCTCTATATGGCCGCGTCGCTTGCGGTGCAGGGGGTCTGTACTGTTACAAAAGGTATAAAGGAGACCATAGCGCTTGAAAAAGTGAAGCGTCTGCATCGTCAGGTCGCCGAGGCTCGCCGCGAATCACTTCCCCGGCAGATTGAAAGGGTCCGCCGTTGTCATGATGAAGCGGCCGTTTCGCTTATGAGGCATAACGGCCATCCATTCAAGGCGTCTGACCTTAAAGATTCGTTCAATGATACTGCCGGCATTCTTGAGACCGAGTTGTGTCTGTATCGTGACGCCCGTTTCCGTCTCGATATGCTTCTTTGGATTAAGGATGAATATGATGCCTGGATGGAGGGTCGGCTCTATTCCGACACTCCCATGCCAACTATGGGGCAGGCTACAATCGCGGCTATCTATCTTCTTGCCGGAAATAATGCCGCTGTTGACAGATTTACGCCGGAAGAGCAGGCTTCGCAGATTGTGCTTGCCGCACAACCTCCTGTCTGCGTGTCAAACCGTAATGCCGATCTCAGGAGCTTCGGTGAGGAGCTTTCCAAGGGACTGAATCGTTCCTCTTTCAATGGAGAGGAGCGTTCTTTCTCAGCGTTTGAGATATTGGCTGTCATCGACAATCAGATGTCGGCAGTGCTTGAGCGTTTTTCGCTCGACGAGAATCCTCTTGACGGAGACGGAGAGAGCGGCGAAGAAGACTATATAGATATTGACGGGCTGACTTGTGGGCGCCTATATGCCAATATCTATATGAACTCTAACAGTTATGAATTCCCATTTATCAGAAAAGCTCTTGAAGAGAACGAGCAGGTTCTTAAATCAATGAAGTCGCTGGAGGCTTTTTACGACATGAAGGCTCAGTGTGACAGAGGGCATACGATGGCGATAATCAATGGACTGCTTATGTCGGCGGTAGCCATACTTCCTGTATGGACATTCAACTTGGAGTGGTACTGGGCCGCTTGTCTGTCGGTAGTGATATTGATTTTTGTATTAAAATGGCTTACCGCATCTTCGGTGCAAGGTATCTCTGACAACTTTCTGATCAAATACCTGATGATGAACCGTAATTATGAATACAACGTCGTTCAGGATGCCGGCCTGACAGAACCTGAATCAAAGCTTCGGGAGATGGCCCGGTCGCGGAACCATTTTTGGGCGGGACTTATTATCGGCGGTATTGTAGGAATGATTTTGGGCCCTATCGGCGCGATTATCGGTGCGGTCCTGGGCGCCATGTTGGGAAGCGGCTCATCAGACAATTCCGATGACCATGGCAAAGACTGGGAAACAATCAAGATATATAAGCCGACAAAGCAGTGGATACTGATGACGGTAACGGCTATCGTGCTTCTTTTAGAGATTTTCGGTTTGTTCTTTGCAGAATAACCTCACCGGTAATTTTGGTATTATGGCACTTTATAGAATCACTACCAGAAAATCCTTTAATGGAGGAATGCGAGGCTCAATCGATGCGGGCATGAGCGTGGAAATATCGTCGGTGATGCCTGTGATGGTGGTGGGTACGTTCGCGGAGAAAATCAATCAGTTGTTCATTAATAAATATGGGGTTGACCTAAAGGCAATTGACGCTTTAAACCCTGAATTTCTGAACGTGACTAAAATCAGCTGATATGGAAATGGAAAACAATCAGGATATCCAACTTCAGAAATACGAGGAAGTCGGTCGCAAAAGTGACAATCAGTCCAGGGAACTGAAACTTATGGTAGCGGGTGTCGCGTCAAAGGCGATTCTTGCCAATGCCGGACAAATAATACAGGGCTATCGGGAATTGCAGGCGCTTGCCATACAAAGCAATACCTATCTGACACAGCTCAGTATGAAATATGCCCATAACTCAGAGAAATTCAAAGAACTGATCCGGGGCGCGGAACGTCGGCTCGACCGTCAGCTCGAAGATCTTTCCGAGATGCGTCGTGCGCTTCTGCTGATGTCTCCGTCTTCTTCCAATCAGGAGGAGATAAAGAACCAGCGGGCGTTACTTGAAATGATTGCAATGGCTCAGGACTCGTTTAACCGGGAAATCGACCGGCTTTACGATCTCTGACGCGATTTCCGCATATACAGGAATCCGGACAAGGGTCTGTGGCACAGTTGACATGATAATCACTTTGCGGCTGCAGACCCTTCCGGTTTGAATTGATTATTTGAAAACTGCAATGATATGGCAGAATCTTTTACTGACATTACGCTATGGCGACATCAATAAAACTGATAAGGAGATATGTGTGGCTTGTGGAGACAATACGCAGGGCCGGCCGCATTACGATAGATGAAATCAACAGTAAGTGGGGCCGGAATTCCACTCTCAACGACAACCATGAATCTGAGATTCCGGGGCGCACGTTTCATCGCCACAGGGAAGCGATTGCCGACATTTTCGGGGTTGACATTGTTTGCGACCGCCGATGCCGCAATGAATATTACATTGAGAATCCGGAGGTGTTGGAGGAAGACTCGTTTACGGCCAACCTGTTCAACCGCCTGGCCGTTGACAATCGGTTGATGGATAATGAGGATTTGGCTGAGCGGGTGATTGACGAACCCCAGGCGGGTGGCACCTCATATATTCCGCTTGTGATTAACGCATTGCAACTTCAAGTGAAGCTTTCGCTCGTGTATCGCTCACAGTTTTCAGGTAAGACGTGCCATCACATGGCTGCGCCCCAGTTTCTTAAAAAGAACAAGCAGCGATGGTATATGGTGTCGCGTCTGGAGTCGGGTGGGGTGGTGCCCTTGGCTCTTGACCGCATAGTTTCGGCAGTACTGACCGATGACAGGTTTGAATTTGACACCGACATTGATCCTGCAGATTATTTTTCGGATGTGGTTGGAGTGAATCTGGATTCGGATTATGGTGTGGAACGGGTGCTCGTGAAAGTGAACGCACCCCAGTGTAACTACCTTGAGCAACTTCCGCTCCATCATACCCAGAAGGTAGTGGATGCCACCGACGAATTCACAATATATGAGTACCGGCTATGCGCCGAATATGAATTTCAGCACGAACTCATGAGGATGGGTGAGTCGATTGAAGTGCTCGAACCCGTGTGGCTTCGCCACCAAATCAGGACCTTCGCAGAAAAGATTGTTTCATCACATCAATAGCAGCAATGACAATATTCGAATCTCTCCCGGAAGAATTGATGTCTGCAGTGGATTTGACATGAGACTTCCTGTCGTGTCTATCCTTTTGCTTTGTCAGGTTTGAGGTCTTTCCTGATTTCCCTGCAGACAAAGAAGCAGACGACAAAGGGTATGCTTGCCAGCAAGAGGTAAATGACAACCGGAAAGTGGAACCCCAGGACCGACAGAAGACAGAGCGATAGAATGAAAGAATAGAACCTGATTGTGTTTTTCTTTCGTTCCATGATTTTCCTTCTCAGTCTTTCCTCCCCGGAGACGCGTTGTCTTTTGATGGCGTGTTCCTGCCGTTCTTTTTGCATCATCGGCCATACGGGCGCATCCGGCACGTCGGTGTCAGGCGCGGGCGTGGAGGGTTCTGGCGCGGGCGCGGAGGGTCGCGCCGGAGTATGTCCGACGGTGATGACAATCTCCTTGAGGTTTCTTTGCATCTCCTCCCGTTCCTTCAGGTCCCGGTGGAATTTCAGGGAATGAACGTGCATGGCGTATATCAGTGAGAACGCTATCCCCACACCCACAAGAAACACTATCAGGAACAAAGTCTGTAGAATGGCCATATCGAAATATTTATAGACAGTGGCAAAGATAGGGATAAATAAATTAACCGACAAAAAAATCAATAATTATAGTTTCGTTTAAGTTTCGCAAGTACTGATTTCCAGAGATAAAGGCATAAAAATCCGACATGATTTCTTGCCTAATCATATGAAAATGACTAATCTTCAGTATCGAAAAAAAACTAACTCAAAGCCATGTCGATACACAGAATTACTCCTTTTCTCTCGGATATCAAGGATTTTTCCTCCGGCGTTAGATGATAATATATATGTCTTACATATGCTGCGTATATGCTATTTGAAAAAAATCGCTTAAAACATGGTTTACTTGCCGATGCAGACTGTATAAAAAATTAACAGACAGTGTTTTAATGTCTTATAATATGCAAATGTTAAGCCCTTAAATTGCTTATTTTCAACGCATTTGCTTAAATTTGAGCAAAACAAATGCAATTCACTTGTAATCAGGGTTTTCGTATATCACACTTGTACCAGTAGCTTCGTGTTTTCGATAACAAAATTAGTAAAAATCCTACAATCGGCAAAAATAATCTGCCGGACATGTATAGATTTATTCCAAAGGGAAGAGAGTTTCTACTAATCGGATTTTCTCTTGGATTGGAAGGTTGAAAATGTCCTGCTTCATCAGGTCGGGATAGATTTCCATATTCGGTCTAATGAATTTTCTGTGACGCTTTCCATTGATAAGTGCTGAGACTTCAATATGACCTTTGGAATTAACTGAGATAGAAAGATTATCAATGGTTCTTCCAAACGTGTCGCTGAACGATGAATTGGCATCGTTCTTTTTATCAAGATAACCGAAAGTAATAAGATTTTCGATTAGAGTTTTCTGGATTATGCTGTGCCACGGTTGGATAATTCCATATTTGGTCGCGTACCGGTTGAAATCCTTGATGGCATCTGCAACCCGGTTTATCATCGCGTTGGCATTCTTAATATCGTTTTGTTTTGCGAAATCGAATAAGTCTGCTTTTGTAATCTCGCTTGTTTTGCCTCCGATACTCAATCTTCTCTCGATATTAGGACCGGTTCCGTTTGTGTTGAAGATGAAAGTTATATCGTAAGCTGGCGCCAGTCGCCACTTGCCATTTTCTTCAAGAAGGAACGCGAAATTCTTGTTATGATCGTCGGTGTTGTTGGTCATAACATTAAAAGCCATCCGGCAGAAAAGTTGCTCGATCTCTGACTCTGAAATAGAGAGTTCCCTACAAGTTGCTACGAGGTCTTCGTAGCTGCGTGCTTCCGGATTCATCGCCGCCAAAGTTTGCATGTGGATCTTCTTTCCG
>JAIDXM010000025.1 GCA_029058745.1 Muribaculaceae bacterium
CATACTATGATAACGGTCATTATCCTGTTTGTATTGGTAAATAGCCGTTAAGTTTATTTAAGATGCGTCAGCCGTGTTTTTTACCTGCTCGACAGGCATATTCTTGCATACGTAACGCGATGGAATTTGAGCGTTCGTCTGAAATAGATAGATGCTTACGAGATGATGTTGGGTGTCTCCATATTTTTTATGGAGAGAGCGTATGAGATTGATTGTCTCATTGCATCCGTCAATGGTTTGCCGTGTCAGACAACCCATAGAGCCGCTTTCATCAAGTATGATGAGATTAAATACGGTTGTTTTTTCCATAATCTATTTTTTAAAGTTTGGTATATTGGTTTTTCACATTTGTTTTAGCGGTAATCTGCTTGTTTGGCATACAAAGTGCATTTATAATCCTCGGGCTTGAGCAACCATCGAATCATATTCTTTCAATACTCAGACCATTATCATAATACCTGATGTTTATCAAAGGTAAACATTGATAATGCTTAATGTGATGTTTTTTTTGTTATGAAATCAAAAAGACCTTTGGTCGGGGCTTTCTTGCGTTTGATTTCGTTGTCAAGTGTGTTTTCAAGTAGAGAACACATTCCACGTAGTTGTATCTCTTCATATGGTTTGGTTGTCTCCGAATTATTCATAAGTTTTTCAAAAGACATGAACCGTTTATTTGACACATTCTTGTCTTCAGAGGTCGAAGGACTGATAATATCATATTTAGCAGTATATAACTTTGAAGGCCTGCCTCCGGAGGTGGTGTCGGAGGATTTGATTTCTGATATTACTTCCGAGTCAATAGCTGTGCGCAGGAAGTTTCTTCTGTCGTATGATGTCTGGTTGATTACTTCATAAACGGTTTGCAACTCACTGATGCTAAATGTTTTGCTGAGTAATTCAAAGGAAATGGGTTTCAACCTGAGAATCTCTTTCAGATATTCCCTTGCATCACGTATTATTTCCCGGTGGTCAAATGCAAGAGGAGGAAGCATATTCTCGTCAAACCACATCGCTTTGGCGGCATCATCTCCGGCAATTACATTGTAATCCTCCGGCTTGACAAGGGCAATAAAGGCTACGGTTACGACCCTTTCCCTGGGATCTCTGTTGACTCGGCTATATACCCGGAATTGGTCAATATACACATTGTTAAGGTTTGTTTCCTCACGGAGTTCGCGAGAGGCACACTCCTCAATGGTTTCATCAATCCTCATGAATCCTCCGGGAAGTGCCCAATAGCCAAGATATGGTTCATTACCTCTTTCAATAAGAAGAATCTTCATTGCTTTCTCATTGAATCCGAATATCACACAGTCTGCAGTAATCGCTGCATGTGGGTAGCGGTAATGATAATTATATTCTTTATCCATATTTTATGTTGCGACTATAAATTATGTTAATCACACGCAGTGCGTAATTATGACGCAAAGATAGCGTACACTTTTTAAACAACCAAATTTTTTGCGTAAAAATAACGCAAGAACATCTGAAAAATGTTCTTTGCTGTTGGTATCTTGCAATCGGATTCTTCTTATGGAAGTGGCGTGGTGGCGGATTCTTTTTGACAATAAGCCAGCCGATGGTCACGTTTAGAATTACGATGACGAGTAATTTCAATGCATATATCGAGAGTCCAACGGTTGATTATCTACGAGAGCTTTGCTTACGCGAGGGAGTCGTGCGTCACTATACCCGCGATGAGGCTTTCTTTACTGCCGGAAATGTCGCCAGATTTCTCGGTTTTATAGAATCTGGCACATTAAAGTATGTGGCTTACAGTGATGATGGTACAGAACATGTAGTAGGCTTGGTGTTCGCCGGAGAGTTTGTCTCCGATTTCCCTTTTTCGCTACGGGGACAGAAAGCAAGAACATCGGTTATTGCGGAAACCCCATGCGAAATCTATTGCCTCTCTACGGCTGAACTTGGCGAGCGGCTTAAAACCGACCCGGAGTTCCGCGATATTGTAATGACTGCCACTGAGGCTGTGTTTTCCACTGTCTATGACAGATACATGGATTTGCACACCAAAACAGCCCAACAGCGTTATAATGAGATGATATCAAAACATCCTGATTTGTTTTCTCTTTTCCCACTCAAAGACATAGCCTCATTCCTGAATATCACTCAAACGCACCTAAGTCGTCTGCGAAAAAAATTGACATGCCGTCCCTAAGGCTTTTTTACATTTGTTGAAGAATATTGTAACAAATGGCAGTAATTTTGCGTCATAGTAAACAGAAGGACTATGACTATGAAACATAACCCCGCCATAATAGCGATAGCGTTTTGTTCGACTATCGCATCCGCTCAGACTGAGGCTCCGGACTCATTGCCTGCGCAGGATATTCAAGAGATTGTGATACAAGCCCCAAAGGTTATACGAAAGGCTGATATGGATGTCTATCATCCGTCGAAAAGTGCAATCGAGAATTCAAAAAACGGCATGCAGTTGCTCAACAACCTGATGATTCCGTCACTGAATGTGAGTGAAGCCATGGGTTCCATTCAAGCGGCCGGACAATCGGTACAGGTCCGTATTAATGGACGTGAATCTACAATCGATCAGGTAAGGTCTTTACTGCCGGAGACGATTAAACGTGTGGAATGGATTGATAATCCGGGTCTTCGTTACGGAGGAGCAAATTATGTACTTAATTTCATTGTGTCAAATCCAACCCTTGGTGGCTCTCTTCAAGGGCAGGCGCGTCCGGCACTCAACATGGCGTGGGGATTCTATATGGCGGATGCGAAATTCAATGTCGGTCGTTCGCAATGGGAAGTTTATGCCAGTTGCAAGCTGACAGAGAATCTTAAGATTTACCGTGACTACACTGAGACGTTCACCTATCCAGACGGCTCCTCTATTTCCCGAAATGAGACACCAGAGGGGGGAAGTATGAACAATTCACTGCCATATTATTTTGCTTCGTATAATTACATAAAACCAGACACCACTGTTTTCGTGGCGCAGCTTACAAATCAACAACATATCGGCAATAAGACAGAGTATAATGGCATGATGTCATTCAGCAACGGTGACAATGATGTCGCGCTTACTGAAAGATATGGCGACAAAGGAAACTATCCGGCATTGTCTCTCTATCTCCAGCAGAATTTTGCCCATAGACAAATGCTTGTAGTCGATTTCAATGCCTCTATGTACTGGGGACGTTCATGGTCTGATTATATGGAGATTATTCCGGGTGCCGACAGCTATCTCACCGATATACATACGAATATCAAGGACAGTAATCAGGCTTATGCCATAGAAACTGACTATATTAAGAACTGGAGTAATTCACGATTTACAGCCGGCGTGTCCTATAAGGCAAACCGGAACCGTTCAGAATATGAAAATCTTGACGGCAGCATATTTCACCAAAGACAGGACAGGGTGTATTTCTTTGCTGAATATTTCCACCGTTTCGGGAAATGGTCGGCCACTGCCGGCATGGGAGTTCAATATACTGATTTTCTTTTCAAGGAGTCGAATCAGGGCAACCACTCCTGGAGTCCAAGGCCTCAAGCCACTATTACATATTCATTGAATCAGAACCATAACTTCCGGCTTAATTTCACTTCGTGGCAATCCGCTCCGTCGCTTGCAGAAACCAACATTGTGCCCCAGCAACTTGACGGATTCCAATGGCGTGTTGGAAATCAGGCTCTGAAGACAGCCAATTCTTATATGTTGACATTCCGATATGGATTTAATTTCCCACGTGTCAGCGGTTCTTTCGGTATCCGGGCATTCACGTCACCAAATGCTATAACACCGCATCTGCTTTGGGAAGGTGAAAAGCTGGTCACAACATACGAAAACAGTCGCGGACTCCAAAATCTTTCATTCTTTCTTTCACCGCAAGTAGAGATTATTCCGAACTGGCTCATGGCGAGCGGCTACTTACAGTACCGTATGGAGCGTATGCGCGGTACAGGATACGAATTGTGTAATAATGCATGGAGTGGCAATGTATCCATGCAACTAATGCACTGGGGATTTGTACTTTCCGGTCAATATGTCAGAGCTCAGCGTGATGTATGGGGAGAGAAGATTTCGTGGGGTGAGGATATCAATGTGATTGACCTCAGTTACAATTGGAAATCATGGCAATTCGGTGCAGGTGTAATCATGCCGTTTGGAAAATATGACCAGGGCAGTAAGTCAATGAGTAAATGGAACCGCAATGAGCAACATATGAGACTCAACATGCGTATGCCATACATCTCTATAAGCTACAACGTACAGTGGGGACGTCAAAAACGTAGAGTTCAGAAACTTGTTAATGCTGATGCCAAAACCGACGCTTCAACAGCCGGAGGAAGATGAGTAATGTCAATACAATTATATAAATCTCGGTATTGATACTGTGGCTCTATTACAGATACAAAAGGCCGATAACGGTTGCGGGGAATCTCGCTCCTGTTATCGGCTTCTTGTCCTTGTTGTGTAACGCTTGGTTATGGATTTTGTCTTTAAATCGTATTGGTTGAGAGTGCATCCGAGTAGGATAGGAGAAGTTCCCTGAACTGGAGTTTGTCAGTAAAATCAGTCGGTATATTATCATAACCTGTGATTGCTCCTATGATATTGCCAGCCACAGCTCCTGTAGAGTCGCTGTCTCCTCCATGGTTCACAGAACATACAATACAGCTTTTGAAATCGTTTATGTGGCGAAGCACACTGAAAATGGCAATCGCAAGCGTTTCCTCAGCGACCCATCCACCACCGATACTTGTCTCGATAACCTTCCAGTCTTCATCAATACTCGTGGAAAGCTCCATAGCGTTATGCATCATGCGCTTGAAGTCATTCATGTAGGGTGCATTCTCACCATACAACGACTCGACAGTACCTATGCTTTTTTCCACTATTCCCATGAATACCAATCTGTCAATATCTTTTGTAACAACACACTCTTTTACAATTAAAGCAAAAGCGGCAGACGGGTATGTGCTCAAAGAATGAAGATGGGTTATTTCCGCTACCTTTCCGGTGATTGCCGCGATGTCTTCATCAGACCATCCGTGTGACACACCATACAATCCAATCGGGGCGACACGCATAATTCCGCCACACCCCTTGCTGTCATTCCTCACATTCCTGCCGTCAACTATAGCCGCAAGTGCTGTGAGACATGTATTCCCCGGAGCCCGCCGTTGATTAAGGTCATTTATCTTTGAAAGATTAGAATCGTAACCGATGTTGACAGGTTCTCCGGTTTGTCCATGAAACCAAGCCAGATATGCGTCTCTTATTGTAGGAATATACTCGGCATCGGTTTCTATAGCTGTCAGCAACCCCTCTGCTGTGTAGAGAGTCATCTGGGTATCATCTGACACTAATGCGGGCAGATTGCCTTTGCTGTCATTAATCCATATATACTCACGGTCATATTCTGTAATTCCTCCTTCTCCATATTTCTCTTGTATATCCTTATAAGAGAATATGAACTCCACAGGGTAGCCCAATGCATCTCCACAGGCACCGCCCACCAGCGATCCCCGTACTTTATCTTTTTTCATTTTATCATACATAAGTTTAACGTATGGGTTGGGATAGTTTATTTGTATTTTCTTTGTTTGATTACTCTATCTGTAAATCATTACAGTAGGCCATTACAGACGAATATCCAGCGACTTATATTCCCTTTGTCGCGAGTGCGACCGGATCATCCATGGCAACGCCTATTTCGAGCCAGTAGTTGAGGCGCTCAATATATTTGTCGGAGTCTTCGTGACGAGGTTTATTCTCCTCATTTTGCCTTTCAATCTCTTCCATAGGCACTTCATTGCCATCAGGGTCTATGATTTCTACAACTTCGACCAATTGTTCCGAATTTTCATCGTAGAACTCTATCAGACGATGCATAGCGGCAGTGTCTCCTTGCTCCGCAAGAGTTTCCCATCTGGCGATATCTCCGTCATTCTCTTTTGCATTGTGGTTTATCTCAGCATATACAGCAATCGCGGTAATAACAGATATAGCTGTTGCTGCCAATACTATCTTACTCATTTTTTTATAGTTTTTATTATTTTGTGTATATTTATGGATTGTCAGATTATAAATACATGGAGAGATGATACAATTTGCGTTAAAGAGTATTGTCAAGTCTCTGTAGAAAAAACTTTCTCCATGAATGTAGATGCTTCAAATGACGGTTGCAATGGCAGGTATTGTATATAAGCCTTTTGGTTACAGTCATTCTCATGAGTGGTTTTCCGTAAAGGGAGCGCTATATGCATCATAGTCCACATGATCAGGATAAAGGTCAACGATTGTCTGCGTCACACGAGGATATATGGCACGTATCTCGTCGGGGTCATACCCGGCCGCTTTTAAAATCAGGCAGAAGCAGTCAACGTGAATCAGCAGCTTGCCGAATGGCATCTTGTCATGCCTACTGAAATGATCCATCACAACAGCCATCAGTCCCCCGATATGGAAGTCAAGATTTGTTTCAGCCTCTGTCATCTTTGACATAGCGATAAGCTGTCGGCGGCAGTCTTCCATAAACTTGTCGAGCGATTCTCCTCTCACCGCTGCCATGATGTCAACCGCACCTGAAAGGAACTCGGTAGGGCAGAACATACTTGTGGCTACAAGTCCGTCCTGATACGGTACCTCTATGGTATATGTCAAAGGTTTTCCGAGTAATTCAGTGTCGAAATTCAATTTTAATATTTCCATTATAATGTTTATTTAGGTAGGCGGTTGCCGAGAAATTGTCAGCACACCCTACACATTTTCATTTGAGAGGAATGCATTATTGCATTGTCCAAACATCCGCGATAAATCCGGATGACTTCTTATAATATATACCGCAATCACCGTACAGGTAAACGCGATTATTCAAGTTGCCGGATAATCCTTTGGCACTGCGAAGCGAAAAAATCGTCATCCGCAAATCGTTCCGACAATTCTGTCAGCACTTCAATTGCCTGCTTCCTGTCATGCAGTTTCAGGTATGCCATGGCGAGACGCATGCCAGAGTCCTCACAAAGCTGTATATCGTCGGAGGGAGCCATTCTGTATTCTTCTTTCAACTGCGGAATATAATCCCTCAACTCATTCTCTGTCATAGAGGAGATGTCTGTTGTCACATTTCCATCGCGACTTGGAGTGTGGATGTAGTTATAGGCGAAAATAGCATTATCGAGTTTAAATCTACCGTCACGCTCTACATTATATACCGTGAACAGGCCGCTTGCCAATATCACGACTATCGAGGCGGCCCAGAATAACCGCTCCACTGCCATATTCCAGACTCTTGAAGGTCTCTTGCTTCTATGCCCGACAACATTCTCGAACGCCTCATCCGAAATGTTTTTCAGAGCATAAGTGAACTCTGCGTTGTCTTCCTGTTCATCTCTCATTATTCCATCCAATGTGAAGATATAGATTCTGAAATCATTGAGTAAATCTTTGTCGAGTTTAAGTCTTGACTCAAATTCCACCTGCTCATACGGCGACATATCCAGATCTATATATCGTTCGAAAAGTTCTATATTATTTCCCATTTCGTGTCGGTTTTACAGGTTTCTCATCGATTATTCCAGCCACATACAGTGCGCGTTTCACTCGATACACAAGGTCGCGCATACAAAGCCATCTGCGTGCCTTCACAGCCTTTGTATTGTCGCCTACTGATTTGCCGTTGTCTCGGTAGGGGAGTATGGTTTCAGCTATCTCACGGTCAGACATGTCGCAATAATAGGTCATGCGGATGATTGAAGCGCAAGGCTCCGGTGTATGTGTAAGTTCATCACCGAGAAGAGTCTGAGCTTCCGAGTCAGAGTAAATATCTTTCTCATCCTCCAGGGAGGGTAGTTCCCTGATAATGTCGGAAATACGTTTGGCGCGTTTGGATATTTCCCCATCCCCACTTGCATCCCTTTCGTCGATTGAATCCAACACCCCGGCCTTTCTGTAATATTTGCTCGCCATGTTCATACCCACCTTCATTATGTAGCTACGCCATGCCACCTCACCAGATATTTTCCCCTCTTCCACATTTTTGCGGATAGCATAGAAGACATCCTGGTAGATATTTTCAGCGTCTTCCCTCCTGATATTTGTATTCTTATATCTATCAAGAAGTCGGTATGTGAAATCTTCCTGCAATCTCACATACCATTTCTTCACAATGTCCTCATATATTATTTCCATTACGTTTCAGTTTCTGTTTTTAATTGATTGGTATTCGGTTACGCTCTAAAAATATAGTCGGAAATCTACGTACACAAACCTTGCTGACTACCGTCTAACGACTAATGACTGATGACTACCGACTACGTCCGTATTAATTAATCAGGAAAAACGGCACCCATTTATAAGGATCCGGATGTCGCCTCCTGAATTCTTTCTGAGTCTCGACAAAAGCCTCGTTGAAATTTTTGGATTCAGGCAACCGTTCATAAAAACCGTTGATGAACTCTTCTGTCAACTCATTGTCAACAGGCCATAATGTGAGCAGCATGGCCTTAACTCCGGCAAGTTTCAATGCACGTTGCAAACCTATTATTCCGTTTATCCTGTCAATATCACCCTGAGCGGTTTCACATGCCGACAACACGGCAAGCTTACATCCAGATAAGTCTAAGCAAGATATCTCCCATCCGGTGAGTATCCCGTCTTCCATGCCGTTTTCAACGTCCTCTCCGCTCCATGCCTTGTTCGCACCCGACATGGCGAGTCCACATGTGAGAAGGGCTCGTTCTTTCGTGCCGTCTATGACGTGTTTGCCGATAAACGCCTGGTCTTCTTCGGGGATATAGAATCCGTGAGTGTCAATATGAATGAGTTCCGGAGAATTGCCGTCATATCTCTTTAACGCATCTTCCGATGCCCGTCTCCCGGAATAATTGTCAACTTTACCCACATGATTTCCGATTCGTGTGACGTGAAAAGTTGCATCAGTGGCTGTCAGCCATTCACTCAGAGGAGTGAAAAGAGTTGACCTATTGTT
>JAIDXM010000026.1 GCA_029058745.1 Muribaculaceae bacterium
CTCCCGATTCACTTGCGTCGCTGCCTTAATCTGACTGCGACGGTATCGTTCTTTTAGATCCTGAATCCATCTGGCGTATTCAATATCAGTCTTAATCAGTTTACTCATGATTTTATTTTCCTGTTGTCAAGTTGATTACAAAATTACAAAAATATTATGACACTGAGGACATAATATGTGACAAATCAGACTAATCGCCGTGACCGACAGACTCGAAGAATTTATCGAAAGCTTTCGACGAACTTGCAAAAGCCTCCTGATACAGCATAAGTAAAATGACATCGGCAAATAAACGAATCACTCTGTAAACCGCTGATTTACCGAATATTTTTTTGTAATTTTACAATCTCAAAAGTTTTTAATGGATACAGACAACGAAATAATATTATACCAACCGGATGCCTCGGTCAAACTTGAAGTCCGATTGGAAGATGACACGGTATGGCTTACGCAACAACAAATTGCCGATTTGTTTGGAGTAAAGCAACCGGCCATTTCAAAGCATTTGAAAAATATCTTCGAGAGTGAAGAACTGGACGAGGTTTCAGTTCATTCCATTTTGGAATATACTGCCGCTGACGGAAAATCTTATAGAACTAAGTTCTGTAACTTAGATGCCATATTGTCAGTAGGTTACAGAGTTAATAGCAAAAATGCCACATTGTTCCGCCAATGGGCTAACAAGATATTGAAGGAGTACCTGCTACGCGGTTATAGCGTAAACCAACGGTTACTGCATATGGAGAGCCGCATTGACCATAGGCTATCGGAACATGACAATCAGATAAAGGAACTTTCAGACAAGGTTGATTTCTTTCTCCGAACCTCATTGCCACCGAAAGAAGGCATATTATTTGACGGACAAATATTCGACGCATACGTTTTTGTATGCGACCTTATTAAACGTGCCAAGAAACGGGTTGTGTTGATTGATAACTATATTGACGAGACGGTACTGACTTTGCTTGACAAGCGCCATAGTGGGGTATTGGCTACTATTTACACAAAAAGGATAAACCGCCAGCTTCAACTTGATATAGAGCGTCATAATGATCAGTATGCCCCTATTGATGTCAGGACAGCACATGACATTCACGATAGGTTTATAGTGATTGATAACACACTGTATCATATCGGTGCATCAATAAAAGACCTTGGCTTAAAATTGTTCGCCTTTTCAAGAATGGAAACATCTCCATCCGTGATACTTGATAAGCTTTGAAGTCGCAAATCGCGACTTCAAACAATACCGCAAGATTCGCGACTGCCGCATCTTTCGTGTAAAAAGTTGTGTAAAAAGTTGTGAAGCATTCCTTTGACACCTCGCTGGTAATGATTATATTTGCATCCGTGAAATACAATTCTTTTACAATATGAACGTAGCAATCTCCATTATTATATCCCTTCTGAGTTGTTTGAGCTTATCAGCTCAGTCAGCCATTGAATACTTCAATGCAGGTAATCCAATCAAATACTGCGGAACTGACTACTTTTTTGTATGGAGTGCCCAACCGCAAGAAAATTATTTTGTTCAAGAATATCTGCCAAAAGGGGAATCTCTTGACCACTATAACCAAATGTTTACAGTTAGCGTAATCTTTTGGGACATAACGCCTTTGGAAGCGGTTAAAGCCAAAATTGTAGAATTGGAGCAACGAAAAAAAACGGATCCAATTACCAATTACATGGTCGCTGAAAATAATGGAGAATATATCCTTGAATTTATTGTAAGTGATAGCAGTGACGGTGAAATGAACACCGTTGAAGTTGATGTGCATTATTATAAGCAAATGAAAATTAACGGTAGAATCGCGAATGTCTTAAATTTCTATTCCTGTCGTGCTTATGGAGATGATATAATGCCATTTATTCAGTCTATTCCAGAAAAAAGAAATGCTTGGTACGAAGGTATGAGCAACCTAAAACTCAATCCAAAATTCATCAAGGAATAAGCGTCTTTTCGCAGCTATCATAAGGTTCATACTTCGCCACATAAATCAGCATCGTTATGGACAAACATATATACCCCACTTTGCTCCAGAAACCGCAAAGTGGGGTATATATGAAATCAGGCTTGATAAATCAAGCCTGATTCTGGCGGAGAGGACGAGATTCGAACTCGTGGATAGGATTGCTCCCATCGTCGGTTTAGCAAACCGGTGGTTTCAGCCACT
>JAIDXM010000027.1 GCA_029058745.1 Muribaculaceae bacterium
CAAAAGAATAGGCAACTTTTTCAAGCTGCCTATTCAACTTTTTTATAGCATTTCTTATCCCGAACTCGCGTTGATAGTAAAACACAATGGGAATATCTCCATAATTTTGATTGAAAATACAAAAATTATGGGGATAAGAAGATTAGAGGTAATCTTCTCGTTGAGGAGTGAATACATCCACTACCTCGCCTCCAACAAGGACTTCAAAGGAATGAGGTGTGTTTCCGGGAATCGCATAAGAGTCTCCGGCTGACAATATCTCCTCAATACGTGGCTCTGTCTCTACTATCAGGCGGTACTGACCGGAGATTACATAACCGCATTGCTCATGAGGATGCTGGTGAGTAGTCGCGAAATTCCCTTTCACGTAGTTCATCTTAGTCACCATCGACTTTTCACCGACAGCCAATGAGTCAAGGTTTACACCTTTGAATTCACGATTCAAAGCGTCCTCTTTCTTTACAATAATCTTTTGCATATCTTATATTTTTTTATAATGTTAGCTCCATTTGTATATCTCCTCGCTCGTACGCCGGATGATATTCCTTAAGCTCTGTGAATCCAAGTTTGCGATACAGACCGATTGCCGGTTTTAACAGGGTGTTACTTTCAAGAAATAACTTCCTCGCACCCAATTGCCGAGCCCGTTCAAGAGCCGCACGACATATTTTCTCTCCAAGTCCAATGCCACGGGCTTCAGGATCTACTGCGAGCTTTGCAAGCTCAAAGTCATATTCGGAGTGTTCCATTCTGCAGAGTGCAACGACACCCATTGGCTTGCCATTTACTAAGGCCACTAAAATATGCCCTCCCTTCGATAAGATTGAGGTATCAGGGTCGTTCAACACTTCAAGGTCATGCGGCTCAAGTGACCAGTGACTGTTTATCCACATGATATTAAGTCTTTTGAACGTCATAAGATATTCTCCGCAGTAGTCAACAACCTCGATGCCATTGTTGTTATGACATCCCTTTTCTTCAGCAACTCGTTTAAAAAACGATTTCGTTGACAATGCATCCTCCCAGTTGTCGAGTGCCTGCCATAACTTGTCGGTAGAGCGCTCCTCTATTCTGCGAACTACTCTAACCACATCATCACAGACACTATATAACCGGTCTTTCAGTGCAATGCCCTCGTTAGTTAATATTATAATCGCAGATCTTCGGTCTTCTCCGGATTTTTCATAACGGATCAGACCGGCAGATTTAAGTTCCTTGACAATCTTGCTGACCGACGGATGTGTCTGCCCGATGGCTTTAGCAATTCCGGTAACGGAACAGTCTGTGCCGTCAAAGAGCATATACAGGACTGGAAACCATTTAGGTTTAATATCAAAACCATACAATTTATATATTTCAGCGGCATCACGTGTGACTACATCAGCAAGCCAACGTAGCCGACTGCCGATTGTCAATATACCTGATTTCTCAAATAGTATCATATTTTGTACCTATTTACGTAATTAATTACGCAAAATTAGTAATTTTATTGTAAATGACAAAACATAACACATGCCAAATAAATTATATTAGCGACAACACTCTATCAATAAATATATTACTATTCACAATACATTCCAATTAAGCAACATCTGCCATCTAAATAACCGAGCGGAAGGATGTACAAATCGCGTAAATGCCAGATGTTTTCAGCGGAGACTCATCAATGAAAGCACATCACCCTATCCGATGACTCACAGCTTCCTTGCAAAGTAAACTGCAACAATGGTCAACATCGTAACCATCTCAGCAAAAGGTATTGACAACCACAGTCCAATATCGCCAATCAATCCCGGTAAAAACAGAAATGCCGGAATTACAAAGATTATGCCACGCAACATGGAATATACCGTAGAGATTACAACTTTCTCGATGCTCTGATAGTATCCGATAAATGTGATGTTGACTGCAAAAAACAGTGCACATAAGCCTAACAACGGTAATCCTTTTGAAGCTATCGCATACGCATCACTGTCGGCAGGAAGAAACACCATGCTTAGCAATGGTGAGCCTGTCCACATACATAGGGTAATCAATAACCCTGATATAACGGCAGTACCCAAGGCGATTCGAAGTGCCCTGCCTACCCTTTCCATATTTTTGGCTCCGTAATTAAAGCTTATGATTGGCTGTGACGATTGTGCCACTGCATTGCTTATAGAGAATATAATCGGAAACAGATAACAGCCAACGCTGAATGCGGCCACACCATCTTCCCCAAGCCGACTAAGAAACATGTAGTTACCGGTAATCATCATTATTCCCATTGCCAGCTCCTGAAGAAATGTGGCAAAACCGATTCTTGCCATATAGCCAACGTTACGCACTGTAAGCTTAAATGATTTCCAGGTACATTTAAGCCTATAAAACTTCAGCTGGTTTGAGAAAAACAGGAAATATACCAATACCATACATCCACCTGCAATACATGAAATTGAAGTGGCTATCGAAGCTCCCTTTATGCCCATTCCGAGCGGGAACACCATTATCAGGCATAAAGACATTGTTAGACACCACAGACCTTCCCATAAAAAGTATCGCGGAACGTCTTCATTACGATAATCCATCATATATGTGCCGGATTTTCCGACGCATCACGGGACAATCCCCAGTTGAATTCCGGAATCGTCACAGAAATCCGTGACATTTATTGGGTTCTTTCACCACGTCCGCTAATCTCACGGACATGGCGAAAGAATCCATCAGTCTCCGCAACTGTCCAATCCAAGCTGTATGGCTTCATCTTCTTCATTGCAGGAAGAACACTCCTGGCGCGGTGGAATACGTCTGATAAAGCTTGCAGGATTGCCGGCCACTATTGTGTCTGGGAGAACATCCTTGGTAACGACACTTGCGGCACCAACTACCGCGTTGTCTCCAATTGTAACTCCCGGAAGGATTGTGGCTCCGGCTCCAATCCATGCGTTTTTGCCGATGTTGATAGGCTTGCACGTGATTATCTGACGCTCATAAAGGTCGTGGTTGTTAGATATGAGTTGCACGTTGGCCGCTATCATCGCGCCGTCTTCTATTGTTATGCCTCCTGCCGACATCATAAGGCATCCGGGCATTACCACAACGTTCTTGCCAATACGGACCATATGGGGTCTGACTGCTGTTATTGGGGTGCCTACCCTGCTTCCTTCTCCCATTGTGGGAAAGATGCGGTGCATGAGACTCTCATACTCGACAGTTCCTGGCATAGTATTATTGAATTTGAATATGAGCTGTGCGTGCTCAGTGGCAAGAGCCAATTCCTCTGGCGTCTGCTTTGTCACGTCTATCCTCACTTCATGAGTGTCTTTGCTATAATTGATTTCTTCCATATAAATATGATGATTAGTGTATCCTTATGGTTTAGACTTGCCCACCGGAGGCTCTGTGAGAATGATTCTTACAATTGTGGTTATGCCCAGGCTCCTGGCGACAGCTCCATCAAAATGAGTCATATGACGGGGAAGAAAACGCTGGCAAAGCAAACGCAGTGCCTCAATCTTTTCAGACTCATCGTCAACTATCTCGGCTTTGCCGACAGCTATGGCGGAATGGTAATACTCCGTGAAATTATTCTTTTCCTTCTCAAATTGAGGAGAGCATTTGCTGACTGCCGACAGGCTCACTACCGGATTATATTTTAGACAGTCGAGTTTTTCGCCATCTACGGCACAGTGGAAGTAAAACGTCAGTTCATCTTTACGGACAAGTGAAAGAGGCAATCCGTAAGGGGTTCCATCGGGACGTGTCATGCTGACGGTTACATACGGTGCCTTGTCAAACACTTCAAGAGCCCATTCCGGGTCTTTACGCCTATTGGCTTTTCTCATCGTCTTCATATATTCTTAAGTCGTTTAATTTGATTTTCAGTTATTGCATTGACCATTTCTGGGGAATGCTTGCAGCCGGGCATGTAGTATTCGATTACTGCAGTTGTTATTGCCCAGACAATCCAGCATATGAGTTTAATACGACACGTTTTTTTCATAGTCCATTCAGTTTGGCGATATTATATTTTGTCTGACGGAGTGCACTCCTCATTGCTGAATAATGAATAGCCCGACGGCTCGTTGGTAGTCTCGGTTATCTCATATGGCGCGGTTATCTCCAGGCCTTCCTTTTCCGCGATATATTCCGCCTTAGTCCTCGCAGCGTCAAGAGCCGATTCAAGGCCCTGCCGGTTGAACTGTGTCATCTCTGAATTCTCCGCATTGACAATGTTGAACGTGGAAATCCCTTTGCGGTCAAGTTTCTCCGATATGTACTCTATCTGACTGAAATCTGATACTGTGGCTGATAGACGTTTCGCCATCAGTAACGTAGCTGAAACTCCCCTGTCTCTATAATTTCCCATGTCAGACACCTCTATAAGCGAGTCGGACACTCCTGCGTCGCGAAACGTTTTCCTGACATTGTTCTCAATGTCTGCAAGTTTCACTACAACGCTGTCTCCTAACGGCTTGTGCTTGTAGTATTCCTCCATGCCAATCTCTATCGAGATTCGGTCGGGAACTATATTCAGAGTTGCCGTGCCTGTCACTTCAATCGTAGGAGGAACGCCATTTTGCGCATATCCCGCAAGAGATGAAATCAACAATGCCGTCAGCAAAATGTCATTCTTTTTCATTTTCATCGATGTCCTTTCTTAAAACTATATATTCAGATGGATTCCGGCTGTCAAGCCGGACAATGGAATCATTCTCGATATGCACTGCCACGATGCCCGGAAGAATTTTACGAAGCGCATCCTCGGTAATCATATCGTCACAGGCTTTTTCAGTCATGATACCATCGCCCAAGAGAATGGAATCCCCACATATCGTATAAGACCCTGAAAAACTGTTGCAATTGGTCTGTATGAAATACTCACTGTCTTCAAATACGACATATTGAAGGGAATCCTCGTAATCATATGAGAGACGGATATTGACCATGTCGCCAGATACTATATTGTCTAACAGCCAACGTCCCTTAATATCCACATTTGCAGTTTTATTCTGACTTGAACTTTCGTCGGATGCTCCATCCCCTCTGTTGCCTCCACATGATGTGTAAACAAAGGCTGCGGTGGCCATTGATATCAAAAATGTGCCAACTTGATTCTTCATATCTTATTATTAATTGGACTTTGTTGCAAAATTAGTATATGCCCGCTGCAATCGCAAATATATCATGTTGATTTTTCCGGATGCTTGATCGAGAGCCTCTTGCCGCCATGGGATGACATCTTCTTATCCCATAACCTTGAGACCTATAATCGAGAGTATAAGCGTGGTTATAAAAAACACTCGCCAGAATGTGGCCGGCTCCTGAAAGAATACAATTCCCACGATAACAGCGCCTACAGCCCCGATTCCCGTCCATACAGGATATACAGTCCCGATAGGCAACCGTTCGGCGGCTTTGGCCATTAAAATCATACTCAGCGACAATGCCACTATAAATCCTACCCACCAATATACCAGTTCATGTCCCGTGGCACTTTTGGTTTTCCCAAGACAAAACGTAAAACCGACCTCCATCAGACCAGCCAAAACAAGTATTATCCAATACATAACTCAAATCCGCCTATCCGAGGGCTGCAGAAAAATCCCGGCGACTCCTTCCAAGGCAACTGCAAATTTAGCAATTTACAACTTGCCACGCAAATCACAACATAATCGTTAGATTTGCATCGTCATCTGAGGTATTACAGGCTTGAGAGAACTCGTCTCAGACACACTCAGTGGAACACTACCAATGTTAATGCGAGGCACCCCCAATTTTGGTGTTACATATATAAACCCTTTTATACATGGTCTCAGGCCACTGTACAAAAGGGTTTGCTCGTTTTGGGACTGTCAAAGATGGGATATCCAAATTTTTGGAGCCTCCGAAGGCGAATCTGCGTTATGGAGCTGACCAAGCCGGAATGACGATCAGACTCGATTATGAAAATTATATCAAGACAGGGATTGAATTCTTTGATGGAAAATACAATCTCAGCACCGTTGTCGCGCATACAACATCTGACTGGAGCGTAATAGCCCTTGACCGCCCTGTGGAGTATATATGGATAAAGGCAATCCGCCGACATGATGCAGTTGAGATATTCTACTCGTTCGATGACATAGAATACCATATGATGCGCAATGCATGGATGGAGGCCAATCATCCGGTGAAGATAGGCATGTTTGCCGCCTGTCCGGATGGAGACGGATTCAAAGCTGCCTTTTCAGACTTTCAGGTGACTCACCTTCCCGATGCCGTACGTTCCGAATGGCTTAAACGCAATTCCGAATAGTCCCACGATAAAGTTGGCATGTCTGACGGGAGGAACGCCTGATTGTCAGCCATGTATCAGAAACAGGCGTATGGCCAACAAAGACCATACGCCTGCCAGACTGGTGAATATATCACCGTAACCAAACCAATTTCATCTTCAGAACATCATTATAGTTATATCATGAATATGTCACAAGACATTTCACATTACCAACCTTCGTTTTGCGTCAGATTGAGATTCCGCTCCATTTCGACAAGCGGTATCGGCCATAATTCATGGCGGGGCTGATAGGAACGGGTGTACATCAGGTCGCCGAATATGTCGGTAGCGTCCTTCACTGACTTCTCAAGCATACCCCAGCGGCGCAGATCCCAGTATCTCTGCCCTTCTCCGGCGAGTTCAAAAGCCCGTTCCCGACGGATACGGTCGGCCATATCATCATGTCCTGCCACAGCAAGCCACGATGCACCGCTGTTGAGTCCAGGCATTCCGACACGTTCACGGATTTTGTTCACCTCAGTCACAGCCTTGTCAACATCACCCGTCTCGTTGTATGCCTCGGCAAGCATCAATATCACATCCCCAAGTCTTATCAGAGGGAATTCATACGGAGTGCGGTTATATTCCCCCCAGTAACCGTCAAGATTCCCGGTCGGTATCCATTTACGCCAAAAATATGAGTTCCATCCCTCTGAGTTGCGGATGAAAGCCATAGCCTCCATCGGCGCCCCTCCCTTGGTAGGGTCGGCAAGCACAAACTGCTTGTCCATAGGATTAGAGCCGGCATCGGTGCCAAGATAATGCGAATATGGGGTTATCACATTCAGACACAAACGGGGATCGCGCAGACGGTAGGCATCCATCACTTTTGTCGTGTCGCATTCAAGCAAGTCGGTCACTTTTGTGCTGCCTTGGTCAATGGCCACGCTCATATATTTCCGGCGCAACTGAGAGTCACCGGTATTGAAACCGGGAAAGACATTGTCCCAATTGAACGGAGAGCCATCGAGATTCTCATACATATCCACGAGTGTGGTCGATGGCACTATACAATTACTTGCAATCAGTCTCATGGTGGATTTATTGCCAAAATACCCGACTATATTCAGAGCATATCCGGCTGTATTGCCATCGATTGACTGGATTGAGAATATCATTTCCGGACTGTGGTTTCCATTATAGAGACGGAAAAGCTCATTATAGTCGGGATGCAGTGAGTAACCATAGTTGTTGGTCTTGTTATAGACAATCTCCTCGAAATCCTCAGCAGCCTCTTCCCATTGGCGGTTGAAGAGATATACCTTGCCTCTCAGAGCGTAAGCGGCACCCTTTGTGGCACGGCCAAGGTCGGCGGCTTCCCAACTGACGGGGAGCTTGGATATGGCATCGGTAAGGTCTTCGAGTATGTGACCGCGTATTTCATCGGCAGTGCTTCTTGGAGAGTCGAGATTCGCGAACTGCTCGTTTATGTCGCACGCCTCATCATAATACGGCACCCCTCCCCAACAGTTGAGCATACGGAAATAGGCCATGGCTCGAAGGAACTTAGCCTCTCCAGTCACTCTATCGATTGACTCCTGACTGATTGGCATGTTCCGCACATTGCGTATCACCGTGTTAGCCCGATGCACAAGCTCATAGAGGTATTGCCAATGGTTCTGCACGCCCCCACTGTTGGAAGCGAAAGATGTGCCACGTGAAATGTCGGCCCATGGAGTTGTGCCATCGGCAAGGTCTGTACACATGTCGAAAGTGAACTCAAGCCCGAAACACCAGTCAGCCTTCATGGCCGCATACATGCCGATGGCCGCCTGACGCGCATGGTCTTCGGTCTGCCAGAATGTCTGACCCGACATCTGGTCGCCGGGAGTGAAGTCAAGGCTCTCACACCCGCTCATCATCGCCGCAACGGCGAAGGCCCCCGCTATATATCTTATTCTCATTTTGATGATTGATTAAAAGGAAACATTCAAGCCCACCGAATACTGGCGCACGGCAGGATAACCAACATTAGCCCCCACTTCCGGATCCAGACCCGGGAATCGTGTTATGGTGAACAGGTTATCGATACTTGTATAAATCTTCAGATTCTCAACAAAAAACTTCCTGGTTATCTTTTTCGGTATAGTGTAGCCCAATTGTATATTCTTGCATCGGAAATAAGAAGCGTTATGCACGAAAGCGTCGCTCGCTATATTGTTTTTGCCATTCGAGCTATTGCGCAGTATCGGATATTTTGAATCGTATGGATTATCCTGAGTCCACGCATTGTCGGTTATGTCCTTTATCAGCGACTGACCCATGACTGTCACAAAGCGGAACGCCTGGTTGTTGTAATATACCTGATGATTCCCCACACCCTGGAACAGGACACTGAAATCGAACCCGTTCCACGACATCCCGAGATTCGCACCATATGAGAGGCGTGGCAATGTGCCGTGACCAATCTCTACACGGTCGTTAGTGTCAAGCCTGCCATCACCATTGGCATCCCGATAGAGGAAGTCCCCGAGTTCCGGACGCTGGTATGTGGCGAAATAATCCGGATTCCGATCCACAAGGCTCTGCACATAGTCAAGGTCTGACTGGTCGCGGACAATTCGGTCAACGGTTATCACGTAAAGCTGATTTATCGGTTTCCCTTCCTGCGTCTTATAGACTCCGCTTATCGATGATACATCTCCCTGGAATTTTGTGACCTTATTGTTGACAAATCCCATATTGAACCCTACGTTGTAAGATACCCGTCCGATATGGTCGTTCCAATGAAGATCCAATTCAAAACCCTTGTTATTGACTTCTCCCGCATTCTGATTGGGCACTGTGCTTGTGCCATGTTCAAGAGGTGCGGGCAATGATATGAGAATCCCTTTGGTATTCTTATTATAAATATCTACCGAACCACTCAAACGGTTGCCAAGGAACGCGAAATCAAGTCCTATATTAGTCATGTATGTCTTTTCCCAAGTAAGATTCGGGTTTGCAAGCACTGTCTGTGCGAGACCGCCGGCGATATTGCCGTTGAGGACATAGTTGGCGGTAGCGAACAACGACTGATACATGTAATAGCTGGTTGTCGCGTTGTTGCCCAATGACCCGTAAGAGGCCCTCAGTTTCAATTGGCTGAGCCATGGTGAGGCATTCTGCATGAAACCCTCCTCGGATATCCTCCAACCTACAGACACAGACGGAAAATATCCCCACCGATGTCCGGGCGCGAACTTGGATGAACCGTCGGCACGCAGGTTGGCCTCAAGGAGATAACGGTTGTCCCAATTGAGGTTGATGCGTCCGAAGTAGGAACGCATGGCCCATTCGTTATAATTGCCTGTTATGCTTCCGTTGGTCATACCGGCATCAATCGCCCCAAGCGATGGGTCAACAAGGTCATATTTTATATAATAATCCTGGTCATACTTGTTGTATTCCTGGCTCATGCCGGCAAAAACAGTTCCCTCCAGACGGCTCACGCTGAAATCATACTTCGCTGTCAATTCGGATGAACGGAACATATTCTTGTAATTGTAGCGTCTTATATATGTACGCACAACCCCCTCACGGATAAGCACCGGCCCGTCGAATGTGAAGCGGAACAAGTCCCTGTCGGTGAGATGGTGTTCTATATTACGTTCCCAACGGTTGTATGAGAATGAGCCTTGTATGGTGAGCCCTTTTATTGGACGCACGCTTGCATAAAGCTTTACGACTGAACGTCTTGTTTTTGTGGGGTAGTCAGTATCATAGAACCATTGACGGCGGTAAGGATTGAAATTGCTCACATTCTCTTCCTCGGGATTCTGGATACCACCATACAGGCCTGTGGCAGGGTCATATAATGTCATTCCAGGAACAGTGTTGAATGCGCCTGACCCGAAAATCACATCACCGCCAGCCGCCGCATTCTCCGACGAGGGATTGTTCTCATCGATGTAGCCAAACAGATTGGTTCCGAAACTTAGCCACGGCTTGATATCGACATCTATATTGCTTCGCAACTGATAACGCTTGTAATCGGTATAGTAAATCATACCCGGGTTATTGACATACCCTAAAGAGATGTTATATCTGACCGTGCCGGTGCCCCCTGTCACAGACAGGTTGTGATTCTGCACCACCGAAGGGTTGCGGTAAATATGGTCCTGCCAGTCAGTGTTTGGATAGATGGTAGGGTTGCGTCCCGCGTCGTTACGCCATTCATCAATCTTTCCCTGTGAGAAACGCGGTGCCTGACCGTTTGCGATAAGTCCCGCGTTCTGTATCTCCATGAAGTCCGCATAGTCAGTGACAAGGTTTAATCGCTTGGCCACCGTCTCGAAGGATACATTGCCACTGTAAGTCACTCTTGGTGCTCGTTCCGCTCCCTGACGCGTTGTCACAAGTATCACACCGTTGGCCGCACGTGAACCATAAATGGCAGAAGACGCCGCATCCTTGAGTATTGATATGCTCTCTATATCCTGCGGATTGATGTCGCTGAGCGCGATGCCTGTCATGCCATCCACCACAACAAGAGGTGCGGCATTGTTGAGTGTCCCCTGCCCTCTCACAAGAATACTCTGCGACTCGAATCCCGGAGTATTGCCACCGGAATTGGTGACTGTCAGTCCGGATGAAAGGCCGGCGAGCGCATTGGTCACGTTGGTCAGAGGCCTGTCTTCGAGGACATCACGGCTTATGGCTGAGACCGCTCCTGTAAGGTCAACCTTTTTCTGCGTGGCATAACCTACCACCACCACTTCCCCAAGCTGAGCAGAATTTTCATGGAGCGTCACACGGCACTCCCCTGATCCGCTATCCTTGACCATCGCCGTATCATAGCCTACATAAGAGATCTGCAACATATCGCCTGGCTTCACACCCGAAAGTGTGAAATGACCGTCAACATCGCTTACCGCATGTGCCGAGATATTTCCCTTGACCATAACCGTAGCGCCCACTAATGGCTGACCTTCTTCATCTACCACCACCCCGCTGACAGGATGCGCGGCAGACGAAGCAGACGGCACGCCTTCATTTATGGAATACGTCGGCAATATACCCACTCCGATTCCAGAGACGAGAATAAAAGCCCGGAATACATTTACGTTCATCTTGAAAAGTTTTTTACAAAATTATCACACTACAACAAGATGACATATCGTCCGTAAACAGACAGCGAAAAAGTGATAATGAGATGCGCAATGGAGAGCCGGTCAGTCCTATATGAACCTTCCTGTGGAAACGCTTCGCAATATACCGAAGGAGATGCTTTTCTAATCAGTTTGTACGACAAGATAATTGGACAGACTCCAAAAAATCCGGGGATCCTTGATTACAAGAAAACAACTGTCACCTCGCCTGATTACAACATACGAATCCGCCGGATGGTTTGTCAGTATCCTGGCTTTTTTCGAGCCTACAGCGATTGAATCGAGAATCCGCTTGTCGCCAGCCTTGAATATTGTATTGTCAAACTCCTTCTCCAGAATCCTTGTCTTCCTTAAGAATCCTGATTCTATTATATTGTTCTTCTTTAGTTCTGCCTTTGTGGCTATTACATAATGGCATGCATTCAATTCATCTCTCAATCTCAATGATTCCTCTCGTGCGGAATCTCTTTCCTCAGAAACAGAACTTACCGTTGAGCAAAGGGAATCTACGGCATTGTTGAGATTCCCAATCTCCGCCATAGCCTCCACAAGTCTGGAGTGCAACGACTCCACCTCCTTTCGTTGAGAGTCTATCTGAGAACGTAATATGTCGATTGTCTCTCCAAGCATATCGTTATAGAGTGATGACTCACGAAGTTTCACTTCAAGGGTGTCAAGTTGCGCCCTGCGCTTTTCTATGACTCTTCTTATAGAAGAGACGTCTTTGAGAATAAGACGTTTGTTCTCGTGTGAACGGGATGCGGATATAGTCATGATATTTTCGAGACGTTTGATTTCCTCCATTCCAAGTGAAATCTCCCTTACAAGAGCAAGCAATTCATCGCGTTCCTCTACCGCTGAGGCAAGTTCCATCCTTGATGCCTCCATCAACGAGACATCCTCCCTGACTGTGCGCTCTCCCCTACATGACGAAAACACAGCCACAACTGCAAGCATACCCGCTATGTTATTCCGTTTCATTATATATTATGCTGTTTTTTTAACAAAAATAAGCAACTCATGTGCGCCACTTCATGATGTGTAAACAAACGACACGAAAACGTAAACAAACGCACTGCCGGCAATTTGTCTGTTATGCATCAATACACTATCTTTGCACCATGAAATCAATTGCTTTCAAAACACAATTCATCCCGGACATATTCTTCTGTATAATCTTTATGCCCCTGATTGTTGTGCTGGGGCCTCCTGCCCATTGGTTCCAGGAATGGCCCTTATTCTCTTTAACGGCATGTATTTATCTATATTTGATTTATTTCATCACAAAGCGGATTAATATTCCTAAGCTAATCCTTTCAAAGAGATACCTCAAGATTGGGGTTATATCTCTATTAATGGTAGCCTCCACCTTCCTCCTCACGCTCTTTCCTCTTCCTGAAGTGGATTTCATCACCCCATCCATGAGTGCCTATCAGACAAGACAGAGAGATTATAACGTCGCGCTTTCCCTATGGTTTATGTTCTCCCTTGTGATATGCTATGCCCTAACGCTATCTTTCATAAATGAACTTTACGAAAGGATAATACTTCAGAATCAAGCGGAAAACCAACGGAACAAAGCGAAACTCGCGGTTTTTAAAGCACAGATCAGTCCTCATTTCATGTTCAACACTCTCAACTCTCTTTATAGCCTTATCATTGGCACTTCTCAGAAAGCGGAGGATGCGTTTATCAAATTCTCGGAAATATTGAAATACACTTACATTACCATTGAGAAAGAGTATGTCACTATCAGAGAGGAGATTGATTATATCCAAAACTATATCGACCTTCAGCTTATAAGGCTTGACAGCCATACAGAGGTGATATGGTCATACGATGTGGATGATTTCAGTACTCCGGTGCCTCCGATTCTTATCCCCACTTTCGTGGAGAACGCTTTCAAATATGGTGCATCAACAAGCCATGACTGTAAGATTGTGATATCCCTCCATCTGAAGGACGGGAAACTTGCATTCATGACCACAAATAATGTGATGAAACACACAGACGAGTTCCGCAAGGAAGTGCCTGTCGGAATCGAAAACTGCCGACTGAGGCTTGCCGGGCTATTCCCTGGTAAATATACTCTTGAAAGTGAGGAATCGGACGGCATTTTCAAATTGTCGCTTAACATTGACTTTACATAGTATGGACAGAATAATAAGATGTGTCGCTATTGATGACGAGCCTCTCGCGCTCGAGATTATAGAAAAATTTTGCCGTAGAATCGGAGGGATTGAGCTAAAGACATTTTCTGACCCTCTATTAGGATTGCAGGCAATAAACGAGGAGTTACCGAATATCGCTTTTCTTGATATAGAAATGGAAAATATCAGCGGACTTGAGATTGCAGCAAAGCTTCCAGATGAAACCTGCTTCATATTTACGACTGCATATCTGAGCTACGCGCTCAATGGTTTTGACCTGGATGCCGTGGATTATCTCCACAAGCCTTTCGCTTTTTCCCGCTTCCAGATGGCCTTTGAGAGAGCGCTCAGGCGCCTTGGCCTTGAGAAGCTCAAATCGTCCGATCAGATTCTTATGGTAAAACAGGAATATAATAGTGTGAGCATTCCCGTTGACGATATCCTATACATCGAGGCGATGGAAGGATATTCCAAAATTTTCAGAGCATCCGGGATTTGCACCGTCACAAGAATGATTCTAAAGAATATCCTTGCTTTGCTCCCTCAATCAGATTTCATGAGAATACATAGGTCGTTCGCGGTATCGAAGTCAAAAATCAGAAGTTTCAACAGGCGTGAACTTACATTGTGTGATGGCAAGATATTGCCTGTAGGCCGTCAATACGCCATGGAAGTCGCCAAAAATATGTAGAACATACGTGCTTCCTGTCTCATCACGACTGTATGGACAGGCTCGTCAAAAAAATGAATATGAATTTTTGCTCAAAAAACGATAGCAGACGCGTTTTTAAGCAAAAATTTAACTATATTTGCAAATGGAAGACTTCATGTTTTCTCATCTGCGACCATTCCGTTCGCTTTGTGACATTCATTCAAGAACATAGATGTCAAGGCAGGAAGAGCCGCATATCGATTAACCCTATAATAACTTGAAAAATGGCTATCAATCTACAGAAAGGTCAGAGAATCGGGATTGGACTCCAAAAAGTGGGAGTCGGTCTTGGCTGGGATCCTAACACAAGCACCGGTTACGATTTTGACCTTGACGCTTCCGCATTCATGCTCGGTGAGAACAAAAAGCTTCCAATGGACGAGTTTTTTGTGTTCTACAACAATCAGGTCTCTCCCGACAAAGCCGTGGAATCTTCCGGCGACGACCTTACGGGAGGTAACAGCGACGGTGGTGACGATGAGACTTTGACTGTGGACCTCTCCAAGGTGGATCCTCGCATACAGGAAATCATTTTCACGGTCACAATCCACGAGGCAGAACAACGTCGCCAGAATTTCGGACAAGTCCACAACTCTTACATCCGTATCTATAATGCCATCACCAACGAGGAAATAGCAAAATATGACCTTGATGAGGACTTCTCCATTGAGACCGCAATAGAATTCGGACGCTTGTACAGGCGCAATGGAGAATGGAAGTTTGAGGCCATGGGATATGGTTATAAAGGTGGTCTCCAGTTCTTTGTTGACAAATACGTAGGATAACCAACATATTGACAAAGCCGGATTATGACATTGTCCGGCATATCTGTTTATTCATAAAAATCTGATACAATGGCAATAAATCTTGAAAAAGGGCAACGAGTAGCCGTTGAGCTTCCAAAGTTCACCATAGGACTCGGATGGGATACAAACCAGTCAAGCACAGGCGTTGACTTCGACCTTGACGCTTCCGCATTCATACTCGGAGAAAACGGCAAAATCCTTGAAGACGAGTTTTTCGTTTTCTACAACAATCTGAAATCTCCCGATGGTGCTGTCGAGCATACCGGCGACAACCTGACCGGCGAAGGAGAGGGTGATGACGAGAGCATCAGAATCGACCTGTCAAAAATCGACCCACGGGTCTCCGAAATCACTTTCGTTGTCACTATCCACAAAGCCGATGAACGCAGGCAGAATTTCGGACAGGTGCGCAACGCGTTCATCAGGATATACAATGCAGCTGACGGAGAGGAGATTCTACGCTATGATCTTGACGAAGATTTCTCTGTAGAAACCGCAGTGGAATTCGGACGTCTGTACAAACGCAACGGGCAGTGGAAATTTGAGGCTATAGGCACTGGACAGAAGGCAGGACTCGCGCAATATCTTGAAAAATATAACTAATCACACTATTCTGAATATGGCAATACGTCTTGAAAAAGGACAAAGGATCAACCTTGAAAAAAACAATGGATCCAAACTTACAGACTTTTGTGTAGGATGCAACTGGGGAGCCATCACTTCCGGAGGATTCCTCGGTCTCGGAAAATCGGTCAAGGATGTCGATCTCGACCTGTCATGCGTCATGGTGGACGCCAACGGGAATCTTGTTGACCACATCTACTCTCCTCTTTACAAACCTGAATTCCTCGCCCGCTATGGCATGCCTCCCGGAAAAGTGGACTCCAATGAACGCGCCCTTCACCATAGCGGTGACGACCTCAAAGGCGACCAGGATGGCGATGACGGCCTTGACAATGAGATAATAACTGTTGATCTCAGTCGCATAAATCCTAACGTGAATCAAATTTTCTTCTTCCTTAACAACTGCGGGAAAGAAGACTTTTCTCAGATTCCTTACGCCTCCATCAGAATGTATGAGGGAACTCCAACCCGTGTGAAGGAGGTATTTGCTTCCTATGATGTCGCGGCGGAGAGTCAGTACAAGAACATGACAGCTCTTATTATGGGCAAGCTTTACCGTCGTAACGGGGAATGGAAATTCTCCGCAATCGGTGATGCCTATCCGGATGTCAACCTTTGCGAAACCATTAGAAGAATAGTAACCAACTACGCTAAATAACCAATGAGAAGACTACCGGTTTATCTGCTTCTTGACTGTTCCGGCTCTATGTTCGGAGAACCCATTGAAGCTGTCAAGAACGGCGTGCAGGTTCTTGTCTCTACACTGCGTCAGGACCCATATGCTCTTGAAACTGCCTATCTTAGTATCATCACATTCGACAGCAACGCAAAACAGGTGGCTCCGCTCACTGAACTTGCGGCTTTCCAACAGCCAAATCTTCAGGCAAGCGGATGTACTGCACTTGGAGAAGCGCTTTCCCTGCTTTCGCAAAAAGCGGATCTGGAAGTGACCAAGACTACCATGGAGAAGAAAGGCGACTGGAAACCTCTCGTATTCATCATGACTGACGGGGAACCGACTGATGATTTAAATAAAGGTCTCGCTGAATTCAATAAACGCAAATGGGGAATGGTGGTTGCATGCGCGGCTGGCTCCGGAGCCAACACCGACACTCTCAAGAAAATAACGGAATGTGTAGTGTCTCTCGATACCGCCGACAGCGCCACCATAAAGGCTTTCTTCAAGTGGGTGTCGGCGTCTGTCAGCTCCGGCAGCATGAAAGTCGAGGAAACAGGTGCCGAAGCAACTACCCTAAGTGAGCTTCCACCGCCACCACCTGAAGTAAACATCGTGGTTTAAATTCCAACAAAATAATTCAAAGAAATGGCAACACTTGAAGAACTCAAGAAAGAACTTCTTACAGACGGAGTTATCGATGCTGCGGAGGTTGCGCAACTTAAAGAGACTCTATACGCCGACGGATTAATAGACAAGGAAGAGGCTGATTTCCTTTTTGAGCTTAACGACGCGGTAAGCGGCAAAGAAAACGCACCCGAATGGAATGCCTTCTTCACACAGGCAATCTGCGACTTCCTCCTAAAAGACGAGGTTACGCCTGGCGAAATCGACGCAGCTGAAGAAGCATGGCTCATCGCCAAGGTAAAAAACGACGGTCAGGTAGATGATGCTGAAAAGGCTCTTCTCCGTGCAATCAAGGCTCAGGCAAATAAATTCCCCGCCAGTCTTGAAGCACTCCTATGATTGAAACTCCACTTCAGTCTTTCCTACGCGTAGGAAAGACTGAAGTGGAGTTTCAATCATGCCTATCTATGCCTCACCTTTTCCACAATTTTTGAAATAAATCACGTCAATAACATTACAAATTATGAGACGTCTTCCCGTTTATCTTCTCATAGACACCTCCGGATCTATGCGTGGCGAACCGATTGAGTCCGTAAAGGTTGGCCTTGAAGCTATGGTTTCAAGCCTCCGTCAGGATCCTTTCGCATTGGAATCCGTGAATATCAGCATCATCACTTATGACCGTGAGGTGAAACAGATACTGCCGCTCACCCCTCTTGATGAGCTTCAGCTTCCGGAAATCACCACTCCGGAAAGTGGCCCCACACACACCGGGCAGGCCTTGAAACTACTTTGCGAGAGAATTGACCAGGAAGTACGATTGAGCACTCCTGAACAGAAAGGCGACTGGATGCCTCTACTATTCATTATGACTGATGGAAAGCCTTCTGACAGTCAGCTATACAAGGAGATGATTCCTGAAGTGAAGAAACGTCATTTTGCCAGTATCGTAGCCTGTGCCGCCGGTATGAGCGCGAGAACTGAACCGCTTAAACAACTGACTGATGAAGTCTATTCCCTTGATACTGTTGACAGTACCGCTTTCAGAAAATTTTTCAAATGGGTGTCTGACTCAATCGGTGTCGGCAACCGAAGCATAGGAGCAACCGAAGAACTTGTCCTCCCTCCTCCTCCGGCGGAAGTCAATGTAATCATCTAATTTATTATTGACATGAATTGTAAGCTTGTAGGTCAATTCGTCCAGCACCTCGAAGTGACATTGTTGCCTGGTGAGGACTTTTTTGCAGAGAAAGGATCGGTAATCTATCTCGAGGCAGGGATAGAGAAAGAACTTAGTTTCAACGGGTCTGGCATCGGAAGAATTCTGGGGGCAAAACTCTCCGGAGAATCTCTGTTTATACTCCGTATGTATAACAACACCAATATTCCCCGAAAGCTTGTGATTGGAAGCCGTTATGGACTTCTGCATGTCAAGCTTAACGGAGAGACCATGATTTGCCACAGGGGCGTATATGTGGGTTCTAACAATAAGGTGAATGTGACAACGAAACTCTCTATTGCCGGCTTGACCGGAGGTATGGGACTGTTGTTGCAGAAGATTCAAGGGAATTCAACAGTATTTCTCGACACAAAAGGCTCTCCTATCACAATCAATCTGCAATATGGCGAAACCATAGAAGTTGACGAAGACCATATTATCGCTCTTCTCAACATAAATGAGAGTCAGATGCAGTCAAATTGGTCGTTGGGAAATCTCCTCGGAGGTGAAGGATTGAGCATGATGCGGGTCACCGGTCCCGGAACTGTATATCTGTCTCCAAGCAAATTCTACACCCCGACTCAATGATTGACTGTCAGTACACATACGCCCCATTCTATATCTCACATATCCACTTTCATCCGAAACACGTTTAAAAGCATGCGTAGATTACCAGTTTATTTCCTCGTCGATGTGTCTGAATCTATGGTTGGCCTTCCCATCCAACAGGTTCAGGAAGGGATGCGCACCATCATCCAGAGTCTCCGTGTTGACCCATATGCCCTGGAGACTGTCTTTGTCTCGGTCATAGTATTCGCCGGGAAAGCTATGGTCCTGTCGCCTCTGACTGAGATTTACAATTTCTATCCACCCTCTTTCCCGATTGGTGGAGGGACTTCTCTGGGGAAAGCACTTGAGTGTCTGATGGATGATATGGACAACAACTTGCAGAAGACCACCCTTGAGAAAAAAGGTGACTGGAAGCCTATTGTATTCCTGTTCACAGATGGGAATCCCACTGACGAGTTCACGGCTGACTTCCGACGTTGGAATGAGAAATATCGTCGCCACTGCAATCTGATTGCTGTTTCAATCGGCGACAATGTGAATATCCTGACCCTCGCACAAATCACCGACAATATATTGCTGTTAAAAGACACCGGGCCTGAATCTTTCTCCGCTTTTTTCAAATGGGTTACCGCTTCCATTAAAACCACAAGCATGTCGGTTGGTGAGGACTGTTCTGATGAGATTAAGCTCCCTCCCACATCTGGAATCAATCTTGAAAAGATTGACCCTCGGACATACAATGGCAATACCGACGAGAATTTCGCTGTGATACACGGACGATGCCAGACTTCCGGACACGATTACCTAATCAAATACGCCCGCAGAAACCATGGCTCCGAAAATTCCGGTTATCGCGACAGCAGACTGTTCAGGCTTGTTGGCGCCTATCCCATCGACAATGCAAAATACGCATCCCTGTCTTCGGGTAGCCAGGCGAAAATCAACACAAGGACTCTTCTTGGAGTTCCCACGTGTCCATGTTGCGGCAACCAGACTGCTGTCGTCGTGTGTGAATGCGGCAATGTATTCTGTGTTGGTGAGAGCGACTACAACAAGTGTCCCTGGTGTGGCGTGCATGGGACACTTGAACAAGCAGATGAATACGGCATTAATGTAGCAAGGGGATTGGGTTAAGATTAATACAGGATTATGAACAGGACAGATCGTTTAAGAAACAAGACAGCCGGGAAAGCATTACGGATTAACGAATCGGCAAGGGCTATTGAAAAAGCCTTGAGACTCGCGGGCGTTCCCTCTTCCGATAAGGAGTCCTTCCTGAATTGGGCTGTCGTTTCCTTATGGGATACATTCAAAGAAGAACGTATGAACAAACGTATAATTATAGAAAATGAAATCCGCCAACTCGGACTTCGGTTCCCGAACGGAACAGTGAACAAGGAATACTCCGTGGAATTCGAGCTTCCGACTGACAAAATATCTGACATTAGAATTGTGGGGGCTGAAGAACTCGGCCTGACTCTCACTGTCGGAGATGGCGGTATCTGCTCTCTTTGCGGCAAACCTACCGCACCGGGGGACTTCTCTCTGAGACTCCTTTACAAGACAGTTGAAGGAGAACCGGTGTCTGAGCTGGTGGTTCCTGTGGCATTCAACCCGGACCCTCGTTCCATATGGAAGAACAATAAGACCAAGCCCGGCATTCCATATTATAAACCCGACACTGATTCGGAATATATAAAAGTAAAGGCCGGTAGAGACGGCTCCCAAAGGAAAGACATAGTGGCCGCGAGCAAACGTGGCAGAAGCCATGCTCACGAAGGCAAGGCACGCGATGACCATTTCAGCCTTTATCATTGTGACGAGTCAGACTGGTATATATTGGCTGTTGCCGACGGCGCCGGTTCCGCCAAGTACTCTCGCAAAGGGTCGGAGATTGCATGCAGGACCGTGATTGACCATTGTAAGAGCCTTCTCATCGACAACCCTGAATTTGAGGCTTCCATTCGTGAATATGAGGCAGACCGCGATAACCAGGAAAAAAGGACCAACCTGACGCGCCATGTAATCAGCATAATATTCAAAGGTGCCACTACCGCTCATGAGGCTATTAAGAAAGAATCAGCAAGACGGGAGGCCGAGACATCCGAAGGTGTCAGGCTAAAGGACTACGCCACTACGCTCATGTTTGCGGTGTGCAAAAAATATGATTTCGGTTGGTTTATCGCATCCTTCTGGGTAGGAGACGGTGCAATGTGTCTCTTTGATGCAGAAAACAAAACTGCAAAACTGCTTGGCACTCCAGACGAAGGAGAGTTTTCGGGTCAGACACGCTTCCTGACAATGCCTGAGATATTCCGCGACCCGGATGTTGTCAGCAAACGTCTCCGTATGGCTATCGTGCCTGACTTCACAGCACTTTTCCTGATGAGCGACGGCATTTCCGACCCGATGTTTGAGACGGATAAAAATCTCAACGACTATGCAAAATGGGAAGAGTTCTACAATAACCTCAAAGCCGGCTTCCCGGATGATGACATTGACGGTGTTGACCTCTCCGACGATAACGAGTCTTCTAAAGACCAGCTCTTAGGTTGGCTCGATTTCTGGAGTCCCGGCAACCATGATGACCGAACAATAGCAATCCTTTATTAAATAGTACTGTTATGGCACAAACAATCAAACTTACAGCAACCGACGGAACTCCTGTCGAGTTTGTGGATGAAGTCATCGGCAGCGGTGCTATGAAGGATGTCTATTTCAGCCCCGACAAAAGTTATGTGGTGGGTTTCTTTCGCACCCCTCAGGATGCCAATGCAAAGGATCGCCTCCAAAATATCGTAGGAAAATATAGAGACAAGATTTTCGGACAGATAGGCGGAGACTATTGGGAAAATCTTTTCTGCTGGCCCACAAAACTTGTAGAATGGAATGGTAAGTTGGGCATTGTATGCCCGGCCTACCAGAAACATTTTTTCTTCAAGGATGGAATGTTCAAGGGGAAGGAAAAGGAAGGCAAGTGGTTTGCTTCTGCAAAACTTCGCAACAAGTTTCTAAAACCCGACCAGAAAGGAACATGGCTTACTCACTATCACATGTGCCTCCAGATAGCCCGTGCTGTCCGTAGGCTTCATGCCGCCGGACTCGCACATTCCGACCTCTCCTACAAGAATGTCCTTGTTGACCCGGAAAGCGGGCGTGCCGCAGTCATCGACTGTGACGGTCTCGTTGTCCCCGGCAAGTACCCGCCGGATGTCGTAGGCACCCCTGACTTTATCGCGCCGGAGGTTCTTCAGACCCGTGCATTGAAACTCGATGACCCCGCCAAGAAACTGCCAAGCATCCAGACCGACCGTCATGCCCTGGCTGTTTTGATCTACATGTATCTTCTCAATCGTCATCCCCTTCGTGGAGGCAAGGTAAACGACCTTGACGCCGCCAAGGATGAGGAATTGTCTATGGGGGCCAAAGCCTTGTTTGTGGAACACCCTACCGACAAAAGCAACAGACCGAAAATCGACAATCTGGCCCCCTCGGAACTTCCCCAGGGTGACGTATGGAAAAGGCCATACACGATATGCGGTCCCTATCTCAAGGAACTCTTTGACAGGGCATTCATCTCCGGATTGCACGACCCTTCCAAACGTCCCACTGCTGATGAATGGGAGAGCGCATTGGTAAAGACAACCGACCTCATGCAGCCTTGTCAGAATCCAAATTGCGAGGCTCACTGGTTTGTGTTCGACAACTCGACTAAGCCTAAATGCCCGTTCTGCGGAACGGAATATCATGGGCAACTTCCTGTCCTTAATCTCTATTACTCCCCGGCTAAGGGCAATTTCCGTCCCGAGAATTATAGGCTTATGGTCTATGACAAGCAATCACTCTATATGTGGCATGTGAACCGTCTTGTCACTCCAAATGAACGAATAAAACCTGAAGACAAGAAACCGGTCGGAGACTTCCATTTCCACAACGGGAAGTGGATTCTTATCAACCGTCGTCTCCATGACATGTGGGATGTCTCCGGACAACCAAAACGCCAGATTAAAGTAGGTGAGTTTGTGGAATTGACAGAAGGACGCAAGATTCTTCTGTCAGGAGAAGATGGAGGCCGTCTGATTGTTGTCCAATTAGTGAATAATTGATATTATTCCTGAAACATTCTGACAATTTCACGTTTGTTTTATTGAGAATGTCTTCACAAAACATATCTTTCACAATAAATGGTTATGAATAACTATAACAATCAACTAAATTTAACCCCTAAGCTCATGAAAGGAGCCATCTGGACAATTGCAGCTATCGTCATGTTTGTAGTCGCCATGGCGTTTATTCGCCCATGGTATAATGTATGGTCGCAGGAGATGGAAGGCAAAGCCGAGTTCGCGAAAGCGGAACAGAACCGCAAAATCAAGATTGAAGAGGCGAGAGCCAACCTTGAGGCTGAGAAACTTAACGCCCAGGCTGAAATAGAGCGTGCCAAAGGCGCGGCCGAGGCTATACGTATTGAGAACGGAAGCATCACACCGACATATATACAGTATCTTTGGGTACGTCAGCAATCTGACCTCAGCAACAAGACAGTGATATACGTGCCGACAGAGACCAATCTGCCGATACTTGAATCCACGAGGGCTATGTCATTGCCAAAATAACAACATAACATTATATAAATAAGAATGTCACAAAAAGAACATTACAAAGGCTTGTCCGAAGCGGAAGTGTCGGAAAGCCGCAGATTGCACGGTGTCAATATCCTGACACCCCCGGAGAAGGAGTCTCTCTGGCGACGCTTTTTCGGAAAATTCAGCGATCCTCTGATTATAATACTTCTTATTGCAGGCGTGTTGTCAATCGGCATTTCCTGCTACGAGTTCTTTAGTCTCAATCAAGGACCCGGTGTATTCTTTGAGCCAGTCGGCATATTCATCGCGATTCTTCTCGCCACCGGTCTCGCATTTATTTTTGAGCTGAAAGCCGATAAGGAGTTTGCCCTGCTAAATCAGGTCAATGACGATGAGCCTGTGCAGGTTATCCGCATTGGCAACGCCATGCAGATTGCCAAGAAGGATGTGGTCGTAGGCGACATTGTCATCCTAAATACAGGTGAGGAAGTTCCTGCTGACGGTGAACTTCTCGAAGCTGTTATGCTCAATATCGACGAGTCAACCCTTACCGGAGAACCCATATGCCATAAGACCACCGATCCCGCTGAATTCGATTCTGAATCGACATTTCCGAGCAACCATGTGATGCGCGGCACAAAGGTAATGGAAGGCCACGGTGTCATGAGAGTTTTCGCGGTTGGCGACAAGACTGAAAACGGAAAGGTGTTTGAGGCTGCCCAGATTGACGACAGCGTAAAGACTCCTCTCAATGAGCAACTCGACGGCCTCGGCGACCTTATAACAAAGATTTCATATGCATTTGCCGCCGCTATAATAATCGGCCGCATTGTCATGTATTTCATTAATGTGCCCGTATTTGACTGGGTCGAATTTCTTGCTTTCTTCCTTCAGACGTTGATGGTGGCGGTCACCCTTGTCGTTGTGGCTGTTCCTGAGGGTCTCCCGATGGCCGTAACACTGTCGCTCGCCTACTCTATGCGTCGTATGCTCAAGACCAACAACCTTGTGCGTAAGATGCATGCTTGTGAGACTATGGGTGCCACTACTGTTATTTGCACCGACAAAACCGGCACCCTCACCCAAAACCAGATGCAGGTAGCTGATGAGAAATTTTTCGGTAATCCTTCCAATGATGTGCTCATCGAGGGTATCGCTGTTAACTCTACAGCCCAGCTCGACCTTTCGGGCGATAAGCCGCAGGTTCTTGGCAACCCGACCGAAGGTGCCCTTCTCCTATGGCTCCGGAAGAGAGGTGTCAACTATCTCGACGTTAAAGATAAGGCTCAACGCATTGAGGAACTCCCTTTCTCTACAGAGCGCAAATACATGGCCACTGTCGTCAGGTCTGCCACAGGCAAGACAATCCTCTATGTAAAGGGTGCTCCTGAAATAATCTTCAGTATGTGCAATAACACTGCCGGAGTGACCAGACATGAGATAGATGCCCAACTTCTCGCTTATCAGAATCAGGCTATGCGTACCCTCGGTTTCGCATATCAGGAACTCAAAGACGGCGACAAGACAATCGAAAACAGCAAGGTCGTAGCCCAAAATCTTACGTTCCTCGGAATTGTGGCAATCTCCGATCCTGTTCGTTCAGATGTCCCCGATGCTGTCCGGGAAGTGATTGATGCCGGAATCAAGGTCAAGATTGTGACTGGCGACACTCCCGGAACCGCTAAAGAGATTGGTCGTCAGATTGGCCTCTGGAATGATGCTACCGACGGAGACCGCAACATCATTACGGGCACTGAGTTCGCCGAACTATCCGAAAACCAGCTCAAAGAGCGTGTTGGCGACCTGAAGATTATCGCCCGTGCCCGTCCGATGGACAAGAAGCGACTCGTGGAGGCACTTCAAGCAAACAACGAGGTAGTTGCTGTGACCGGCGACGGCACAAACGATGCCCCGGCATTGAAGACCGCGCATGTCGGTCTCTCGATGGGCGACGGGACATCCGTGGCGAAGGAGGCCTCCGACATAACGATTATCGACAACTCTTTCTCCTCGATTGGCCGTGCCGTGATGTGGGGACGTTCCCTATTCCAGAATATACAGCGTTTCATCCTGTTCCAGATGACTGTCAATGTGGCCGCATGTCTAATTGTCCTTTTCGGTGCTTTCATGGGTATGCAGTCTCCACTGACTGTCACACAGATGCTGTGGGTAAACCTTATAATGGATACTTTCGCTGCGATGGCTCTCGCTTCATTGCCTCCTTCGCAGTCGGTGATGAAAGAGAAACCTCGTTCGCGTGAGGCGTTCATAATCAACCGTCCGATGTGGAAATCAATCATAGGTGTCGGAGGAGTCTTCTTCCTCCTACTTCTCGGACTGCTCTACTACTTCGAGCATACCGACATCACCTGCCTCACTGAAGTGGGCAAGGTTGCGATGGGTGACAACACCGGACTCAGCGGATATGAGCTTTCTCTGTTCTTCACAATATTCGTGTTCCTCCAGTTCTGGAATATGTTCAACGCCCGTGCCTTTGAGACCGGACGCTCGGCATTCCATTTCAAAGGTTGTGGCGGGTTCGGTATGATTGCCCTCGCAATACTGTTTGGACAGATTCTCATTGTCAGCATTGGTGGAGAATTCTTCAATGTTGTGCCTCTTAAGTTTATCGACTGGATTATTATCATCGGAGCTACATCCCTTGTACTCTGGATCGGTGAGCTGATCCGCCTTTTCAGGAAATAACAGAACCTGCCTATGACGGGTTATAACAACGGGCAACTGTCATGACAGTTGCCCGTTGTCTTACAATAATCCACATCCAATCCCTTCACAGGGATCTTTCTGTAACACAATTTCCAGTTAAATATCAATCATTTCACTAATTTAGTTAAAATGTCTCATCAAATTATCATTGCCTTTGCTTGACTGAATAATCTTAACAATTCGTAATATCTATATTTCCATGTAATAACAAAAAGTCTGGGATATAATCTATGAGTTATCTGTATATGAGAGTCAATTGGAGTATCAATTCACAATCACTTTGCAAAGTTCCTGATTTTAACCGGATGACACACTATAACAATTTCTGTTTTTCATACCAATATTACTGTAAATCCCTCAGACACATCATAAATGGTTGTCTGATGAGGATTTGCAGGTGATTCTCAGAAAATCTGGAGCGACACCGCCATCAATGCGAATCCGAGCACTACCCCTCCGATTGCCGCATGATGATGTCCGTAGCTATGGGCGCTCGGCAGAAGCTCGTCAAACGATATATACACCATTATGCCCGACACTGCCGCAAGAATTATGCCGTTCACTCCCGGTGTCCAAACCGAAAGCAACAGTACTCCGCCGAACAGTGCGCCCACCGGCTCCGCAAGTCCGGAAAGAAGGGAATATCTGATTGCTTTGGAACGACTTCCTGTGGCATGATATATCGGAACTGAGATAGCTATCCCCTCCGGAATATTATGGATTGCTATCGCGAACACTATCGGCAACGCGATGTCCCATCCGTCGAGCGCCGACACGAATGTCGCCATCCCCTCTGGAAAATTATGGATTCCGATAGCCAACGCAAGAAGAATTCCCTGGCGCCGGAGATGATGTCTGTCGTGGGAATCCACTCCGGCATCATCCATATTGTGGTTCTCATGCGGATTCTGGCTCTCAGGCACAATACGGTCGATGAGCGCTATGAAACCGATTCCCGCGAAAAAGGCCAGCAGTCCATACCAGCTTCCGGCCTTTTCAGTGAACAGGCTCTCAAGGTCTGTCATCGCCTCAGGCAACATCTCCATAAAAGATATATACACCATCACTCCTGCCGAAAGACCCAATGCCCATGACAGCAGTTTCTTATTGTCGGCCTTCGAGAGGAAAGCCATCAAGGCCCCGACTCCTGTTGACATTCCGGCAATCAACGTCAGCAACAGGGCCATTCCAAAGGAATATATGTCGATATTTTCTGTCATATATTACGAACAAATCCGCATTCCATAATGTTCCGAAGCCTTCATTATATTGATTTTTTCATTTTTTGTCACTCCTATGATAGAATTTTGCAAATTATTTCATAATTTTGTGTCCCGGATTAACTAATTTTTTTCTCCGTGGAAACAAAATACATTTTCGTGACCGGTGGTGTGGTTTCTTCCTTAGGAAAGGGAATCATATCATCGTCACTCGCTCGTTTGCTGCTCTCAAGGGGCTATAGTGTTACTATCCAGAAGTTTGATCCCTACATCAACATTGACCCAGGGACTCTTAACCCTTATGAACATGGCGAATGCTACGTCACCGATGACGGACATGAGGCAGACCTCGATCTCGGCCACTATGAGCGGTTCACCGACATCCGAACATCAAGGGCAAACAATGTCACCACCGGCAGAATCTATCAGTCGGTTATCGACAAGGAACGAAAAGGCGACTATCTGGGAAAGACGGTGCAGATTATCCCTCACATTACGGATGAAATCAAAAGGAACGTAAAACTGCTTGGCAACACCGGCAAATACGATTTCGTGATTACTGAGATAGGAGGAACCGTCGGAGACATCGAATCTACCCCATTCCTTGAAGCCGTGAGACAGCTGAAATGGGAACTCGGCAAAAACGCTCTTAGCGTCCATCTCACCTATGTCCCCTACCTAAAGGCTGCCAAGGAGCTGAAAACAAAACCGACCCAACATTCCGTAAAACAGTTGCAGGCTATCGGGATACAGCCTGATATCCTCATTCTCCGTACGGAAAAGGAAATCCCGGTATCAATGCGGCGCAAAGTAGCACAGTTCTGCAACGTGGCTCCGGATGCCGTGATAGAATGTATCGACGCCTCATCCATATACAGGGTTCCCATGCTTATGCATGAACAAAGACTCGACAATCTGGTGATAAGACTCACCGACTCCGAAAGTAAAGGTGAACCCAACCATTCCGCTTGGAATAACTTCGTGCATAAGCTGGAAAATGCTGAAAAAACCGTCAGAATCGGACTCGTCGGGAAATATGTGGAACTGCAGGATGCCTATAAGTCGATAAGCGAATCGCTCGTTCAGGCGGCCACTTACTGCGACCATAGACTCGACCTCGTCTATATCCATTCTGAGAAGCTTACGAAGGAGAATGTCGAGGAAAAGCTGGCTGGCCTTGATGGCGTGATAATTGCCCCTGGATTCGGGCAACGGGGCATCGAAGGGAAGTTCGTGGCTCTCGAATGGTGTAGGACACATGATATGCCCACATTCGGCATCTGTCTCGGAATGCAATGCATGGTGATTGAATTCGCCCGCAACGTGCTGGGATATTCCGATGCCAACTCCACCGAGATGGACCCGCATACTGCCCATAATGTCATTGACCTCATGGAAGAACAAAAGAGTGTAACCAATATGGGGGGCACGATGCGTCTCGGGGCCTACGATTGCAAACTCAAGAAGGAATCTGTGCCTTATTTGGCATATGGGAAGGAAATCATCACCGAACGGCATCGACATCGCTTTGAGTTCAACAATGAATTTCGGGAGAGGTTCGAGAATGCCGGACTTGAATGTGTCGGCGAGAACCCCGAAACCGGACTTGTGGAGGTGGTGCAGATCCCATCGCTCTCTTGGTTCGTGGGGACTCAGTATCATCCGGAATACCGCTCTACGGTTCTCAACCCCAACCCGCTTTTCATGTCGTTCGTAAAAGCGGCCATCGCAAATGGCGACAAGACCCGAAAAGACGATAACCTATGAAATGATTATCCATCATGGAGCTGATTAAACATGAATGTGGCATAGCGATGATTCGTCTTCGCAAACCACTCTCCTATTATAAGGAGAAATATGGCACTGAACTATATGGCCTTGAGAAGCTGTATCTGATTATGGAGAAGGAGCACAACCGTGGTCAGGAAGCCGCAGGGATAGGTTGCGTCAAACTCGATGCTTTTCCGGGTCAGGAATACATTTTCCGCGAGAGGGCACAGGGGGCGGATGCCATCACGAAGATTTTCGCTAACGTCCACGCGCAAATAGATGAGGCCCGTGCAAGCGGAGCCGGAACCGAAGACACCCCGTTTGTAGGGGAAGCCTACATGGGACATCTCCGCTACAGCACAACCGGGCGCTCCGGGATGAGCTACGTGCATCCTTTCATGCGTCGCAACAACTGGAGCGCGCGCAACATGCTCCTGTGCGGCAACTTCAACATGACCAACGTTGACAGGATTTTCAACTCGATAATAGCCAAGGGACAGCATCCGCGTCTTTATGCCGACACATTCATCCTTCTCGAGCAACTTGGGCATGCCCTCGACCGAGAGAATGAACGCCTCTACAAGATTCATCATGATGCCGGTCTGAAAGCACTCGAGCTCTCGCACGCCATTGCCCGCGACCTTAACGTCACGAATGTCCTGAAACACTGCTCCCCGATATGGGACGGTGGCTATGTGATATGTGGAATCGTGGGCAACGGCGACATGTGGGCCTTCAGAGACCCTAACGGAATCCGCCCCGCATTCTATCATATCGACGACGAGATTGTGGTCGTGGCGAGCGAACGTCCTGTAATACAGACTTCATTCGACCTCCCTCTTGATGAAGTCAATGAACTGCAACCAGGCGAAGCCCTGATTGTTGACCGCGACGGCTCCGTGCGCACCGACCGTATTCTCCCCGAAGGGCGCAACACGAAATGCAGCTTCGAACGTATATACTTCTCTCGTGGTTCCGATTTCGACATCTATAAGGAACGGAAGAATCTTGGCCGCCGCCTTGTCCCGGCTGTGCTTGAGGCTGTCGGCGATGACCTCGGCAACACGGTGTTCTCCTTTATCCCGAACACGGCGGAGGTGGCTTTCTACGGCATGGTGGAAGGACTCGACGAGCATCTAAAGGATTCCATGGCGAGAGAGATTTCTGAGCTTTCGGCATCAGGGACCCTCGACGAGGCGACGGTGCATCGTATCCTGACACGGAAAGTACGCATCGAGAAAGTGGCCATTAAAGATATAAAGCTTCGCACGTTTATCGCTGAGGGAACTACAAGGAACGACCTGGCCGCCCATGTCTATGACATAACCTATGGCTCGATAAATCCGGGCGACAATCTTGTGGTGATTGACGACAGCATCGTAAGAGGCACCACCCTGAGGCAATCGATAATCAGGATTCTCGACCGTCTGAACCCTCGCAAACTTGTGGTCGTGTCAAGCTCCCCTCAGGTACGTTTCCCCGACTGCTACGGCATCGACATGTCGAGAATGGCTGAGTTCATCGCATTCAAGGCCGCTATGGCGCTCCTTGAAGAGAGAGGCCTTGCCCATATCGCCGACTCTGTATATGAAGCTTGCCGGAATCAGGACTCAGTCCCCGACGAACAGATACGGAATTATGTCACCGACATATACCGCCCGTTCTCCGACAAGGAGGTGTCGGCAAAGATTGCTGAACTTCTGACGCCAGAGGGCACAAAGGCTCAGGTGGAGATTGTATATCAGTCGGTCGATAATCTACGGGAAGCGATTCCAGACCACCGGGGCGACTGGTATTTCACTGGCGACTACCCCACGGTCGGCGGAATACGGCTCGTCAACAAGGCGTTTGTAAACTTCTACGAGGGACGCACCCTTGCCCGCGATTGAGCGTAATGCATATAAAACAGATGATTCCGGAATCCTGGGTAGATTCCGGAATCATCTGTTTTATACGCTCTCGCTTTTATGTTCTAAAGTAGATATAGGGAAAAGGCCATGACGGCAAGACCGACAATCACTCCTCCCGTGGCAAGATGGAACCTACCCTCCTTGTAGGCGTTGGGAAGCAGTTCGTCAAACATTATATATGTCATAACTCCGGCCACCGAAGAGAGCACAATTCCATTCATGGATGTAGTCCACAGCGGCAGAAGCGCAACACCTCCCAATAATGCGCCTACTGGTTCCGCAAGACCTGACAGCAACGCCAGTCCCACCGCTTTCCGCATACTTCCGGTTGACTGATAGACCGGGATGGCAATCGCCATCCCTATCGGGATATTATGTATGGCGATGGCCACAACCAATGGAAGCGCGAGACTCATTCCGTTGAGCGTGGATACGAATATCGCCAAGCCCTCCGGAATGTTGTGTATCGCTATCGCCAACGCCAGGAACACGCCTTTCCTTACCTGCATGCCGCCGGCATCCACGGCTCCGGGCTGTCCGGTGTCCGACAACCTGTCGTGTGGACAATGTCCGTCGGGGACAAGCTTGTCAATCAGGGCAATTGCCGCGATACCCGCGAAATACGAAAGAAGCGCGGTAAGTCCGCCCGTTTCCTCGCCATGTTGCGACACAAGGTCGGACATTGCCTCCGGCAATATCTCCATAAACGTGAGATACACCATCAGGCCTGCCGACAGACCCAATGAAAACGACACCGTCCTCTTGCCTCCACCCTTCCCTATGCGGGCAAGTAAAGCCCCGGCGCCCATAGCCAGTCCTGCCACGGATGTCAGCGACAGCGCCACATAGAACGAATGTATATTTATTTCCTCAAACATATCAGTCAAACAACTCCCGTCCTTCGGAAGTTTTTATCGTTCCCCTTATATATGGATATATACGGGATTCGTTGTCAAAGAAACCTTACTTTGCCTTCATCTCTCGGTTTGGCCTCCGGACTCTCTGCGGGATAACCGAATCCTATGGCATATACAAGCTCGTAACCCTCCGGGAAGTCAAGCTGCTTGAGAAATCCTGATGCGGCGTCTGACTTCAGGAACGCGACGGGACCGCCGAGACAGCATGACCCGATACCCATCGACCACGCGGCGAGAATCATATTCTCGCCAAGCAAACCGCAATCGAGCTGCGAATTGTTCTCTGCCGCTATAAACACTACTGTCGGGGCGTTGCGGAACATGTTCCTCGTCATCTTCGAATCTGCGGCTCTCTTCGGGTCTCCATTCACAAACGCCTGGGTCATGGCCGACAACAGTTCCTGATTGTCAACCACTCTAATCTCCCAGGGTTGACGGTTCATGCCGTTGGGTGCGTTGATTCCACACTTGGTGATTACCTCCATCGTGTCCCGCCCCACCGGCTGCGGCAGATAGTCGCGCACACTGCGGCGTGACATGATGGTCTCTATAACCACGTTGTCAATCACCGTGGTGTCTGAGGACGCAGTGAGGCTCCCGCCTGCGGCAGTGGACTCCCCTTTCGGCTGACTGCACGCGCATAGCGCGATGGCGGCAAACGAAGCAATTGCTAAATTTCTAATTCTCATATTATATTCCTTTACTGATAAAACCAGACGAAAAACAAATCACCTTGGATGGTGCTGTTTCTCCTGGTCGGGACATTCTGCAAAAATACAAAAAAATCCAGAAAAAGCGTTTACCTTTCGCTCTCCACGGATATATTATTTTGTGAATCCTGAAAAAGGACTCAGGCAACGCTCCACATTCCGATTATTTTGCTAATTTTGCAATCGGAAGCAATTCCGGAGGGAATTGCGAGGGGAACTCACTCTGTGATGACATTGTGAGCTACCAGACAAAGGTGTAGAAGCCATATCTTCCTCATTCGAACTTGGCGGTTTTGAACCTAAGCGGAGATATAGCGGAGCGAAATGAACTGCCAACATTTAATTTAGTGGCTGATGTCTATTTCCATACAAATAATTTGCCATAATGGAATATCCTTTGATTTCAGAATACAGGGAGGCAATCCTCTCGGCAGAAGACAATCTTAATGAGCTGTCTTCGCTCAGACCGGTGCTTGACAGTCATGGCAACCCGGTTATGTCAAGCGGTAACTTTGCCGTTGTTTTCAAGATGAAAGATGAAAATGACGGAAAGTATTATGCCGTCAAATGCTTTATCAAGGAACAGGAAGGGCGAGACGAGAGTTACAGGAAAATTGCTGATGAGCTTGAGGCTGTCTCCTCTTCATACATTTTGCCATTACGATATCTGGCTGACGAACTGTTTGTTGACTCTCCACAGTGTAATCAGGATGAGTTCCCTGTCGTTGTCATGGAATGGGTGGAAGGGGAAACTCTCGACGCTTATATAAACCGGAATCTGGATAACAAATACGGGTTGGAGATGCTCAGCTACCGATTCAACCGTCTGTCCGCATGGCTCCTCGCACAGCCGTTTGCCCATGGAGACCTTAAACCGGACAATATCCTTGTACGCAAGGATGGCTCATTGGTTCTGGTGGATTACGACGGGATGTTCGTCCCTTCAATGGAGGGTGAGAAAGCACGGGAGATCGGCAGCCCAAACTATCGGCATCCAATCCGTAGCGACTCCGATTTCAACGAGCACATCGATGATTTCCCGATAGCGGTAATCGCATTGTCTCTGAAAGCCATTGCCTTAAATCCGGCGTTACGGCGAGATACTGAGATGCTGGACAGACTGCTGTTTGACGAATCTGAATTCAGGGATTTATCCGTATCGAAAACCAACAGTGATATTCAATCTATGATTTCGGATAAGGACATATCCCTGCTATATGCCGCTTTCATGATTGCACTGTCAAGGAACTCCCTGGACTTAGTCTCGTTCAGACTATTTATGACGGATAAGCCCAGAAAGTCCGACTTTGAAATTGAACGACTCAGTACTGAAGTTTCCGAGTCGGATCTTGCAGAAGGAATTCCCGATGAGTTCGGCGTTTTATATAGCCCTGACGGGAAGCGTTTATTAAAGTGCAAAGCCAACTACTTAACCAACTATACTATCAAACCGGGTACTAAAGTTATCGGAGACTCGGCATTTTCCTACCGTAAGTCATTACAGAACATCAACATTCCTGACTCTGTGACAGCTATCGGAGACTCGGCATTTTACGGGTGTGAGTCATTACAGAGCATTAACATTCCTGATTCTGTGACGTTTATCGGAAACCGCGCATTTTACTGGTGTGAGTCATTACAGAACATCAACATTCCTGACTCTGTGACAGTTATCGGAGACTCGGCATTTTCCGAGTGTAAGTCATTACAGAGCATTAACATTCCTGACTCTGTGACGTTTATCGGAAACTGGGCATTTTACTGGTGTGAGTCATTACAGAGCATCAACATTCCTGACTCTGTGACGGCTATCGGAAATAATCCTTTTATAGGAGTATCTTCATTACATCTCAGCAACAAAGATGCAGCCAGAACGGACATATGACAT
>JAIDXM010000028.1 GCA_029058745.1 Muribaculaceae bacterium
TTACCAAAAGAATAGGCAACTTTTTCAAGCTGCCTATTCAACTTTTTTATAGCATTTCTTATCCCGAACTCGCGTTAAATAGTTTTTAAAGTTCGACGTGATTAAGCAACAGCTTGAGTGTAGTAAAATCAATCATCTCCTCTGCGGATTCATTGGTTATTTCATAGTTTCGTGCAAGCCTACGGAATCCATCCAACCAGGCGAAAGTGCGTTCCACCGCCCAGCGAATCGGTTTTGGTGTGAATCCGTTTGTTCCGTTGGGTGTTGAACAGACCTCGTTGTCGATATTGAAATGACGCTTTATATTCTCAATAAGCTCACCGCGATATCCGCGGTCAACAAGTCCTTTCCTGACCGAAGGCCACGCATCGGACACTTGTTCACACACCGGAGATGCAAGTCGGGAATCATATATGCCGGCACTGCTGACGTGTCTTCCGAGGAGGAAGCCGTGGCAGGTTTCAACGCCTATATCGAGAACTACAAGAAATGCCTTCCCATTGAGGAATCCGCAGTGGCCCACAAAGCCTGACTCTTAGATTGCCATGATATGCATATCCGGCAATTGATTTCAGACATGGAAAAGTCGCCTCATATTTTACGAGGCGGCTTTTCTATGATCGCCATATGAGATGTCGTTTTTTTATGGTAGGGGGTGGTTGGATTGTGGCAAAGTGTCAGTTAGTGAAGAAGAGTTGCATTATTATTGGAATTTGTATGGGGGATGTCAATTATTTTTTGTAATTTTGACGGCTTTTTACAGGCAACTCATATAATCTATATGATTCAGGGTATATGTCCGGGACTTTATCGAGGTATGATTGTTTATACAAAGTATAGCCCCTTGGAGAGCGACCCTGATTCAATTTTTTGATTCTGTGGGTATATTATTAACAATTTAATTCGGAAACTTTTCAAAATGGACATCAAAGACATCACAGTCAAGTTTGCCGAACCCGAGCAGGCCAAATATGCCGAGCTGATAGTGCGGCTCATCTATGAGTCGGCGTTGCAGCGAGGCACGGGAATAGCCAAGCGCACACCGGAGTATATCGCTCAGAAAATCAACAGCGGTAAGAGCGTTGTGGCGCTTCATGGCGACAGACTTGTCGGGTTCAGCTATATCGAGAGCTGGGGTCATGGAGATTTTGTAGCGACCTCCGGATTGATTGTCGACCCAGAATACCGCCATCTTGGCCTTGCCGGCGCCATCAAGGCGAAAACTTTCGAGCTGGCTCGACTTCGATTTCCGTTCGCTAAATTATTTTCCATCACGACTTCGCTCCCGGTAATGAAGCTAAATTCGCGTATGGGTTACAAACCAGTCACATTCTCGGAGTTAACCGACGATGAGGAATTCTGGCGAGGATGCGAAGGTTGCAAGAATTACGACATCCTTCAGCGCAACAACCGCAAGATGTGTCTGTGCACGGGGATGCTTTTCGACCCCAAGCAACCTCTCGCGGAGAAAGATCGTCCCAATCCCTACGTCATGAAACTGAAAAACAGCATCAATAAGGTGCTTCATCTGAAAAGGGTTGAACGATAACGTCGCTCAATCGCGCCTGAAGAGTCGGGTGCGATGCGCGACATAGTATCCATCATAAGAAATCGAAATCAAAAATGACAGACAAGACAAATAAGAAGAAGGTGCTCCTCGCGTTTTCGGGAGGCCTTGACACATCGTTCGCGGTGAAATATCTATCAGAGGACCTCGGATATGAGGTGCACACCGCAATAGCCAATACCGGCGGATTCACAGATGAGGAACTCAAGGTGATTGCCGACAAGTCGAAGCGTCTCGGGGCCGCCTCCCATGCCACTCTCGACATCACTCAGGAGTATTACGACAAGAGCATAAAATATATGGTGGCGGGGAATGTGCTCCGCAACGGCACTTACCCCATCTCCGTAAGTTCGGAACGTATCTTCCAGGCAATCGCCACCATAGAATACGCCAAGAAAATAGGGGCCGACGCCATCGCGCATGGCTCTACGGGAGCCGGCAACGACCAGGTGCGCTTCGACCTCACATTCCAGATTCTCGCACCAAATATCGAGATTATCACACCGACCCGCGACCTCACACTCACACGTGAATATGAGATAGATTATCTTAAGAAACATGGGTATGAGGCGGATTTCAAGAAACTCGAATACTCAATCAACAAAGGTCTCTGGGGCACATCGATAGGGGGTAAGGAAACCCTCCATTCCGAGCAGACACTCCCGGAAGAGGCTTATCCCTCGCAGGTGACGGCCACGGAGCCTGAGAAGCTGACCATATCTTTCGAGGAAGGGGAGATTTCCGCAGTGAACGGGAAGCCGTTCACCGACAAGGTCGAGGCTATCCGCGAGGTGGAGAGAATCGGCTCTCGTTTCGGAATCGGACGTGACATGCATATCGGCGACACCATCATCGGCATAAAGGGGAGAGTGGGATTTGAGGCCGCCGGCCCGATCCTTATAATAGCCGCCCATAAGATGCTTGAGAAGCACACTCTCACCAAGTGGCAGCAGTATTGGAAAGACCAGGTGGGGACATGGTACGGGATGTTCCTCCATGAGGCCCAGTATCTTGAACCAGTGATGCGCGACATCGAGAAGATGCTTGAGAGTTCTCAGCGCAATGTCACCGGCACTGTGGAATTGTTGCTGCGTCCTTACTCCTATACGCTTGTGGGCGTTGATTCACCGTTCGACCTTATGAAGACTGATTTCGGTGAGTACGGAGAAGTCAACAAGGCCTGGACAGCCGACGACGTGAAAGGATTCACCAAGATTCTCGGCAACCAGATGAAGATTTATCACAACAACCAGGTGAAAAACGGCAAAGCCGAGTAATCAGAGGAGAGCGTGAAAAAAATAGGTATTATCGGAGGCGCCGGCTATACAGCCGGCGAACTCCTTCGCCTGCTCATCAACCATCCGGAGGTGAGTGTGGCATTCGTGCATTCCACGAGCAATGCCGGAGAACCTGTGACCAGTGTGCATGGCGGACTCCTTGGAGAGACGGATATTGTGTTTTCCGACACCCATCCACTTGAGGACATAGACATCCTTTTCCTATGCTCCGCCCATGGCCACAGCAAAAAATTCTGGGAAGAGAACAGTCGTCCTTCCGGGTTGAAGGTGATAGACCTTGCCCAGGATTTCCGTGATGAAAGCGACGGATATGTGTATGGACTTCCGGAGATGAACCGCGAGCGTATCGCGGCGGCCGACTCCGTGGCCAATCCGGGATGCTTCGCGACAGCGTTGCAGTTATCGCTTCTTCCGCTTGCCGCCGCAGGTCTCTTGCCCGAAGACGGGGAGATAAACATCACTGCCCTGACGGGGTCAACAGGAGCGGGTGTCAAGCCCGGAGCCACTACACATTTCAGCTGGCGCAATGATAATGTCTCAGTCTATAAGGCGTTCACCCATCAACATCTCATAGAGATAGGGGCGACGCTCGCCAAGCTCCAGCCCGGCCATACGGCAAAAATCAATTTCATACCTATGAGAGGAGATTTCGCGAGAGGCATCTTCGCGGTGACCCATCTTGACTGTCCCCTTTCAGAGGAGGAGGCGGTGAAGCTCTATAAGGATTTCTATAAGGATGCACCGTTTACCGTAGTTAGCGACCGGGCTGTGGATCTCAAACAGGCCGTCAACACCAATAAGGCGGTGATTCATGTGGAGAAGCATGGCGACAAACTCCTTGTCACCACAGCTGAAGACAATCTGTTGAAGGGTGCATCCGGGCAGGCGGTACAGAACATGAACATAATGCTTGGCATAGATGAGAGGTGTGGCCTGCGTCTGAAACCTTCCGCATTCTGACGCAAGAGGCGAGTGACATCCTGGGATTCCCGGCCAATGCCGTGTCTCCAAAGTTACAATATTCCTAAAAAAGATTTGCTGTGAATCTATTCGACGTTTATTCATTATACGATATAGAGCCTGTGAGGGGTAAAGGCTCGCATGTCTATACCGAAGACGGTACGGACTATCTCGACCTGTATGGCGGCCATGCCGTCATCTCGATAGGTCATGCCCATCCTGATTATGTAAAGGCGGTGTCTGAGCAGGTGGCAAAGCTCGGATTCTATTCGAATTCAGTTCAGAACACCCTTCAGACAACTCTTGCCGAGAAGCTTGGCAAGGCAAGCGGCTATCCCGACTATTCATTGTTCCTCTGCAATTCAGGAGCGGAGGCCAACGAGAATGCCATCAAGCTTGCGTCGTTCACTACCGGTCGGGCCAAGGTGCTGGCGTTCGGCAAGGCTTTCCACGGAAGGACATCCGGGGCCGTGGCGATGACCGACAATCCTGCGATACGCTCACCGTTCAATGAGACCTCCAATGTGACGTTTGTTCCGTTGAATGATATAGATGCGGCGGATGCGGCCCTCTCCACGGGAGAATATGCGGCCGCCATAGTGGAAGGCATCCAGGGCGTGTCAGGTATCCATGAGCCTACCGGGCAGTTTCTCAATGCACTCGCCGAGGTTTGCAAGAAGACGGGAACGCTTCTGATTCTTGACGAGATACAGTCCGGCTATGGAAGAAGCGGAAAGTTCTTTGCCCATCAGTATTCCGGCATACGCCCTGACATCATAACATGTGCCAAAGGGATTGCCAACGGTTTCCCGGCGGCCGCATTGTTGATTTCTCCGGAGATACCGGCCAAGAAGGGTATGCTCGGCACCACCTTCGGCGGCAATCATCTCGCGTGTGCGGCGGCGATAGCGGTGCTTGATGTCATGGAGAAAGAGAACCTGGTAAATAATGCCGCAGAGGTAGGGGAGTATCTTATTGAGGAACTCAAGAAGATACCCGCAGTAAAAGATGTGCGCGGACGTGGACTCATGATCGGTCTTGAAGTGGAGGGGTTCACAGGGTCTGAACTGCGTAAGAAGCTTCTTTTCGAGCATCATATCTTCACCGGAGGCGCCGGACAATACACGGTGCGTCTTCTCCCGGCATTGTCTCTTTCAAAAGAAGAGGCCGACTATTTCCTTGACGAATTCAAAAAAGCGATACAATAACAGGATTATGAAAAAATTCACGTGTGTGGCGGATATTGGTCCCCTCGACAAGGCTCTTGCCGAGGCCGCCGCGATAAAGAAAGACCGTTTTGCCTTTTCCGGACTCGGACGCAACAAGACCTTGATGATGATTTTCTTCAATTCGTCGTTGCGCACGCGCCTATCTACCCAGAAGGCGGCCATGAATCTTGGAATGAACGTCATAGTGCTTGACGTGAACCAGGGAGCATGGAAACTTGAGACGGAACGTGGCGTGATTATGGATGGCGACAAGGCTGAGCATCTTCTGGAGGCGATACCGGTGATGGGGTGTTATTGCGACATCATCGGGGTAAGGTCGTTTGCGGGACTCAAAGATAAGGCCGAGGACTATGAGGAAAGGGTAATCGAGCAGTTCATAAAGTATTCCGGACGTCCGGTTTTCAGCATGGAAGCCGCCACCCGTCACCCCTTGCAGAGCTACGCCGACCTTATCACAATCGAGGAGTTCAAGACCAAGCCCCGTCCGAAAGTGGTGATGACCTGGGCGCCTCATCCCAAGGCGCTTCCGCAGGCTGTGCCTAATTCATTCGCGGAGTGGATGAACGCCACGGATTATGATTTTGTGATAACCCATCCTCATGGGTATGAACTCGACCCGCGTTTCACGGGGAACGCAAGGATTGAGTATGACCAGAGGAAGGCATTCGAAGGCGCCGATTTCATATACGCGAAGAACTGGTCGGCATATGCCGACCCCAATTATGGCAAGGTGCTCTCCACCGACCGTGACTGGACAGTTGACACCGACAAGATGGCCCTGACCGACAACGCTTTCTTCATGCATTGTCTTCCTGTGAGACGAAATATGATAGTCACAGACGATGTAATAGAGTCAGACCGCAGCATCGTGATACCCGAGGCTGCCAACCGTGAGATTTCGGCTCAGGCGGTGCTTAAACGAATGCTTGAGGACTTATGATTATGGAGGTGGCGAATGGAGCCGTCAACGACGGCAATGTGAAGGGAGTTGTAAACGTTGTCAAAATCGGAGGCAATATCATAGACAATCCCGAAGCCTTGGAATCTTTCCTGAGAGATTTCGCCGCTATGCCCGGAAGGAAAGTGCTTGTGCATGGCGGAGGGAAGGAGGCCACAAGGATGAGCGAGAGCATGGGTATAAAAGCCAACATGATAGAGGGCAGGAGGGTTACTGACCGACAGACACTCGACATCGTGACCATGGTATATGCCGGACTCATAAACAAGCGTATAGTGGCCTTGCTTCAGAAATTCGGGTGTGACGCGGTAGGGCTGACAGGAGCCGACGGGAATGTGATACCGGCCACCCGGCGTCCCGCGACTCCTGTGGATTACGGATTTGTCGGAGACATAGATTCTGACGACGTGAACGCAGAGTTTATGAAAGTGTTGCTCGACAACGGGAGTGTGCCGGTGTTCTGTGCCATATGTCATGACAAAAATGGGACACTCCTGAATTGCAATGCAGACTCGGTTGCTGGAGCAGTGGCGCTCGGGGTATCTCGCATAGGCACTTCGCGGCTCACCTTCTGTTTTGAGAAGCCCGGGGTGATGGCGGATGTCGATGATGAGAATTCCGTGATTCCGCTTGTGACGGCAGACTCTTTCGCACGTCTCAAAAAGGAAGGCATAGTGGCCAAAGGAATGATACCTAAGTTGCAGAATGCCCTGGCATCGGCAGAGAACGGTGTCAGCGAAGTCAGAATCTGTAAGGCTGAGGCGTTGCTTGGCGACGGAGGCACTCTGATTCGCGTCAAATGACCGGATTAACTTCAGAAAGAAGATATGGGACGATTTCCGAAACATACTATGCTCGATGAGGCTGTGGCACTGCTCCAGTCGCTGGTGAGAGTCCCGTCGTTTTCACGGGAAGAGTCGGACACCGCCGATGTGTGGGAGAACTGGTTGAGAAACAAGGGTGTGGAGAATGTGGAGAGGCTATACAACAATGTGTTTGCATTAGTGGGAGAATATGACCCTGGCAAACCGTTGCTGATGCTTAATTCCCATCATGACACCGTGCGACCGGCATCCTCATATACCCGAGATCCGTTCAGTCCTGATGTCGAGGACGGGAAGATATATGGACTCGGAAGCAATGACGCGGGGGCTTCCGGAGTGGCCTTGGCTTCCGCATTCCTCTTGCTCAAAGAGCGTCGTGACCTTCCTGTGAATCTGCTGTTGGCGATTACGGCGGCAGAGGAGGTGATGGGAGAGTTCGGGATGAGAGCGTTCCTTCCGCATCTCGCGGAGAGAGGACTTACTCCAGACATGGTGATTGTAGGGGAGCCTACAGGGATGCAGGCGGCGATAGCCGAACGAGGGCTCCTTGTGCTTGACGGCACGACTGAAGGGAAGTCAGGACACGCCGCGCGCGATGAAGGAGTCAACGCCATATACAGGGCAATGGAAGACATCGTTTCTTTGAGGAATTTCGCACCCGGAAAGGTCAGCGAGACACTTGGCCCCATAAAGGTGAGTGTGACAGTAATCAATGGAGGTACCCAGCATAATGTAGTCCCTGACAAGTGCGGATATGTGGTGGATGTCCGCACCACCGATGCTTACACTAATGAGGAAACCGTGGAATTGCTTAGAAAAGATGTGAGGTGGAGCGTTCTTGAACCGCGCTCCACAAGGATACATGCCTCTGTGATTCCGTTGTCGCATCCTCTTGTGAGGAGTGCGTCGTCGCTTGGACTTGAGCCATTCGTGTCGCCCACCACTTCCGACATGGCTCTGATGCATGGCATCCCGTCCCTTAAGATAGGCCCCGGACAGTCATCGCGTTCGCATACAGCCGACGAATATGTCATGGTCGAAGAACTGAACGATGCCCTCCATCTATATCCAAAGATTATAGAGGGAATTGAATTATAACGAAAAGAATTAAAACATGGCCTGGTAGCGGCCAATAAATGATATGGCGAAACAGTTGTGGAACAAAGGCTTCGAGCCTGACAGACTAATTGAGGAGTTTACGGTAGGAAAAGACCGGGAACTCGATTTACGTCTTGCCCGTTATGATGTGCAAGGGTCTATGGCACATATACGTATGCTCCGTAAGATAGGGCTTCTAACACAGGAAGAACTTGACCTGCTGATACCGGCTCTTCAGGAAATCGCAGATTCCATAGAGAGGGGAGAGTTTGTCATAGAGGATGGTGTTGAGGATGTGCACTCACAGGTGGAGTTCCTGCTCACGTCGCGTCTGGGAGATGTCGGCAAAAAGATACATTCCGGACGTTCAAGAAACGATCAGGTCCTTGTGGATTTGAAGCTTTTTTTCAGGGATGAACTGAAGAACATAGCTAAAAGTGTTGACCGTCTGTTCAAGCGGCTCCAGGACTTGTCGGAGAGACACCGCGACAAGCTTATGCCCGGCTATACGCATCTCCAGATTGCCATGCCGTCATCATTCGGACTGTGGTTTGGAGCGTATGCGGAGTCACTTGCCGACGACATGCAGATGGTGGTGGCCGCCTATAATATCGCCAACCAGAACCCGCTTGGGTCTGCGGCAGGATATGGCTCTTCGTTTCCACTCGACAGGGAGATGACCACAGAACTGCTTGGATTCGCCTATCCCCATTACAATGTCGTGGCCGCACAGATGAGCCGTGGAAAGACAGAGAGGGCGGTTGCTTCGGCTGTCGCCGCCGTGGCATCTACACTCGGTCATCTCGCGATGGACGTGTGTATGTGGATGTGCGGCAATTTCGGTTTTATATCTTTCCCTGATGAACTCACCACCGGGTCGAGCATCATGCCTCATAAGAAGAATCCGGACGTGTTCGAGATTATGAGGGGTAAATGCAACCGTCTGCAGGCTTTGCCCAACGAGCTGACAGTGCTCACTGCCAATCTTCCTTTGGGATATAACCGCGACTTGCAACTTATGAAGGATATAGTGTTCCCGGCCACGAGAGAACTGATTGAATGTCTTGATATGGCAGATTTCATGCTTGGCCAGATAAGGGTGAAAGACAATATTCTCGACGACAAGCTGTATGATTATATATTCACGGTGGAAGACGTCAACCGTCTGGTGCTCGACGGCATGCCATTCAGGGATGCCTACCGGAAGATAGGGATTGATGTCCAGAATGGGGAATATAATCCAACAAGGAGTGTAAGCCACACACATATCGGGAGTATAGGGAATCCTGCCAATAAAGAGATTGCCGCCAAGATGAAGGCAATAATGGACAGAATTGTCTGAACCGCATAACCCGGTACAACACATAAGCCATTTCCGCAGATTCTGCGGAAATGGCTTATGTGTTGTACCGGGTTATGTGGCTTATTGGTAGGAAGTCTCAACTTCTATAAAAGACTCGACTGTGGGATTGCCGAATTCGATGGCTCCCATCTCATCCTGGGAGTTGACCACAAGATTATAGATGTAATGGCATCCCGGCGACCATTCTGAGAAATAACTTGTGGAAAGCGGGAATTTGATCAGGCCATCACCGAAAGTGCTTCCCTGCACGATGTTCTCAGCTGGTGTGTGTTCGTTTGGCCAAAGTTTAGTATTGGTCTTCGCATCATATATTGAGCCCATAACCAATAGGTAGCAGTCGTTGTCCTTTCCGTCACTGATCCAAGGCAACGGCTGTGGAATCAGATATAGGGAGCTTGCGCTTGTTCCCGTTCCCATTCCGTCGGGAACGATTACGGTTGGAGTGGATGTAAGGGTTATGCGTTCACTTTCGCTTTGCGACATGTGGATTATATATGCATATGGAGAGTTCTGGTCCGTCCATTTTCCCACTGTAGTTGCGGAAGCCGGCGATGAAGTCGATTCCTGTGGGAAATTGAAATTACCCTTGGTCTTTATGTTTGCCAGAGAAAGGTTGGTGACCATTACTTTCAGATTCTGATTGGAAGAACTCATCTTGATAGATATTTTCGACAGTGCATGCCTGAAATTGAATGTCACCTGAGGATTGGGTTGACCTGCCACACCTTTCAGTCCGGGAATGTAGGCATATACAATGTCTTCAAAGCCGGGATAGGCGTCATATGCGATAGGGATAAGTGGATTTGCCTTACCCATCCAGGAAGCCGGCGAGAAGGCATAGAAGTCAAGGCTCTGATTTGACGGCCAATATTGCAGGGGGGAGTATGTCCAGGTGTTGTTTGACGATTTTGTGACAGCCACATTGTCCATGAAGAGCTTAGGCTCTCCGGTGCTGGTGGTGTATGCATATACGTTGAAACTTGTAAGGTTGTTGGTGGTGATTTCCCCGGCTCTGGTTGACTCAGTGTTTGCCGCGAACCTGATTTCATTCGACGAGACCGGCTCCGGACTGTATTTCTCTTCATCGCTTGAGCAGGCAGTAACCAGAGGAACGATGGCCAGCAATGAAGCAAATGTGATTTGTGTTGTCTTTTTCATAGTCAATATTTTTTTGATATTATCAAGTGGAAGGACGGGGAAGCGTCCTGATTGGAGGGAGCGATTAGATTGATATGTCGGAGTTGATGTCAATCTCTATCACCTCCCAGCCTTCGACATCAACGCTTATATCTCCGCCGGCAGGCGGGGATGGCTTTCCTGAATCCGGAATCCCCAGTCCGTCGATTACTATTAAAACATTGTGTGGATATTTAGAGTTCACCACTTGCTGCGTGATATCGAAATCTTTAACATACGATGTGCCGTCGGTAAGAGTGACAATGATATCGAGCGAATATGTCATGTCTTTACCGTTGGTGGGGAAGGCCCCGCCTTTCCCTGTGAACATTCCTTTGGATATATCTGTGGAAAGCGGGAAATAAGACTCAGAGGGGAACCCGAACGGGTGGTGGTCGGAAAGGTATTGTCCGGAAGCGATGCCTTTGATTGTGGCGCTTGCTTTTTTTACGTTCCCTATGCCTGATATGTTATTTACGACAAGGGAATATATTGAGGTGATTGAGTCAGGATGGCATCTTATTAAGCTTTGGTTGCATTCTTTGACGGTTCCGTCTTCACGGGTATATTCCACACCGCATGGAGTGACCTCGATGCGGTTGATAGTGGTTTCGTAGAGCATGCCCGCAGAGGAAAGGAAGTTCTTGCCTTTGATATGGCGGGCTTCCGCTTTGATTGTCTGGAATGCTTGTGCGCCGGAGATGTCGATTGTTGGCACATCATTGTTGTAGGCCACCATATGATATTGCCCGACAGGTAATTCTACTGGGCCTCCATCTCTGCCTGCTATGTCGAATCTGTAGGATTCTCCATTGTCGGAGTAGAAATACAGAGTCATGCCATCCGGATTGGCTTCCGACGCCTTGTCCCATTCAAACGATATATCCACCCTGTGGGGTTCTTGACCCGGACAAAGTATATCCTTATGGTCCTGGCATGCTGTCAGAATCATAATATAAGATATCAGCAATATGGATATAGTTCTTTTCATTGTCCGTAGTCCGGTTTGTTTTTATTGTTTGCACCCGGAAACCATACGAGAGTGATTTCAAGTCCGGTAAGACCGAAATATCGGTGGAACGATTTCCCGGTGCAGACATAAGTCCCGCATTGTGGTTTATAGCGTATGATTTCTCCGGCCGAGTATCCGGCTTTCACGCCGAGATCAAGATTCAGGCGCCTGTTGAGTGGCAGTGAATACCCGTAAGATATGCCTACCCCGTATGTGGCTTTCGGCGACTGCCATCCTTTCCCTCCGAATTCAAAGTCGTAATCATGCATGGAGCCATATGCTCCGATATGATGTCCTGTGAGCGCCCTTTCATGGCGACGATTTCCAAACCAGACTCTCATCTCCATGTTTCCGCCCCGTATTCTCCAGAATCTGTGGCGCGAGTCATTGCTCCACCATGCATACACGCCGGCTACAGATAGGGAAAACCGTTTTGCCAACATTATTTCCGCCCCGATGTCTGGTGTCAGCGCGATGTCGTGGAGAAGGTTGGTTTTGACAGCGACCCTTGGAAAACAATCATCGCAACCGGGAGAAGCCGCATAGGTGGAGTTCAGGTATAAGGAAACCGCCGCAACGACAATTGTGGCAAGACACCGCAACAGGCGGGACTGTCGATATTTGAGAGGCTGAATCAAAATATTGGAAGTTTTGTCGTGGATATCAATACAGCGGAACGGGCGACATCCTGTGGTCAGTCTTTGGGCCAAAGACGGCGGAAGGAGAGAAGAATGTCACTATATTAAAATGTCTCAATACCCTTCATGGTTCATTGCATAGCCGACAAAGGTGTGTCCGGGAAATGATATTAGAGACGGTTTGACAATCAATGCAGACTGCAAGGCGGTCAGCCATCATTTATTATGGAACGGTGTCTGAGCAATCCCGGTGACAACCCAGACAGATTATAGTTATGCAGTTTGTCACTTTTGAGGGATTTTATATTGAAAAATTTTGGAAGTTTCATGGAAACTCTTTAACTTTGCGGCATAAATAACAAAAACGTCAATATGACATCAAACTACATTATTATACGACTTATTTCCATTATTCTACGGCGGATGTCGGTGGGAAGCATGGTCAGCGCATAATGATGGATGATAGAATTATACGAGAGCCTTTCCCACCGTGAGTGAGAGAGGCTTTTTTGTTAGATAAGATTGTAAAAAAATATATACAGGTAGAAAATGGCAAACACGCTCTTTGACAAAATCTGGGATCGCCACGTGGTGCAACATGTGGAGGATGGTCCCGAGCAACTTTATATCGACAGGCTCTATTGCCACGAGGTGACATCACCTCAGGCATTCGATGGCATGCGTGCGCGAGGCCTCAAGTGTCTGCGTCCGGACAATATATTCTGTATGCCCGACCACAATACACCTACCCACGACCAGGACAAGCCGATAGAAGACCCTGTGAGCCGTACCCAGGTGGATACGCTTGCGAAGAATGCCGCAGACTTCGGACTCACACATTTCGGCATGCTCGACCATAGGAACGGCATCATCCATGTCGTAGGGCCTGAGCGTGGACTTTCCCTTCCGGGTATGACCATCGTCTGTGGCGATTCCCATACCTCCACACATGGAGCCATGGGGGCTGTGGCTTTCGGAATCGGGACATCGGAGGTGGAGATGGTGCTTGCCTCCCAGTGCATACTTCAGCAGAAACCCAAGTCGATGCGCATCAACATCGAGGGTTCGTTGGGAAAGGGTGTCACAGCCAAGGATGTGGCTCTTTATCTAATGTCAAAACTCACGACATCTGGAGCTACGGGATATTTCGTGGAATATGCCGGTTCGGTGGTGCATTCCCTTTCGATGGAAGGGCGTCTGACGCTCTGCAATCTCTCGATAGAGATGGGAGCCAGGGGAGGCTTCATAGCTCCAGACGAGGTGACATTCGAATATATCAAGGGGAGGGAGTATGCTCCCTCCGGAGCTGACTGGGATAAGGCTGTGGAATATTGGAAAACACTGAAGAGCGGAGATGATGCGGTGTTCGACAAAGAATTGACATTCAGAGGAGAGGATATTGAGCCGATGGTTACATACGGCACTAATCCCGGAATGGGGATGGGAATCACAGAGTCGATTCCTTCGCTTGATACTGTCTCGGAGGCAGGGAAGGAATCATATCTCAAGAGTCTCGGCTATATGGGATTCACCCCGGGTGAGAAATTACTTGGCAAACCGGTTGACTATGTTTTCCTCGGGGCCTGTACGAATGGCAGGATTGAGGATTTCCGTGCCTTCGCGTCAGTCGTGAAAGGGAGGCGCAAAGCCGACGGAATCACTGCGTGGCTCGTGCCCGGATCATGGATGGTGAGCGACCAGATAAAGGAGGAAGGGCTCGACACAGTGCTTGCGGATGCCGGGTTCGAGATTCGTCAGCCCGGATGCTCGGCATGCCTTGCCATGAACGATGACAAGATTCCAGCCGGAAAGCTCGCGGTGTCAACGTCAAACCGCAATTTCGAAGGTCGTCAGGGACCCGGGGCGCGCACTGTGCTTGCGAGTCCGCTTGTGGCGGCCGCTGCGGCGGTGACGGGAGTAATCACCGATCCGAGAGAGCTGTTGTGATAATGGATTCAGAAAATCATTAAGCTATTAGATGAGATGAAACAGAAGTTCGATATAATTACAAGCACATGTGTGCCGTTGCCGCTTGAGAATGTTGACACCGACCAGATTATCCCGGCACGTTTTCTCAAGGCCACTACAAGGGAGGAGAGTTTCTTTGGAGACAATCTTTTCCGTGACTGGCGTTATAATCCTGACGGGACGTTGAATGAGGATTTTGTGTTGAACAACCCTCTGTATGGAGGAGAGGTGCTTGTGGCCGGGAAGAATTTCGGCAGCGGTTCAAGCCGTGAGCATGCCGCCTGGGCGATTGCCGGCTATGGCTTCCGTGTGGTGGTGAGCAGTTTTTTCGCCGATATCCACAAGAATAACGAACTCAATAATTTCGTGCTTCCGGTAGTGGTGTCGGAAGAATTCCTCGCAGAGTTGTTTTCCTCTATCTTCGAAAATCCCAAGACAGAAGTGGAGGTTGACCTTCCAAATCAGACCATCACCAACAAGGCCACCGGAAAAAGCGAGAGCTTTGAAATCAACGGTTATAAGAAGTATTGTCTGATGAACGCTCTCGACGACATTGATTTCCTTTTGGAAAACAAAGATAAAATAGAAGCCTGGGAGAATTCTTCAAAGAACTGATACGGAAAGAGAAGAGAAAAATATGAGCAATTATTCGCCTGAGATAGAAATCATGGACACCACTCTCCGCGACGGGGAACAGACGAGCGGAGTGAGTTTTGTGCCTCATGAGAAACTGATGATTGCGCGGGCGTTGCTTCAGGATTTGAATGTTGACCGGGTAGAGGTAGCTTCCGCCCGCGTCTCCGACGGAGAGAAGGACGCGGTGAGGCGTATATGTAAATGGGCACGCAATGCGGGATGCCTCCATCGCGTTGAGGTGTTGGGTTTTGTGGATGGCGGCACTTCCCTGAAATGGATCAACGACTGTGGATGTGTCAATATCAACCTTCTCTGCAAGGGGTCGGAAAACCATTGCCGCAACCAGCTGAAGAAAACTCCGGAGGAGCATTTCGCCGATATCCGAAAAGCTGTGGCAGACGCGCATGCGATGGGCATAAATGTGAATGTCTATCTTGAGGACTGGAGCAACGGGATAAAAAAATCGCCCGACTATGTTTTCCGCATGATGGATTCATTGCGCGATTGCGGAATTAAGCGGTTTATGCTTCCGGATACACTCGGAATCCTGAATCCGCTCGAAATGCTCCGGTTTATGCGGAAGATGGTCAAGAGTTATCCTGAGATACACTTTGATTTCCATGCCCACAATGATTACGACCTCGCGATATCAAATGTCCTGGCCGCTGTGCTTGAGGGTTGCAAAGGGATTCACACATCAGTCAACGGACTCGGAGAGCGTGCCGGAAACGCGCCTTTGGCGAGTGTACAGGCCATTCTGAAGGACCAGTTCAATGCCCATACGAATATCGTGGAGGAACGTCTCAATGAAGTGAGTCAACTTGTGGCCAACTATTCAGGAATACCAATACCGCCAAACCGTCCGATCACCGGAGACAGCGTTTTCACACAGGTTGCGGGAGTGCATGCCGACGGCGACAACAAGGCCAACCTTTATTGCAACGACCTCCTTCCTGAGCGTTTCGGGCGCAAGAGGGAGTATGCTTTGGGGAAGAACAGCGGAAAGGCAAATATCCTGAAAAACCTCGAGGAACTTGGTCTGGAACTCACTCCAGAGCAGACTCGGCTTGTGACAGAGCGTATCATAGAGCTTGGCGACAAGAAGGAGGTGGTGACGCAGGAAGACCTCCCGTTCATAGTCACCGATGTCTTGCGGAATGTGTCTCTTGAGGAGCATGTCAGGCTGTTGAGCTATATGGTGAGTACGTCATACGGGCTTAAGCCGAGTGCGGCTGTAAAGATTGAAATCAACGGAAATGTCTATGAGGAGAATGCTTCCGGCACCGGTCAGTTTGACGCTTTCATGCGGGCATTGAAACGCATATACAAGGAACGCCTTGACCGTCGTTTCCCACATCTGTCGAACTATTCAGTGTCGATTCCTCCCGGAGGACGTACAGACGCTCTTGTGCAGACAGTCATAACCTGGGAATGGAATGAGCGGATCTACCGTACACGGGGTCTTGACGCCGACCAGACGGAGGCGGCGATAAAGGCCACGGTGAAGATGCTGAACCTTATTGAGACTGAAATGCATAAGAAATCGATTCTCAGTGTGTGATTTTGTATAGATTAGAAAATTAAAAAGACAAAATATGGATTTGAAGATTGCTGTACTTCCCGGCGATGGAATAGGCCCTGAGATTTCCGAACAGGGTGTGGCTGTTATGACAGCCGTATGTGAAAAATTCGGACATAAGGTGAGCTATGAGTATGCCCTCTGTGGAGCAGATGCTATTGACAAGGTTGGCGACCCGTTCCCTGAAGAGACGTTCAGAATCTGCATGGAGGCGGACGCGGTGCTTTTCTCGGCGGTGGGAGATCCCAAGTTTGATAACGACCCGACAGCCAAGGTCCGTCCGGAGCAAGGACTCCTCGCCATGCGCAAGAAACTCGGACTATTTGCCAACATACGTCCGGTGGAGACATTCGAATGCCTGATTCATAAGTCGCCTCTCAAGGATGAACTTGTGCGCGGTGCGGATTTCATATGTATCAGAGAGCTTACCGGAGGTATGTATTTCGGGGAGAAATATCAGGATGACGACAAGGCATACGACACCAATGCCTACACCCGTCAGGAGGTGGAACGCATCCTTGAGGTGGCATACAAGTATGCCGGTCAGCGCCGTAAGCATCTCACAGTGGTTGACAAGGCCAATGTGTTGGCTTCATCCCGTCTGTGGCGCCAGGTGGCAAAAGAGATGGCAGTGAAGCATCCGGAGATTGAGACGGACTATATGTTTGTGGATAACGCGGCTATGCGTATGATTCAGGATCCGAAGTTTTTCGATGTCATGGTCACGGAGAACACATTCGGCGACATCCTCACCGACGAGGGGAGCTGCATCACCGGGTCGATGGGTCTGCTTCCGTCGGCATCTACCGGAGAGCACACGCCTGTGTTTGAGCCAATCCATGGCTCATGGCCTCAGGCAAAGGGTCAGAATATAGCCAATCCATTGGCACAGATTCTTTCGGTTGCGATGCTCTTCGAGTATTTCAACCTCAAGGAGGAGGGCGCCCTTATCCGAGAGGCCGTCAATGCGTCGCTCGACGCCAATGTGCGCACTCCGGAGATTCAGGTTGAGGGTGGCGTTCGCTATGGCACCCGTGAGGTAGGTGCATGGATTGTTGATTATATAGAGAAACATTAAGTTGTGGTAAGTCAGAGACTGCGGCGGGAAAATTTTCCCGCCGCAGTCTCTGTGAGATGACCTTTAAATGAAAATGAAAAAAGCATTGTTTTCACTTGCGATGGGCACGTTTGCCCTTGGCATTTCTGAATTCCTGATGATGGGAATCCTCGGGAAGATAGCCGGAGACCTCGGTGTCTCCATAAGCGATGCCGGCCATCTTATTTCAGCATACGCGTCAGGAGTCTGTTTCGGGGCTCCTGTGCTTCTGTTCTGCCGGAAGGTGGCATTGAAGAAGATAATGGCATGCCTGGCGGCAATGATAGCCATAGGAAACCTTTTGGCCTTTGTTGCCCCTGACTATTGGAGCCTTTTCGCGGCCCGGTTTATTTCAGGTTTGCCGCATGGGGCATATTTCGGAGTCGGCGCCATCGTGGCACGCCGGCTGGTGAAACCTGGTCATGAGGTTGGAGCCGTCTCTTTCATGATCGGGGGTATGACGGTGGCCACTTTGGCCGGGGTGCCTTTGGGGACTTTCATCACCAACACGTTGACATGGCGCCTGGCCTTTCTGTTGGTGTCGTTGTGTGGAGTCGCCACATATATAGCGATACGCGGATGGGTGCCTGATGTGGGGCGTCTCAAGGATGTAGGGTTCAAGGGGCAGTTCAGGTTCCTAAGGACGTTGCCACCCTGGCTGGTGTTCGGAGGCGTCATTTTCGGTCAGATAGGGTTCTATTGCTGGTATAGCTATATCGACCCGCAACTTACGGAGATAGCCGGGTTTCCTGTCGTGGCGTTGTCATGGCTAATGATACTCGCAGGTTTCGGTATGTTTGCCGGCAACTCGATAGTAGGAGTCCTGGGTTTGCGGTATAAGCCGGCGGCTCTTGCGGCCACCGTGGAACTTATAGGGATTCCTGTGTTGCTGTTGTTCTATTTTTTCGCTGAGAGTCAGATCGCGGCTGTTGTGCTGATGATTCTTGGCACAGCGATTCTGTTTGGGTCCGGAAGTCCGTTACAGTCATCGATAGTCGGGTATTCTAAAGGAGGGGAGATGCTTGGGGCGGCCACTATACAGATAGCCTACAATGCCGGCAACGCGATAGCCGCGTGGCTTGGCGGCATGGTTATAAATGCCGGTTACGGATATGCCTCTCCGTCGGTTGTTGGTCTTCCACTCATCGCCATAGGCGCGGCCATGCTTTATTGGCTTTATTTCCGTTATGAACGGTTGCCGCGAGACTCCGTATCGGGACATAGTCCGGAGTGAATGCCGGTAATCGCAGGGAATATTTGAAACAGTGGATTTTGCACACGAAATTGGGATTTATTGTTGCGTGAGTGCGAAAATTTTCCTAACTTTGCAAGCAAAATAAATGAAATGACGGCACAATTTCTCGGTCGAATATCATTTGTCATGCAATCGCAGACAATGCTAAACGGAAGCTTCAGCCATCCGGCAACTCCCGTTTTTCAGATATTTAAGGCAACTCGTTGGTGAGTTGCCTTTTTTTTATTCGAGCGTCAGAGTGTCCGCTGTAATAAAAAAGGAAGTCATATGGAAGACATCATCATCAGAGGAGCCAATGTGTGGTGTGACGGAAAATTCGTCACCGCCGATGTCTCAATCCACGACCGCAAGGTTTCGTCGGTGGGTGAGGCTTTATTATTGTCGGGAAAAGGAACGATAATATCAGGAGAAGGGAAGTATCTTGTTCCCGGACTCGTTGACCTGCATGTGCATTTCCGTGAACCCGGATATTCATACAAGGAGACAATACGCAGTGGCAGCGCGGCTGCTGCTGCGGGAGGATTCACCACCGTCTGCACGATGCCCAACCTTAATCCGGCACCGGATGATGTGGAAAATCTCAAGAGGCAGCTTGACGCTATCCGTCTTGACGCATGTGTGGATGTGCTTCCTTATGCCACAATCACCAGGAAGCGTATGGGACGAGAACTTGTTGACTACAGGATGCTCGCTCCATGGGTAGCCGGTTTTTCCGATGATGGCACCGGAGTCCAGGATGACGATGTGATGCTTGCCGCCATGAAGGGTATCGCACCAACCGGAAAGATACTCGCCGCACATTGCGAAGTGGAGCGGTTGCTTAATAAAGGATACATACATGACGGCGATTATGCCCGCGCCCATGGACACCGTGGCATATCTTCCGAATCGGAATGGGCGGAGGTTGAGCGTGACATCCGGATGGCAGAGGAGACAGGATGCCGTCTGCATGTGTGCCATATCTCCACTAAGGAAAGTGTGGAGCTGATACGCCAGGCCAAGGCCCGGGGTGTCAATGTGACGTGTGAGACCGGACCCCACTATCTCACATTCTGCGATGAAGACCTTCAGGAGCATGGACGTTTCAAGATGAATCCCCCGATACGCAGTCGTGCCGACCGTGATGCATTGCGACAAGGTGTCATTGACGGCACCATCGACGTTATTGCCACCGACCACGCTCCGCATGCGGCGAATGAAAAGAGCAAGGGTCTTGAACTCAGTGCAATGGGAGTTGTGGGTCTTGAGACCTCATTCGGGGCCGTATATACTACGATGGTAGAGTCCGGACTTATGCCATTCTCCCGCCTTGTTGAGGCTATGGCAATCACAGGACGCACGATACTCGGTCTTCCGGGAGCCGACGGGATAAAAGTAGGCGACAAGGCCGACATGACTTTGCTCGATATTGACAGGGAATGGGTAGTGGAGCCATCCTGTTTCCGCAGCATGGGGAGAAGCACGCCTTATGAGGGGATGACTTTGAAAGGTGCGGTGGCGCTCACGGTGAGCAATGGAGAAATCCGTTATCAGAAACTATAATAAAACACACAATACTCTTTTTCGAAAAATATGAAGCCTTACACAAAGAAACTTGTGCTTGAAGACGGACGGGAGTTCCCCGGATATGGTTTCGCCTCCGATACAGAGCGGGTTGGCGAACTCGTTTTCAACACCTCAATGGTGGGGTACCAGGAGATACTTTCCGACCCGTCATATGCCGACCAGATAATAGTGATGACATATCCGCTGATAGGCAATTACGGCATAACGGATGAGGACTACGAGACGAAGTTCCCCTCGATTGCCGGAATGATAGTGAGGGAAAACAATAACTCGCCGTCCAACTTCCGCTACACCAAGACACTTGAGGAGGAACTTGACGAGAATAATATCCCGGCGATAAGCGGAATAGACACAAGGAGTCTCACAAGAATCCTTCGCGATGCCAACGGGATGAGGGCTGTCATAACGGATATAGACACCTCCGTGGAAGAGGCCGTGGCTAAGATAAAGGGCACTGAGCGTCCCCGCGATCTCGTGAGCCGGGTGAGTTGCAAGAAACGCTGGTTTGCCCGCACGGCCGGCTACAAATATGATATAGTCGCCATAGACTGCGGCATGAAATACAATATGGTGAGAAGTCTCAACGCTCATGGCTGCAATGTGACAGTTGTGCCATGGAACACCACTGCAGAGCAGATTCTGGCATTCAATCCTGACGGAGTGCTTGTCTCCAACGGTCCCGGTTCGCCGGAGGATGTGCCGGAGGTTGTGGAGACGATACGCAGGCTGCGCGGAAAAGTGCCTATGTTCGGCATCTGTCTTGGCCACCAGCTTATCGCGCTTGCGTATGGCGCAGAGATTGGGGCCATCAATCCGGGACACCGTGGGGGCAACCATCCGGTGAAGGAGCTTTCCACGGGACATGTGCTGATAACGGCTCAGAACCACGGTTATGCCGTGAAGGAGGAGTCAGTGGCGAATACGCCGCTCAAGGTGACGCATGTGAACCTCCTTGACGGGACGGTGGAAGGGTTGGAATGTGCTGACGACAAAGTGATTTCCGTGCAGTTCCATCCGGAGAGCGCTCCCGGTCCGCAGGACTCCATATACTTGTTCGACCGGTTCATACAGATGATTCCGGAGCAGGGGAAATGAGATTTATACAACCGCAATAAGAACGCAAAAACAATATCGCATCAAGCGTGTAGCAACAATGCCGAAACGTACAGACATAAAGAAAGTGATGGTCATAGGGTCTGGCCCGATAGTAGTGGGACAGGCCGCAGAGTTTGACTACGCAGGCACCCAGGCCTGCACGGCCTTGAAAGAGGAGGGGTATGAGGTTGTGCTTGTCAACTCCAATCCGGCCACAATCATGACAGACCCGGAGATAGCCCATAAAGTTTATATGGAGCCACTGACCCTGGAATATGTGGCCAAGATTGTAAGATTTGAGCGTCCCGACGCCATTGTGCCGGGTCTTGGAGGACAGACCGGACTGAATCTTGCCGTGCAACTTGCAAAGAAGGGAGTCCTTGAGGAGTGTGGAGTGGAGATACTCGGCACATCGTTCGAGAGTATAGAAAGGGCGGAAGACCGGGAACTCTTTAAGGAATTATGCGAGAGCATAGGCGAGCCTGTGCTCCCAAGCGATGTGGCCAACAGCATAGAGCATGCAGTGGAAATCGCCGCCAGGATAGGCTATCCCGTGATTCTCCGTCCGGCGTTCACACTCGGCGGCACCGGCGGCGGTTTCGCGGACAATGAGACGGAACTGCGTGAGATGATGCGCACTGCGCTCGACCTTTCCCCGGTGCATCAGGTGCTCGTGGAGAAGAGTATAAAAGGATTCAAGGAGATTGAGTTTGAGGTGATGCGCGATGCCAACGACACTGTGATAGCGATATGCTCGATGGAAAATCTTGACCCTGTCGGTGTGCATACCGGCGATTCCATCGTGGTTGCCCCCGCGCAGACACTCACTAACAAGGAATACCAGCTTCTGCGAGACAGCGCTCTAAAGCTGATACGCGCACTTAAGATAGAGGGAGGGTGTAACGTCCAGTTCGCTCTCGACCCGCTGTCGTTCGACTATTACCTGATAGAGGTGAATCCTCGCGTGTCGCGCTCATCGGCTCTCGCTTCAAAGGCGTCTGGCTATCCTATTGCCCGAGTGAGCGCAAAAATCGCTGTGGGGCTTCATCTTGATGAAATCGATTTGGGACATGTGCCGGCAAGCTTCGAGCCGGCGCTTGACTATGTGGTGACAAAAATCGCCCGTTTCCCGTTTGATAAATTCGCCGACGCCTCCAATGAACTTGGCACCCAGATGAAGGCTACCGGAGAGGTGATGAGCATCGGCCGCACCATGGAGGAAAGTCTTCTGAAGGCCGTCCGTTCCCTGGAGACAGGAGTGTGCCACCTCTATCATAAGAAATTCGATGATATGACGGTGGATGAGATGCTCAATTATATCCGGAAAGCCACAGACGACCGTATCTATGCTCTCGCCGAACTTATGCGCCGTGACGTGGATGCCGGGCTCATTTACAACCGAACCAAAATCGACATGTTCTTCCTCGACAAGATAAAGAATATAGTTGATTTCGAGAAGACGGTGAAAGAGAATCCCTTTGATGCGGACACTCTCCGCGATGCCAAGAGGATGGGATTCAGCGACAAGTATATCGGAATGCTATGGGGCAAAAGTGAATCGGAAATCTATCTTATGCGCAAGGAACTCGGAATATATCCGGTGTATAAGATGATAGACTCGTGTGCTTCAGAGTTCCACGCCACCACCAATTATTTCTATTCCACCTACGAGAGCGACAATGAGTCGGTGCCGACCGGGAGAAAGAAAATCGTGGTGCTTGGTTCCGGCCCCATCCGCATCGGGCAGGGAGTGGAGTTCGACTATTCCACCGTGCATGCGATGTGGTCGATACGCAAGGCCGGCTATGAGGCCATCATCATAAATAATAATCCTGAAACCGTATCAACGGACCATACCACAGGCGACAAGCTTTATTTCGAGCCTCTGACAGTGGAGGATGTGATGAATGTGCTCGACCTGGAGAAACCGGAGGGAGTTATAGTGTCGCTTGGAGGACAGACCGCCATCAACCTTGCCGAGCCTTTGGCCGCTTTGGGAGCGCCGATTGTAGGCACCGGCATTGACGCCATCCGCAATGCGGAAGACCGGGGCTGTTTCGAGGCCATCATGGAGAAACTTGGAATACCGCAACCGGAAGGAGAGGCCGTCACTGACATTGAAGCCGGGGTGGCCGCCGCCGAAAGAATCGGTTATCCCGTTCTTGTGCGTCCCAGCTATGTGCTCGGGGGCCGCGCCATGCAGATTGTGAGCAAGGAGGAGCAGCTTCGCCATTATCTTCAGACCGCAGTGGAAATCAATGTTGAGCATCCGGTGCTCGTTGACAAGTATATCCTCGGAAAGGAGCTTGAGGTGGATGCCGTGTGCGACGGTGAGAATGTCTTCGTGCCCGGTATAATGGAACATGTGGAGCATACCGGGGTACACTCCGGCGACTCCATTAGCGTGTATCCCACTTTCAGCGTCAGCGACAAAGTGAAGCAGACCATTCTCGACTACACCGTACGTCTCGGCAAGGAGATAGGGATAAAGGGTCTTTACAACATCCAGTTCATCGTGGATTCAAAAGACGACGTCTATGTCATAGAGGTGAATCCGAGGTCATCGCGCACAGTGCCGTTCCTGTCAAAGGCCACAGGGGTGCCCCTTGCCCATATCGCCACAATGATAATGCTTGGCCACACGTTGCGCGAGCAGGGGATAACAGAACTTTATCCTGAGGAGAAGAAACGTTGGTTTGTAAAGACTCCGGCCTTCTCCTTCTCGAAACTCAGAGGTATGGACTCCTATCTGTCGCCAGAGATGAAATCCACCGGAGAGGCCATCGGTTACGACCGTTCTCTGAAACGTGCTCTCTATAAGTCTCTTCAGGCATCTGGGATGACAGTGGCCAATTATGGTACGGTTTTCGTGACCATAAGTGACGGCGACAAGGCACGCGCATTGCCTCTGATAAGGCGTTTCTATGAGCTTGGATTCAATGTGGAGGCAACACGTGGCACGGCTGAGTTCCTCCGCCAGCATGGGATTCGTACACGGCTTTTGAAAAAAATCAGCGAGGGCAGCGACGATATAGTGAACTCTCTGCGTCAGGGACACGTTAATTATGTAATAAACACGATGGAACTGGCCGCCGACCATTCCCACCGAGACGGATATTACATACGTCGTCTGGCAGTCGATAACAATATCACGGTTTTCACTTCGTTGGAAACAGTAGAGGTGCTTCTTGACGTGCTCGACGACATAACCATGAAAGTATCTACTATCGACGCAGACGACTGATAACAACAGCAGACATGAATATAAAGAATATCTATACCATCGTCGCCAACCGGAGGTTGACCCACAAGACTTGGGTCATGACCATACAGGGCGACACAGGTGCCATCAAGGCGCCGGGTCAATTCGTGAATATCTCCATACCGGAGAAATACCTTCGTAGGCCAATCTCGATTTGTGATTACTCGCATGAGCGAGGCGAAATCACATTGCTCTACGATACAGTAGGCGAGGGAACAGAGGCAATGAGCAGGATGATGCCCGGCGACAGTCTCGATATCCTTAACGGACTCGGAAACGGGTTTAATCCCAATCCACCGTCAGAGCGTCCTCTTTTGCTTGGAGGAGGCATAGGATGCGCCCCTCTCCTGGGGCTTGCGAGAGTCTTGAGGGAGAGCGGAAAGAATCCTATAGCGATACTCGGCTATAATACGGCTGCCGACAGCTTCGGGATGGATGAATGGTTTCGCGAGATTGGTGTGGAGGCTTATATCGCCACAGTTGACGGTTCGGTAGGGACAAAAGGTTTTGTCACCGATGTGCTGCGAGAGAAGGGGATAGAGTCCGGTTATTTTCAGGCTTGTGGGCCGATGCCGATGCTCAAGGCTCTATGCACCGGTCTTGACATTCCCGGAGAGGTGAGTCTTGAGAGCCGTATGGGATGCGGTTTCGGCGCCTGCATGGGATGTGTGATACAGACAGTAAACGGACCAAGAGGAATCTGCAAGGCGGGTCCTGTGTTCAGAAAGGAGGAACTGATATGGAAGTGAAAAATGATTCAAAGAAACGCGACTTGTCCGTATGTCTCAGTGGAGTCAGGTTGCAGAATCCGGTGGTGCCGGCATCGGGATGTTTCGGGTTCGGATATGTCATGTCGGAATATTATGATATCGACATGCTTGGGTCAATTTCCATAAAGGGGACGACTCTTGACTCCCGGTTTGGGAATCCGTTGCCACGCATCGCGGAGTGTCCTTCCGGGATGATAAATTCCGTGGGCCTTCAGAATCCGGGAGTTGACGCCGTGATAGAGACCGAGCTTCCGAAGCTTCGAGGCAAGTTTCATCAGCCAATAATCGCCAACATAAGCGGGTTCTCGATTGACGGATATGTGGAGTGTTGCGAAAAAATCGACCGTGCCGATCAGGTGGCTATAATCGAGCTGAACGTCAGTTGTCCCAATGTGCACGGCGGCGGAATGAGTTTCGGCACGAGTCCGGACGCTGTCGCGGAGGTGGTGCGCGAGGTCAGGAAGGTGGTTAAGAAACCATTGTATGTCAAGCTTACCCCGAATGTCACTGATATAGTTTCGATAGCTAAGGCGGCGGTGGCGGCGGGAGCCGACGGATTGTGCCTGATTAATACTCTGCTCGGGATGCGCATCGACATCAAGACTCGCCGTCCGGTTCTTGCCAACCGTATGGGAGGCGTGTCGGGACCGGCGGTGTTCCCTGTGGCCGTGAGGATGGTGAACCAGGTGGCACATGCCTGTGATGTGCCATTGATCGGATGCGGAGGCGTATCGACAGCCAGGGATGTCATAGAAATGATGATGGCCGGAGCGACAGCCGTTGAGGTCGGTGCTGCGAACCTTGTCAACCCATATGCCTGCAAGGAGATTATAGAGGCATTGCCATTGGAGATGGAGAAGCTTGGCATAGACTCTCTGTCGGAGATAATAGGCGTTGTCTGAAGGCAGTAGGCCGGCTGAATCGGCACATATTGTAAAAATTCCAGAATAATGAATATAGTCCGGAGGTCGGAGACGGTTGCGTCTTCGTCCATCCGGATTAAGATACTCTCAAATACCTAACGAAACTGAGATATGAATGCAAAAGACGTGATTATCGCGTGTGATTTCGGTTCTGCCGAAGCATGCTATGAATTTATCGACAAATTCAAGGACGTGGAGCGTAAGCCTTATCTGAAGATTGGGATGGAGCTGTTCTATGCGGCCGGTCCGGAGATTGTCAGGGAGCTAAAGAAAAAAGGATTCAAGATTTTCCTTGACCTCAAGCTTCACGACATACCGAACACAGTAAAGAAAGCCATGAGAGTGCTGTCCGGACTCGATGTGGATATGGTAAATGTTCACGCGGCGGGCACAGTCGAGATGATGCGTGCCGCGCTTGAGGGACTTACACGTGCAGACGGCACACGTCCTTTGCTTATCGCGGTGACACAGCTGACATCGACATCCGAGAAGGCGATGCGCGAGCAGCTCCTTATAGACGCGTCAATCAATGACACAATCGCCAAATATGCATGCAATGCCAAAGAGGCGGGACTTGACGGAGTGGTGTGTTCACCTCTTGAGGCAAGCCTTGTGAAGGAGGCGTGTGGCAACAGTTTTATGACCATCACACCCGGCATACGGTTTGCCGACTCGTCGGTTGATGACCAGGTGAGAATCACAGACCCTGTCCGGGCACGCGAGATAGGCTCAGACTATATCGTGGTGGGACGTCCGATTACGGCGGCGGCAGACCCGGTGGCTGCTTACAACCGTTGTGTGAAGGATTTTCTCGGTCTTTGAGTATCGGTTTATTCCAAAAAAGATAAAATTACCCTCAAACAGATAAATATGAATACTGCAGAAAAAGTAGCGGCCGAACTTCTTGGCATAAAGGCCGTGTTCCTGAGTCCTGCCAATCCCTTTACATGGGCAAGCGGCATAAAGAGTCCTATATATTGCGACAATCGACTGATTCTCACGTCGCCGGAAGCCCGCAAGGTTGTTGAGGAGGCGATAGCCGCGACTGTCAAGGAGAAATTCCCCGAGGCAGAGGTACTCATGGGCACAAGTACGGCTGGCATAGCGCATGCCGCTATCGCCGCGTGGATTCTCGACAAGCCGATGGGGTATGTACGTGGTGGCAACAAAGACCATGGGCGTGGCAACCGTATCGAGGGCCGTCTTGAGCCGGGACAGAAAGTTGTGGTGATCGAAGACCTTATCTCCACTGCCGGAAGCTGCATAGAGGTGGTTGAGGCGTTGCGTGAGGCCGGTGCGGAGGTGCTGGGCGTGGTGAGCATTTTCACCTACGGGATGCAGAAGGGTCTCGACCGTCTGGCGGCTGCCAATGTCACCAATTACTCACTCTCCAATTTCGATACACTCTGCAAGGTGGCTGTTGACGAGAAATACATCACAGCAGAGGAGGAGGTGAAACTCAAGAAGTTTATGGCCAATCCTTCCGATGAGTCATGGATGGCCTGACCTTTAAATGGAAGCATCATGAAACATCTCATTGACCCTACCGATCTCTCAAAGCAGGAGCTTGAGGAGATTATCAATCTCGCACTCGATATAATAGACAACCGCGAGAAGTATTCGGAGCGATGCAAAGGTAAGAAGCTGGCCACACTTTTCTATGAGCCATCCACCCGCACTCGTCTGAGCTTCACATCCGCCATGATGGAGCTTGGCGGGAATGTGCTCGGATTCTCTGATGCAAAGAACACTTCGGTTAGCAAAGGAGAGACCTGCGCTGATACCACGAAGGTAATCAACTGTTTCGCCGACATCATCGCCATGCGCCACTTCGAGGAGGGTGCGGCCACCGTGTCGGCCATGAATTCGAATATACCTGTAATCAACGCCGGCGACGGAAGCCACAGCCATCCGACACAGACTCTTACGGATCTTCTCACTATCAAGAGGGAGATAGGGCGTTTCGACAATATAACCATCGGATTCTGCGGCGACCTCAAGTTCGGGCGCACCGTGCATTCCTTGATTAAGGCCCTTTCCCGTTATAGTGGCGTGAAGGTGATACTCATAGCCCCGGAGCAGCTCCGTCTTCCCGATTATATGAAACAGGAGGTGTGCGACATGAACGGCGTCTCTTATGTGGAGGTTGACACCATGGAGGAGGTGATGGGAGAACTCGATGTGCTCTACATGACCCGCGTGCAGAAGGAGCGTTTCTTTGATGAGGACGAGTATGACCGCGTTAAGGATTTCTTTATCCTGGATGCCGAGAAGCTGAAATTGGCGCGTCCTGAAATGAGAATCCTCCATCCGTTGCCCCGTGTCAACGAAATCAGCACCGATGTCGATTCCGACCCTCGTGCCGCATATTTCAGGCAGGTTGAGAATGGCAAGTTCGTGCGTATGGCACTTATCTGCAAGTTGCTCGAATGGGCCAAAGATCCTGAAAAGACCACCAAACTTGTGCCGGATGACGCCGTGAGAGGAAAGTTCACATGCCGCAACAAGCGATGCATCTCGAATATGGAGGTAGGTGTGGAAAGTCTTTTCCGTCCTGCCCATGACAATTCCGGTGACTACCGTTGCGTGTATTGCGAGTCAAAACCGAAGTGACGGTATATACAGAAAAATCCTTATGCCAACTGGCATAAGGATTTTTCTGTAAATTACAACAGGAGATTATCGGGGCATTGGACCGAAGCGGTTGTCGCCCGGATCTCCGGGAGTTGCGGCAAGGACTATATACCAGAAGAATCCAATAAGCGGGATTAGGGTGATAAAAATCCATCCTCCCCCTTTGCCTATATCGTGCATCCTTCTGACACCCAGAGCTATCGTCGGGAGCAAGATGGCTAGGTTAAAACCCCATTGCAGTAGCAGAGTCCAAAGAGCGGGATCGCCATTTGAAGAAAAGGGCAGTCCCAAAAGGTAGATTGCCACGGAAACCATGATGGTAAAAAGGGTAAACCACCAGTATTCAGAGCGAGATGCGCGTCCACTGAATGTCACGTACTTTGACAGGACGCTTCTTATAGATTCTTGATAAGTCATAATAGAAAAAGGTTAATGTAGTGTTTATTTGCCGGGGAAGAGGTCTTTGATTGAGCCGATGGATGAGAGGAGCGACGACGCCTCGTAGGGCATGTAGATTGTCTTGTTGTCTTTTCCGGATGTCATCTCACGCAGTGTGTCGATATATCTCATGGCGAGCATATATGTGGCGGGGTCAGTCTTGGTAGAGCTGACAGCCTGTGCCACTTTGAGGATGGCGTCGGCCTCCGCCTGCGCGTTGAGGATTATTGCACGGGCCTCACCCTCGGCACGTAGAATCTCCGCTTGTTTCGTGGCTTCCGCCTGGTTTATCTTCGATGCTTTCTCACCCTCGGAGCGCAAAATCAGCGACTGTTTCTCACCTTCGGCGTTGAGAATCTCGGCGCGACGGTTACGTTCAGCTTGCATCTGCTTCTCCATGGCCACGCGCACGCTTTCGGGAGGTGTGATGTCCTGAAGTTCCACGCGGTTCACCTTCACACCCCATTTGTTTGTGGCTTCGTCAAGAATCACTTGCAGTTTGGAGTTTATTGTGTCGCGGGATGTCAGGGTCTCGTCAAGTTCAAGCTCTCCGATTACGTTTCTTAGAGAAGTCTGTGTCAGCTTCTCGATGGCGTTCGGGAGGTTGTCGATTTCATATACCGACTTTTTGGGGTCAACAATCTGGAAATACAGGAGTGCGTTGATTTCAGTTGTGACGTTGTCGCGGGTAATCACCTGTTGCGAGGGGAAGTCATACACCTGTTCGCGGAGGTCGATGATGTTTGTCGTGGTCATAGCCGCATAGGGGCGTCCGTTATATGTCTTGACCGAACGCTGGTAAATTTGTTTCGGCCTGTCGATAAACGGGATTATGAAGTTGATGCCGGGAGGGAGGACGCTGTGGAAGCGACCGAGTCTTTCCACCACGCGTGTTTCGCTTTGGGGCACGACTTTTACGCCAGCCGAGATAATCACAATGGCGAGGAGTAGAACTACCCCCGCAAGAATCCATGTTGTCATGACGTTATGGTATTTTGAGGTTATTATATGAGCTTGAATGTATGTTTGTCTAATCAAGTATGGGCTCCACATTCAGGATGATGGAGTCATATCCGGTGACAACGACTTCCGTTCCTTTCTCGATTGTCAGGTTCCCTCCGGTGGCTTTCACCTGCCAGTTGTCGCCGTCAATACGTGCGCGTCCCGGCCGGTCCGGACGTATCGTTTCGGAGAGTATGGCCTTTCTGCCGAGTAGCGCGTCCATGCCTGTGCGTGAGGCTTTTCCATTCTTGTCAACGGCAAGGGCATGCCATTTTTGGAAGGAAGGCACAAGAAATACATACGCGGCCACAGCGGCTGCGGCGGTCAGTACAATCTGCCATAGAATGTCGATGCCGAAGAGAGAGCCGACGAGTCCTGCGATACAGCCTACAGCCAGGCAAAGTGCCCACATCATTTGGGAAAGCACTTCAATGATGAGCAATACCCCCATCACAATGAGCCAAACAATCCACATCTCCATAGTCGTATATATTTAGGGTGTCCTGTTAATTAGACGCAAATATACTGAAAAATATGGAATTATCAAACATTTTTAGCAAGTTTTTACGCAATTATTCAATGCTTAGAGATGCAATTTGATTCCGATGTCGATGGACAGTCTGGAGATGCCGGTTGTTTTGTTGCGGTCAAAGTTTGCGGGTATATTATATTTTTCGAGATCTTGTGAGATAAATGAATTCAGCCACGACAATGACGCCGTGACGCCCACTTCTTTTGAACAGCGGCATTCAATGCCGAAGGAAGTGTTGGTTCCCCATCCGTATTCGCTGAGTCTGACCATAAATCCATTGCTCGTTGTTACCCCGTTTATTGCTGTGGCATAGCCTGATTGTGTCATCATTGCAAACCCTATGCCGGCGGCGTAGTTTAAGCTCCACATACCTTTCCCGAGTTTATGGTGCCTACGAATTGAGGGGCGAAGTAGTTTACGTAAATTGATTCATCGAGACTTGCGGTGTTGAAGCCTCCCGCGTATGCTGTTTCGCCACCATGTGTGTAGTATCCTTGATAAAGGAGTCCGGCTCCGATGTCCCTTTTAGAAATCCATGAATACCCTGCTTGCCAGTCCAACCCTAAACGCGGTTCGCCGGTTGTCCATGTAGTATAAACTTCGCTCACGATATGGCTGAACCCTACGGAAGCGAATAAGGAATGTCCGTTTAAGGGATAATACGCTTCTTCCGGTTCCTCCGCTATACATGGAATCGCCAACGCCAACGCTGACACCAACATGTATTTTCTTAGATGTCTCATAATGTATAGATATTATTTTTGTTTGATGTGGTTAATTCATCACTCTTATCATCTATGACACAGCCATAGATATATATCCTGTTTTCTTATATTTCTGCGCCTCATCGTCAGATAATCTTCCGATGTGCATATTTACGAATTCCTTCCGCATAATTTTTAACCGTTATATGACATTACCAACGAAAACGTGTGGGATAAAAGATTCTCATAAACAGGTTTTTCATTTCTTTTGAGAAACCCTCTTTTAGGAGGGGAGGGGAGTCAACCATCTCTCCCTTGTTGAGCGTTGTTATTTTTTTTAATTTTGAATTCCTTTCACAGACAGCCATTAATGATTCGCGTGAATCAAATATTTTAATTCTGCTTCTTTTAAAATGTTCATACCAATCAACAACCCCAGGACCTCTTATTCCCATTAGGTTGTCATTCTTTAGACGCTTTTCCGATTGCCAAATGAATCTATCGAATGCCTTCGTGGCTTTTCTCATAAGGACTGAATCTTCAAAGTATAAAGAGAGTGCCAGCATTAGCTCCATAAACATCCAGTTATCATAGAAATAATATTCGTGGTATTTGTTCTTTTCTGTAAAATAGTGGACAGCCTCTTTATAAATCCAGTCATAAGAAATGATACCATTTAAAACTTGATCGTAAAGAGGATTGGGATTATCGTTATATCTTTTAAAAAAGAGATCATGCTGTTTAAGATCTGTTTTGTTATCTATATCTTTCCAATAGCGTCTTCGATCACCTGTATATAGTGGTTTGCAGAGACAATTCTCAGAACTATTGGACACTCCAGACCATAAAGGCTTGACTACAAGGTTAGGTTCATATGAAATACCATAACCACCTTTCTCCAGCCAGATTCCAATAAGGAATATGTCAGTGCGATAATATAATCTCGAAGCACCATACTGTTTTAGAAAAGGGAACTTCTCAAGCCATTGGCTCATGATTAATTCCCAAAGTTTCTGTCTCTCAGTCATAGTTGATGAATCTTTAGGGTGAATTATGGTCAACACACAAAATAGATGTGCATTTTATACCTGTGCGAATTCTACATGCCAAGGTCATGTCCCTGCCTTCGAAAATGCACAAATGCTTTCTATTTCGACAGTAAGGACACATATTAGCAAATTTCGCCAGAATCCTCGGAATATGCAAGGATTTTGCTGGAAATCGAGTTAATGAACTCGGAAACGTCCCAAGATGTGGCGTTGTTCCCAAGTTCTATGTCAATTTTATTAATCATCGTCCGATTGGGCAGATAAAATATTCGCTAATTTAATTCAACCAACAGGTGTAATATTGTGCTTTCCGTACATATATTACAATCTGTCTTAAATGTTTCACATCTCCTTACCATATATCAAGTTTGCCGATGTTGTTTTCTGTAACGATTCCATTTTCAAATCGGTTGTCGAATCCCGGATTTTCTTTCGTAAGAATGTCTGTTCCCTTTTCAAAGATATTTCCGATGATTCTAACCTGTGCGTCAAATATACAGTCAAAGAACCTGACTTCCTCCTTGAATATATTGTTTGTCATTACATACGGTTTATGGTTGTGGCCTCCTGTCTGGTAATCTATGGCATCCAAAACCACGTTCCCATCGAAGGTTAAGCCCTCCTCAAACCATGCGTTGTATATGTTGATGTTTTTTATAACGCAATTCCTTATTTCCACAGGTTTCTCAAACACACATGCCAACAAGCTTATATCATCTATGACACAGCCATAGATATATAATCCTGTTTTCTCATATTTCTGCGCCTCATCGTCAGATAATCTTCCGATGTGCATATTTACGAATTCCTTCCGCATAATTTTTAGCCGTTATATGACATTACCAACGAAAACGTGTGGGATAAAAGATTCTCATAAACAGGTTTTTCATTTCTTTTGAGAAACCCTCTTTTAGCAAGGGAGGGGAGTCAACCATCTCTCCCTTGTTGAGCGTTGTTATTTTTTTTAATTTTGAATTCTCTTCACAGACAGCAATTAATGATTCGCGTGAATCAAATATTGGAATTATCCTTCGTTTTAGAGCTTGTTTAAAAACAAATGTGAATAAGAAATGAGCATCAGTCGGATGCTCAGACATTTATCCTTTGTAGAT
>JAIDXM010000029.1 GCA_029058745.1 Muribaculaceae bacterium
GCGGGATAGCTCAGTTGGTTAGAGCGTCGGATTCATAACCCGGAGGTCTCGAGTTCAATTCTCGATCCCGCTACAGAATCGCAATCGATGTTATATCGGTTGCGATTTTTTTATAGGTATATATAACAATTTTAACATTTGAAGTGTTAAATTCAAAAGGAGGGTCATCATCCCTGCAGAACGGGATGCCGGGCTTTCCTTAATTGCAAATACGAACAGAATTGATTTATGGCAACGATGTATGAATTGATTATGGATCTTCCCCTCTTCAAAGGAGTCGGGAAAGACCATATATCCTTGTTTCTTGAGAAAACCAATATAGGATTTCAGAATTATGAGTCCGGGGAACGGATTGTTGAAACCGGAGATGTCGTGCGCATGGTGCGTTTCATAATTTCAGGAGAGGTTAGAATCATACATCGTCTTGAAGAGGCGTCCTTGACAGTGGAGGAGAGATGTGGATTCGGGAAAGTGCTTGGCGCCGACCGTCTTTTCGGAATGGAGACAGGCTATCCTTACGATGCAGTGGCAGTAGGAAAGACAAGTATTATGGAATTTAGTAAAGAGCAATATATTAATTTGTTGCATTCAGATAATATCTATATGTTGAATTTTTTCAATTACTTGTCGCTCCGTGCCCAGCGTCCGGTGGACTGTCTGCGGCATTATTGCCATGGAGGTGTCGGGGCGCGTATAAAGGAATTGATATGCGTCCTGACCGATCCCGGTGCAAAGGATATCGTTATCAGCGGAAGCAAGTATGCGCTTGGAGAGTTTTGCGGTACAATAGAGGAGGATGTGCAAGAATGGAAGGAGGAAATCGTGGAATGCGGCGTTGCCGAATGTTGCGGCAATAAGGTGAGGATTCTATCTCGCCGTCGTTTCCTTGATTTGTGATACATTCTCATATGTGTCTGCCCATGAGTTTTTAGGTGAGACCCTTGATTGGATTTTAAGGAAAAAGTATTAAATTTGCAGGGGGAATAAATCCTCGACCGCAAGAATCTGATGTAATCGGATTCGCAAGAAAACTCACCTAAAATCTAAAAGATGTCATCGCAAATGTCACTCAAGGTTCGCCTTGCGATTCTAAATTTCCTTGAATTTGCAGTGTGGGGTTCATATCTGACCTCGCTTGGCAATTTTCTGTTTAAAAATGGTCTCGGCGACCAGATAGGATGGTTTTACGCCATGCAGGGTATCGTGTCGCTATTTATGCCGTCGGTGATAGGCATCTTGGCCGACCGATGGATTCAGGCCCAAAGGATGCTCAGTCTGTGCCACCTTATGGCGGGACTATTCATGGCATTGGCGGGATTTTACTGTATGTCGGCCGAGATTCTGGAGTTTGCTCCACTGTTTGCCCTCTATTCAGTATCGGTGGCGTTCTTTATGCCCACAATAGGCCTGAACAATTCCGTGGCATTCAATGCCCTGACGCAGGCCGGCCTTGACACAGTGAAGGATTTCCCTCCGATAAGGATTTTCGGGACTATAGGATTCATATGTGCCATGCTTTTCGTGAACTTTGTGGGTCCGGAAGGGGCCACATTCCAGACATCCTACATGCAGTTGTTCGTGTGTGCTGCGTTAAGCATGATAATGATGATTTATGCGCTGTCGATGCCGAAGTGTCCTGTCAGCAAGGGAGCCTCTTCCGGCAGTTTGAGCGACCGTCTCGGATTAAAGGCATTTTCACTGTTCAAGCAGCGAAAGATGGCGGTGTTTTTCCTTTTCAGCATGATGCTTGGCGTATCATTGCAGATTACAAATGGTTATGCCAATCCCTATATCACGTTTTTCAAGGAGATACCGGAATATGCCGGCACCTGGGCCGCGAAGAACGCGAACGCGCTGATATCGTTGTCGCAGATAAGCGAGACATTGTGCATCCTGCTCATCCCGTTCTGTTTGAAAAGATTCGGGATAAAGGGTGTTATGCTAATGTCGATGATTGCCTGGGTGTTGAGATTCGGATTTTTCGGGATGGGCAACACGAGCGACGGGCTTTGGCTGATGATACTCTCATGTATAGTTTATGGCATAGCCTTTGATTTCTTCAATGTCAGTGGAGGACTATATGTTGACAAAGAGACCGACCCTTCAATGCGAAGCAGCGCGCAGGGTCTGTTCATGATTATGACCAACGGGCTTGGAGCCACGGTGGGGACCCTTTCGGCAATGTGGGTTGTCAACCATTATGTTGTCGCGTCAGATCCTGTGGAACTTCAGCTTGAAGGGTGGAGGACATCGTGGTATATTTTCGCGGCATACGCTTTGGCAGTTGCGGTGTTGTTCTGGATTGCATTCAGCGACAAGAGGAGTGACGGCAAGGGCATAGATGCCGAGTCTATAGCTGATGCGGAAAGCGTTGATGGAGGGGGCATGACAATAGAGAAGATATGATACAGTTTTATGCGCCTGACATAGAGGAAACCGGAGTGTTGCCGGAGTCGGAGTCCGGCCATTGTTGCCGGGTGCTCAGGATGAGAGAGGGCGACGAGGTGTATGTCGTGGATGGCAAAGGGAAACGTTTCCGTGGCGTTATTGTGGAAGCTCATCCCAAACGGACAGCCGTTGAACTTGTCTCCACGGAGATTCTTCCGAATCATTGGGATGCGGAGATAACGCTTGCGGTGGCGCCGACAAAGCATTCCGACCGTATGGAATGGCTGCTTGAGAAGATTGTCGAGATTGGCATCGACAGGGTGGTGTTGCTGAAATGCCGAAGAAGCGAAAGGAAGACTATGAAGGTGGAGCGTCTTGAGAAGGTTATGGTCTCTGCCATGAAGCAAAGTCTTAAAGGGGTATTGCCGGAGATTGAGGAAGTGTCCGATTTCAGGGGATTCGTGGATTCGGTGGACGATGGCATACAGAAGTTTTTCGGATATTGCGACGATTCGTACCCCCGGAATGAGTTTGTGGCCTGTTGCGAGGCAGGAAAGCCAGTTGTGATAATGATTGGCCCGGAAGGAGATTTCTCTCCAGACGAGGTGGAATATGCCGTTTCGAAAGGTTTTCTGCCGGTCACGTTCGGCAAGAGTCGGCTTCGTACAGAGACGGCGGCTCTTTATGGAGTGGCGGCTGTGCATATACTCAATCAGATGAATGTCAGATAAGGAATATTCTAAATAAAATACAGAAGATTGATGGCTATTGATGTGAGACAGTATCTTAGCTCCGGAGATGCGTTTTTTCTATTTGCGGGGCCTTGTGTTATAGAAGGGGAGGAGATGGCTCTCGACATCGCGGGGCATATGGTGGAACTGACAACCCGTCTCGGCATCCCATATGTGTTCAAGGGGAGCTATCGTAAGGCAAACCGGAGCCGCATAGATTCTTTCACCGGAATTGGAGATGAGAAAGCCCTGAAGATTCTTCGTAAGGTGAGGGAGACTTTCGGGATACCGGTGGTTACCGACATCCATCTTCCGGAGGAGGCCGCAATCGCGGCGCAATATGTTGATGTGCTTCAGATACCGGCGTTCCTATGTCGGCAGACAGACTTGCTTGTGGCTGCGGCAAAGACCGGGAAGTTCGTGAATGTCAAGAAGGGTCAGTTCCTGTCGCCACAGGCCATGAGGCATGCTGTGGATAAAATACGCGAGGCAGGCAACAGTGCGGTGTCAGTCACAGAGCGAGGCACGACATTCGGGTATCAGGATTTGATGGTGGATATGCGTGCGTTTCCGGAGATGAAAGAGGCGTGTGGATGTCCGGTGATAATAGACGCCACGCACTCGCTACAGCAACCTAATCAGACTTCCGGTGTGACGGGAGGTCTTCCGGGTCTCATATCCACAATAGCGATGTCTTCATTGGCCGCAGGTGCCGACGGGGTGTTTATGGAGACTCATAGAAATCCGGCGGAGGCAAAGAGCGATGGCGCCAATATGTTGCCTCTTTCCCGCATGGAAGAGCTGTTGGAGAAGCTATGTATCATGAGGCGTGCATATGTGGAGGCCTCGAGACGCTGATGTTGTCGCGTGAAGCGTCGGACAGATAATATAATCAGCGCGGTGCATATGCACCGCGCTGATTATATTATCTGTCCGTGATATCTGTCTATTTGGGTTATTTAAGTTTAAGCACTTGCCCCACTTTAATCATATCAGAATTTGACATGCCGTTGATTTTGCGTAGAGACGTGGCCGACAGTCCATATGACTTGGCGATAGAGGCAAGAGTGTCACCTTTCTTGACAGTGTAGCTTTCAGCCTCGGAATCAGCGGCACGGTAGGGGTTCTCACCACTGTTCGCATAGTGTCCGGCCGGGGCATAGTTCCTGGCCTTGGTGTATGTCTTTTTGTCGAACAGGTATGTGTCGGTGTGGGTTGTCTGGTTGGCGAAATCAAAGATTGCTGCGGGGTTAATTGCATATCCCATGAATCTGGTTTCGAAATGAAGGTGAGGGCCGGTGCTTCTGCCGGTGCTGCCACCTAATCCTATGGGGTCGCCCGCTTTCACCACATCATCAGCCTTGACGAGAGATTTGTTGAGATGCCCATACACAGTCTCAAGACCATTTGGATGGCGCAGTATTATATAGTTGCCGAATCCTCTTGCCTGATAGCTTGTGAGCCTGACCTTGCCGTCGAATGCGGCATATATTGTGTCGTTGCTTTTGATGTGAAGGTCAATCCCTTTGTGCATTCTGCCGAATTTTGCACGGTATCCGTAGTTTGAATTCACTTTCCCCGGCACGGGCATGAAATATCCGGTCACGTCGATAAGCTTAGTGTCAGGCACATCAGCCTCTTTAAAAGGGTTGACAGCCTTGCTGTTCCATCCTTCCGTAAAGATATCAGGTTCCGGTTCGATGTCATCGATTAGGTCAATGAAAGTGTTTTTCTCCACCAGCCGAATCTGGTCTTTGCTTTTAGCCTGATTTGCGAGGAGTTGCTTGTGTGCGTCTGAGTGAGGAGATTTCGTTTTGATTGTCTGTGCGCTTAATCCGGATGCCGCCATAGCTGCGAGGATTGTCAGCGCTGCTATTTTCTTGGTAAAATTCATTTCTCTTGAGTTTTAGAAGAGAGGAGATGTCTGGTTTTTAAGGGTTAAGTTCGTCGTTTGCGTAAAGGAAAGATAAGTCGGAAGGAACGTAGTCGGTGAGCTCCTCAGGCTTGAAGAACCTGTTGATTTCAATAATAGCGTTTTCCGGGGAGTCGGAGGCATGCACGATATTTGCTTGCCCACTCATGCACAGGTCGCCACGGAGAGTGCCTGGAGCGGCTTTTCTGCCGTTTGTGGCTCCAACCATTGTGCGGAACACGCTTACAATGTCAATCCCCTTCAGCACCATGCAAATCACCGGAGTGGCCATCATGGATGCGCACAAATCGGGGAAGAACGGTTTATCGACAAGGTGTGCGTAATGCTCTCGAAGAATCTTTTCATCAAGCTGCATCATTTTCATCGCGGTAATGATTATCCCGCGTTTCTCAATCCTGCCGATCACCTCTCCAATCAGTCCGCGGAGCACGCATGAGGGCTTGAGGATGACTAATGTCTGTTCCATAATTCCTTAAAACTTTTTAAGATTTCTCTTTCCTGTTTGTTCAAAGTTACAATTTACTTGACTTGATTCCTAATATTTTCAAGTTATTTTTTGTGAACAGAAATGACGAATTGACAATGAGTCTTTGTAATTAATTGAATATGTGGATGATAGATTATAAATATGTTTTACAACATATTTTTTAGTCCACTGCACATCGGGGTGTGAGATGTGCAAAAACAGAGATTTTTAAGTGTGAAAATTTGTTAATGTAAAATTAATGGCGGGATTATCAGGTTTTTATGGAGTTGATGAAAACGTGGTGTCTTTGGCATTTACATACTTAACATTTCAAAATAATTGAACTTATCCTGATTTGGATTGTACTTGAAATATAGTTGTGATTATCTTGTCAGCATTTCTGATTGAAGTGTCATCACTCACTATAAACCGTATAAATCTGAGATAATATGATTCCACACTCTAATTCGATTAGCAAGGCGCTTGATACGGTGCCGACCGTTGAACTCTCCACCCACACACAGGAGGAGACTTATGCGATAGCCCGGTTGCTGATGGATGCCGACCGGTTTTTGTTGTCGTTGATAGGGCAGGAAAACAATCAGACCCTGTTCAGTTTCGTCTATACAGTACTTGTGTTCCTTCTGGCCATAGCGGTGGGGTATGTGGTCCAGAAGATAGTTGTGGCCATAGTCTATAAGATTGGGGAGCACTTCCATAATGATTTGTATGAAGGATTGCTCGACGCCCATTTCTTCACCAAGACATCACGTATCATCCCGCCGATAGTGTTCCTGATACTGATACAGTTCACTCTCACTTCAAGGGCCACACTGTCGTCGTGGCTGTCAAGACTGTCGTATATATGGATGTCTTTTGTGATAGCCTACTCGGTGTGCATATTGTTTGAGGTGATATGGCGTCATATAGATGAGCGCGCGAATAAGAAGAAGCTTCCGTTGCGAGGACTTGTCCAGGTTGCCAAAGGGATAGTGTGGATTATATGTGCTGTGGTTATCGTAGCGGTGTTGTTCGACAAATCTCCGGGGGCGTTGCTCACGGGATTAGGCGCGTTCGCCACGGTTCTTATGTTGATATTCAAAGACAGCATACTCGGTATAGTGGCAGGAGTCCAGCTATCCGAGAATGACTCGCTTCATGTCGGCGACTGGATAAAGGTGCATGGCACAGATGCCAACGGAACCGTGATGGAGGTCTCACTCAATCAGGTGAAAATACGTAACTGGGACAAGACAATCACTACAGTTCCTCCGTATAATCTTATCAGCGGGAGTTTCACCAACTACAGGACTATGCAGGAGAGCAATACACGCCGCATCCAGCGGTCTTATATGATTGACGCAGACAGTGTAGTTCCGGCCGATGAGAAACTTCTTGAGGAATTTTCCTCGCTGCCGCTTCTGAAGGACTGGATCGCAAAGAAGATAGAGCAGCGTGATAAGGGGATGGAGTGTGACGCGAATAACCCGGATGGCCTTGTAGATGGCTCTATAGAGAGCAATCTTGGAGTGTTCCGGGCCTATCTGAAACTCTGGCTCGATGCAAATCCGAATATCGACAAGAAGGGAGATATCAGCTTCTGTTTCGTCACTACACTTCCGCAGACGGCAAACGGGATACCGTTGCAGGTGTATTGTTTCACCACCACCTCGGCATGGATTCAGTATGAGTCGATAATGGCATCGATATTCGAGCATATCGCCGTTATGATGTATAAGTTTCATCTCTATACCTACGAGAGCGCTTCCGGGCGAGACACACTCATGGACGGGTGGCTCAGTCCAGGGAAGAACCCCGATGTGCTCTTCGGGATGCCATATCCCTTCTTCAACGACTCCGGCACTCCTGATAATCCTGGTTATCCGGTGCCACCGTCCCGCAGTCCCCAGCCATCTGCAATGGCTCCGGCCCAGCCGTCTGGAAACGCCACGGGCGTGAAACAGGATTGATTTCCGCCATAAGGATAGATAAAAAATCACACGCACCATCCGACGGGGGATGATGCGTGTGATTTTTCAGATAGGCTGTTATTTTACCGGAGTCACCTTGTATCCGAGTTTTCGTAAGCCCTCGATTATGCCTTTGTCGCCGGCGAGGTGTAGGGCTCCGACTGCCACGAATGTCGGACCGTCATTGAAGATGGCCGGAAGTTTTGTTAGCCAGTCGGCGTTTCTCTTGTCGAGGAGAGCAATCATGAATTCCGGATGTTCATCGTCTTCTTCGGAGAGTTTAAGCATTTTGTCAAGATCCTGGGCGTTGTATGCCTCGGTTAGGGATTTCGTGTTTTCCAAAGCCTTCGAAGGGTCTTTCAGGAGTTCAACCAGGGCATCTGCCTGGAATGATATGGGAGTGGTGTCGAAAAGCACTGTGGCCTGGTGTTCGACGGTTTCAAGCGGGATAACCTTTTTTCCGGCATTTTTCCCTTGAATCTGGAACCATGAATCGAGTTGTTCAGCGGGATTGAATCCTGGCATCTCCTGCTGGGCCATGGAAGCGGCCACCATTGTTGTGATGGCCATCGGTTTCAGCATGTCGAGCATTTTGAGTTCCATGCCCTGCATCGGCGCCCATTTCTTGAATTCCTCGTTTATGACAGAGAAGTCTTCCGGAGCAATAACCTTGGAGAGTGTGCTGTCGGCGGGAGCCATCATATGAGGTTGCATGGCCTGTGCGAGGGCCATCTGGTCTTGAGTCATGTCAATCTCCCCCACAATCTGGGAGGCTTCGTTGTAGGGATCTTTTGCCCCGAATTTCTCAATTACTGAAATTGGTGCAAGATGATGGGTGCCAAATACATAGGATGGTGTCTTCAGGCCATTGCCTTCAACTTTGAAAAGGACCTGTGCGGAAAGCGGCAGGGAAACTGTCATCGTTACAACTACTGCCACTACTGATTTGAAAAAGTTCATATCAAAAAAAGTTTGTTGTTTATATATAAGAGACGTTGAAATCTGTGAAAAGTTTTGTATAGGTTAAAAAAAATCGCGGTGGCGATTGAACTAATGGATTTTTTGACTATTTTTGCCGAAATTTGCATTGAAAGTATGGATAACAAGACACTGGTTGAAACATTGTCTAAAAACCTTGACATATCGCGCGACACCGTTATCACCTTGATAGACGGACTGTCGGAGGTGGTGGGGGAATGCGGGGCCACGCTCGACAGCATCACGCTTCCTTCGTTCGGCACGTTTGAGCCTCGGAAGAGAATGGAGAGGGTTGCGGTTCATCCCGCTTCCGGGAAGAGGTTGCTTGTGCCTCCCAAGATAGTAATGTCGTTTAGACCGTCATCGCTTTTGAAACAAAGAATCAGGAATGGAGAATAAGATAACGATGTCGGGACTGGCGGCGATGCTTGCCATTGCCACCGGTCGTGGTAAAGAACTGTGTGAGGATTTCCTGAAAGAGATTTTCAGGATAGTCACCGAGGAGCTTGAGAGAGGAGAGAATATCCGGATTAAAGGTTTTGGCACATTCAAGCTTGTCGCCGTAGAGTCAAGGAAGAGTGTGAATGTGGCAACCGGAGAAGAGGTTGAGATTCCAGGACACCTTAAAGTTATATTTGTCGCGGCCAAGGAGCTGGCGGCTGCGGTCAATGCCCCGTTTGAGGTTTTCGAGGCAGTGGAAGTGTCGGATGGAGTGCCGACGGATATGTTGTTGGAGCCATTCCCGGATGATGACGATGATGTGTTAGCCTCGAATGGAGATGACAGTGTCCCGGATAGTGATTTCGGATATGTTCCCGAATTGGATTCCTGCGAGAATGGAGAAGCGTCAGAGAAGACAAATCCGGAGGAGGATGCTTCTGAGGGAATGCTTTCGGAGGATGGCATTTCGGAGGAAATGTCCACGGAGGAAGACGCGCTGAATGAGGACAATGACATTAATACATATGGCCAGGAGAACCCAGGGGAGTCAATTGATGATGTATGCGGCGAGCCGAAGAATAAAAAAGGTAAGTTCGGATGGGGATTCCTCGTCGGTTTTGTCGCGGCGTCGGCAGTGGCCGCTCTCCTGTTTTTTTTAATGGGTCCAGATTCCGGTAGGGAGCTGAAGGAAATTCCTGAACCGGATGCTATTGCCGTTACGGAGGTTGCGGTAGAGTCAAGAGTCAAGTCTGATTCCACAGTCGAGGCCATTGTGGACAGTGTGGCGACAGCGTCTGAGTCAGAGTCTTCAGGTGTGGAATCTGACGAGGTGCCGACACAGCCTTCGGATGAGCCAATGTATGACACAATCACCAAAACCCGCTTTCTCACCACGATGGCTAAGGAACATTATGGAAATTTCAATCTTTGGCCAATTATATATGAGGAAAACAAATCCAAGCTCGGCCATCCCGACCGTATCCGTCCCGGCACAAAGGTTGTGGTGCCATCTTTAAAAAAGTATGGCGTGGATCCCGACAATGCAGACGATATTAAAAAGGTAAAGCAGAAAGGGATAGAAATCTACGCAAGATTCAGGTGAAAAATATTTCTGAAAAAGTGTTGAAAAAATTTGGCTAATTCAAATGTAATGCCTAATTTTGCACTCGCAAAGCCGGAGATACGGCAAGCAAAGGGTGCCATGTCCGAGTGGTTAGGTACCGGTCTGCAAAACCGTTCACACCAGTTCGAATCTGGTTGGCACCTCTGAAAATAATCCCGTCTGAAATTTCAGACGGGATTATTTTGTATAATTTTGCGAGAAATACTTAGGGGAGTCGTTAGTTCTTATCGTGGCAGTCCGTTTTGTTGGCGCAAGAGTCTGCGCGGTTGCAGCAACTTTGCTTCTTCGTTTTGCATGATGTACCCACCACTACCGAAGATGATGCCTCTCCGGCTATTTTCGTGACTTTATAATTGAGCTTACCGAAAGCATCACGAAGATTGTCCTCATTAGTCTTGTCGGCATCGTATGTCACCACCACCACCTGGTTCTGAAGGTCAGTGACAATCTTCTTTACCCCTTTCTCAAATCTGAGGTTCCCTTTTATCTTGTTCTCGCAGTTCTCGCAAGACATTTTTGGAGATGTCGTCACCACGAATTCCTTGATGTCTTTCGCATAGAGCGACAGTGTGCATGCCATCACCGCGCATGCTGTAATAAACTTTTTCATATATCAGTTATTTTAAAAAAAATAGTAGGCATTCGAGACAGGGGGAAAGCCCCATAGTCAGTCGGCAGCCGTAGTTGTCAGTCTGTATCAATCATGAGAGGGTCTTATAGCTTACCGAAATTCAGCCGAATCCCGATATATGCCATAGCGCCATGCACAGGACCCCAAATCATTGTAGGGTCAAATTCCGCACTCCATGGTTCATGAGCATTTATTATAGGGTTGCCCTGGCGGAATCCGGTCAGGTTTTCTCCTCCCGCATATATGGAGAAATGACGGAACCATCTCGTCACCTGTATATTCAGTTGGGGAAAGGGTTTGAAACGTTTCTCCCAAGACAGGGTGCCGTCCGGACGAGTGTATGGAGCCGGCATCCTGCCTCCGCCGTTGAGTTGCAGTGTGGCGTCGAATTGCCATATGTCCATCTCAGTCGAGAAAGACGCCGTAAGCAGGGCTTTGTATTTCGGAGTGAGAGGTTTTTCGAGAAGTTGGCCTCCGTAGGTTGTTTTCACGTCGTTGAGCCGGTATGCCGCTGTGACGGTGAGTCCGAACGATGATTCATATGTTGCATCCGCCTGAAATGTATGTGAGAAAGATTTCCCATGAAGATTCGCGATGGTGAGCCTGTGAGGATTTGAATCATAGTCGATGTTGACCTGCCGCAGGAAGTCAGTGTAATAATACTCGGTGTTTAACCGCAGGGTCTCCGAGCCGATAGGAATAGAGAAATCTATATTTATACCATAATTCCAGGATGCTTCCTGGTTTAGGTTTTCTATTGTCATTTCCCTTCCGCTCGCCAACAGATAGTTGTATTCTGCCCATCCGAAAACGGACCTGTATCCTTTTCCTGCGGATGCCCTGATATTGAGCCGTTCAATAGGGGAGAACCTGATGTTGCATCTGGGAGTTGCAAACCATCCGTAGATAGAGCTGCGGTCGATTCTCGCGCCGGCCATTGCCGTAAGCATCTCGGACGGCTTCCAGGTGTATTGCACATACGCTCCGGCTGTGTTTTCCGCTTCGTCAATCCGGGATAGAGGCAGGGCGGCATCGTTTGTCTTTCGCAGGAATTGCTTGAACGAATCATGATTGAATGAGAGTCCGGCAGACAAGGAATGCCTGTCGGAGAAATCTGTCTCAAAAGCGAGTTGGGCGTATCCGTTCCATTCGTCCACACGATATGCCTTGTGTCCGTAATATGCGTCAAGATTATGAAACGAACCGTTGGCCATCAGGGCAATATTGGAGTTGTGTGCCCTGTCGATTATGAAAGCGTGTTTCATGTAAGCCTCATATCTGTCGGTCGTCGTTGAAATCAGGAAAGGGGAATGGATTCCGGATTTATGGGATATTTGTCCGGCATCGCTCTTTTCATTAAGGTATCCGATTCCGCCGTGGAATATATATTTGTCGCCCACATATTTCCATCTGTTTTTAAGATTGACCTGCCGTATAGAGGGAGTGTCGGAGAATCCATCGTCGTTGGCGTCGTGGCTCATGAAACGGTTTTCGAAGTGAGCCAGAATCTCAGAGGCGAGGTTCTGTTTGATTTTCAGGTTTCCGTCGGCGTTGACTTCCAATTTTAGTTCAGAGTCGAGATAGGCGTTGAATGCGACACCTTGCGGGTCGTTGGGCTTCAGATATTCCACATCTATTTGGCCGGACATCGATTCGAACCCGTTTTTCACGGAGCTTGAGCCTTTCGATACGCTGATGCTTTTCATCCAAGGACCCGGCACATACCGCAATGCATATGGTCGCGCGGCTCCACGGAAATCGGGCATGTTCTCAGTTAGGAGTTGCACATAACTTCCCGAAAGCCCGAGTAGCTTGATTTGTTTTGCCCCTGTTGCCGGGTCGGAATAGTTGACATCCACGGAAGGGTTTGTCGTGAAACTTTCCCCCAAATTGCAACATGCGGCTCTGAAAAGTTCTGACTGGTTGATTCTGAATGCGTTTTCGGGTCCAGAAATCTTGATATTGCCTGCTTTTTTCTTAGTGACAACAAACTCGTCGAGGATGTTGTCTTGAAGAGTGTCTGCCGGCTCTTGCGCCACCGAACACATGGCAGTGGCAGACAAGAGGGCTAATGTCGGTATTCCTTTTCTTAGTAGCATGAGTAATTCTAACAGAGGAGGGGATTGCATTTTAATAACGTATATTTGTCGATATCCGTATGCAAAATTAATCTTAAAAAGCTACAACCGGGTTGCAAAGACAGCCGCGAGATTCAGGACATGAGTCCCGGTGAGACGAAACGGCAGAATGAATGGATGGGCAAGCATGGAGTGGGAAGCCCGGTTTGATTGGGAATAGCGTAAGCCCTTTTTTGAGTTATATGTTTGGATAAACGTCAGGAAAGGTTTAATTTTGCATACGAAAATGAAAGTACCCTATTCATACCCCACCGGGAAAGGCCTTTATGGCATCTTTAATGACAGTTTCCCTCCTATACTTGACGGAGTTACGCTGACAGTGCAGAATTATGTCCATTGGCTGATGGAGGCAGGACATACGCCATGTGTAGTGACTCCTTGGAACCCTGTCAGCGAGGAGACGGACTATGATGTGATGAGGTATTTCTCACTTCCGATACGCTCAAGGAAACCATACCGATACGGTTATCCGAAACTTGATCCGTTTATCTGGCGTCGTCTTCGCAAGACCGATTTCCGTATCCTTCATTCACATTGCCCATTTTCCTCGGGAAGATTGGCCGTGTATGTGAAAAGACACCGGAATGTTCCCCTGGTGGGTACTTTCCATTCCAAATATAAGTCCGACCTTGAGCATTCGTTCAAGCGCATGCCTTGGTGTGTGCCTATAATAATGAATCGTATCCTTGATTTTTTCAATTCTTGCGATGAAGTATGGATTCCGCAGGCCCAGGTGGAGGAGACGGTGAGGGAATATGGATACAAGGGACGTCTTGAGGTGGTGGAGAATGGGAATGATTTCGCGTCGCGGGTCACAGGCGACATTTGGAAATATAAGGAGGAGGCCCGGAAGAGGCTGGGATTCTCCGGCAACGGTATCAATATCCTGTTTGTCGGGCAGCATATCTGGGAAAAGGGGATAGGGGTTATTGCCGACACGTTGAGATTGCTTGATGGAAAGGAGGAATTCCGGATGAACTTCATAGGCACAGGATATGCGGCGGAAGAGTTGCGTGGCAGGCTTTCTGACTACGGACTCGAGGGAAAGACCAAGATGCATGGAGTGATAACCGACAGGGATATATTGAGTGATTACTATGCGGCGAGCGACTTGTTTCTGTTCCCTTCATATTATGACAATGCTCCGCTTGTGGTGAGGGAGGCGGCCGCTATGGGCACTCCTGCGGTTTTGCCTGAAGGGTCCACCGCGTCGGAGGTTATAAGGGACGGCGAGAACGGGTTTCTTGCCGCCCGAACTCCGGAGTCGATTGCGGCGCTTGTGGCGAGGCTTGGAAAAGACCGTGACTATCTGCGCAGGGTGGCCATGGGAGCGCGGAATTCATTGGTGAGAAGCTGGCAGGATGTGGTGGGAGAGGTGATGGACCGCTATGATGTGATAATAAAGAACCATAAATAGCATTTTATGGTTGGAAGTATATAATATTAGGAGAATTTAGACATGAAATCTCAGATGACTACAGGCAGTAATGCATTGGGCATTACAGGGTGCCGTTGATGGCTTGAGGAGATTTCAGTCCATACACAGTATTAAAGATATGCAGGGTCAAAACGGTAATGCATCAATGGCGTCTCGGAAGAAAATGTTTTCGATCTGGAAGGTGATTATTCCGGTTGCCATAGGTCTTGGGGCGGTGGTGTATATGTTTCTGAGGGATGCCGGGAAAGAGAATCTGGCTGAAGTCTGGGATGATATACATTTCACGTGGCGCACATGGCTATGTATAGCCTTGGCATTGGTTTTCATGTTCGGGCGTGATTTCGGACTTTCGTGGAGATTCCGGGCGTTGACCGACCGTCAGTTGCCATGGCGTCATGCCTTTGAGATTGACTTCCTGTGTGAATTCACATCCTGTGTCACACCCTCGGCGGTGGGAGGCAGTTCATTGGGAATGGTGTTTCTGAATTCCAAGGGAATAGAGTTCGGGAGAGCCACGACATTGATGATTACCACCTTATTTCTTGATGAGTTGTTTTTTGTCATCTTCTGTCCTCTTGTGGTGTTTCTGACACCGGCTCATGAGATTTTCGCCTCCGGCGGGGCTACCTTTTCCCATGGAATAAAGCTTACATTCTGGCTTGTGTATGCGGCGATTTTCGTATGGACGGCAATACTCTTTTCCGGTATAATCTGGCGTCCGGAATGGGTCAGGATGTTGCTTATAAAAGTGACGGGATGGCGAATCCTGAGCCGATGGCGCCAACAAGCCGCCACTCTTGGCGATAATATGGTGGCAACCTCGAAGGAGCTTCGCACCAAGCCATTCAGATTCTGGCTTGAGGTGTTTGGCGGCACAGCCTTGTCCTGGACTTCGCGATATCTCGTAGTGAATGCCTTGTTTCTGGGTTTTCTGCCACAGGATGATCCATGGCAGTGGGTTATCCTTGCCCGTCAGTTTGTGATATGGGTTGTGCTCATGATAAGTCCAACCCCCGGAGGATCAGGACTCAGTGAGTGGCTGTTTTCAGAGTATTACGGCGACCTTGTGCCGACGGCCGGCATGGCTTTGATACTTGCCATATTCTGGAGAGTCATTTCCTATTATCTTTATCTTCTGATAGGGGCGGTGATAGTGCCCGGATGGCTCAAGAACACGATAACACACTTTCATCATGAATCTTCCAAGAAATAAAGATAATTGACGAGCTAAGATAAAAATTAGAAATCAAATGGATAAGAAAGATTTTATTATCATAATCCCGGCCCGCTACGCCTCATCGCGTTTTCCGGGGAAACCTCTTGCCCGTATAGGGGGAGAAGAAATGATAGTAAGGGTGTGCCGCAGGGCATCTGAGACGGGGGTGAGAGTCGCGGTGGCCACGGATGACGAGCGCATAAGGGACTGTGTCGAAGCGGCCGGTTTTACGGCGGTGATGACCTCCTCGAATCATAAGAGCGGTACAGACCGCGTTTATGAGGCATTCTGCAAGCTCGGCAAACCTGCCAGGGTGGTGATAAATGTTCAGGGCGACGAGCCGTTCATAGCCCCCTCGCAGATTGAGTCGCTGATGGGATGCTTCTCGGATTCCGGAGATGTAAGGCTCGCCACGCTTGTGAGGGAGTTCAGGAAAGAGGCAGGGTTCGAGGCATTGTTCGATTCCAATCTTGTGAAGGTGGTCAGGGCAGATAACGGGGATGCTTTGTATTTCTCCCGGAGTATAATCCCATATGTGAGAGGTGTCGAGTGGCAAAAATGGCTTGACTGCCACACATTCTATACGCATGTCGGGATTTATGCCTACAGCAGTGATGTGCTTGAGGAGGTGACCTCGCTCGGACGCGGCTCGCTTGAGATTGCAGAGTCGCTCGAACAGCTCAGGTGGCTTCAGAACGGCTATAGGATTAGGACGGCGGTTACATCGGAGCCTACCATCGGAATCGACACTCCGGAGGACTTGGAGAATGCTGAGAAATGGCTCGCGCAACAGTGATAAAAACCCCGCCATACATTTTCGTATGGCGGGGTTTTTACAGACATAAATACATGTTATCGTATGAAATTTGTACGCACAGGAGTTTCCGGAGTCGGGTGTGCGGGTTCTTCTCCGTTGTTGATTCTCTTTAGGAGCCATGCCATGTTGCGGCCCAGGGTACGCATGGTCTGCATCCCTTCTCCGTCCTGTTCCACTTCACCGGGGGCACGTCCGTATGCTATTGTCCAGTATTGCGACGAGACAACAGGCATGTTCAGGATGGTGAAATACTTGTTAAGCCGATCGAAGGACGCGGAGGCTCCGCCCCTGCGGCAAACAGAGACACTTGCGGCAGGCTTATAAGCGAAGTTCTTACCGCCGCTATACATCAGACGGTCCATAATTGCGCAAAGAGAGCCGTTCGGGCCGGCATAGTACACAGGGGAGCCAACAATCAGCGCGTCGCATTGCTTCCCCTTTTCAAGGAGAGTGGAATACAGTTCGTCCTGGAAAACGCAATGTCCGAGTTCAGTGCATTTATAGCAGGCTATGCAACCTTGCACAGCTTTAGTTCCAATCCATACGATTTCACTCTCGACCCCTTCTTCCGCAAGAGTCTCCGCCACTTTTGAAAGCGCGAGGAATGTGTTTCCTTTTGGATGGGGGCTCCCGTTGATCATTAATACTTTCATTCCTTATTATTTTATATTTAAATGAGACGATAAGCCGAGTGGTCAGAAGATGATGTTGTAGGCTATGTTTTCTCCTATGAGTGCAGCCACGGCGAGAATCCCGAATACTGCGGCAAAAATATCGAGTTTGCGCCCAGCAGGAGGAAGAAGGCTTCCGATATAGGTGGCCGCGAGATGGCAGAATGCCATCATAAAGGCAAAGAAAATGTCAAAAAAAGCCCACCAGACTTCTCTCATTCTGAAAGTGAGTGCGAATACAAGTATTATCAATGTAAAGGCGCACCATGCCAGGGCTTTTGATTTCAATAGTTTAGACATTACGATATGTTTATTTGATTAATATGCAATTAAAGATATAACGGAGAGTGATGTTCCTGATTGAGCGGCTATTTATAGATTTTTATTCCATATGGCTTTCCGCTTCGACCGTTCAGGACAACCACATAATATCCGGGAGGGAGCCGGTCGAGGCTTATGCTTGCGGTGTCGGTGTTCTTGAAAGTGAGGGTTTCCACGAGAGCTCCCTGAATACTCAGGATTCTGGCGAGAATTACCTCTTCAGGAATTGTAATCTGAAAATGGCCGCCTCCTATGTGTCTCACTGTCGGAGACGAGGGGTGAAGCAGTTCCTCAAAGAACTTCTCCCGTGCGGACTTCTCTGCCTGAGTCTTCGCGAGGAAATCCTCATAGAAAGAGAAAGGGGTATATTCTTCATCAGATATGCCGGTGTCGTCTGAATCTGTTAAAGCCCGGCCCGGATTATGAAATTCAGTGGCAGTATGTCGTAGCCAGAGCCTATTCCCGACAGAGTCCGGCGACAGGTAGTCGCCATTATAACCTGTGGAATCGAGAATGCCTGCAGCATATTCCTTGAAACCGTTCCAGGCCTCTATGGCGTCATAGGGAATCCGCCCGTCGTGTCTTATCGCCTCGATATGCATTGCGAATTCCCGGAGTAGTTTCCCGGAAGTTTTGTCTATGGAATTGGGGTTGAATTTCTCTTTAAGACTATATCCGAGAATCGGGAATGCCTTGTTTTCAGCCGCGATTATCACGAACCCTCCGGAGGGAGTGTTGAACACATAAAACGGGGAAAACAGTCGGTCGGTGGTCAGGTTTTTACCGTTATACACCATTTCAGGTTTTCCTGAAGTCATCCCGGAAGCCATGTCGAAGAACTCACGTGCCAGCATAGCCGCCTCTTTCCTGCTAATGGTCTCTGCCATCCCGGATAATGCGTATAATGCGATCAAAGAAATCGATATTGCTGTTTTCAGACAATTGTTCATGATACTATAACGATTCAGAAGTATTAAAAGTATTGAAAAGAGGGTGTGTCATAATTGAATTTTATGATACACCCTCTTTCCAAAAGATTATCTTGTCTGAAGCGATTAAAACAGTCAGGATAATCGCCATGATATTATGGCTTTTCAAATCAGTCCTCTACAGCCAGGGCTTCCGCTTCCAGTTCCTCACGTGCTGTTTTATCGGATGGCATGTTGGGAAGTTCCAGCCCATAGTGTTTCTTGGCATCGAGAGCCTTCAGGATGATGCCGAGTATAAGGGCGAGACCACCCAAGGATGCGAACACAATCATCGGAACTGTGTAGTTATACTCCAGAGGGTTGTCAACACCCGGATTGGTGGCGGCGAGGACAGCGCCGATAATCATTGGGAATGCATAGAGACCGATGTTCTGAATCCAGAAAATCACGGCGTAGGCGGATCCGAGCAGGCGATTTTCGACAAGCTTCGGCACTGATGGCCAAAGCGAAGCCGGCACAAGCGAGAAGCTGATTCCAAGGAGTACAATAGCCGAGTATGCCACGATTGCCGACTGGGTTGCGGGAAGTATGAATGCAAATGTCAGGTGGCAAATAATCATGAGAATGGCACCCCATATGAGCATTGTCGCTCCTTTCCCTTTGCGGTCGAGGAAATTGCCGAGTACCGGAGTTACGGCCGCGGCGCCGAGCGGGAATACGAAGAATACGAAGCCGGCTTCCTGTGCGGATACTCCGAGGTTGCACTGGAGCATATTGATGGCGTATTTCTGGAAGGGGAATATCGCCGAATAGTAGAGCACGCAGAGAAGGGCCACCAGCCAGAACACCTTGGAAGAGAAGATGTATCGCAGGTCGGAAATCTTGAACGGGTCATCTTTCACTTCTCCGTTGGTGCCCATCTCATTCTCAAGCTTGCGGTCCATGAAGGCATATACTATGAAAGATATGAGACCTATGAGCAGAAGCAATACAGAGAATGCCACGGAACGAGACACACTGATTTGATTGTGTAGAGTGGCGATTGCAGGAGAACCAACCACGACAACAGCGACACCGATTCTGGCGATAGCCATCTCAAGGCCCATTGCGAGGGCCATTTCTTTCCCTTCAAACCATTTGACAATTCCTCGGGAGACTGTGATTCCGGCCATCTCGCAACCGCATCCGAAAATCATGAATCCTATGGCGGAGAGCTTTGCCGAAGCCGGCATCCCATCATAGAAAGGTGTAATGTTCCACCATGTGTCGGGAAGGTTCACGAAATGGTCCATAAAATCCTTTACACCGCTTGTCGCGAAGGATTCGGTGAGCGCGTAATAGTTGATGAACCCACCCACAAACATAACCGCTCCAGAGAGGATGGCTGTGAAACGGACTCCCATCTTGTCGAGAATGATTCCTGCGAAAATGAGGAAGAACACAAACACATTGAGGAATGTCTCAGAGCCGGCGAAACGGCCATATGCCGAGGGGTCCCAACCTTTAGTGCGTTGCAGGAGTTCCTGAAGTGGAGACAGGACATCGACGAATATGTATGCGAAAAACATCGCGGAAGCGAGGAGCACGAGAGCTGTCCATCGTGCCCATGCTTTGTCACGCAGTAGAGTCTGCGCCGGTGTGGTAATACCTTTTTGATTTGACATAATGTATGGTTAGAAATAACTGCGGAAATACGGCTTGCAGGCCACTGTCCGGTTATGGTGTGTTAATTATGTGCAAAGTTACTTTTTTTTGTGAAAAGAACTATTATAAGAGAAATATTTTTTAGGAGCGCTGGAGAATTGGTGATGGTCGGCATAGACGATAGAGGGAGTCCATAAATAGCGCATAGCGTCAGAATGTAATCTCTTATGGTGTGCCTGGTTGTTATTTTTAGAATTTTTATGAATAATTTGTTAAATTTTCAATGAACTGTTGTTGCATAACGGGAAAAACGTTAATTTTGCGTGATAAAAATTAACACATCATGAGTTGATGATGAAAGTGTAGAGGCAACACCGTATGCCTGACAACGGACATATAATTCAAATAATCCATATATTAACTAAATCAACCTACGTATGAAGAGACTATTTCTCTTGGCCGTGGCACTGATAAGTGTTGTGTCCTGGGCTTATGCACAAGGCAACATTATAACGTGTCGCGGGTCAGTAATTGATGAACTTGGCGAGCCCGTCGTGGGCGCTACTGTCCAGGTTGAAGGAACCACCACAGCGGTTCCAACCGATATTGACGGTAATTTTTCACTAAAGGTTCCCGCCAATGCGAAAGAACTGAAAGTGTCTTATGTCGGTTATCTTCCTGTCAAGGTCAAGGTGGCTCCTGAGGTCGGGGTAATCAAAATCTCTCCAGACTCCAGGATGTTGGAGGATGTTGTGGTGACACAGTCGGTGGCAATCACCCGAAAGACTCCCGTGGCGGTATCCGCCATCACTGCCGGCCAGCTTGAGGCTAAGCTTGGCAACCAGGAGCTTCCTGAGATGTTGAAGACGACTCCAGGAGTATGGGCCACTAAAGATGGTGGCGGCTTTGGCGATGCCAAGGTGAATATTCGCGGATTCAAGTCGCAGAACACGGCGACGATGGTGAATGGCGTGCCTGTAAATGATATGGAATGGGGTGGAATTTATTGGTCAAACTGGAGTGGTCTTGGCGATATCATGTCTTCTATGCAGGTGCAGCGAGGTCTTGGCGCCACCATGATTTCGTCTCCTTCATTTGGAGGTACGATAAATATGATCACCAAGGGTCTTGACGCCAAGAAAGGCGGAACAGCCTGGTATGGCCTTGGCAACGACAATTCAATGAACTATGGAGTGTCGTTCTCGACAGGACTCATGGACAATGGATGGGCTCTCACTTTCCTTGGGTCTCGAAAGACTGGCGACGGATATGTTCAGGGTACGAATTATGAGTCGTACAACTATTTCTTTAACCTCTCAAAACGGATCAACGACAGTCATCAGATTTCGCTCACAGTCACAGGGGCTCCGCAGACACACTACAAGCGTAGCTCACAGGATGGTCTGACCATCCAAGGATGGCAGGATGCCGCCAATTACATGCCTAAGGGTGAGGCCTACAAATATAACCCGACTTACGGATTGGGACTGAATGGAGAAGAGAAGGGGTCGCAATATAATGTGTATAACAAGCCGGTGGCAATGCTCAAACATATATGGCAGATTAATCCCAAGTCATCATTGTCAAGTGTAATATACGCTTCTATCGGAAGCGGCTATGGTTCGAGTGGACAGGGTGCCCAGATAGGGACGTCATCGTCAACATATTATAGCTATTGGTATGGGTCGTCAAATGGTGTCCTCAACTGGAGAACCATTGAGAACGATGGCGTGACATACAATCTTCGTCATGGCAATGGCATGTTTGCCTATGACCAGATTCAGCTCATGAACCAGGCCAGCACTAAGGGCTCATTGATGATTATGTCGAATTCCGTCAATAATCACAAATGGTTTGGCGGAGTCTCAAACTATAAGAATGAGCTTTCAGACAAGGTTTCTCTCACGGCTGGTATAGACATCCGGTATTATTATGGAGAACATACCAATGAGATTTCAGACCTGTATAACGGAGAATATTTTGTTGACTACTACCGTTCCTCATCCACCAACACTCGCACGTTTGCGTCGGAGGCTGAGAAGACCGCATATAGAAATCAGAAGCTTGGAGTAGGGGATGTGGTTTATCGCGACTGGGACAGCCGTATATGGCAGGAGGGTTTATATGCCCAGGTAGAGTATAACCTTCTTGACAATAACCTCAACCTTGTGCTCGCAGGGGCGGCCAATTTGAACACATACACCCGTTACGAGCATTTTTATTGTAATCCTGAAGACAGCAAGTCTCCTTCAAAGACATTCTTCGCAGGAAATATAAAGGGTGGAGCCAACTATAATATAGACCGTTATAATAATGTGTTTGTCAATGGCGGGTATATCACACGTGCTCCGTATCTACAGTATGGAGTCTTTGTTTCGCCGGCCAACTCCAATGCAGTAAATCCGAACTCACGTAATGAGAAGGTGGCTGCGGCTGAGGTGGGATATGAGTTCCATTCCCCGAAGTTCACGGTCCAGCTGAACGGTTATTACACTATGTGGATGGACAGAACGTTGATTTCAACCGGTACGTTGCAGTATGATAATGACCGTTACACGGCCACCATGAATGGGGTTGACTCCCGTTATATGGGCGTTGAGATGAATTTTGTGTATAAGCCTACAAAGTGGTATGAACTGACCGGAATGTTCGCGTATGCCGACAACACGTGGCAGAATGACCCTACTGGATATTTTTACAACAGCCAGGGACAGGCACTTTCCAGCCTTGGCGACCGTAATGTTCCGGCAACTGTGACTACCCCGATGTCGCCTGACCATTTATATGCGACAATTGACCAGAAGAATGTTAAAGTTGGTGGCTCGGCTCAGCTTACGGCTGCTCTCGGAATGTCATTCAAGCCATTCAAGGGACTCACAGTCGGTGGCGACTGGACATGCAATGCCTTTAATTACAGTGATTTCTCGTTGACGGGAAGTAGCAGTGTGTCTCTTACACCGGGGCAGACTCTTAAGATTAACGACCCTTGGAAGATTCCGTTTGGCAACCAGCTCGATATGTTCGCAAGCTACGGTTTCGACATAACGAAAGGGCTCCGTTGTGTGGTGTCGGCAAACGTGTATAATGTGTTCAACAACTATTATATCATGGATGCCTACACAGACTATAGCAAGGCAGGTACATGGCAGGACGCATACAGAGTGTTCTATAGCTATGGTCGCACATTCAACTTCAGAGTGAAATTCTTCTTTTAAACGTCATTCTTAAGAAAAAATGAAAATGAATAGAAATATAATAGACAGTCTTCTTGTCGGAGCCGTCATTGCGGGTTTTGCAAGTTGTGGAGAGAACACCTGGAATGACCACAGTCTGGACGGTTTCAAGGGAGGTGTGGATTACGACAAGGCTGTGTCCGGGTCATACACCCTGACGGCTGATGATTATAAGGCTATCTCTGACCTTATGCAACAGCGGGCTACGACGGATCCTGAAAAGGCGGAGGCAAAGGCAATCGCTTCCAATTGCTATTTTAATAAATATGGCACTTATCCAGCGTCAGTGGCTCTTCCCGCGTATATGGCCACCGCCTCTTTTCCATATTATCTCGCTTCCGATGGTTCGCAGGCGGATGTTGCGTATGAGGAGGTGTCTGAGGTTCCGGCTGAATTGAATGCCCTTGCGGCGGCAAGTCAGTATAAGGTGACTTCCGATGATTATAAGAGTGCATGGGGAAGCGATGAGAACTATATCAACGCTTTCAGCCCGATGACATCTGCAGCCAATAAGCTGCCTGGAATCCTTAAAAAGGCTTATCCGGATGCGGAGGCGGGGAATTATGCCGTTGTCAACTATAACGTCAGTCTCACGAATCCCATTTTTGGAACAGTGGAGGGCGGAGCAAAATTTGAGGCAGGCTCATATTTCCTTGTCGCTGATGGGAATATAGCGGCGGCTCCTTTGGCCGAGAATAAGACATATGGGTATCTGCAGGCGGTGCAGGTGACTGTTGACGGTGATGCCGTTAGCACAGATGTGGCTAATGCTTTTGTATTTGAGGAAGCCGACGGGGGATTCTATATCAAGGATTCTTTGGGAAGATATTTATATCAGACTGGCACGTTCGACAGCATGAATCTCACGAAATCCGTTCCTGATGACGGTGGAGTATGGACCGTTTCTGTGGCTGACAATGGACTGGCGACAATCACTAATGTGTCAGTTGGGAAATGGCTCCAGTTTGACTCCAGGTATAATTCATGGGGTTCCTATAATTCGGAGAGAGGTTCGCTTCCCAAGCTCTATAATGCTCCTGTTGTTGCCACGCGTGCCACGAGGTCTGTCGTAGGCACTCCTGTCACGGAGAGTGAGAATGCCGTTTATTATTATGACGGCAGCTCTTGGTCTGTCGCGGATGGGGTCAGTGTCTTGAATCCTTCGGATTATGAGGCGATGGGAGTAAGGGATAACAGCCTGTCGGACGCAGACGTGTATATCCCGAAGTATCTTGGCAACAAATTCGTGTATGCTCAGTCTGGTGACACACGTTATGTTGTATATAACACTAACAAGGTTGACCTGTTTGTTTACGATGGGACAAAGTGGACTGTCAACAATAATGGCCTTGAGACGGTTGTAGGACGATTCGTGAAGAAAAGCGGTGAGTGGAGTTTCTCAAAGTATATCGGGAAGGCTACATTCTCTTTCTTCAACGAGGATGAGCTTATGCTCGACCGTAGTTATCTGTTTGTGTATGACAATATATGTGCCACTCCACTTGACAAGAGTTCAAACTATGGATATCTGGCGGTGGCCAATATTTTGGTAAGTGGAGAGACCGTGGTGTTGCCATCTGACGCCAATGCGTTCAGTTTTGTCACAAAGGCTGTGGTAGATGATGTGGAATATACGGTGGCTGACGGTAAATTCCTTATTGTAGATTCAAACGGACGTTACAATTATTATGACGGTTCCCATGCCAGCATGCAGCTTAAGGATGCCCCGGAGATCAAGGATGGTGAGATTGCTCCCGGTTTCTGTTGGTCTGCTGCCCATAATGAGGATGGCTCTTGGATTTTTGAGAGTGATTATGGCGATGGAAATGTTCGTTGGCTTGTATATTCATTGAGCTATAATAATTTTGCGATCTACAGTACTATCACTGAAACTGACAAGTATCCGAAGCTTTATCTTATGGATGAGTGAGATATAAATGCTGGTTTCAGCAGAATATAGAGAGGGCCTGATTGTCAAGAATCAGGCCCTCTCCCATTTCAGTTGAGGTATTTGGTGATGTCAGCCTTGATTTCAAGTGCTTCACGGAATCCTATGGAACGATATAGTTCCTGGCCGTCGCGTGATATGAAGATGAGAGCTGGGATGCTCTCGATTTTGTATTTTGAGGCAAGGTCGGGAAGACTGTCAACATTGATGGTTACAAAATCAACCTTTCCTTTATATTCCTCTTTGAGACTGGCGAAGATTGGTTTTAGCTGACGGCATGGTGGACACCATTCAGCGGAGAAATCCACCACCATAGGTAGGCCGTTGGCAGAAAGGAGCTGCCCGTCGGCGATTACATAGTTCTGGGCCTTCTCATCAGATTTGACAGCGGAGGAGGTCTCTGAGGTGGCTTTTGCGGGTGTGCTGTCAGAATCTGACGCGGATGATTTCCCGTTTCCGGAACAGCTTCCGGCGATGAGTGCGGTCACTGCCGCGAATGTAAGAAGTTTTTTTCTCATAATTTGAATTATATTAGAATTGTGGAATCAAGAGACGCCTGTCGCAATGGTTTCCGATTAGAGGGTCTGATATTATAACAAAAAAAGACACCGGATGTTATGCCGGTGTCTTTATCATTCTATATCGCGACAATCGTGTCTGCGATCCGGTTTCGCTGTTTAGGCGCGGTTCAGATGTCCTTGTTGTGCTCCAGGAGGAGAGTCATGGAAGGACGGTCGCATATTTCGGAAGGCCCGAAATACTGGATAGGACCGGGATACTGGTAGAGAGTGTTCAGGGCGAGAGTCTCACGCATGGAGGCGAACTTCAGGTAGGGACGGCCATTGAGGTTGACGAGGGCCTTCTGGATTACGGGTTTCATCTTTCCTGCGCGGCGTTCCATATTCATCATCATGGTGATGGGGATACCGCCGGCAATCCATTCCTCTGATTTCTCTGTGAGGTTGCGCACAGAACTCATGTAGCCGGTAAGTCCAGAGTTGATGAGCATGGCTGCATTGAAACCGAGCGCGTATGTATAGTCGGCGTCGAAGTTGGTGGGGTCGGCGCAACGTCCCTCATAGCCGAAGAAATGATGCTGGGCGTTGAACTTGCCTGAGTACTGACCTTCGGCGGCCATCTCCTCAAGACGCTTCGCCACCATCTGGCTCAGGAGGCTTTCTGTCTCGATTAGAGAAACCTGCACGTTTCCGTGGCTGTCGCGGTCAAGGCTGAGCTGAAGTGCGATTGCCTTGGGGAGCGACTTGTAGAGGTCGGCGTTGGCGGGAGAAAGGAATGTGTGGATCTTGTCGAGCTTCTCGTTCTCGTCGAGACCTTCGAGTTCTGCGGTGTGGTTGGCGAGCACATCGTTGAGTTCGGCGATAAGGTCTTTCATAGATGGGATGAACTCGATGAGACCTTCCGGAACGAGGACGGTGCCGAAGTTCCATCCGAGTTTTGCACGCTCTGCGATAACATAGCAAAGATAATTTACGATATTGTCGAGAGTCATGCGTTTTGCCAATACCTCCTCAGAGATTAGGCAGACGTTGGGCTGGGTCTCCAGAGCGCATTCGAGGGCTATGTGAGAAGCCGAGCGTCCCATGAGTTTGATGAAGTGGTAGTATTTCTTCGCGGAGTTGCAGTCACGCTGGATATTGCCGATTACCTCGCTATACACCTTGCAAGCGGTGTCGAATCCAAACGAAGTCTCAATCCATTCGTTCTTGAGGTCGCCGTCGATTGTCTTGGGCACGCCAATCACCTGGACATCTGCCCCGATGTTCTTGTAGTATTCGGCGAGAACAGCGGCATTGGTGTTGGAGTCGTCACCGCCGATGATTACAAGGGCCTTGATGTTGAGTTCCTTGAGAATCTTCAGGCCGGACTCGAATTGTTCGGGAGTCTCAAGTTTGGTGCGTCCGGAACCGATGATGTCGAAACCGCCGGTGTTGCGGAAATCCTTGAGGTATCCGGCAGTGATTTCCATATACTGATGGTTGATGAATCCGGCAGGGCCCATCAGGAATCCATAGAGTCTGCTTTCCTTGTTGAGACTCTTGATGCCGTCGAAAATGCCGCTCACCACGTTGTGGCCGCCGGGAGCCTGACCACCGGACAGGATGATGCCGACATTGAACGGCTCTTCAACACGCTGAGGATTCTCTTCGTTGACAAACTCAACGATTGGCATACCGTAAGTGTGGGGGAAAAGCTTTTTGATTTCTTCCTGGTCGGCAACAGACTGTGTGGCCTCACCGATTTTAAGCTTCACAGGACCCTGAAGGGCCTTGGGGAGTTTGGGCTGATATTCCGCCCTTACCCTCTGAAGTGCACTCTTTTTCATTATAGTTGTTATATGGATGTTTTGTGTAACTATCAGATTGCAAAATTAGTCAATTTTCTGATAACAGGCAATAGTTTATGCAACTTCCGTCATTCCTTTCTGATATGAGTTCTCGCCATCCGGCTATACAAAAGAGATTGACGAGATGTGTTGTCTCAGTGGCTTGTCAGCAAGAAGTCAAGGAGGGGGCATAAAAGGTTCAATAGGTGATACGCAATAGGGGATGCGCATGTCGCGCATCCCCTATCGTAAGATGGGTATAGTTGAGGAATCAGCAGGGGAGGGCGGCGTTGGTCTTGCGCACAGCTTCCGCGCTCTTGTTGAAGAGTTCCTTCTCTTCGTCGTTGAGTTCGAGTTCAACAATCTTCTCGATACCGTTCTTGCCAAGCACACACGGCACACCTATGCAGATGTCGCTCTGGCCGTATTCCCCTTCAAGAAGAGCAGAGCATGGAATGATGGCTTTCTGGTTGTGGATAATAGCCTCAACGAGCTCAGCGGCAGCCGCGCCCGGAGCGTACCATGCGGAAGTGCCGAGAAGTTTAGTCAGAGTGGCTCCACCCACCATAGTGTCGGCAGCCACCTTGTCGAGCTCTTCAGCGGAGATGAAGTTTGAAACCGGCACGCCGCGAAGAGTGGCGAAACGCTTCATCGGAATCATTGTGGTGTCGCCGTGACCGCCGATTACGAATCCCTCCACCTCATTTGGGTTGGCGTTGAGAGCCTGGCTGAGGTAGTATTTGAAACGGCTGCTGTCGAGGGCGCCACCCATGCCGATGATGCGGTTCTTGGGAAGACCGGAAACCTTGTGGATAAGGTAGGTCATGGTGTCCATAGGGTTCGACACACAGATTATGATGGCGTTGGGACTGTGGGCAAGCACGCTCTCGGTGACCTGCTTCACGATTCCGGCGTTAACGCCGATTAGTTCCTCGCGAGTCATGCCGGGCTTGCGGGGGATGCCGGAAGTGATGACAACCACATCGCTGTCTTTGGTGGCCTCATAGTCGTTGGTGACACCTTTGATGCAAGTGTTCATGTCGAGGAGATTGGCGGTCTGCATCATATCCATCGCCTTGCCCTCAGACACACCCTCCTTGATGTCGATGAGAACAACCTCATCGGCTACTTCACGCAGGGCGATTACGTTTGCTGCGGTAGCGCCTACGTTGCCGGCGCCAACAACTGTTACTTTTGACATAGTTTTGTTAGTTTTATTGGGTTATTAGTAGTGGAATTTCCATTGTGGCAGTCAGTTGAGGATGGCAATCCTGTGCGTTAGTCCTCTTCTGCTTAGGATGGTGCAAAATTACGGAAAAAATTCCATAATCGCAATATCAGAATAAATATGCGTTCATGATTCTGACTCATTCCAGAATCCCTTTCCCATCACGCACAATCACGGGCTCGTTGCCGGTGCAGTCAACTATGGTTGAGGGCTGCATGTCGCCGTCGTCTCCTTCGATGAAAAAATCTACCTTCTCATGATATGCCTCGGCAATTAACCCCGGGTTGACGGCGTAATCTGAGTCGGAATACTCTATGGATGTGGAGAGTATAGGATGTCCCAGACGGCTGGCGATGTCGCGGCATAGCTTGTTGTCAGGAATCCTTACACCTACAACCTTCCTCCCCTTGAACGCCTTCGGCAACGTGGAGGCCGATTTGAATAGGAACGTGAACGGCCCTGGCGTGTTGTCGCGCAAAAGACGGAACGCGTAGTTGTCGAAACGCGCATATTCCGCCGCCATGGATATGTCGGCGCATATTATAGATAGATTCGTCTTGTCGGGGTTGATTCCTTTCAGACGGCATATCTTCTCAATGGCCTTCGGATTCAACGCGTCGCACGCGATGGCATACAGAGTGTCGGTGGGGAGAATCATCGTGTGTCCCGACTCAAGGTCGCGGCAGATTTCTCCCAATTGTCGGTCGGAAGCCTCGTCGTTCCAGATTTTAATTATTTTCATGAGGAATATTTTTTTGTTGTCGGTCGCACTTGATGGAATCTCTTCGGACAGACTCCTTCTTGCCGCATGCATTGGCGAGGGAACATCCGCAACAGGACTTGGCATTGCCACGTTTCCCCAGGATTATTATTTTTCTTACAATCCATACCACCACGCCGACGAGAATCAGCCCGACTATGATATATTGTATGATAAGGTTGGCGGAAGTTTCCATATTTGCTCCTGTTTATTATTGGTCTGTCTCCTGTTTGGCCTTTGAGCCTTTTCCGGACGCAGGACTTCTCTTAGAAGAACCTTTTTTCCTCTTTTTCGGTTCATCCTCCGATGGCGTCTCGCCCTGTTCGGCCACAATCCTTCGGTTGGAGCTGTCGCGCATCACTGAGAAAGTGATTTCTGACACCATCTGTTTTATCTGTCCGATAAACTCCTGAGGGTCATATTCCCCACGCTCAATGCGTCGCAACCTCCCTTCCCATATGCCGGTGAGTTTGGCGCTCTTCAGCAGTTCCTCCTTAATCAGGCTAATGAGTTCAATGCCGGCGGGAGTGGCTCTCAGAGACTTCCGTTCTTTTACGATATAGCCACGCTTATATAGAATCTCGATGATTGCAGCCCTTGTGGAGGGGCGTCCTATCCCGTTGGCTTTAAGTGATTCTCTCAGCTCCTCGTCGTCAACCATCGCCCCGGCTGTCTCCATTGCTTTCAGCAACGTTCCCTCCGTGTAATATTTTGGGGGCTGGGTGGTTTTCTTGACAAGGCGTGGTGAGTGAGGGCCCTCTTCCCCCTTTGTGAACACCGGAAGCGTGGCGGAGTCGTCGTCTTCCCCTTCCTTCTCTTTTTCGGGTTCATCGATATTCTTCTCTCCGGCATATACAGCCTTCCACCCCGGGTCTTTTATTACTTTCCCGGTGGCCTTGAAACTGATTTTCTCAACCTTCGCGTTCACTACAGTCTGCTCAAACAGGCAGTCGGGGAAAAAGGCCGCGATAAACCTCAGGGCTATGATGTTGAACACGTCAGCTTCCGCTTTCGAGAGACCTGCCGGGAGAGCCTGTCCTGTGGGTATGATTGCGTGGTGGTCGGTCACTTTCGAGTTGTCGAACACCTTTTTGCTTTTTCTGAGCTTGCTGCCTCTGAGAGGAGCCATTAGCGTCTGGTAGTCTTTCAGAGAGTTGAGGATGCCGCCGCATTTCCCATACATGTCGTCGGTGAGATATGTGGTGTCCACACGTGGATACGTGACCACTTTTTTCTCGTATAGACTTTGTATTGTGCGGAGTGTCTCTTCTGCACCAAGGCTGAGTTTCTTGTTGCATTCCACCTGCAGCGATGTCAGGTCGAAGAGTCGCGGCGGGGCTTCTTTTCCGGATTTTTTGGTCACGTCAGAGACAACAAGAGGATGAGCCTTCAGACGTTCCACAATCTCCAACCCTTTCTCCTCCTTGTCGAAACTTTTGCCTGAGGCGGAGAAGATGGTGTCCCGGTAAAGGGTTTTCAGTTCCCAGTAGTCCGTTGGTTTGAAATCGGTAATCTCAAGTTGACGCTTCACCACGAGGGCGAGGGTAGGGGTCTGGACTCTTCCTATTGAAAGCACCTGGCGGTTGACGCCATATTTCAGTGAATATAGACGGGTTGCGTTCATGCCAAGCACCCAATCGCCGATTGCTCTGCATAGGCCGGCGGTGTAGAGCGGTTCAAGGTCTTCGTGCGTGCGCAGAGATTTGAATCCCTCTTTGATAGACTCATCGGTGAGCGAGCTTATCCATAGCCTTTTCACCGGTTTCTTGCATCCTGCTTTCTGCATCACCCATCTTTGAATGAGCTCACCCTCCTGTCCGGCATCTCCGCAGTTGATGATTTCGTCACATTGTCCGATAAGGGTCTGTATCGTGTTGAACTGCTGCTTGTAGCTTTCTATGTCGATAAGCTTGATGCCGAAACGGGGCGGAATCATCGGAAGGGCAGACAGCGACCAGCTTTTCCACTCCTTACAGTAGTCATGTGGTTCCTTCAGGCAACAGAGATGTCCGAATGTCCAGGTCACGCAATAACCGTTACCCTCGAGGTAACCGTCCCTTCTGGTGTTGGCTCCGAGTATGCGGGCAATGTCGCGCCCCACGCTTGGTTTCTCAGTGATGCAGAGTATCATTCGAGCGATTTTGCTTCATTCCAGAATTTGTCCATTTCATCGAGCGACATATCCTTGAGGGACCGTCCCTCTTCTTTGGCTCTTTTCTCAATATGGTTGAACCGTGATATGAATTTCCGGTTGGTCCGTTCAAGCGCGTTTTCAGGGTTCACGCCATAAAGCCTGGCAGCATTCACCACAGCGAAAAGGAGGTCTCCGAATTCCGCCTCTATTTTGTCGGTGTCGCCGGCCTTGATTTCCTGTTCCACTTCGGCAGTCTCCTCTTTCAGCTTATCCCATACCTGAGAAGGCTCGTCCCAGTCGAATCCTACATTGGCGGCTTTCTCCTGGATTCTGTTGGCCTTGATGAGAGCAGGGAGAGCGGACGGCACTCCCGCGAGAACAGTCTTGTTGCCACCTTTTTCCTTAAGTTTAATCTGTTCCCAGTTTTGTGCCACCGATTCCGGAGAGTCGGCCTGCACATCTCCATATATGTGGGGGTGGCGGAAAATTAGTTTGTCGGTCAGAGAGTTGCAGACATCCGCGATGTCGAATTGATTCTTCTCGGAAGCAATCTTTGAATAGAAGGCCACATGCAGCAGCACGTCGCCAAGTTCTTTCTTTATGTTGGCGGTGTCATCGGCCATCAGGGCGTCAGCAAGTTCAAACACCTCCTCCACGGTGTTGGGGCGCAGGGAGTCGTTTGTTTGTTTCGCATCCCAGGGGCATTTCTCCCTGAGAGTGTCAAGCACATCAAGAAAACGGCTGAAAGCCTTCAATTTTTCATCGGTTGTATGCATGTCATATATAATTGTGGTGGTTGCGCTGCTAAATGCCGATGGCATCGCGGGAGTGCGTAATCACATTAATTAACTAAAATTGGATACAAAGTTATGTTAAATTTGCGAGATAATTTGTATCTTTGTGGCTTGAAATTGAAAACCCGTCATGAAAAATACGGATAGGATGTATTGCTCAATATGCCGGATTTTCGGATTCCTGATTATGGATAAACTAATAGATTCAGAAAAAGCTAAGGAGCTTCGGCGTCTCATAGAGATGTCGGAAAGGATAGTGCTGACGTGTCATGTCCGTCCGGACGGCGACGCCATAGGAAGCACACTGGGGCTCTGGCATCTGCTGAAGACGCTGGGGAAGGATGCTACGGTGGTGGTGCCAGACAAGGCGCCTGCCGTGTTGTCGTTTCTTCCCGGATTTAAGGAGATTGCCGTATATACGTGTCATGGCGAGTTTTGTGAGAGTGTGGTCCGAGAGTCAGACCTTATAATATGCTGCGACTTCAACACACCATCACGGCAGGATGCTCTTGCGCCACTGATTCAGTCGGCACATTCCAGGAAGGTGCTCATCGACCATCATAGGGAGCCGGACGCATTCGCCGACCTGATGATTTCATATCCTGACATGTCTTCCACATGTGAACTCGTGTTCAGGCTTATAGCGTCAATGGGTTTTTATGCTGATGTCAATCTGGATTGCGCCACCTCGTTGCTTACGGGCATAGTGACAGACACGCGAAACTTTACAGTCAACTGTAAGCATCCCGACCTATATGAGATACTGATGCATCTTCTGGAAAAGGGGGTTGACAAAGAGAAGATAGTCAAGGAGTCGCTTAATACCAAGACTTATTGGGGACTTAAGTTGGAGGCGTTCGCCATTTCAGAGAGGATGAAAGTGTTCCAGAATCACCGTTGTGCCCTTATCACACTGAGCCGCGAGGATCTCGAACGTTACCATTATGAACGAGGAGACACAGAAGGCTTGGTGAACCGTCCTTTGGAGATAAAGGGAATCACCTACAGCATTTTCATGCGTGAAGACCCTGACTGTGTCAAGGTGTCGGCACGCAGTTGTGATGACTTTCCGGTCTCTGAAATATGCAAGGACCTTTATGGAGGCGGCGGCCATCTTCAGGCGGCCGGCGGCGAGTTCCATGGCACCCTGGATGAATGCAGGGAGAAACTGGTGAGGGCGATGTCTGACTATGACAAGTATCTGAAACAAGAGTAGTGTTATTTATGGGGGTCTTTTCATGACACCTGTCCGGAACATACAAAATATAAGAAATGACAAAGGTAAAAAAGAGAATAATCAAAGGATTTTTGTCGCTCGTCGTGGTTCTGACGGCGGCGGGTGTGTCGTCGTGCAGCGAGTCGGAGAGCTATTCCGAACTCCTCAGAGACGAGGAGCAGGCTGTAAATGTGTTTCTTTCCCAGCATAAGGTGGCACTCGAGGTTCCATCGGATTCCATCTCATTCGAGACAGGGGAGGATGCGCCTTTCTATCGTCTTGACCCGGATGGATATGTGTATATGCAGGTGATTGACAAGGGAGATACTGAGAACAAGATAAAGAACGGCGATGTTGTGTATTTCCGGTTCACGCGCCAGAATCTGAAGTTGCTTGCTGCCGGGGAGGAGGCAGAGAAGGAAGGGAATTCCGAGGATATCGGAGGATCTGTCGGGGCAACCTATTTTGTATATCAGAACAGTTATCTCGAATCCACTGCCACGTGGGGGACCGGAATACAGATGCCATTGAGATTTTTTGGCTACGGATGTGAGGTGAATCTCGTTCTGCGGAGTTATTACGGGTTTTCTTCCGACCAGACATATTGTATTCCCTATCTTGTGAATGTTCGTTATTTCAAACCAGAATATTAACCAGACTATAAATGAGAGGCATGTCATTGCCCGCAAATTTATAACCGAAAAAAGAAAAGCATAATATGGCACTGATAAAATCTATTTCCGGAATCAGAGGTACAATAGGCGGTGGAGCCGGCGAGGGCCTTGGTGGCGTAGATGTTGTGAAGTTTACAGCCGCGTATGCGGAGTTTATACGCAGGCATAATTCCGGGGCCTCAAGGATAGTAGTTGGACGCGATGCCCGGATTTCAGGAGAGATGGTCAATCATCTTGTCACTGGGGCTTTGATGTCGATGGGTTTTGATGTGGTCAACATAGGCCTTGCCACCACTCCGACCACGGAGCTTGCCGTGACCGGGCTCGGGGCTGATGGCGGCATAATAATCACCGCCAGCCATAACCCGGTGCAGTGGAATGCGCTCAAGCTTCTCAACAGCCGGGGTGAGTTCCTTTCCGACGCGGAAGGCAAGGAGGTCATTGCCATTGCTGAAGCGGAGGATTTTAGGTTTGCGGAAGTATTCGGACTTGGACGTGAATATCGCGACGACACATGGGCAATGCGTCATATCGAGATGGTAAAGAGTCTTCCTCTTGTTGATTGCGAGGCAATCGCTGAAGCAGGCTTCACTGTAGCCGTGGATGCAGTCAATTCAGTGGGTGGTGTCGTGATTCCAAAGTTGCTTAGGGAATTGGGTGTTAAGGATGTGATAGAGCTGAACTGTGAGCCTACCGGTAAATTCGCGCATACACCTGAGCCTATACCGGAGAATCTAACCCAGATTTCCGGAATGATGAAGGAAGGTGTGGCGGATGTCGGGTTTGTGGTTGATCCAGACGTTGACCGCCTGGCGATTGTAATGGAGAACGGAGAGATGTTCGTGGAGGAATACACACTTGTCGCTGTCGCCGATTACGTTCTCTCAAAGACTCCCGGCTCCACGGTGTCGAACCTAAGCAGCTCAAGGGCGTTGAGGGATGTCACTGTCGGGCACGGATGTGAATACTCTGCGGCCGCTGTCGGAGAGGTGAACGTGGTGACTAAAATGAAAGAGACCGGAGCTGTGATTGGCGGTGAAGGTAACGGTGGTGTGATATATCCTGAACTTCACTATGGGCGAGACGCGCTCGTTGGTGTGGCCCTTTTCCTTACGCTGTTGGCCAAGTCCGGCAAAAAGGTAAGTGAACTGAAGGCAGGCTACCCCAGGTATGCTATCGCGAAAAATAAAATCCAGCTAACTCCGGATATTGATGTGGATGCTATTCTGGAGGCTGTCAAAGAGAAGTTCTCAAATGAGACCATCACGGATATCGATGGTGTGAAGATTGATTTCCCCGACTCCTGGGTGCACCTGAGGAAGTCGAACACCGAGCCGATAATCCGCATCTACAGTGAAGCCGAGACAATGGAAAAGGCCGACAGGCTCGCTGCGGAGATAAAGGATGTCATAGCCTCGCTCTGACTCCGATTTCTTGACATTGAGAGGATAAGGGTCTTTTTACGGACTAAGATTATTTCTAACTGAATAAAATATCAAGTCAATGCTGAAAAAGTTTTTCATGAACGCGCTCTCCTCATTTGTGGGGGCATGGATTGCGCTGGCTCTTTTCGGAGTGGTCGCGGTGATAGTGTGTGTCGGCATATTGGCCAAGTTTGGAGTGTCTGACACCAAGAGCGCAACAGTCTCGAAGGGGAGTGTGCTTTCCATTAGCCTTGAAGGTGTGATTGAGGAACGGGAGACTCCGGTTGATATCAATTATCTCTCGCTGATGCAGGGAGAGATAGAGCGTCCTCAGACTTTGACTCAACTTGTGGCCTCCATAGAAGCCGCCAAGGAGAATAGGAATATTTCAGCGATTTACTTGAACTGTAAGGGAGTGTCGGCGTCACCCGCCACATTGAACGCATTGCGTGAGGCTCTGTCGGATTTCCGGAAGAGCGGCAAGAAGGTGATTGCATATGGAGGAAGCTATATGATGGGCGACTATTATGTGGCATCGGTTGCCGACAGTGTCTTTCTCAATCCTGCCGGCATCGTGGGACTCCAGGGACTCGGGGGAACGAGTTTCTATTTCAAAGGACTTCTCGACAAACTTGGCGTGTCGATGCAGGTTGTGAAGGTGGGTACATACAAGTCGGCGGTGGAACCCTACATTCTTGAAGAGATGAGCGCGCCGGCGCGTGCGCAGCTCGACACTCTGTATGGAAATATGTGGAATGTGATGCGAGAGAATATGGCTTCATCCCGTAAGGGCCTTACCGCCGCCATGATAGACTCTCTTGTCAACGACTTCATATTTGTCGAGCCTGCCGAGAAAGACTTGAGCGCGTCTCTTGTCGATAGACTCGTGTATGAGAGGACTGTGGACAGTGTGGTGGCGTCCGTTGTCGGTGTTGACTATGATAAACTCAACTATGTGTCGCCGTCTGCGCTTGTGTCGCAGATTGATTGGAACAGTGGCTATAATTCCAAGAAACGTATCGCAGTGTTGTATGCCTGTGGCGAGATTGTGGATGGCGGAGGAAACGGCACTATCAATTATCAGAAGCTGGTGCCTCAGATTGTGTCGCTTGCAGATGATGAGAGTGTGAAGGGGATGGTGTTGAGGGTCAATTCTCCGGGTGGCGCCGTGTTTGGCAGCGACCAGATTGGAGAGGCTCTTGACTATTTCCAGTCGAAGGGAAAACCGCTCGCAGTGTCGATGGGTGATTATGCGGCCTCGGGAGGATACTGGATATCAAGCTGTGCCGACCGTATCTTCGCCGATCCTCTCACGATTACCGGGTCGATAGGCATATTCGGGCTGATTCCAGACCTTAAAGGACTTGCCGACAAGATAGGGGTTAGTCCGCAACATGTCTCTACAAACCCGGAGGCGGATTTTCCGACCCTATTCTCTCCGATGACGGAAAAACAGAAAGCTGCCATGCAGGCAAATGTCGAGAGAGGATATGACAGGTTTGTCGCGAGAGTGGCACGCGGAAGAAAAATGGAAGAGTCAAAAGTCAGGGCCATCGGAGAAGGACGGGTTTGGGATGCCGTCAAGGCCAAGGAAATAGGACTTGTTGATGAACTTGGCTCTGTTAAGGACGCCACCGAGTGGGTTGCGCAAAAGTCAGGTTTGGGAGAGTCATATGATGTCGCGGCTTATCCTTTGGTTGAGACAGGCATATGGGATGTGATACCAGAGCTTGGAGGCATGCGCCTTCATGAGGCGATGGCGAAGGCAATGGCCGGGGAATATGACGCATTGACATTGCGCTATGTGTCGAATATGCTCAGGCAGAAGCCTCTTCAGGCCCGGATGCCATATATGAGGGTAGGATTTGGTGAGACGATAACCGCAAACTGATAATCATTCGAAAATCTGAAAAGCTGTGAAGACGACAAGGGATAAAATAATGGTGTGTCTGCTCACTCCGCTGTCATGGATTTATGGCGCTGTGACAGGAATCAGGAACTGGCTTTTCGATTCAAGAATATTGAAGGAAGAGGAATATGACATTCCTATAATTGGGGTAGGTAACATCACGGTTGGCGGCACGGGGAAGACCCCGCATGTGGAGTATATCGTCAGTAATCTTGCAGCGGACTATAAGATAGCTGTCCTAAGCAGGGGTTACAAAAGAAAGACGAGTGGCTTTGTGCTTGCCAATTCCAATATCACACCCGACCTGATAGGTGATGAGCCATTCCAGATTTATCGGAAATTCGGGATGAAAGTCCAGGTGGCGGTCTGTGAGAACAGGAGGAAGGGTATTCAGGAATTGCTCCGTCTGTTTCCCGATCTCGGCCTTATAGTCCTTGACGACTCATTCCAGCATAGATGGGTGAAGCCGAAAGTGTCTGTGCTTCTGACAGACTATAGCCGTCCATTCTATAGAGACCGTCTTCTTCCGCTCGGGCGACTCAGGGAGAGTCCGTCGCAAGTGAACAGGGCGGATATGGTGGTGGTGACAAAATGTCCCGATGACCTTATGCCCATCAATTTCCGGATAACGTCAAAGGATCTTGATCTGATGAAATATCAGAAACTGTTCTTCACGCGATATGAATACGGGGCTCTGGAGCCGGTCTTTCCTGAGAATGCCCCATACAGCGCGAGCCTCGGCATGTTGGGAGCCGGGGATGCCGTTCTTCTTCTAACGGGAATTGCCCATCCCCGTTATTTTGTGCGTCATTTCAGAAATTACCCCTTCAAAGTCAAGGTTGACCACTATTCTGACCATCATGATTTCTCTCGGTCGGATATCGATTCAATCAACGAGCGATTCAGGTCTTTACCCGGAAGCCGTAAGATTATAGTCACTACGGAAAAGGACGCAATGCGTCTCATGCATAATCCATATTTTCCGGAGTCCTTGAAGCCATTCACATTCTATCTTCCGGTGACGGTGAGGCTGATTAACGGGATTGACGAGACAGACCTTATCCAGGAATTGAGGAATGCTATCAGCTGAGGGTTGGTGGCAACCGGTGGGGTATCCGGGTTAGGTGAGGGATATGAGCTTTATAGATTCGATAGTAGCAGGCTCTACTTCTCGGTTGTTTTAGAACAAATATTACTTCATGGATGTTAAATAATTAGCCTAAAATTAGACAAAATGGAAAAAAATATGCTGGAAATGATTCGCGAAACCGCGTCCTTCATCTTGAAGGAAGTAGGCACCGCTCCAGATGTGGCGGTCATACTTGGCACCGGTCTCGGCGATCTTGTGAACCATATAGAAGTTACCAAAGAACTTTCATATAAGGATATACCCAATTTCCCTGTGTCCACGGTGGAAGGGCACAGCGGTAAGCTTATCTTCGGGAACCTTGGAGGAAGATACATCATGGCCATGCAAGGGCGCTTTCATTATTATGAGGGTTATGACATGAAGCAGGTGACATTCCCTGTCAGGGTGATGAAGGAACTCGGTGTAAGCAAGCTTTTCGTAAGTAACGCGGCAGGCGGTATGAACAAGGAGTTCAAAGTGGGGGATGTAATGGTAATCACAGACCACATCAACCTTTTCCCGGAGAATCCTTTGCGAGGACGCAATTATGAAGAGCTGGGTCCTCGTTTCCCGGCGATGACAGAAGCATATAGCACAGGACTGATACATATGGCCGATGACATTGCTAAAGAGGAAGGTATCCGTCTGATGCATGGCGTGTATGTCGGCACACCCGGCCCAACTTTTGAGACACCTGCGGAGTATGAATATTTCCGTATAATAGGCGGCGACGCAGTGGGAATGTCAACGGTGCCAGAGGTTATAGTGGCGAATCATGCCGGCATGACTGTGTTTGGAGTGTCGGTTATAACCGACCTCGGCGGAAAGGATGTGAAGGAGGTCCCCACTCATGAGGAGGTACAGAAGGCCGCAGTGAAGGCGCAGCCTGTGATGACCAAAATCATAAAGGAGATGCTTGGACGTATCTGAGATACATTAGAGCTATATTATAAGCCGGACGCTAACCGTTTTTTAGAGGATAGGGTCCGGCTGTTGGATAAATCCTGTTGTAACGGGAATTTTCAAATCAAATACGTTATATTATACAGATGGACAACAGTCAGACAGAAATATCGACACTCGGGGAGTTCGGATTGATAGAACATCTCACAAAGGAATTCCCGATCGTCAACCCACAGACGAAGAAAGGGGTTGGCGATGACGCCGCTATATTGAATTTCGGAGGCAGTGACGTTCTTGTCACCACCGACCTTCTTCTGGAGGGGATTCATTTCGACCTCCGTTATGTCCCCCTCAAGCATCTGGGATATAAGGCGGCGATAGTGAATTTCAGTGATATTTATGCCATGAACGGCACTCCGCGTCAGATTACGGTAAGCCTTGGAGTGTCGAGCAGGTTCACGGTAGAGCATCTTGAGGAATTGTATTCCGGGATACGTCTGGCCTGTGAGATTTATGGTGTTGATATGGTGGGAGGAGACACAAGCGCGTCTGTCACGGGGCTTGTGATAAGCATAACATGTCTTGGGGAGGCCAAGGCGGAAGATGTCGTGACACGTTCAGGGGCCAGACCTACGGATGTGATATGTGTGAGCGGGGATCTCGGAGCGGCTTTCATGGGGTTGCAACTCCTTGAGAGGGAGAATGCCGTCGCTGCGGGACAGAAGGATTTCCAGCCTGATTTCGCAGGAAAGGAATACATTCTTGAGCGACAGCTGAAGCCGGAGGCAAGGAAGGATGTTGTCGAGATGTTGAGAGATGCAGGCATACGCCCCACCTCGATGATAGATGTGAGTGACGGCCTTTCCTCGGAACTGCTTCATATCTGCAAGGAGTCGAACACCGGTTGCAGGGTGTATGAGGATAAGATTCCTATCGACTATCAGACAGCGCTCATGGCAGAGGAATTCAATATGAATCTTGTGACAGCGGCCATGAATGGAGGAGAGGATTATGAACTGCTTTTCACAGTCCCTTTGTCTGACCATGAGAAAGTGGAGAAATTGAAGGGTGTGAATATGATAGGCTATATCACAGCGCCGGAACTCGGATGCGCGTTGGTGAGCCGTGACGGGGCGGAGATTCCCGTCAAGGCACAGGGCTGGAACGCATTCTCCGGGTCATCGGAAAATGGGATGAATGACTGAGATTGCATTCGCCACCGTCGCACTTGCCTCATTTAATAAGGTTTAAAGGGGCTGAAGATTATTTAACAGAGTTGATGGATTCTTTTAAGTTAATAAATACTATTTTTGCATTTGAAAAATCCATCTTGGAATTAGAAAAATAATAAAAAGAAAAATATATGAACGAAACGGTGAATATCAGAGAGTTGAATGATCTGATAGCTTCAAAGAGCAGCTTCGTGAGCATGATACGCAGCGGAATGGACCGCAGGATTGTCGGACAGAAGCATCTTGTGGATTCATTGCTGATAGCGCTCCTGTGTAACGGCCATGTCCTTCTTGAAGGTGTCCCGGGACTTGCAAAGACTCTTGCCATCAAGACCCTTGCCAGTCTTGTGGAGGCAAAATACAATCGAATACAGTTTACCCCCGACCTTTTGCCTGCCGATGTAATCGGAACTTTGATTTATAGTATAAAGAATGAGAGCTTCGAGGTGAAGAAAGGTCCTATTTTCGCTAATTTCGTTTTGGCGGATGAGATTAACCGAGCCCCTGCGAAAGTGCAGAGTGCGTTGCTTGAGGCAATGCAGGAGCGTCAGGTGACAATCGGAGAGGAGACGTTCCCTCTCGACAAGCCGTTCCTGGTGATGGCAACACAGAACCCGATAGAGCAAGAGGGTACCTATCCTTTGCCTGAGGCTCAGACCGACCGTTTCCTGCTGAAGGTAGTGATAGGCTATCCCAACAAGGAGGAGGAAAAGGCTATCATACGCCAGAATATCCATGGAGTGCAGGAGCCTATTGTTCCGGTTGTCAAGCCTTCCGAGATAGTTGAGGTTCAGAAGATAGTTGAGAAAATATATATCGACGAGAAAATAGAGAATTATATCGTGGATATAGTGTTCGCCACCCGGGAACCGTCGAAGTTTGGCCTTTCCGACCTGCAGGGAATCATTTCATATGGAGCGTCGCCACGAGCCTCCATCAGCCTTGCGCTTGCATCGAGGGCCTATGCTTTCCTTCAGGGAAGAGGGTACGTTATCCCGGAAGACGTGCGTGCAGTGTGTCACGACGTGCTCCGTCATAGGATAGGACTGTCTTATGAGGCAGAGGCCAACAATATAGGGGCAGACGAGGTGATTACCGCAATCCTTGACAAGGTTGTGGTGCCTTGATGTGGTATAGAGACATAGAATAAGTACATGGCTCTGATATTCGGGGTTGTGAATGATTACCAAATTTGCCTGAAGCCGTCCCATCATTAGAGACGGGACGGCCTTTGGCCGGTATCAATATTATGGATGCAAAGGAACTACTTCAGAAAGTAAGGAAAATAGAGATAAAAACCCGTGGACTCAGTCAGAACATATTCGCGGGAGAGTATCACACAGCCTTCAAAGGGCGTGGCGTGATTTTCTCGGAGGTCAGGGAGTACCAGCCCGGAGATGATATCCGTGATATCGACTGGAATGTGACTGCACGACAGAACAAGCCATTCGTCAAGGTTTATGAGGAGGAGCGAGAGTTGACCATGATGCTGCTCATAGACGTTAGCGGAAGCAGTGATTTCGGGGCCACCGGAGAGGAAAAGAAGGAGATTATAGCCGAGATTGCGGCTACACTCGCCTTTTCATCCATACAGAACAATGATAAGGTTGGGGTGATATTCTTCAGCGACAGGATTGAGAAGTTTATACCACCGAAAAAAGGCAAGAAACATATCCTGCTTATTATACGTGAAATTATCGATATGAAGCCACAAAGCCGCGGAACGGATATTGATGTGGCCTTGAAGTTTATGACAAATGCCCTGAAGAAAAGGTGTACGGCATTCTTGCTTAGCGACTTCATCGATGACCACGACTATTTCTCAAGCATGTCGATTGCCAACCGAAAACATGACCTTGCCGCCATCCAGGTATATGACAAGAGAGACGGGCAGCTTCCGGATGTCGGGCTTGTCAGAGTCCGGGATATGGAGACGGGCGCTGACAAATGGCTTGACACTTCCTCTGCCAGGGTTAGGAAAGCATTCGATAAGGCATGGTATGAGCGTCAGCAAAAACTTTCTTCAGTCACCGGACGTTGTGGTGTTGACCTCGCGTCGGTGTCAACGGATGAGGATTATGTGAAGGCTCTCCTCGCATTGTTCCGCAACCGTAGCTCCGTAAGGTAGGCCAGCCGTGATTGTGTCTGGATTCAAGGGAATGTCAGGATTGGATCCTTTCAGCAGGTGGCGTTTTTAGAAATATAATGATGTGTGTCGGCATTTGGCATACACGAAATAATTAAGGAAACTCTTTCAAAAATGAGTCAAAGATTAAAGACCATATTATTGTCGTTCGCGTTCCTGTGTGCAGTCAGTCTTGTGTATGGCAAGGTGACTGTCACGGCAAAGCTCGACTCTGTGAATCTTCTCATGGGCAATATCACTACACTCGGATTTGAGGTGGTGCAGGACAAGGGGAAGCCCGGAGGGTTTCCTATGTTCCGAGAGGCAAATCCGGCTTTGGGTTATGTGGGGGTGTGCGGCGACAGTATTGAATTACGCACGTCGTTCACTGCCGACACTGTAGAGGTCGGGTCAGGCAGAATACAGATCAACTATAAGGTGCCTTTGCAGGCTTTTGATTCAGGCACCTACAGATTGCCTGCTTTTGTGTATGTTTCCGAAAGTGATACCGCCCGGTCTAATGTGCTGACGCTTCAGGTGGTGCCGGTGAAAGTGTCTGCCGAAGATCCTATCGCAGGATTCGCGCCTGTGGCGGAGCCTGAGGGGAAGCGGTTTTACGATGTCGTGCCTGACTGGCTTGCAGATTTCTGGTGGGTGATTATTCTCGCATTGCTTGCTGTGGCGGCAGTTGTATGGGCCTTGAGAAGATACAAGAAAGAGGGTACCGTCCTCAAGAAGAAGCCAGAGCCTACGCCATATGAAGAGGCAATCAGGAACTTGCGGGAGCTTAAGACCCGCAATCTCTGGGAACAAGGAATGGAGAAAGAGTATTTCACCCGTCTCACGGACATTCTCCGCATCTATCTTGACAAAAGATTTGGAATCAATGCTATGGAGATGACTTCACGTGAGATAATGGATTGTCTGTATGATAGTGACGTGAAAGATAAGCGCGACTATGTTCGACAGATTCTGAGCGTGGCTGATTTCGTGAAGTTTGCCAAGGTGCGCCCTCTTCCGGCCGACAATATCGCCGCTTATGATAATGCTGTGAGATTTGTGGAAGAGACGAAACCGGTTGTGGTGGATGAAAACGGCGCCCCCAAGAACTCTGTTGAGAAAGGAAGTGCCAAGAACCCAGTTGAGAAAGGAGGTGAAAAATGATTCTCAAGTATCCGTCGCTTTTGTGGCTGTTTCTGATTTTCATTCCTTTGATTGCGTGGTATGTGTGGAAACACAGAAATTCAAATCCCTCGCTGGGGATTTCAACAGTCAAGGCCGTGGAGAAGTTGCCATTGTCATGGAAAGTTGTCGCGATGCATTCCATTTTCGCGTTGCAGCTTATAGCGATAGGGTGTCTTATAGTTGCCCTATGTCGTCCTCAGACTCACGACCATATGCGAACATCGCGGATAGAGGGCACAGACATAGTGCTTGCGCTCGACATCTCCGGAAGTATGACAGCCAAGGATTTTGAACCCTCGAGATTCGCGGCGGCAAAGGAAGTGGCCACGAAGTTCGTGAATCTCCGGAATAATGACAATATGGGTCTGGTGGTATTCGCCGGAGAGAGCCTTTCGCTTATGCCACTGACCAATGACCGCGCCGCACTCATGAATGCCATAAGGGGCGTGGAGATGGGAGACTTGAATGATGGTACTGCTATAGGAGATGGCCTTACGAGTGCTATCAACAGGATTGCTTCCGGAAAGGCAAAGTCAAAGAGTATAATACTCCTCACCGATGGCACCAACAATGCCGGCGATGTGCCTCCTTCCACAGCCGCCCAGATTGCAAAACAGAAGGGGATAAAGGTATATACCATCGGTGTGGGGACAAACGGCTCTATCCAGGTGACAGACCCTTATGGCTTCTCGACCACCACACTTGAGACGAAGATAGACGAGGCGTCGCTGAAGCAGATAGCTTCTCTTACCGGAGGAAAATACTTCAGGGCCACTGACGAGAAGATGCTGAAGGATGTTTTCGAGGAAATCGACAGCCTTGAAAAGACTGTTCTCGACGTTGACCGTTTCACACTCACAGATGAGAATTTCATGCCTTGGATTCTCGGGGCGCTCTGCGCGTTCTCTCTGGCTCTGCTGATGAGATACACTGTGCTGAGACGTATCCCTTGATTCCAGTGTTTTTAACAAATATAACAAGATAAAACGCAATGTTCAGTTTTGCATATCCCAAACTCCTCATGCTGCTCCTTCTGGTGCCTGCGTTTGTTGCCCTATATGCCTGGGCACGCTATGCCAGGGCCAGAAACTTGCGGAAGTTCGGCAAGCCGAGGGTGCTGGCTCCGCTTATGCCTGAAGTGTCGCCATATAAGCCTCCTATAAAAATCACGCTTCAGATGCTCGCACTGGCCTTGATTGTCATTGCCTTTGCAAGGCCATGGGGCGGTGTCAAGGATGAGAAAACAGTCAAGGAGGGAATAGAGGTGGTGATTGCAGTCGATGCCAGCAACTCAATGCTTGCGTCTTCTACTGCCGACGACAATGGCGTTGACCGGATGCGAACGGCAAAACTCATACTTGAGAAGCTGATAAACCGTCTTGACAATGACCGCGTGGGGCTTATTGTGTATGCCGGAGACGCCTACACTCTGATTCCCGTGACAAGCGATTATGTCTCAGCCAAGATGTTTCTCAATTCGATCGACCCGTCGCAGATTTCAAATCAGGGCACCGATATCACTGCGGCGATTGACATGGCCACGAAATCATTCAGCGAAGACAAGAAAATAGGCAAGGCCATTATCCTGATTACTGATGCCGAGGATCTTGAAGACCGGCAGAGTGTGATGGATGCGGCTAAGGCTGCAGCGCGAAACGACATTCAGCTTGATGTGGTGGGACTTGGCTCTACCACTCCAGTGCATATTCCTCTCAAAGGAGGGGGCTATCTCATTGATCCGGAGACAGGCGAACCTGTAAGGACCGCCTTGAATGAGGATCTTGCCACAGAGATTGCGTCGGCGGGAAAAGGGATATATGTCAATGCCTCGAACAATGACGCGCTGAATGAACTTGACAAGCAACTCGACACTGTAAAGAAAACTGCTCTTGAATCGAGTTTTTCCGCGATTCATGATGAGCTGTTCGCTATATTCGTGTGGATTGCCATCGCTTTAATCGTGCTGGATATTTTCGTGCTCGACAGGAAGATAAGCTGGCTTGACAGAATCACTTTTTTCAAAAAGGAGGAGAAAAGATGAATATTAGAATCGTAGTAGCCTTGGCCGCTGTCTTAATGGCCTGTCTCCCTTGGACGGGTATGTCGGCCCAGACAGAATCGAACCGAAAGGAACGGAGATGCATATCCGAGGGTAATTCGCTTTATAACGATGGCCGATACAGGGCTGCAATGGCGAAGTATCAGGAGGCTCTTAAGATGAATCCGAATTCTGCCGCCGGACGTTATAATCTCGGACTGTCGCAGATACGTCTCGGCACCAATCCCTCAGACACCAGTCAGGCTGCCAAGGATATGCTGAAGGAGGGACTCACTCAGATGGAACTGGTCTCGAAGATGGGAAGCGAGCGTCCGCAGCTTGCCGCGCGGGCAAACTATAATCTTGGGAATGTAGCCTTTGACAGTGAGGACTATGAGAATGCCTTGAATTTCTATAAGCAGTCGTTGAGACTAAATCCTGACGACGCCTCTGCGAAGAGGAACCTGCGTATCACGCAACTGAAGCTGCAGGATAAGAACAAGGATAAGAACAAGGATAAAGACCAGGATAAGAATCAAGACCAGAACAAGAATCAGAACAAGGACCAGAATCAAAACAAACCACAGAATCAGAATCAGGATCAAAACCAAGATAATAAACAGGATAAGAGGCAACAGCCTGATATCAACCAGCAGACGGCTGACCAGATTCTGAAGGCTATGGAGAATAAGGAGAACCAGACTCGTGCCCGTGTCAACGCCGGGAACCAAGGAGATAAGAGCTCCGGAGGCAACCGTTCACGTAAAAATTGGTGATATGAAAAGGAAAAACCTCATATATGCGTTCACGCTACTTATTGCAGTCCTCTTTCCTGTGGTTTCAAATGGAAAGGGGAAGGGAAATCCTGTGCCATATCTTGATACGAGATTGGACAGAAATAAAATCGTTGAAGGTGAACGCCTGATATATGAGGTGGTGTTATATGTGCCTGACATAAACCTTGCCGGAGTGGAGTGTGTGAGAATGCCCGGATTAGAGTATGTACCGTATAAACGTACAGCATCCGACACAAGTCTTGAAAAAACGGAAATCGGGGGACAAGTTTATTACACCGCTGTTATCGACCGTTATTTCGTAGGGTTTAACGAAAGTGGTAAGCATTCCATTCAGGGAGGTGTCTATAAGGTTGGTGTCAACCGTCCCGTGCAAGTCAATGACCCTTTCTGGGGGCCGTCTTTACAGAATCGTGTAGAGGTTGTGGAGCTTGTCGGTCCGGATGTGACGGTGTCAGTGAAGCCCTTGCCTGGGGGCAGGCCGGAAGCGTTCTCCGGAGCGGTAGGGGATTTCCAGGTCAGTGCGTCTATCCCGGAAGGGGTAGTAAGGGCCGGAGAGGATGCTTGCATGATTGTCAGCATATCCGGAGATGGCGACCTCACAAATGCCTCGTTGCCGGAAATCAGAAAGATGTTGCCGGAGAATCTCCAGTTTAAGTCGATGACTGACCGGCGGTCGCATTATATACGGAATGGACATCTCGGTTCAGAGATTGAGATTGAGGTTGTTTTTCAACCGAAGTCAGCCGGGAAAAGTGTTGTTGACGGGTTGTCGTTCGTTTATTATGACAGTAAACGTGGAGGATATGGAAAGGCTGTCGCGCCCCCGTTGCAAATTGAAGTGGCTGATGGAATCCCTTCAGGACGCGGCCCGTCTGTGACATATGACATATGACAAGACACATTCTCACATAAACACAATCTCGCAATAGTGAATAACCTGAAAAGACGATGATAGTAAATAAAAGAAACATATTGCTTCTGACGCTTCTGCTGTTTGCGGTGGGCGATGCCTTTTCCGCATCTGTAAGGTTGAGCGTGCAGAACGGAAGAGGTCGCCGTGAAATCGGAGTCGGTGATTTGTTCTATATATCCTATGAGGTTTCGAACACCGATGCTACGCCGGAGAAGCCTGCTTCTGTGGGAGGAGCCAAGGTTATGTATTTCGACCGTACAGGACAGAGTTCCAGCTTTACCACCGTCAATGGGAAGACTACACAGTCGTTCACATATATCTATACACTTACCCTGAGGGCACAGAAGGAGGGCTCATATATATTCGGGCCGATAAGTGTTGGCGGAGCGACAAGCAACACTGTCTCATATTCTATTGGACAGGCCAACACACCGCAGACGCCAGGTGGCAACCCACCTGCGGCTAACGGTCGTCATGACAGTTCAGAGGGTCCCAAGTTCATAGGCAAGGGCGACGGCAACCTGTTCCTGAAGGCAGATGTGTCGAGATCGTCGGCATATGAGCAGGAGGCGTTGGTTTATACAGTCAAACTCTACACTACTTACGACGCGATAAAATTCATTGGCGCGACTTCCGCGCCTAAATTCGAAGGCTTCGTTGTGGAGGAGTCGAAGGATGTGTCCACATCCCTTAATTATGAGACATATAATGGTAAGACTTACGCAACGGCGGTCATAGCTCGTTATCTGATATTCCCTCAGATGCAAGGAAGCCTGAAGGTGTTGGGCAATACCTACACCGTGAGTGTGGATGAGAGGGAATATTATCATGACCCGATTTTCGGGAATATGTCGGTGGCCAGGCCATTGCAATTGAATGTTACCCCCAACGACCTTACAGTGAACGTGAAGGCTCTCCCATCGCCGCAGCCGGCCAATTTCTCAGGAGGCGTGGGTAAGTTCAGTATCTCATCTACGTTGCCAAACCAGACATTCCTCAGCAACCAGGCCGCTTCTGTGGTCTATACAGTCAGCGGCACCGGAAATCTGAAATATGTGAAATTGCCTGACCTGAATGCCCTTTATCCCCCGCAACTTGAGGTTTATAGTCCCACTCCGGAGGTGAATGCCACTGTGGGCAAAAACAATGTGAGCGGAACCGCACGTTTCGATTATTCGTTCATGCCTCTTGAGGCCGGGTCATTTACGATTCCTCCGGTGGAGCTTGTCTATTTCAATCCTGAGACTGAGAAATATGAAACCGCCACAGCCAAGGGATATACGATAAATGTAGGGAAGGGGAAAGGCTCAGAGAAATCGCAGACCAAGGGAATGATGACATTCAGGTCCGGACTCAAGCCTGTAAAAGTGTCTGAATTGTCATTCAGCCATACTCCATATGTCAAAAAAATCGGGTATTGGCTGTTTTATATAGCGCCTGTCTTGCTTTTGCTTGGTGCGGTGATATATTACAGGGCTTATCTGAAGGCAAATGCCGACATGTTGGCGGTAAAGAGCCGGAAGGCGAGCAAGATGGCACGCAAGAGGCTACGCAAGGCGCAGGCATGTATGTCGAAAAACGATTCCGCGCATTTCTACGATGAGATGCTGTCCGCCATGTGGGGATATGTGGGCGACAAGCTCAAGCTTCCAATGTCAGAGCTAAACCGCCAGAACGTGTGTGTAAGACTTGAAGAGAGAGGAATTGCTACGGATGCTACGGAATCTCTTATAAATCTTATCGATGAGTGTGAGTATGCGAAATATGCGCCGTCCGCAGCCAAAGACAACATGAAGCATGTTTATGATGAAGGCGTGGAGGTAATCAACAAACTTGAGGATTCATTCAAAAAGCAAAAAACATCAGGCAATGAAGAATAGCGTATATATATTGTTTCTGCTTCTGTTTGTGTCAGTGACGCATGCGTCGGCGTCAGATAGAATCGCAGAGGCTGATTCGGCCTACAATGCGAAAGACTATAAAGGCGCGATAGCTCTTTTCCGTGCCGCGGAGGAGGAGCATGGGACATCGGCGTCTTTGCTCTATAATCTTGGGAATGCATATTTCCAGGATGGAGATTACGGGCATGCCATGCTTTGTTGGCAGAGGGCCAAGAGGCTGGATCCTTCCGACAAGGAAGTGAACGCCAACATCGACTATCTCCGCAACCGTGTCGAGGATGCCAATAAAGCGGAACAAAAGGGTAAGCGGCTTAAGGTTGGCTCCGATGAACCCTCATTTTTTCAGTCGCTACATTCTGTAATAGCAGTGGAGCATTCGTCTGACGGATGGGCGGTAATGGCGGCTGTGATGTTCATCCTGTTTGTTTCAGCATGTGCGTTGTATGTCTTTTCGCGTAATGTCATAGTGCGTAAGATCGGATTCTTCGGAGGCATCTGTTTCATAGCCCTGTCATCGGTTTTTCTTGTTTTCTCGTTTATGGGAGCCAAGGAGATGAATGCCGGCGACAAGGGTGTGATACTGGCTTTCAAGGTGGCTTTGCTCACGGAGCCTGGGAAAGAGGCGTCTTCAGAAAGGGCATCCGTGCTTACAAAAGGCACCACAGTCCAGATACTTTCGGAAGAGCTTGACGCGGAAGGGAAAGTCACGTGGTATAAGGTCCGCCTGAACTCCGATTACATAGGTTGGGTTGCCGCTTCCGACATGGAGGCGGTGTGAGCGAGAAAAGGAATATGTTGTAAAACACATTATATTTTCTCATAATTCTTGGTAGATTGCGAAATATTGTCTAAATTAGCAAACGAAATGGAGAAACAATCCATATTGTCAAACAAAATAATCGACGGTTACTTATAGTCAATCGTTTAAGTATAACCTCAAAAAATACCATCTGATATGAGCAAGACAATAACTTTCAATGAGCTTCGCAGACTCAAGGATAGTCTGCCCGACGGTTCCACCCACCGTATTGCCGACGAGCTGAACCTCACAGTGCAGACAGTGCGCAACTATTTCGGCGGAGTCAACTACCAGTTCGGCAAGAATGTCGGCATGCATATAGAGCCGGGTCCCGATGGCGGTCTTGTTGTTCTTGACGACACTACCATCTATGATATGGCAGTTAAGATTCTTGAAGAGCAGAACCAGGCTGAAGCTTGATTTGTAGTAAATAAGTGAACTGATTTGTTTCATCATCGGCGCTTCGGTATTCCGGAGCGCCGCTTAATCTTTTAAATTATGGCGGCAGATAGATTTATTACTCTTGTGATTCATACCTACGACAGGGCTGTGGCGTTAAAGAAAATTCTTGAAAGTCATGGCATTCAGGTTAGATTTGAGAATCTTGTGATTTCGGGCGCCGGCATCGCATCCGGAGTGAGGGTCAAAATCTGTGAACGGGATTTGCCGCTTGCTTTGAGAATCATCGAGAGCGGCGACCAGTATGCCGCAGCCAAGGTTGAGATGAAGATGGCCGGAGAGAACGGGAATCTTCTTCTTCCGATAGATTTTTCTCCATATAGTATGCTTGCCTGTAAGGCCGGCTTCATGATTGCCGACATGTTGTCTCTTCATCCGGTGTTGATGCATGCGTATGCCACACCTTATTTTATGGGAGCCTTGTCCTATGAGTCGCCCGGCTCTGAGATGGATTCTATAGCCGAGATGTCGGAGTTGAAAGAGGGATATGATATCCGCAAGGAAGCTGAGAGACAAATGTCGGAGTTCCGGAAAAAGATTGACTGCATGCAGAAAGACGGGACACTCCCTCAGGTTGGGTATTCCACGACATTGAACGAGGGAGTGCCGGAGGAGGTGATACTTGAATACTGCAGGCTTTCGCCACCTTCGCTTGTTGTCATGGCCACGAGGGGAAAAGACCGTAAGGAGGAGGAGCTTGTGGGGAGCGTCACGGCGGAAGTCCTCGATTCGTGCCGTGTCCCGGTTTATGTTATTCCAGAGAATTATGAGCTCAAGTCAGTGCACTCGATAAAAAGATTGGCTTATTTCTGCAATCTCGACCAACATGACATCCTCTCAGTCGATACTCTTATGAGAATGTTCGGGTATCCGGAGGTGGATGTCACCCTTATCCCGGTCAATGACAGGGCCGGCGACAAAGTGTCGGAGAAGGTGGGTTCTCTCACAGATTATTTCAATAAGAATTACCCAACCGCCCATTTCCATTTCGAGGTGTTTGGGAAGAAGACATTCAGAGAGGATTTCGAGAGGTTTATCGGCAGATGCGACATAGAGTTGCTGATAGTGCCGAATAAGAAAAAGAATGTGTTCAGCAGGCTTTTCAATCCCGGCATACCGCATAAGGTTTTGTTTGAGAGAGATATGCCTTTGCTTGCATTGCCGGTGTGAGCCGGACACAAGCTGCGGGTTGGATAGTTGCCGCAAAAGCGGCGCTCTTGTTGGCCACCTATAATTAAATTAAGTTACAGTGATTTTTCCAGCAGATTTCGAAAGTAAGATAGGATTCTCGCCGCTAAGGCAGATTCTTGTAGATAAATGTGAGACCCGTCTTGGCAAGGAAGAGGCCATGGCGATGGATTATTCCTCCGTCTTTGAAGAAGTGAGACGGAGGCTTTTGTGTGTGTCAGAGATGTCGGCAGTGCTTGCTTCGCCGGCAGATATGCCAGACGAGAGGGTATATGATGTGGTCCCGTGGCTTGCGGAAATCAGGGCGGCAGGGTCTTTTATGCCGGCCGACAGGTTGCAGAAACTCTCAGCCACACTTCAGACGATGAACGCGGTGGGACGTTTCTTTGCGGCAACGGAGGAGGGTGGCCGAAGCCGTTTCCCATACCTTAGCGAGGAGTTTTCCGCGATACCTTCGTTCCCTGATATCGTGGTTGAGATTGACCGTTGCATAGGACGGTTCGGAGAGGTGAAAGACAACGCGTCGCCAGGTTTGCTGGAGGTGAGGCGGGCTATGTCTGCGGCGGCAGGGTCGATGCAGAGGGCCATGAGGAGAGTGCTTGACAGGGCTGTGACAGAGGGAATCGTGGATAAGGATGCGGCTCCGTCGCTACGCGATGGAAGACTTGTGATTCCTGTGTCTTCAGCTGTCAAACGTAGCATTAATGGCATAGTGCATGACCAGAGTGCAACCGGTAAGACCGTCTTCATAGAGCCGGCGGAGGTGGTGGAAGCCGGCAACAGACTGCGAGAGCTTGAGATGGACGAGCGTAGAGAGATAGCTCTTATCCTGACTGCTATATCAGATACAGTGCGCCCTCACATAGAGGAGATATCGGATGGATGCAAGATTCTTGCAAGATTGGATTTTATAAAGGCGAAAGCCAGGTTCGCTCAGGATACAAATGGGGAGATGCCTGTGATAGAGCGAGACCCGGAGATTGATTGGTTTCATGCGGTGCATCCCGGGCTCCTGCTTACTCTCAGGGAGCATGGCAAGGAACCGGTGCCACTTGATATAAATCTCACAGAGGAGAAAAGGATTCTGATTATCTCCGGCCCTAATGCCGGAGGCAAGTCTGTATGCCTTAAGACTGTGGCTGTGGTGCAGTATATGATGCAGTGTGGCATGTTGCCCACCCTTTACTCTAATTCCCATATGGGTATATTCAAAGGGATATTCATTGATATCGGCGACGAACAGTCGATTGAAAATGATTTAAGCACATATTCATCCCATCTTGCCAACATGAAATTCTTTCTGCAGCATGCAGGGACTGCGACTCTGATTCTCGCCGATGAGATGGGGTCGGGCACTGAGCCTCAGATTGGAGGCGCGCTCGCACAGTCAATTCTCGTCAGTCTCGGGAAGACAGGATGTATGGGGATTGTGACGACTCATTACCAGAATCTTAAGACATTCGCAGAGTCAGAACCGGGATTTGTGAACGGGGCAATGCTCTACGACCGTCAGCATCTTCGTCCCACGTTCCAGCTTTCGGTGGGAAATCCAGGCAGTTCCTTCGCTCTGGAGATTGCCAGGAACACCGGATTGCCTCAGGATGTGATTGCAAGGGCCCGCGAGATTGTAGGAAGCGACTATGTAAACATGGACAAGTATCTTCTCGACATTCAGCGCGACAGGCGATATTGGGCAAACAAGCGTCTGGGAATAAAGGAGAAAGAACATAAGCTTGACAAACTTCTTGAGACGTATGAGTCTAACTCCAGTGATTTGAAGTCGCAGAGAGCTGCCATAATCCGTGCCGCACGAGAGGAAGCCCGTGAGATTCTTGCCGGCGCCAATGCCAGGATAGAGCGTTCTATCCATGAAATCCGTAAGGCGGATGCCGAGAAGGAACGCACAAGACAAATACGACGCGAACTTGAGGAGTATAAGCAGAGTCTTGACAGTGAGTCTGAAAAAGAGACTTTGCCTGAAGTGTTGAAGCCGTTGCGGCATAAGAGTCGCAAGACTGAGGCGGAAGGGAAAATCCGTAAGGCGGCGAAGCCGGAGGCGAAAGCGTCACTTGAGGTCGGTGATTATGTCAGGATGTCTGACGGCGGAGTTGTGGGCAAGATTCTCAACATCTCGGGCCGTAAGGCGGAGGTGGCGTTCGGGGCATTGCGCACGATTGTAGAGACCGGGAAATTGCAATCCGCGAAGAAGCCAAAACCGGAAGCCACGTCAACGGTTATGACCGTGTCCGCTTCGGCAAGCAATGAGAGCCGTGAACGACAGCTTAAATTCAAGAATGAGATTGATGTGCGTGGCATGCGTGCTGACGAGGCTCTGCAGGCTGTGACATATTTCCTGGATGATGCTGTGCAGTTCAATGCCGGACGTCTCCGTATTCTTCATGGCACAGGCCACGGCATCCTCAAGACGCTTATCAGGCAACAGCTTAAGGCTAACCCTAATGTGGAATCTTTCCGTGATGAGGATGTGCGTTTCGGGGGTGCCGGCATTACTGTCGTGGATCTCGGATGACCACATCTCTAATGTTAAACTTCTACAAAAACCGCATAGGATGATGTCGTCTGGCATTTATTCTCATGCGGTTGTTTGTTTTATAGCCAAAAGAAAGAGATGGCTGTAGATGGCTGTTCTGTATGAAGTGATTGTGTTTGTGGGACACGACCGAATGTAAAAAAACGGAAGCTATGAAGAAATCAGAAAATATGGGAACTGCCGGAGATACGGCAGGTGGTGACGAGATGTTGGAGTTCATCAACAAGCCTCCTTCGTCAAGACGAAAGAAAGGTGTCAGCATGAGGTCGGTGTTCCTGCTGATGTCTTTATGTGTGGTGGTGGCCGCCCTGGCTTATTTTGTATTGTATCAGACAGGACATATACACGTCACAAAACAATTGTCTGACGGGTCGGTGTTTTCCGGGTATTGGAAAATGGGAGAACCCTTCGGAGAGGGCGTGTTGGTGACTGCTGACGGAGAACTTATTGAAGGTAACTGGGATGACGGTGTGTTGAATTCCGGAGTGGTTGTCGCCAGGGAGTTCACATATATGGGCGGATTGAGAGATTATCTTCCCGATGGCTATGGGAGTTGCCACTATAAGAATGGTGTGCGCTATCATGGCTTCTGGAAGGATGGGGTAAAGGATGGCCTCGGCAAGATTGTGTCGGCAAAGGGAGCCATCGCCTTCGGGGAATGGAAAGACGGTGAGTTGCCACCTGTGGCCGGAAGCTGTTATAAGACCGGGGAGCAGGTGTTCGGCATCGATGTCTCAAACCACCAGAATCATATAGACTGGGAGAGGTTGGCTCTCTATGCCGACAGCACAGGGAATGTGACTGGTGATTTGAAAGAGTCGAAATATCTTCAGCCTGTTTTGTTCGCTGTAGTCAAATCGACTGAGGGAGCCGATTGGGTGGCCCATTCTTTTCAGCGGAATTTCGAGGAGGCAAAAAGATGTGGCATTGTGAGAGGCGCCTATCATTTCCTGAGACTCAGTGATATTGACGGACAGATACGGAATTTCATTGACCACACGGTCCTTGAGCCTGGCGACCTTCCTCCGGTGCTTGATATGGAGCTTGACAACAGAGAGATGAGGAAGTATGCCGACAAGGCCTGCGAGTATGCCCATAAGTGGCTTGATGCAGTGGAGAAGCATTATGGAGTCAAACCGATTCTTTACACGTATGACTCCTATTATAATAAGTATCTGAAAGGGAAAGGATTTGACGGATATGACTTCTTTATCGCCCGCTATAATCCTGATGTGATGCCAAGGGTACCTCATCTTGAGATATGGCAGTTCTCGGAAAAAGGGAACGCCGGTGGAATTGAGAAGAATGTTGATCTTGACATATTCATGGGAGATTATGCCTCGTTTGAGAAGTATGTTGAGGAGAAAGGGATAAGAGATATTCCGGAGAGATGATTTGATGTGGTATTAAATGAGGGTGTATCAAAATTAAGATGCGCCCTCTTTTCATAAACTGCTGTAAAACATAAAACAAAGCCCTGACTTTC
>JAIDXM010000003.1:0-9081 GCA_029058745.1 Muribaculaceae bacterium
AACAGAGTGCAGGTTATCCTTGAATGCACCGAACACAAAGCCAGCGGTATGCCCGGAATGTCAAGATACATCACCACCAAAAACCGCAAAAATACAACAGGACGTCTGGAGTTGAAAAAATACAACCCCATCCTTAAGAGAATGACCATCCATAAAGAAATTAAATAAGCCCCACTGACCCATGGCAAAGAAAACCGTCGCGTCTCTTCAAAAGGGTGAAGGACGCACCTACAGCAAAATCATCAAAATGGAGAAATCTCCTAAGACAGGCGCTTATATCTTCAAAGAGGAAATGGTGCCCAACGATGCAGTTCAGGCTGCCCTCAAATAATACAGGAAACATATTTCCATATATAGGAAGTCCGGCGACATGTGTCTGCCGGACTTCCATTTTTTATACACGACACTCTGTTATGACGCAATTCCCTTATATCCAATTCAAATAATACGAGGAGAAGCTCAATATACACTTTTCCCAACAAATTTACCACTTGATTAAAAACAATAACGGCGACCTGTGACTTCTTTAGCACAGGTCGCCATTATCGTTTTATGATACGGTCAGATTGCCGAACGTATGATGCCTCTGTTGGAATTAATCACAAAGTCTATGATCTCATCGCGATAGCACGACTCAGGAAGCGTTTCCTTTATCAGATTCACTGCATTCGTTACATTCAGGTCGCTCAGATAAAGCACCCTGTATATGTCGTTTATCGTCTGGATATCCTCCTGCGAAAAACCATTGCGATGAAGTCCTATCGTGTTGAGACCAACAAATGAAATCGGCTCCCTCGCCGCCTTGACGTAAGGCGGGATGTCCTTGTTGACCAAAGCGCCGCCCTGAAGCATGATATTACGGCCAAGATGGCAGAACTGATGGATTAGACTTCCACCGCCTATCACCGCGAAATCATCCACAACTACCTCTCCTGCAAGCTGACATGCGTTCGACATGATAACCCGGTTTCCTATGACACAGTCATGCGCCACATGATTATATGCCATAATCAGGCAATTCTCACCCACTACTGTCTTACCCTTGGATGCCGTGCCACGGTTCACCGTCACGCATTCCCTTAGTACAGTGCCATCGCCAATGTATGCATAAGTAGTCTCTCCCTTGAATTTCAGATCCTGAGGAACGCCAGATATGACAGCACCGGGGAATATCTTTACTCCAGAACCAATTCTCGCGCCCGGACATATTGTGACATTCCCGAAAATCTCACAGTTATCTCCAATCTCAACATCCTCGTAAATATTGGAAAAATTTCCAATATTTACATTATTCCCGATCTTTGCCTCCGGATGGACATAATACATATTACTCATAATGTCTGACAGTTGAGTGCTTACTTGTTTTTTATTATTTGAGCCATGAATTCCGCCTCACACACAATCTTCTCTCCAACGAAAGCATAACCCTTCACGACAGCGCATCCTCTGCGGATTTCTGTCATCAGGCTGACATTAAGAAGCAAAGTATTGCCGGGCACTACCTTCTGACGGAACTTTACATTGTCTATCTTCAAAAAATACGTGCTGTATCGCTCGGGCTCCTCAAGATAATTGAGCACCAGCACTCCTGCGGCCTGTGCCATAGCCTCCACCTGCAGAACTCCCGGCATCACCGGTTCCTGCGGGAAATGGCCGGGGAAGAACGGCTCGTTGACAGTAACATTCTTCACAGCCACACAATGCTTCCTGTCTATTTCTATCACCTTATCGATGAGCAGGAAAGGATAACGGTGAGGCAACAGCTTACGTATGCCGTTGACATCAATGACAGGCTCGTCGTTAGGATTGTAGTAGGGAGACTGGATTTCCGTATGCCTCACCTCCTTACGCACCATACGCGTGAACTTGTTGTTGACAGTGTGTCCGGGGCGTATAGCGACAACCCTGCCTTTGATAGGACGCCCGATAAGAGCCAAATCGCCGATGACATCCATCAGCTTATGACGCGCAGGCTCATTGTCCCATTTCAATGGCTGAGGGTTGATATATCCCAACTGGGAGATATTCATATGGCCCACCCCCACAAGATCACAAATCCTGTCTATGTTCTCCTGGCTGACCGGCTCATCGTAAATGACTATGGCATTGTCAAGGTCGCCACCCTTGATAAGGCCATACTGAAGCAATGCCTCTATTTCCCTCACAAAGACAAATGTCCTCGCGCTTGCAACCTCCTGCTTGAACTCCGACAGGTCATCGAGAACAGCAAACTGATTCGGCAACACCCTGGAATTATACTCCACCATTGTCTCCACGCTGAAATGATCGTCCGGATAAACGGTGAGAACAGAGCCTGAGGCATCGTCCTTGAATCTCATTTTCTCCTTTATGATATAGAAATCCTTGTCCTCCTTCTGCTCACAGAGGCCTATCTCATCAAGCATTTCCACATATCTGATGGCGCTTCCGTCAAGAATCGGCAGCTCAGGGCCGTCAACCTCTATAAGGCAATTGTCAACACCGGCCGCATACAACGCAGCCATGGCATGCTCAACAGTGCTCACCTTGGCTTCTTTCTTGCCCAGCACAGTTCCTCTGGTGGTTTCAATTACATTCTCAGCCACCGCCTCAATTTCAGGCTGTCCTTCCAAATCGACACGTTTGAATCTATAGCCGAAATTATCCGGAGCCGGATTGAATGTAGCTGTAATCTCCATTCCGGAGTGAAGTCCCTTACCTCTCAGTGTGAAGGGAGCGTTCAGAGTGAGTTGTTTCATTATTATTTTGTGTTACGTTGTTCTGAAAAAAATTTGTCAAGACGCTTGAGATAGACAAGGTTTTTGGCAAATTGCCGGGCATCGATGGCCGGATAGCCAATGAGCCGTTGTCCGTCGCCCACATTATTGGGAATGCCCGACTGCGCCCCGAATTCATTCCGGTCGCCAACCTTGATATGGCCGGCAAATCCACATTGTCCCCCGACCATATTTCCATTCCCTATATGGGTGGAGCCGGCAATGCCGGTCTGTGACGCGAAAACATTGTTCTGTCCTATGGTCACATTATGGGCCACCTGTATGAGGTTGTCAAGTTTCGTGCCTTTCCCGATGACTGTCTGGCCGAATGTGGCACGGTCTATAGTGGTGTTGGCGCCAATCTCGACATCATCCTCTATAACCACTATGCCGGTCTGAGGAATCTTCTCAAATACCCCGTCATGCGGTGCGAACCCAAACCCGTCGGCGCCTATCACAGCCCCGGAATGCACTATACACCGTTGCCCAATACGACATCCCTCATATACCTTTGCTCCGGCCCGTATCACAGTGTCTTCGCCAACCTCTACCCCATCGCCCAGATACACCTGGGGATATATCTTGACATTACGTCCGAGCCTGACACCCTTCCCTATATACGAAAAAGCCCCTATATAGGCATGGGGAGGAATCTCAACCCCATCCGCTACGAAACAAGGCTGTTCAATACCCTCCGGAACAGGTTTGCTCGACTCCACATATCTAAGAAGTTCTGCTATCGTCACATATGGGTCATCTACACGTATAAGCGTAGCCGCGATGTCTCCCTCAGGGTTGAAATCACGACCTACGAGGACAGCGCTTGCCTTGGTGGTGTGGATAAAATGGGAATATTTCGGATTTGCGATAAACGACACGTCGCCTTCCTTGGCATCCTCGATTTTCGCAAAACCTCTGATTATAATATTTTCATCACCTTCCACACTACCCCCTGTGAGAGCCGCCAGGCCCTTAGGTGTTATCTCCATAACTATACTTTGGATAAAATTTCTGCAAATATCGGCATTTTTTTATAAACAGACACCATAAACCCCTATTATTCTTCACATGCATATGGCATTATTTCATTATTTCATTTTTTTCTTGATTGGGTGGATAATATTTGCTACATTTGCACAAAATTGCCGTGGTAGTTTCCATGGCAATCAGAACAAAAGACAATCATAAAAATTTCTTCTGACATGAAAATTTCTCACATCGAGCACATCGGCATAGCAGTGCCTGACCTCGCAAAAGCAATCGAATATTATGAAAGCGTCCTCGGCCTCAAATGCTATAAGCAGGAAGTTGTGGAAGACCAGAAAGTGACCACGGCATTCTTCCAGGTCGGCGACACAAAGATTGAGCTTCTCGAGGCAACTTCTCCGGAAAGCACAATTGCCAAGTTCATCGAGAAAAACGGAGGAAGAGGGGGCATGCACCATCTTGCCTTCGCTGTTGAGGACGGCGTTGCCGAAGCTCTCGCGAAAGTGGAAGAGAAGGGAGTGAAAGTAATCGACAAGGCTCCACGCAAAGGAGCCGACGGCCTGAACATCGCATTCCTGCATCCGAAGTCAACCGAGGCTGTGCTGACCGAGCTTTGTGAAGACCCTTCCAAGTAATCCGAAGCCCTCGCTTAATCAGACAATCCATTATTATCATTTAACAAAATGAGCATACAGACAGAAAAAATCCAAGAGCTTATCGAAAAACGCGCCGAAGCCAGAATCGGCGGTGGCGAGAAAGCAATAGAAAAGCAACACGCGAAAGGGAAATACACTGCCCGCGAGCGTATCGCACAGCTGCTTGACGAAGGCAGCTTTGAGGAACTTGACATGTTTGTCACCCACAGATGCACCAACTTCGGACAAGACAAGAAACATATTCTCGGCGATGGCGTAGTGACCGGGTTCGGCACTATCGAAGGACGCCTCGTGTATATTTTCGCACAGGATTTCACCGTTTTCGGCGGCTCCCTTTCTGAGACAATGGCACAGAAAATTTGCAAGGTCATGGACCTCGCAATGAAGATGGGCGCTCCTGTAATTGGCCTTAACGACTCCGGTGGTGCACGCATACAGGAGGGCATCAACGCCCTCGCGGGATATGCCGAGATTTTCCAGCGCAACATCCTCGCATCTGGCGTGGTGCCCCAGATTTCAGCCATACTCGGTCCATGTGCCGGGGGGGCTGTCTATAGCCCGGCTCTTACCGACTTCACCATCATGGCAAAGGGAATATCCTACATGTTCCTCACAGGCCCCTCTGTAGTGAAGACCGTCACTGGAGAAGATGTGACCCAGGAACAGCTTGGCGGCGCGTCAGTACACTCCACAAAAAGCGGTGTCACCCATTTCGCGGCTGAGAACGGAGAGGAAGCCCTCAAGATTATTCGCAGACTCATGAGCTTCATTCCTCAGAACAATATGGAAGAGACCCCGCTTGTAGCCTGCGACGACCCAATCGACCGTCTTGAGGATTCTCTCAACGAGATTATCCCCGAAAGCGCAAAACAGTCTTATGACATGTATGATGTCATCGGGTCCATAATCGACAACGGGGAGTTCCTGGAGGTGCAGAGAGATTTCGCCAAGAACATTATCGTCGGATTCGCCCGCTTCAACGGACAGTCGGTAGGCATCGTGGCAAATCAGCCCAAGGTGCTCGCCGGAGTGCTCGACTCGAACGCTTCCCGTAAAGGTGCGCGGTTCGTACGTTTCTGCGACGCATTCAACATCCCTATCGTGACTCTGGTAGATGTACCGGGATTCCTTCCTGGCACCGGCCAGGAGTATAACGGAGTCATCCTGCACGGAGCCAAGATTCTCTACGCATATGGAGAAGCGACAGTTCCGAAAGTCACCGTGACACTCCGCAAGAGCTATGGAGGCTCTCACATCGTGATGAGTTGCAAACAGCTCCGTGGCGACATCAACTACGCATGGCCATCGGCTGAAATCGCAGTCATGGGTGCGGAAGGTGCCGTAGGAGTGCTTTACGCCAAGGAGGCAAAAGCCCAGGCCGACCCTGCAGCCTACAAACTTGAGAAGGAAGAGGAATACCGCAAACTTTTCGCCAACCCATATCAGGCCGCGAAATACGGCTATATCGACGATGTGATTGAACCGAGGAACACACGGTTCCGCATTATACGCGCCCTTCAGATGCTTGCCACAAAGAAAGTGTCTAATCCGGCGAAGAAACATGGGAATATTCCACTTTGATTTTAATCCACTGTCATGCAAAATATCATGAAAAAGTATATTCTGACAGCGGCCTTATCTCTGGCGCTTGCAGGAACCGCATATGCGGCTCCTGCAAGTGAGCCGGATTCCGCATCCGATCCCACTGAAATGTCAATCGGTCTCCAGACTGCCGTGGCGGCAGATGCCGTACCCAGTGAGGAAGTGAACTATATCGAGGAGAGTCAGTTGACCAAGAAGATGACTCAGGCAGAAAAAGCCCATAACGCAGAAGTCAACGACTCATGGGGAGGAGCCATCACAATCATCGCCATGGCAATTGTGATTTCCGCTCTCGCGGTGTTGTCTCTGCTCTTCTTATGCTTCGGAAAAATATCGGAAGCCTTGATTGCCAAGAAGAAACGAATCGCATCTCAGAAAGTGATTCGACCCTCTGAAGAAACCCAGGCCACTCCGGAGGTTGATTCCGGCGAGGCGATTGCGGCAATCTCCATGGCTCTTTCCGAACATTTCGGAGATGGACATGACATAGAGGACACAATCCTGACCATACGGAGGATGAAACGAGCCTATTCTCCATGGAACTCTAAAATCTACAATCTCCGCCAGGTGCCGGAGCTTCACAAACAGCCCTCCGGCCGCACTTCCTTTTAATCCTTTCTAACGAACAGACAACAACCTTATTATGAAATTTAAAGAGTATAAGTATAAAATCAACGGCACGAAATTTTCTGTCAAAGTCGGAGACGTGGTCGATGACCATGTCCATGTGGAGGTGAACGGCACCCCATATACCGTGGAACTTGACAAGGTGCCTTCAAGAAAAACCACCGTGTCTCAGCCGGTGAAGAGTCCGCTCCCTGCCCCGAGGACTGAATCCGGAGAAAAGATTATCGCCACCCCCAAATCAGAGCCGTCAACCGGGTTCATTATCAAGGCCCCACTCCCCGGCACTCTCATGAGCATCAGCGTTAACGTCGGAGACGTTATTAACGCAGGAGACACAGTATGCGTACTGGAAGCGATGAAGATGGAGAATGACATCCATGCTTCCAAAGGTGGCAAAGTCGTGAAAATACTCGCCAGCGTCGGCGATGCCGTGGCCCAGGACGGCGACATCATGGTTATCGAATAAAGCTGAACTCACAATCCTGACATTATGATTTTAGCTCAGACAACGTATTCGTTTGGCGAATTTCTAAGCCAGACTATCCAGACTTTCTGGGAATTCACAGGATTCTACAACTGTGAATTCACCAATCTTGTAATGCTCGCCGTGGGATGTTTCTTCGTGTGGCTCGCCATCAAGAAGAATTTCGAGCCGTTGTTGCTTGTCCCGATAGGCTTCGGTATGCTTATAGGCAATATTCCATTCCAACCGGGAATGGAAATAGGAATATATGAGCCGGGCTCCGTGCTCAATATCCTTTACAATGGTGTGGAGAAAGGATGGTATCCTCCTCTGATTTTCCTCGGAATCGGAGCCATGACAGATTTCTCCGCCCTACTCGCCAACCCGAAACTAATGATTATCGGAGCTTGCGCACAGTTCGGCATCTTCGGGGCTTACATGCTCTCTCTACTTGTCGGCTTCGACCCCCTCTCCGCCGGATGTGTAGCCATAATCGGTGGAGCCGACGGTCCGACCGCGATCTTCACCACATCTAAACTCAATCCGGCTCTTCTTGGAGCGGTGGCTGTCTCCGCCTATTCATATATGGCGCTTATCCCTCTGATTCAGCCTCCTCTCATGAGACTTTTCACTACTGAAAAGGAACGTAAGATAAAGATGAAACCGGTGAGAGTAGTAAGCCAGAACGAGAAGATTATCTTCCCCATCGTAGGTCTGATTCTCACCTGCTTTGTGGTTCCATCCGGTCTCCCCTTGCTTGGCATGCTCTTCTTTGGCAACCTTCTCAGGGAAAGCGGTGTGACCACCAGGCTTGCCAAGACAGCAAGCAATGCAATGACCGACATCGTGACAATCCTTCTTGGCCTCACCGTCGGTGTCTCCACGCAGGCTGACAAATTCCTGACATTCGATACGCTAAAGATTTTCGGACTTGGATTCATCGCATTCATCATCGCATCATCTGCAGGTGTCCTTTCTGTGAAGGTATTCAATCTTTTCCTCAAGAAAGACAAGAAAATCAATCCGCTTATCGGAAACGCAGGTGTCTCTGCCGTGCCAATGGCAGCCCGCATCTCAAACAATGTCGGTCTTGAATATGACCCGACCAACTATCTGTTGATGCATGCTATGGGACCCAATGTGGCCGGTGTCATCGGCTCTGCGGTAGCTGCCGGAGTACTGCTAAGCTTCCTCGGATAAATCCTGAGCAACCTCTGCAAAGAGGCAATCAGACATTCCATATCCATGCTATAAGAAGCGGGAATGCGTGACAGACATTGCATTCCCGCCTCTTTTTAATCCATTTACTTATCTGACTACTGCAACCCTAAATTAAAAGCGGCATACAAACGAACCATTTGCGGCTTTAGTTCGTTTTGTAGTTAGCAACACTTCCATGTAGTGTATCTCATTGTAGAAATGTATAACCAGTAATTGTCTTTACATTCCCCCAAAAAATACATTACCATGAATGAATTGGTGCATTATGCTTATCCGCAAGTGGATGTCGCTTCACTCTTTTTCGGCTATGATAACAGACAATGTAATAAAGGAAATCTATAAAAAATTCGGCAAGCCTCACCGGAAATCAGAAGAGTTGCGCCTTGACTATTTCCTTCCGATGCTTGAAGAAAATCACTCAATAAAGAGAATCGACGATGAAATCATCATCGAGGATCTTGATGAATTCAATCCGTTCAGAAGATTCCTTGTCCGGAGCATTAATACCGTGCTTGAATTTGATAAGATGATTGCTTTCGTCTTCAGAAACCATATCCTGTTTCTCGGCAAAGAAGACGACCAAATGAGGGTTCACATCAAACCTGAAAAACCGAAATCCTTCTTTAGCCGTATATTCGGTCGTGATTGAACAATACTTCAACAATCGTGCGGGGGAGAAAGCTGAAGCTTTCTCCCCCCCCCCCGTTTGTGGTGGGGGGGGGCAGGGGTTGTTGTGACAGAGGACAACAAAACACCACCCCCGATGAGC
>JAIDXM010000003.1:9091-19343 GCA_029058745.1 Muribaculaceae bacterium
AAGGGGGGGTGCCTAATTCTGAAGCTTTCTCCCCCGCACGATTTGTTGCTTCGGGGTCCATGGCTTAGTTCAGAGAGAGATCATCAAAACCACTGCCAAGTTCATCCTCATTGAAATCTGTATCGCCATAGAATTCTTCGATGTCAATATCTTCCACCTGCTTCTTGGCATTCTGATCGATTTGCTTCTCAAACTCATCAAGGTCAACATTCTGTGCCGGAGCCTTCCCTCTCTTCACCGTGCATATAGGATCGCTCAACGTACGTCCGGGGACAGCCTCCTTCATCTCCATGAAGAAGGAACGTTCCGTCATATAGTCGAAAACAAACACAAGCTTCTGCCCCTCTTCCTCGATTAACTCATTAAGCGGAGTGTCTTCCATAATCCAGATATCCTGGTCGCTTGAACTTCCCATATCCTCAAGCGTGATTTCCTCCTGACGTTGCCATTCATCGTCGCAAAGGAAAAACGAGTCGATATCATCCTTCGAATAGTTAACGCTGTCGAGAATCGCATTGCGCAACTGGAGGAATGACGAGTTGGCATCAATCTCTATCTCTCGTGAGAAATTGCTCACCTCATCGCTTACCAATTTAAACTTATATACCATAGCGTATGTTTGACTGAGTATTTTCTAAAAACATTTATGATGCGAAATTAATGCATTTCATGCTTGATGCAAAATAATTCCACATTTTTTTTAAAATAAAAAACACAAAATAATCCTACGCCACTCAGGCACATCAAGAAACCGGGATTGCCTATACCGCGATCCCGGTTTCAGAGAGTGCCTGAGTGGCATATGTTTCAAGGCAGACCCCATGTAATGGGCTCTCCCTGATAAATCTTCAGTAATACCTGTTAAATTATGCCATGATGTCTGAACACCTTTCCGATAGCCTCGATTGAACGAGCCACCTGCTCCTCTGTATGAGTGGCCATAAGAGAATAGCGTATAAGAGTGTCCTGTGGCGCGACTGCCGGTGTGACAACAGGATTCACAAACACTCCCTCGTCAAGAAGGTCTCGAGTCACCTGGAAAGTCTTGTAATCGTCACGTATAAACAACGGGATAATTGGTGTGGATGTATTTCCAATCTCACATCCGAGCTTTCGGAACTCATCAAGGGCATAGTTGGTTATCTTCCAAAGATGTTCCTGACGCTCCGGCTCGGCAATCATGATGTCGAGAGCGGCGCTCGCGGCGGCGGTGGAAGCCGGAGTGATACTGGCTGTAAAGATATACGCCCTTGTATGATGGCGCAGGAAATTAGTCACTGACTTGTCTGTGGCAATGAATCCTCCGAGGGATGCGAACGATTTGCTGAAAGTACCCATGATAAGGTCAACATCATCCGTGACACCAAAATGGTCGCATGTGCCGCGTCCGCCCTTCCCGAATACGCCTATGCCATGAGCCTCGTCAACCATAACCGAGGCATTATATTGCTTTGCCAACCTGACAATCTCCGGGAGGTTGGCCACATCCCCTTCCATGGAGAACACGCCGTCGGTGACAATCAGTTTCACCTTATCAGGGTCACATTTCTTAAGCTGCGCCTCAAGGCTCTCCATATCGTTATGACGATACTTCAAATAATTAGAGAAAGAAAGCCTACGTCCTTCTATAATAGAAGCATGGTCCTGCTCATCTATAATGACGTAATCCTCTCTTCCCGTCAAAGTTGACACGACCCCGAGATTAACACCAAAGCCGGTGCTGAACAACATTGCGTCTTCTTTGCCGACATAAGCGGCTATTTTCGACTCAAGTTCCTTATGGAGATCTATAGTCCCGTTAAGGAACGGCGACCCGGCCATTCCGGTTCCATATTTTTTAGTAGCCTCGACAGCGGCTTCAATCACTTTTGGATGATTGGTAAGACCCATATAACTGTTTGATCCGAACATCAACACTTTTTTTCCGTTCATCGTCACTTCAGTGTTTTGTTCGCTCGAAATGGGTCGGAAATAGGGATAGATTCCTGCAGCCATTGCCCTCTGGGGAGCATCGTAGCGCGACAGTTTCTCTTGTAAAAGCTTCATACAGTTCAAGGTGTTTGCTTGCTGAATATCCCCGGTTCTCAACATTAAGACACACCGCTATCCAAGCGGAGGGGCATAATCAGATTGCAAAGTTAACTATTTTTTATCAATTATTATCGTCCTGATTCTTTTTTTATCCAAAATCACCTGTAATCCGCCACTTTTTCGACAGTCCCATATGCCCGAATATCCATTCCGCACTCACACGTCACCACACATTTCCATCATGTACCGTATTTCGTATTTTGACATGATAAGCTGTTTTTTCGCCAGTTTTGTCAGTTTTGACAAAAGGGCCACCTCTCATCATGTAATTTATAATCCACCCATTCTCACATATTTACAAATAAATTTTAAAATTAAAGCGCCATCTGAAACTTTTAGCACGCGATTTGTTTATATGATGTACGGAGCGGTTAAAGAAACCTGCTCCATTGAAAATCTGATTAACAACAATTATAAAAATAGAATCAAATTATGGGAAAAATTATTGGTATAGACTTGGGCACCACCAACTCTTGTGTGGCTGTGCTTGAAGGAAAGGATCCTGTTGTAATTCCTAACAACGAAGGCCGCAATACAACTCCTTCCGTCGTGGCTTTTGTGGATGGAGGAGAACGTAAGGTGGGTGATCCTGCAAAACGTCAGGCCATCACCAATCCTACCCGCACCATATACTCCATCAAACGTTTCATGGGTGAGAAATGCTCCCAGGTGGAAGATGAAATCAAACGTATGCCTTATAAGGTAGTTTGTCAAAACAACATGCCTAAGGTTGACATTGACGGACGCGACTACACCCCACAGGAAATCTCCGCTATGATTCTTCAGAAAATGAAGAAAACTGCCGAAGACTATCTCGGTCAGGAAGTGACAGAGGCTGTGATTACCGTGCCCGCATATTTCGATGACTCCCAGCGTCAGGCTACAAAGGAAGCAGGCGAAATCGCAGGTCTCAAAGTGAAACGTATCGTCAACGAGCCTACGGCTGCCGCTCTCGCATATGGACTTGACAAATCTGACAAGGAACAGAAAATTGCGGTGTTCGACCTCGGCGGAGGAACTTTCGATATCTCAATCCTTGAACTCGGCGACGGTGTGTTTGAGGTAAAATCTACAAACGGCGACACCCATCTTGGTGGCGATGACTTCGACCATGTAATCATCGACTGGCTCGCTGATGAGTTCAAAGCTGACGAGGGAGTGGATCTCCGTCAGGATCCTATGGCCATGCAGCGTCTCAAGGAGGCGGCAGAGAAAGCCAAGATTGAACTCTCAAGCTCTACCTCTACGGAAATCAACCTTCCTTACATCACGGCCACCGCTTCCGGCCCGAAGCACCTTGTGAAGACTCTCACACGAGCAAAATTCGAGCAACTCGCGTCAAAACTGATTGATGCCGTAGTGGGTCCTTGCCATAACGCCCTTAAAGACGCCGGCTATTCTGCATCTGAGATTGACGAGGTTATCCTTGTAGGCGGCTCAACCCGTATTCCTGCAATTCAGCAGAAAGTGGTGGAGATTTTCGGTAAACAGCCCAACAAGGGTGTCAACCCTGACGAGGTTGTGGCAATCGGCGCGGCAATCCAGGGCGGCGTGCTCAGCGGAGATGTGAAAGATGTGCTTCTCCTCGACGTTGTGCCTCTTTCAATCGGTATCGAGACTCTCGGTGGCGTGATGACAAAACTTATCGAGGCCAACACTACAATCCCTACCCGCAAGAGCGAGACATTCTCTACCGCAGCCGACAATCAGCCTGAGGTGACAATCCGCGTTCTCCAGGGTGAGCGTCCTATGGCCGCCGACGACAAACTTCTCGGTGAGTTCAACCTTGCAGGCATCGCTCCCGCACCGCGTGGCGTGCCGCAGATTGAGGTGACCTTCGAGGTAGATGCCAACGGCATCCTCAACGTATCTGCAAAGGATAAGGCTACCGGTAAGGAACAGTCAATCCGTATCGAGGCGTCAAGCGGTCTTAGCGATGCCGAAATCCAGCGTATGCGCGATGAGGCAAAGGCTAACGAGGAAGCCGACAAGAAGGCCAAGGAAAGAATCGACAAGCTCAACCGTGCTGACTCAGTGGTATTCCAGAGCCAGAAACAACTCGACGAGCTCGGCGACAAGATTCCGGCTGACAAGAAGGCTGCGATACAGTCTGCCATCGACCGTCTGAAAGAGGTTCACAAGAACCAGCTCGTGGAAGACATCGACTCTGCCGAAAAGGCTGTACAGGATGCGTTCCAGGCCGCAGCACAGGACATCGCCAACGCACAGCAGGCTTCTGCAGGTGCACAGGCCGGACCTCAGCCCGGAGCCGGAGCTCCTCACAATGACCAGAACGGCGGTGCCGAAGACGTGGAATTCGAGGAAGTGAAGTAACCCCTCAATTTAGAACAATCTAAATCCATATAAATGGAGTGTGCCCAAGCGGTTACACTCCATTTTCTTTGATTGCATTTCGATTGAAATAGATTATGGTTGATATAATTTCACAATATTTGGAACATATTTGGAACGTGTCCTAATTAACGACAGGGTGTCCTTCATTTGTTTTATGGTTCATCATAAAAGCAAATTGACTAATGCTATCTTTAGTCCGTTGTTCTTTAGTCGGCTATGGTATAATTTTGTAATATGAATGGAACACCTATAAACATTGCATTTGGGAAAAGATTAGTTGATTTAAGAAAGGCAACAGGACTTTCCCAAGAAGCATTTGCATTTAAGTGCGGCATAGATCGCACATATATCGGCATAATTGAACGAGGCGAGAAAAGCCCCACTCTGAACACGCTCAATAAGATTGCAAATGGATTAAATATAACATTATCCCATTTAATGGACTTTTAACTATGGCTAAGAAACTGGTATATCTTCCTCAATTGGTAAGGACGAAAATATATAAGACTGGTCAGACTCGTGGAGCAGATGACGATGTAATATACCAAAATCGAGTTGGACGCAATAGTACGGTTCTGATACCATATGAAGATTATGAAATATGCAAGCAGGCCCCCTCGGAGAATGGTCAATATGAAAATGGGTTTATTGTATTAATAAGACCTGAAGATTATTTTAACTCCTCGAGTCACAAAGGATTGAAACTTGGTAAAAACATGCTAGTGTTCTATGAAACGAGAGAACAATGGGTTAAATATCCTCCTTTAAAAAAATGGGAAGCTGCTACCTCTAGAAAAACGCCTTTAGGCGGAAAGTATGTTGCGAGGATTCCGGCAACGACTTCAGAAGGTCAAAGCAAAATCGTAAAAGGATTCTGCACATCCTTGATGAAGGGTGCTGGTATCCGGGTATATGAGTATTCAACACAACAGAATAACAATAACTGCAAATTACAGCTTGAGGTTCTGTTCTGGTCATGCAAGGATATAGAGGAACTTATAAAGGATGCGGAGAACCCGTCTGCCCTTCGTAATTATATTATTGAATTGAAAAATGAAGCCAAAGAGAAAGGACTATATAATCGAAAAGAATTAGAGCAGGCCCGCATTGTTGACGCTGATGGATATACCATCTGTCCATTATGTCTACAACATATTTCGGCAATTGGCTTTTGCAGAAAAATACAGCAAGCCGAAGGAAGGGTTGTTCCAGACCTCACTGTTACGGAAGTGAGTTTATTTCACATACGTGAACTTCGTACAGGAGAGTTCAACCATAGGCCCTACAATTTAGGATGGGGACATCACCACTGCAATGTCGTCGTTAAAGATTCTGGTATTGAGCCAACTTTAGATTGGATGCGCCGTGTGCTAATAAAGAACAATATCAAAACGCTTTAGTTTCAAAATCAAAAAGCGATGGCTCTTTATCTGACACCAACCTTTTCATTATGGATTGGATGTCACATACATCGCCTATATCTTCTGCGTTTTCAATGCTCCTCTTGATTGAGAAGCACCAACTGTTATCAATTTCAATTCCAATTCCAATCCGATGTGTCAGTAAGGCCGCTACGATAGTACTGCCAGAACCGGCAAAACAATCCAGTACAATGTCACCAGGAAAGGTAGTAGCCCGAATGCAGTGTTCAAGCATGGACACTGGTTTTTCGGCGGGGTGTTTACCTTTGTAAGCTTTAACGGATGGGAATGTCCACACATCTGTAAATTCCACATTGGCATTAACCTCAAAAGGGCGAATAACATCTTCATATTCTAATAACTTCTCCTTTATGCCGGACTTTTTTAATGCCTCACATATACTTGCATACTGCTCTTTGCTTGGAATATTTCGTCCACTTTCCCAATTTGAAACAGCTCCTCCGTGATTAACTCTTCCGTATGCACCTATCATTCCCGTCAAATCTTTTCCTGAAAGGTTACACTCAGTACGCAAACGTTTGAGATAGTTGCCAAAATATGAGCGATTTAGATTTCCTTCAGAAGCAGCTTCCATAAAAATAATACGTTCCGAATGTGGATACCATTGTCTTAGAGCTTCTTTTTTCATCTTCCCTTTCCATCCGTCATATCCAGGTTCATTTGGCTTTGTCCAAACAATATGAGACAAAACATTAAAGTGCTTACAAAGCATATTCGTCAGTTTTGACTCCATGCAAGAAGAACAAAACATAAAGATCGAGCCATTTGGGCGTAACACCCGTTTCCATTGCATTGCATACAACTCCATCCAACTGATGAAATCATCATCTGTTGAGAATGCCTTATCGTTTATTATATTACCCTTCTTGGTGCTATGATATGGCGGATCTGTTAAGATAAGAGATACGCTGTTGTCTGGTATTTTTTTTAGTAGTTGCAAGGAGTCTCCTAAAGCTACTGTAGCCCTATCATTGGTATAAAATATACTATTACCCAAAGAATCTTTGATATTATTGAAATCTATTATTCTACTCATTTTATTAAGGCATTGTCGAAATTATACTCAATCAGCTCTTTTACATCCACGTTAAGAAGATTGGATATTTCGATGAACTGAGACATAGAAGGCTGAATCTTATTAGTCGTCCAACGGGATACGGTCATATCCGAAACTCCCATTTTATCAGCTATCCAATGATTGGTGATAACCTTTTCTGCTAGTACCACACGAATACGATTCTTATATTTAGACTTGCTCTTTATCATATTCTTATTTATTTATGTACAAAGATAAACATAATTTGTTAATACTCCAAATTTAATATAGCCAAATCGTGATTGAATTAATTAGATGAGAATGTGTCCATATTTGGAACACGATGCCATATCTCTCTGAAATTAAATACGTCATACATCCGAAGAAATGAAGTAAGCCATCAATTCAGAACAATCTAAATCAACAGTAATGGGTTGTAACTTTTGAGTTACAACCCATTTTAATATATACTATTTTCGTAAACACAACTCGAATTGATTGATTTCCCTATTATCATATATCAGATGCCAATTCTCTGATATAACTCCGGATTCCGGGCATAAGCGACTCGATACACTGGAAAAGACGAAGCTGGGCTCGTGTGCGCACAAGATTGTGCTCCGGATAAGAAATCTTATAATAGATGTCGCCATTTATGTAATCCGTGAGGAATCTTACTGCCTGCATATAAGGGAACAACGCGACCGAGTCAGGCAGCCACTCTATCTCCGATTTTGTTAGAAACTTACCCGCTTCAGACATATAACCCTCAGAAAATGCCTTGAATATAGACATATCAAAATCTATCTTCTCAATGTCTGGCTCATCCTCCGGTGTTGTGCAAGCCCCGGTGCGCAGGAAGTCGCCATAATCGCTGAACACAAACGATGGCATCACTGTGTCAAGATCTATCACGCAAAGCACCTCTCCATTCTCATCGAAAAGCATATTGTTGACTTTCGTGTCGCAGTGGCATATACGCTTAGGCAACTTATCCTCTCTATGCAATTTCTCCGCCTCACACATCCAAGACTCATGCCCCGATATTATGTCGAGCAAATCACTGACATCAGCAACCCGTCCGACGGCATCATTCTCAACCGCTTCCCGCAACTGTCGCAGACGCAATTCCATATTATGAAATCCGGGAATACTCTCCGTCAACTCTTCCCGGATATCGGCAAGCATACCCTGAAAGCGCCCGAATGCCATCCCTGCATAACGCGCCGTGATTGGAGTCACCTCTTGCAGCGTGACAGCGCCAGGAATCAACCTGCTTAACCTCCAATAATTCTCGCCGTCATAAAGACAGCTTTTCCCTGTTTTGCCGACAGTCTCAAATTCGAGCACCTTCCTTTCAATATCCTTTTCGCATGCCTGTTCAAGCTTATGGCGTATGTGAGAGGTGACAGCCAATATATTACGTTGCATACCTTCCACATCCTTGAACACTCTGTGATTGATACGTTGCAAGACGTAGTCCGGCATATCTCCAAATGTCTCCACAAGATAAGTGTCGTTGATAAGACCTGTGCCAAAAGGAGCCACCGACAACACTTCTCCCTTTATATTGAACTCTGATATTACTTTTTCCAATGATTTCATAAGGCAAATTTAAGCTTATTATCCAAAAATGGCAACCCCGGGAACCAATTAATTTGCATTTTTCGATGAATATAAATACTTTTGCAGTACAGAAAAAAAAATTCTCAAAACACATCATGAAATTTACAAATCTGATAATCGGATTCACCGCATTGGGCATCCTCTCGTCTTGTGGTGAAAAGAAAGAACAGTTTTCAATTATCGAGACTGATATTCCTCAACGTCCGGACGGACAGGATGACATGCTCGGATTTGCGGCTGAGCCACTCGACACTGTAAGAGTGGGATTCATAGGACTCGGAATGAGAGGACCTGACGCCGTGGAACGCTTCACATATATCCCAGGCGCGAAAGTAGTGGCAATCTGCGACATTGACTCCGCGAAAGTCGAAGAAACCCAGAAACGCCTTGACAAGGTGGGCTACAAACGTGCCGCCGCTTATTATGGAAATGAAGACAGCTGGAAGAAGCTCGTGGAGCGCGATGACTTAGACCTGGTGTATATCGCCACAGACTGGAAGACACACGCACCAATGGGACTATACGCAATGGAGAAAGGTAAGCATGTGGCCATCGAGGTGCCGGCGGCAACATCACTTGACGAAATATGGGATCTTGTGAACACATCTGAAAGAACCCGTAAACACTGCATGATGCTTGAGAATTGCGTCTATGACTTCTTCGAACTCAATACGCTCAACATGGCTCAAGCAGGACTGTTCGGGGAGATTCTGCACACAGAAGGGAGTTATATCCATAACCTTAAAGAATTCTGGGGTGAATACTGGAACAACTGGCGCATGGATTTCAACCGCGAACACCGTGGCGACGTATATCCTACCCATGGATTCGGCCCGGCATGCCAGCTTCTCGACATTCACCGTGGCGATAAGATAAACACCCTTGTCGCGATGGACACGAAAGCGGTCGGTGGCCCGGCATACATTAAGGAGACAACCGGGAAAGAACCGGAGTCTTTCGCAAATGGCGACCACACGATGACTATGATGCGCACTGAGAACGGAAAGACCATACACATCCAGCATGATGTGATGAACCCACGTCCATATTCAAGAATGTACCAGCTCACAGGCACAAAAGGATTCGCCAACAAATACCCGCGTGCAGGGTATGCCTTCGAACCCGAACAGATGGATTCCACGATAGTGCCTGACCATGAGAATCTCTCTGCCCACAGCTGGATTTCCGACGAGCAACAGAAAGCCCTAACTGAAAAATACACCCATCCCATCATTACGGAAGTGGGTAATCTCGCGAAAGAAGTAGGTGGACACGGAGGAATGGATTTCATCATGGACTACCGTCTCGTGTATTGCCTGCGCAACGGCCTGCCTCTCGACATGGACGTATATGACCTGGCTGAATGGAGCGCAATGGGGCCTCTCAGTGCTATTTCAATCGAAAACGGTTCCGCGCCTGTGGCTTTCCCCGACTTCACACGTGGTGCCTGGAACAGAATCCAGGGCTACCGCCACCACTATAAGAAATAACGACAGTGCCATAAGTCTCAATGACATCGACATTTATAACAGGCAATCCCTGTCTGTCGCAAGTGTCTATGTTTAGAACGCGTTCCTTAAAATCTCGCAGACAGTTGTACCTCGAGATTTTAAGGAACGCGCTCTTCTTCTATGTTGCATTCCAAATTTCTACGCAAACTTTAAGATATATTAACTAATGAGTATGAGCTATTTATATAATG
>JAIDXM010000030.1 GCA_029058745.1 Muribaculaceae bacterium
ATCATAATCTTGTCGATAAGTCGGCTGAGAAGATCGTGAAGACGGTAAAATCGACAGGTGCGGTGGTCAGCGGGCCTATTCCACTTCCCACACACAAGCGCATCTTCACCGTCAACCGCTCCACTTTCGTAAACAAGAAGAGCCGTGAGCAGTTTCAGCTTTCATCATTCCAGCGTCTGATTGACATCTACAGCTCCACATCAAAGACTGTTGACGCTCTGATGAAACTCGAGCTCCCCAGCGGTGTTGACGTAAGCATCAAGGTCTGACAAAAATATACCTCTCCCGCCCCTACGGACGGGAGAGGCATAAAGGCCAAAAAGAACAAAACATAGAAAACAAACGCCGGCGGAGCATACGTCGGCAAAAAATAAATCAAAGTAAGAAATGCCAGGATTATTAGGAAAGAAAATCGGAATGACATCCGTTTTCAGTGCCGACGGAAAGAATGTTCCGTGCACTGTTATCGAAGTAGGTCCTTGTGTGGTTACTCAGATCAAGACAGTTGAGAATGACGGCTATGAGGCTGTGCAGGTAGGTTTCCTCGACAAGAAGGAGAAACACACCACCAAGCCGGAGGCCGGTCACTTCGCAAAAGCTGGAGTAACCCCCAAGCGTCACTTGGCCGAGTTCAAATCATTTGAGACCATGCCGGAGCTTGGCGCCACTCTCACAGTTGACCTCTTCCAGGAGGGCGGCTTCGTGGATGTTGTAGGCACAAGCAAGGGTAAAGGTTTCCAGGGCGTTGTAAAGCGTCATGGTTTCGGAGGCGTTGGTCAGTCAACCCATGGCCAGCACAACCGTCTCCGTGCGCCGGGTTCAATCGGTGCCTGCTCTTATCCCGCGAAGGTATTCAAGGGTCTGCGCATGGCCGGTCATATGGGCAATGAGCGTGTGACTGTACAGAATCTCCAGGTTATTAAGGTGCTTCCCGAGCACAATTTGTTAATGATAAAGGGTTCCATCCCCGGATCCAAAGGTTCAATCGTTATAGTTGAGAAATAATGGAAGTAGCAGTATATAACATCAAGGGAGAAGACACAGGACGCAAAATCACTCTTAATGATGACGTGTTTGCACGCGATTTGAGCGAGGGCAACGCCGACCACACTATCTATCTCGACGTTAAGCAGTATTTGGGCAACCAGCGTCAGGGCACCCACAAGAGCAAGGAGCGTAGCGAGGTTTCCGGTTCTACGCGTAAGCTCGGCCGTCAGAAAGGCGGTGGCGGTGCACGTCGTGGCGACATCAATTCTCCGCTTCTCCGCGGCGGTGGCACAGTATTCGGCCCTCGTCCCCGCGACTATCGTACGAAGCTCAACAAGAAAATGAAGCAGCTTGCCAAGAAGATCGCTCTTTCATCGAAAGCACAGAATGGCGGTATTTTCGTAGTTGAGAACTTCAATTTCGAGAAGCCCTGCACCAAGGAGTGGATTAAGATTGCCAAGAGTTTCAATCTCGACGACAAGAAGACTCTGCTCGTGATGAACGATCTTGACAAGAACGTGCTTCTTTCGGTTCGTAACGTGCCCAACGCACTTATGCAGCAGGCATCCGACCTGAACGCATATACATTGCTCAACAACGACGCCATCCTCATGACAGAGGGCAGTGTGGAGCTGATTAACGAGAACTTCTAAAATTAAGGAGATATAGAAATGGATATTCAGATCAAACCCCTTGTGACGGAAAAGGCAACCGCCTACAGCGAGAAGCAGAATTGCTACACATTTGCTGTGTCTCCCGACGCCAACAAATTCCAGATTAAGGATATTGTGGAGAAACTCTACAATGTTCGCGTCGTGAAAGTAAACACGGCCCTCTATGCCGGTAAGCGCAAACAGCGTTACACCAAGGGAGGGTTAATCCGCGGTCAGAAACCGGCATACAAGAAGGCCTATGTGACTGTGGCAGAAGGACAGAAGATAGATTACTATAGCAACATTTAAAACAGATGGCAGTAAGAAAATTCAAGCCCGTCACCCCCGGGCAAAGACACAAGATTATTGGTGTGTTCCGCAACGAGATCGCCATTGCCAAGCCCGTTGAGGGTGGCGAGAGCGTAAAGAAAGTCTCTAAAATCACACCAGAAAAGTCTCTTACTGTGGGCAAGCGTTCCACAGGCGGCCGCAACTCTTCGGGTCATCTTTCCACCCGTTACCGTGGCGGCGGTCACAAGAGAAAATTGCGTCTCGTTGATTTCAAAAGAACCAACGACGGCGTACCGGCAGTTGTCAAGACCATAGAGTATGATCCCAACCGCTCGGCACGCATCGCGCTGCTTTATTATACGGATGGCTCGAAGGCTTATATGATTGCCCCCAACGGGCTTGAGGTGGGCCAGACAGTCGTTAGCGGCGAGGATGCCGCTCCTGAGGTAGGCAACTGCCTTCCTTTGGCAAAGATACCAGTAGGTACACTTATCCATTGTATAGAGCTTCGTCCCGGACAGGGAGCCGCCATGGCCCGCAGCGCCGGAACGTTCGCTCAGCTCACATCCCGAGAGGGAGACTACGCGATAATCAAATTGCCTTCCGGAGAAACCCGGAAAGTGCTTCTGACATGCCGTGCTACCGTGGGTGTCGTCGGTAACTCCGACCACGCTCTCGAGCAGAGTGGCAAGGCAGGACGTTCACGTTGGATGGGACGCCGTCCTCACAACCGTGGTGTCGTGATGAACCCTGTTGACCACCCGATGGGTGGTGGCGAGGGCCGTCAGTCCGGTGGACATCCCCGTTCACGTACAGGTCTTTATGCGAAGGGCTTGAAGACTCGTTCGCCGAAGAAGCATTCTTCGAAGTATATCATTGAAAGAAGGAAAAAGTAAATTTGATTAAAAGAAGTCAATTATGAGTCGTTCGCTTAAAAAAGGACCGTTTATCAGTGTGAAGCTTGAGAAGAAGGTCGCAGCCATGGACGAAAGCGGCAAGAAGTCAGTTATCAAGACCTGGAGCCGTGCGTCGATGATTTCGCCTGATTTCGTGGGCCACACATTTGCAGTGCACAACGGCAACAAGTTTATCCCCGTCTATGTCACAGAGAACATGGTGGGCCATAAGCTTGGTGAGTTCGCGCCTACGCGCACATTCCGCGGCCATGCAGGCAACAAGAAGAAATAATAGCCTGCCTCGCAAATAACAACAGTCAAAAAAATAGCAAAAAAATACAATGGGTGTAAGAAAAAGAAAAGCAGCCGACGCCATCAAAGAGGCACGCAAGAGCGAGTATTTCGCAAAGCTGCATAATGTGCCGTCATCGCCCCGCAAGATGCGCCTCGTGGTCGATATGATCCGTGGAGAGGAGGCATTCAAGGCTCTCGGCATCCTGAAATTCTCCAACAAGGAGGCTGCCCGTAAGGTTGAGAAGCTGCTCCGCAGCGCTATCGCCAACTGGGAGCAGAAGAATGAACGCAAGGCAGAGGCCGGTGAGCTCTGTGTGAAGACAGTCTTTGTTGACTGCGCTCCGATGCTGAAGCGTCTGCGTCCTGCGCCGCAGGGTCGCGGCTATCGTATCCGCAAGCGTTCTAACCATGTGACATTGTATGTCGATACTATTAATAATGAAAAAGCTTGATTGAAAGATGGGACAGAAAGTTAATCCGATCAGCAACCGTCTTGGCGTAATCCGCGGTTGGGACTCAAACTGGTATGGCGGAAAGAAATACGGAGAGACCCTCTTGGAGGATTCTATGATCCGTAAGTATCTCCGCACTCGTCTTGCAAAGGCAAGCGTTTCAAGAATCATTATCGAGCGTACGCTCAAGATGGTGACAGTCACTATCTGCACATCCCGTCCCGGTATGGTAATCGGTAAGGGTGGCAAGGATGTTGACGATTTGAAGGACGAGCTAAAGAAGCTCACCGACAAGGACGTGCAGATCAACATCCACGAAATCAAGCGTCCGGAGCTTGACGCTGAAATCGTTGCCACCAATATCGCGCGCCAGATTGAGAACAAGGTGGCTTACCGCCGTGCCGTTAAGATGGCTGTCGCATCCACCATGCGTATGGGAGCAGAAGGCATCAAGGTTCAGGTCAGCGGTCGTCTCAACGGCGCCGAGATGGCTCGTTCTGAGATGTTCAAGGAGGGACGCACTCCGCTCCATACACTCCGCGCCGATATTGATTATGCTCTTGTGGAGGCTCTCACCAAAGTCGGTATCATCGGCATCAAGGTGTGGATCTGCCGTGGCGAGATTTACGGTAAGAAGGAGCTTGCTCCCGCTTATGCCGTAGGCCAGAAGGAGACAGGCCGTCCTCAGGGCGGCGGTCGCAAGGGTGGTTTCCGCAACAAGAAAAACAACAACCGTTAATAAGAAGGACAGACAATGTTACAACCAAAAAAGACCAGATACCGCCGTTCGCAAAAAGGGCGCATGAAAGGAGAGGCCCAGAGGGGCAACCAGCTCGCCTTCGGGTCGTTCGGCATCAAGACACTTGAGTCTAAATGGATCACAGGCCGTCAGATTGAGGCAGCCCGTGTGGCAGTGACCCGCTACATGCAGCGTCAGGGTCAGATTTGGATCCGCATTTTCCCGGACAAGCCTATCACCAAGAAGCCGGCTGAGGTGCGAATGGGTAAAGGTAAGGGTAATCCAGAGGGTTACGTGGCTCCTGTCACCCCGGGACGTATCATTATAGAAGTGGAGGGTGTACCTTACGATATCGCCAAGGAGGCGCTTCGTCTGGCAGCCCAGAAACTTCCGGTGATCACAAAATTTGTGGTGCGCCGTGACTATGATCCCAGCCAGAACGTCTAATAAAATCGGAGAAATTCCGTTATAACTTCGGAGTCCTCCGGAAGCCGGAGTTGTAACGGACTCTCAAAAGAGAAAAATACGATATGAAAAAGGAAGAAATCAAGGAATTAAGCATTCAGGAACTGCAGGCACAGATTGAGGCCTGCGAGAAGGCTTATCGTGAATTGAAAGTAGCGCACGCGATATCTCCTATCGACAATCCCTCGAAGATCACCAAAGATCGCAGGGAGATTGCACGCTTGAAGACTGTGTTGCGCCAGAAGGAACTCGCCGCCAAGGCAGAAGCTCCAGTAGTAAACAACTGATCCCAAAAAGTATTTAAGAAAAATGGAAGAAAAGCGTCATTTGAGAAAAGAAAGAATTGGGGTTGTTTCGAGCAACAAGTGTGACAAGACCATTACGGTTGAAATCAAGTGGAAAGAGAAGCACCCGATCTATGGAAAATTTGTCAACAAGACAAAGAAGTATCATGCTCACGATGAGAAAAACGAGTGTTCAGTAGGCGACACGGTTCGTCTGATGGAGACCCGTCCGTTGAGCAAGACGAAGAGATGGAGACTTGTGGAAATCATTGAAAAAGTTAAGTAATTATGATACAGACCGAATCACGTCTTACAGTAGCTGACAACAGTGGTGCCAAAGAGGCTCTCTGCATTCACGTGCTCGGCGGCACAGGCCGTCGCTACGCATCGGTTGGCGACATCATCGTCGTTACGGTGAAGAGCACGATTCCTTCTTCAGACGTGAAGAAGGGCACAGTATCGAAGGCTGTGGTTGTTCGTACGAAGAAAGAGATCCGTCGTGCCGACGGAAGCTATATCCGCTTCGACGACAATGCCTGTGTGTTGCTTAACAACGCCGGTGAAATCCGCGGCACCCGTATTTTCGGCCCCGTTGCCCGTGAGCTTCGTGCCACAAACATGAAAATTGTGTCGCTCGCGCCTGAGGTGCTTTAATGTCAAGTTAAATAAACGAACAGTAAAATGGCAAAATTCCATATAAAGAAGGGCGACACGGTCTATGTAAATGCCGGAGACGACAAGGGCAAGACAGGTCGTGTGCTTGAAGTGCTTGTGAAAAAGCAGCGTGCACTCGTGGAGGGCATCAATATTGTCTCGAAGAGCATGAAGCCCAATGCTAAATATCCTCAGGGAGGAATAGTGAAAATCGAGGCTCCCGTCCACATTTCTAATTTGAATGTGGTGGATCCCAAGACTGGCAAGGCCACCCGCATAGGACGCAGGTTGAACGAGGCCGGCAAACTCGTACGTTATTCTAAGAAATCAGGAGAGGAGATTAAGTAATGAGCGAAACAACACTTGGTAAAGACTATAAGGAGAGAATAGTGCCTGAGCTTCAGAAGGAGTTCAACTATTCATCAGTGATGCAGGTGCCGCGCCTTGAGAAGATTGTAATCAACCAGGGTCTTGGCGCTGCCACACAGGACAAGAAACTCATCGAGACAGCAATCAATGAGCTGACGGCAATCACCGGCCAGAAGGCTGTTCCGACGCTTTCGAAGAAGGATATCTCCAACTTCAAGCTTCGTAAGAAAATGCCTATCGGCGCGATGGTGACATTGCGCAGGGAGAAGATGTATGAGTTCCTTGAGAGACTTGTGAAGGTAGCTCTTCCGCGAATCCGTGACTTCAAGGGCATCAACTCCAAGCTTGACGGGCGAGGCAACTATACGCTCGGCATCCAGGAGCAGATTATTTTCCCCGAGATCAACATTGACAATGTTCCGAAACTTCAGGGTATGAACATCACATTCGTGACTTCAGCACCCACAGACGAGGAAGGCTTCGCACTCCTCAAGAAATTCGGACTTCCCTTCAAACACGAAAAATAATAGCTATGGCAAAAGAATCAATGAAAGCCCGTGAGGTGAAACGCCAGAAGCTGGTTGAGAAATACGCCGAGAAGAAGGCTGCCCTTAAGAAGGCTGCTCTCGCAGATGCAGAGGGTAATATTGACTATGAGGCGCTTACCAAGCTTCAGAAGCTTCCCAAGAATGCATCGAAAGTGCGTCTTCACAATCGTTGCATGATTACAGGCCGTCCGAAAGGATACATGCGTCAGTTCGGCATTTCCAGGATTCAGTTCCGTGAAATGGCGTCTGCTGGTTTGATTCCGGGCGTAAAGAAAGCGAGCTGGTGACAATAAAATCGTCACAGTGACGTTATAGTAATTGGTGGCATCCCATATAGGTCGGAGATCTTATGGGAAGCCTCCAATCATTGTGGCATCATGAGAGATAGTCTCGTGTTGTCCGAAACTACGAGAAACAGTGAAAATTAAATATTGTTCGGAAATTCTGAATCAATTTAACAATCAAAACAATGACTGATCCAATAGCAGATTATTTGACGAGATTGAGAAACGCCATCCGTGCGGGACACCGTGTGGTGGAGATTCCGTCTTCAAAAATTAAAAGGGAGATCACGAAAATCCTTTTTGACCAGGGCTACATCCTGAACTACAAGTTCGTGGAAGGTCCCACCCCGTCGGGCACCATCAAGATTGCCCTCAAGTATGATCCGATTGACAAGGTGAACGCCATCAAGAATTTGCATCGCGTGTCTCGTCCGGGTCTTCGCCAATATACAGGCTACAAGGACATGCCCCGCGTGTTGAACGGCCTTGGCATCGCGATATTGAGCACGAGCCATGGCGTCATGACAAACAAAGAGGCCAGAGAGCGTAAGATCGGTGGCGAGGTATTGTGTTACGTTTATTAATTAAAGGAGGTATTCAATATGTCAAGAATTGGTAAAGCACCCATAGAGATACCTGCTGGCGTGACAGTACAGGTAAATGGCAATGTAGTTACTGTAAAAGGTCCCAAAGGAGAACTCTCCCAGGAGATAAACCCCGTCATCACTATAGAGCAGGAGGGGAATCATCTCGAACTGAAACGTCCGAATGACGAGCGTCAGAACCGTGCGATGCATGGTCTTTACCGTGCTCTTGTTCACAACATGGTTGTGGGCGTTTCCGAGGGTTACAAGAAGGAGATGGAACTTGTGGGCGTAGGTTATCGTGCCACTGCAACCAACCAGGTTTTGGAGCTGTCGTTGGGTTTTTCACACGCTATCTTCATCAAGCTTCCTAACGAGATTAAGGTAGAGGCTAAGACTGAGCGTAACAAGAATCCGCTTATCATACTTGAGAGCGCCGACAAGCAGCTTCTCGGTCAGGTATGTGCCAAGATCCGTTCTCTCCGTAAGCCTGAACCCTACAAAGGTAAAGGTATCAAGTTTGTTGGTGAGATTATCCGTCGTAAGAGCGGCAAGTCTGCCAACGCAAAATAAAGTAAAAAAGGAAGACTATGATATCCAAGATAGCAAGAAGAAACAAAATCAAGACCCGTATCCGCGGGAAGATATCGGGCACTGCCGAGCGTCCTCGCATGAGCGTGTTCCGCAGCAACAAGGGCATCTACGTACAGCTCATCGACGACTTGTCCGGACGCACATTGGTTGCGTCATCGTCAAAAGGGCTTGAGGGAGGCACCAAGATAGAGATTGCAGCCCGTGTTGGAGCTGATATTGCAAAGAAGGCTTTGGAGAATGGCATCACAACGGTAGTATTCGACCGTAATGGCTACCTTTTCCATGGCAGGGTGAAATCATTGGCCGACGCGGCACGCGAGGGCGGTCTTAAATTTTAAGCGAAAATCATGGCAAAGAGAAATAATAGAGTTAAATCTACAAATGATTTGGAACTGAAAGACCGTCTCGTGGCTATCAACCGTGTGACCAAAGTTACCAAGGGTGGACGTGCGTTCAGTTTCGCAGCGATAGTTGTAGTTGGCAATGAAGATGGTGTGATCGGCTGGGGTCTCGGCAAGGCAAATGAGGTGACAGCTGCGATTGCCAAAGGCGTTGAGACAGCAAAGAAGAACCTTATAAAGGTTCCTGTCCACAAGGGTACCATACCTCACGAGCAGAGCGCGAAGTTCGGCGGTTCTCGCATCTTCCTCAAGCCTGCGTCTGAGGGTACCGGTGTGAAGGCCGGTGGCGCTATGCGTGCTGTGCTTGAGAGTGTCGGCATCACCGACGTCCTTGCCAAGAGCAAGGGTTCTTCCAACCCTCACAACCTTGTGAAGGCTACTATCGCCGCTCTCGACGAGCTCAGAAGCCCCGCCCAGGTGGCTCAGAACCGTGGTGTGGCAATTGAAAAAGTGTTTAACGGCTAATAAGTACAGATATGTCACAGATAGCAATCAAGCAGGTAAAGAGCCGCATCAATTGCCCGGCAGTACAGAAGCGTACTCTCGATGCACTCGGACTCAGGAAGATGAACCACACAGTAGTGAAGGAAGACACTCCCTCAATCCGTGGCATGGTAAAGGCAGTGCATCATCTTGTAGAAGTTACACAACTCTAATAGAATCAAGAACTCATGGAACTACATAATCTTATGCCGGCACCCGGCAGCAACAAGAAGAACAAGAGAATAGGCCGTGGACCGGGTTCCGGTTACGGTGGCACATCCACACGAGGCCACAAGGGCGCGAAGTCACGTTCAGGCTACAAGCATAAAGTGGGATTCGAGGGTGGCCAGATGCCTCTTCAGAGAAGGGTGCCTAAGTTTGGTTTCAAGAATATCAACAGGGTTGAATATAAAGCCATCAACCTTGATGCTCTTGAGGCATTGGCAGAGGCTCAGAACCTTACGAAGATTACGGTGTCCGACCTTCGCGAGGCAGGTCTTGTTCCCAAGGGAAGGCTTGTTAAGATCCTTGGCAACGGAGCGGTGACCCGCGCGATAGAGGTGCAGGCCGACGCATTCTCAAAGAAAGCTGAGGAGGCGATTACTGCGGCAGGTGGAACCGTAAGCAAAAACTGATAACAATGGGATTTACACAGACAATCAAGAATATCTGGAGTGTTGAGGATCTTCGCAGGCGCATAGGCATCACCTTGCTGCTTGTGATTATCTACCGCTTTGGATGCTACGTGGTCTTGCCGGGAATCAATCCCGACGAGCTCATGGCGCTCAAGAACTTCACTTCCGATGGTCTCATGCAGCTTCTCGACATGTTTTCGGGAGGCGCGTTCTCTCAGGCGTCAATATTCGCGCTTGGAATTATGCCATATATCACGGCGTCGATTGTGATACAGTTGCTTGGCATGGTTCTTCCCGCGTTCCAGAAGATGCAGAGAGAGGGAGAGAGCGGAAGGATGAAGCTAAACCAGTACACCCGTTACCTGACCGTCCTGATTCTTTTGCTTCAGGGTCCGGCTTATCTTGTCAACCTTCAGTATCAGGTGAAGGCAGCCGGCGGTTATGTTGAGATGGGCTTCTGGACTGTAGTGTTCATGACCATAGTGCTTGCCGCAGGGTCAATGTTTATAATGTGGCTTGGCGAGAGGATAGACCAGAAGGGAGTCGGCAACGGCATCTCGTTCATCATCCTTATAGGTATTATGGCACGCTTCCCCGAGGCAATCATCCAGGAATTCACAGGCCGTCTGATGAATTCAGCGGGTGGTGGTCTGGTGATCTTCCTTGTAGAACTTGTAATCCTCGTTGCGGTAATTGCCGGTGCGGTGCTTCTTGTGCAGGGAACGCGCAAGGTGCCTGTAATGTACGCAAAACGCATCCAGGGCAACAAGCAGTATGGTGGCGCGCGCCAGTATATACCCTTGAAGGTAAATGCCGCCGGCGTTATGCCAATCATTTTCGCTCAGGCGATAATGTTCATACCTGTCACTCTGGTTGGATTCAGCACGGAGCATACCGGATTTTTCGGAGCGTTGACCGATCTTTATGGATTCTGGTATAATCTTGTGTATTTTATAATGATTGTGGCTTTCACTTATTTCTATACCGCGATTACCGTGCGTCCGGCGCAGATGGCGGAGGACATGAAGCGCAACAATGGATTCATCCCTGGAATCAAGCCAGGCAAACCTACTGTTGAGTATCTTGACTCCATCATGTCTCGCATCACGTTGCCCGGGTCAATATTCCTTGGCATCGTGGCGATACTTCCAGCGATAGCGCACGTGTGTGGCCTAAACCGTCAGTTCGCCGCCTTCTTCGGAGGCACCTCGCTTCTGATTATGGTGGGCGTCGTGCTTGACACGCTTAGAATAGTTGAGGGTCATCTGCTGATGCGTCACTACGATGGTCTTATGAAAGACGGCCGTATCAAGGGACGCACGACAGGCAGCGGTGCTTTTTAACCATAAGTCAGGTTCAGCAAACGAATGATTTATATTAAGACAGCCGAAGAGATAGAGAGGATGCGTGCCGCATGTGATCTTGTGAGCCGCACGCTCGGAGAGGTGGCAAAGTGGGTTTCTCCCGGAGTCACCACTCAGAAGCTTGACACCATAGCAAGGGAGTTTATCCTCGACAATGGGGGTAAACCCGCTTGCCTTGGATATTCTGGATTCCCCGGAACGTTGTGTATAGAAGTGAATGAGACCGTGGTTCACGGCTTCCCGTCAGGCTATGTGTTGCGAGAGGGGGATATAATCGGGACTGATTGTGTCGTTGAGCTCAACGGTATGAACGGCGACAGCTGTTATACATTTGCCGTCGGAGAAATAGACGAGAAGGTTTCCCGTCTTCTGAAGGTTACGGAGGAGTCCTTGTATAAGGGAATCTCCGCGGCTCGAGGGGGGAAAAGAATCGGTGATATCTCCAATGCCATCCAGACATATTGCGAGCGCAACGGATACAGTGTGGTGCGCGAGATGTGCGGGCATGGTATAGGCAAGGATATGCATGAAGATCCTGAGGTTCCGAATTTCGGGCGACGCGGGATTGGCCCGGTGTTGAAGCCGGGAATGTGTATAGCCATAGAGCCGATGATCAATCTCGGGAGCAAGAATGTGGTCATAGAGCGCAACGGGTGGGAATGTCGCACGCGAGACAGGAAACCGTCGGCGCATTACGAGCATACCATAGTCATAACTCCGGAAGAGCCGGAGATAATGACAACCTTCCGATATATCGAGGAGTCTCTTGGCATAGCAGGAGGAACTGAGGCTGAGAATAAAGAATTTGAAAACAACTGAGAAAGACTTATGGCAAAACAGGCAGCAATAGAGCAGGACGGTGTCATTCTTGAGGCATTGAGCAACGCGATGTTCAAGGTCGAGCTTGAGAACGGGCATGAGATAACAGCCCATATCTCTGGCAAGATGAGAATGCACTATATAAAGATACTTCCCGGCGACAAGGTGAGGGTGGAGATGAGTCCATACGATCTTAGCAAGGGACGTATCGCATTCCGATATAAATAAAAAAAGACACTACATATGAAAGTAAGAGCATCTGTAAAGAAGCGTACGGCCGACAGCAAGATCGTGCGCCGAAAAGGAAGATTATACGTAATCAACAAGAAGAACCCCAAATTCAAACAGCGTCAAGGATAATTTTATTACCTTTGCAAAAATTTTGTAACAATATATTATGGCAGTAAGAATTGTCGGCGTAGATTTGCCGCAAAATAAAAGAGGAGAGATTGCCTTGACCTATATCTATGGCATAGGCCGTAGCGCCGCCAACACCATACTTAGCAAGGCAGGTGTTGACAAAGACATCAAGGTAAAGGACTGGACAGACGCACAGGCAGCCGCCGTTCGTGAGGTAATCCAGTCGGAGTATAAGGTAGAGGGCGACCTTCGTTCGGAGATTCAGCTCAACATCAAGCGTCTGATGGATATCGGTTGCTACAGAGGCATCCGCCACCGTATCGGACTTCCGGTGAGAGGCCAGAGCACAAAGAACAACGCCCGCACCCGCAAGGGCCGCAAGAAAACAGTCGCTAACAAGAAGAAAGCTACTAAATAAAATTAAAGTATGGCAAAAAAGACAGTCGCAGCTAAGAAGAGGAATGTCAAAGTTGACGCCAACGGTCAGCTTCACGTGCATAGCTCTTTCAACAACATTATCGTTTGCCTTGCCAACAGCGAGGGCCAGGTTATCTCCTGGAGCTCCGCAGGCAAAATGGGTTTCAGGGGTTCGAAGAAGAACACCCCATATGCAGCCCAGATGGCAGCCCAGGATTGTGCCAAGGTTGCATACGACCTTGGCCTGCGCAAGGTGAAAGCCTATGTGAAGGGCCCGGGCAACGGACGTGAGTCAGCAATCCGCACGGTGCACGGAGCCGGAATCGAGGTGACAGAGATAGTAGATGTCACACCGCTTCCGCATAACGGATGTCGTCCTCCGAAGAGAAGAAGAGTATAACATCAAACAGAAGCCCGTCACGCCCGTCTCTGAATGCGAATAGACTGCCACAGTATCTTTCTCTCGGCAGTCGCGGCTGCGCTAAGGAGCGGGCAGAAAGGCCCACTTTAATTAAACACAAGAACAAAAATGGCAAGATATACAGGCCCAAAGACAAAAATAGCCCGCAAGTTCGGCGAGGCAATTTACGGAGAGGATAAGGTTCTGGCAAAGAAGAACTATCCGCCGGGACAGCATGGCGCCAACCGTAGAAGAAAGACTTCGGAGTATGGCACCCAGCTTAAGGAGAAGCAGAAAGCGAAATACACTTATGGTGTTCTGGAGCGTCAGTTCCGCAATCTATTCGAGAAGGCCGCACGCACCAAAGGTATCACCGGTGAGGTGCTTCTGCAGCTTCTTGAGAGCAGACTTGACAATGTGGTGTATCGTCTTGGCATCGCGCCGAGCCGTCCTGCAGCCCGTCAGCTTGTTCTCCACAAGCATATCACAGTGAATGGCGCAGTCGTAAACATACCGTCATATCAGGTGAAGCCAGGAGATGTAATTGCAGTGAGAGAGAAATCGAAGTCTCTTGAGGTAATCGCTGATTGCCTTGCCGGCTTCAATCACAGCAAATATCCCTGGATTGAATGGGACGACAGCAAGAAGGGTGGTAAATTCCTCCATGTTCCCCAGCGTGAAGACATTCCGGAGACCATCAAGGAACAGTTGATCGTTGAGTTGTATTCTAAATAATAAACAATAGAAACCCATGCCAATATTAGCATTTCAGAAACCCGACAAGGTCATCATGCTTGAGGCCGACAATATGTTCGGCAAGTTTGAATTCAGGCCTCTTGAGCCTGGCTATGGACAGACCATAGGCAATGCTCTGCGAAGAATTCTACTGTCGTCGCTTGGTGGCTTTGCCATCTGCTCGATACGAATCGACGGTGTGGCACATGAATTAGACACCATTCCGGGGGTTAAGGAGGATGTGACCAATATCATCCTCAACCTTAAGCAGGTAAGATTCAAGCAGCTGACCGAGGATCATGAAACTGAAAAGTCAGTGGTCAATGTGTCGGGAACGGATGTGTTTAAGGCAGGCGACCTGGGAAAAGTACTTTCCGGCTTTGAGGTTTTGAATCCCGAGTTGGTGATTTGCCATCTCGACCCATCGTCCAGCTTTCAGATGGAATTCACCATCAACAAGGGGCGTGGATGGGTGCCGGCGGATGAGAACCGCGAGCTTCTGACGGATGCCGACCCCAGTGTGATAGCAATCGACTCTATCTATACTCCAGTCAAGAATGTGAAATATTCTGTGGAGAATTATCGTGTGGAGCAGAAGACAGACTATGAGAAGCTTGTGCTTGAAGTGACAACCGATGGCTCTATTCAGCCAAAGGACGCACTCAAGGAAGCTGCGAAGATTCTCATCTATCACTTCATGCTTTTCAGCGATGAGAAGATTGCCCTCGAGGCTCCCAAGGAGAATGATGTCGATGAGTTTGACGAGGAGGTGCTCCATATGCGACAGCTCCTTAAGAGCAAGCTTACCGATATGGATCTTTCCGTACGAGCCCTCAACTGTCTTAAGAGCGCCGAGGTGGAGACGCTTGGTGAGCTTGTGGTGTTCAATAAGAACGACCTGCTCAAGTTCCGCAACTTCGGAAAGAAGTCGCTGACAGAGCTTGACGAGCTCTTGGCAAGCCTAAACCTCTCCTTTGGGATGGACATTTCAAAATATAAATTGGATAAAGAATAAACAACGATGAGACACAATAAAAAATTCAACCACCTCAGTCGTAAGAAAGGTCATCGCGACGCCCTCCTGATGAACCTCACCATCTCTCTTATCATGCATAAGAGAATCACTACGACTTTGGCAAAGGCAAAAGCATTGCGTGTGTATGCGGAGCCTCTTATCACGAGGTCGAAGACTGACGATATGACGAATCGTCGCATCGTCTTCAGCTATCTCCAGAACAAGGAGGCAGTGAAAGAACTTTTCGGCGTGGTTGCCGAGAAAGTAGCGGAGCGTCCCGGAGGCTATACCCGTATCCTCAAGACCGGCCACCGTCTTGGCGACAACGCTGAGATGGCGATGATTGAACTCGTTGATTTCAACGAGAACATGCTTGAGGCGTCGGCTTCCAAGAAAGAGAAGTCAACACGTCGCAGCCGCCGTAAGAAGAACGCCGCTCCTGCCGCAGAGGCAGTAGAGGCTCCCGCAGTAGAGGCTCCGGCAACTGAGGCTCCCGAGGCAGAGGAGGCTCCTAAGGCAGAATAAATCTTAGCCATATATTTATATTAGTTGAGAGCGTCCGTCGTATATACGACGGACGCTCTTATACTTTTATACTTTTTGTACTTTTTATCCGGTTATTTTGTGCTGTCATTATTATTTGCTAAATTAGCGGTGTTATTGCGGGATGTGGATAATGATTCCCGGAAAGTGGATGTTATGAATTGGCCAGATACCATACATCTTAGCAGCTGGCTCGTCCTGGCTCTCATGTTGCTGTATGCAGCAGTTGTCATAGCCTCTGTAGTTGTGGTGCTCCGAGAGAACCGCAATCCTATACGTGCGTTGTCATGGGTGATTGCCCTTGTGTTTCTTCCCGGAGTGGGACTGGTGTTCTATCTGTTTTTCGGGCGTAGTCTCAAAGGAATCCACATGATATCGCGCCACAACAAGCGCAAGCTGATGCATGACCATACACCGAGGCGGGTGGATATCAACAATCTTGATCTTCGAGGGGACCACCGTACGCTTGTCAAGCTTGCCCACACTCTCTGCCGTGCCCCGTTTACAGTGAACAATGAGATAGAAATCTTTACTGACGGGGATTCTAAGTTCCGTGCCTTGAAGAGAGACCTGAGAAATGCCAGGACACTTATACAAATACAGTATTATATCTTCCTTGACGACCGTATAGGAATGGAGATATCGGAGATTCTCATGGAAAAGGCAAGGGAAGGGGTGGCGGTGAAAGTAATGTATGATCATGTGGGAAGTTTCTCCGCCAAGCGCAGTTTCTTCAAAAAGATGCAGGAGTCCGGAGTCGATACACACCCATTTTTCAAGGTGACATTCCCTCAGCTTGCCAATCGTATAAACTGGCGTAACCACCGGAAGATCGTCATTATTGATTCCAGCATAGGATATATAGGGGGAATGAATATTGCGGACCGCTACGTATATGGCACTGAAGACGGAATGCCGTGGCGAGACACTCATTTCCGGCTTAAGGGCGACATTGTAGAGTCGCTTATGTATTCCTTCGCCATAGACTGGAATTTTCTTAAGAAGCACCCGGAACTCCCACATGTTGACCCGGATCCGGCCAAGATTGAAAATACCACTGGAGTGCAGCTCGTCACAAGCGGGCCAACGGGGAACTGGAACAATCTGTCGATGGTGTTCCTGAAAGCAATAGCGTCGGCAAGAAGGACCATTCTGATACAGACTCCATATTTCTTGCCCACTGACGCACTTCTTTCGGCACTCCAGGCCGCTTCATTGTCGAAAGTGGACGTCAGGATAATGATCCCGGAAAAAACAGATAGTGTCCTTCTGCATTATGCCTCTTTCTCATATGTGACCCAATGCCTGAAGGCAGGCATCAAGGTATATCTTTATGAGCCGGGAATGCTTCACTCCAAGACCATGATAGTCGATGACGGGTTTGTGACGGCCGGGTCCACGAATTTTGATTTCAGGAGTTTCGAGAATAATTTCGAGTGCAACCTGATGATTTATGATGCGGATCTAAACAGGAAGATGCGCGACATCTTCTTTGATGATTTGAAGAAATGCCGCAAGCTCAGCCTTGTGAAATGGCGTAAACGTCCGCTTGGGCAACGTTTCCTTGAATCGTTGCTGCGTCTTGTGTCTCCGATACTGTAGCTGACAGGCCGGATGAAATGGAGAGCGCCTGCCGGTGGCTGACATCATCTGTCATGACAGGCGTTAAGCCATTCGGAGGCAGTAAGGCAGAGTTCATCATACCATTCCTGTCCGAATTTCCTTATGAGCGGTTCTTTAAGGAACACATAGGCTCTTGTCCCTGTTTTACGACCCAGAATCTCGGCACATTTGCAAATTTTCCATCTGTGAAGGTTGACGGCGGTCATGTCGCCCACTTTTTTCAATCTCACAGGATAGAGGTGGCATGAGGAAGGCTTGAGATGCGGGAGTACTCCTTCCCGATATCCTTTTTCGAGAGCGCAAAGGCATTTGCCCCCCTCTGCAAAACAGGTAAAGACACAGTCTCTTCCCTCTATTATGTTTGTCACAAGGTCCCCTTCCTCGTCAATATATGAGATGCCCTCGTCCTTTATCGCCCGTTGGGCGGCAGGGGTAAGCATAGGGAGTATAATGTCGATGTTTTTTGCAATTTTGTCGTTCTCCTCCTCAAGAAGAGGGGCTCCGGCGTCACCGTCGATACAGCATTGTCCGAGACAAGTGTCGAGGTCGCAAACGAAAAACCTTTCAATTAGGTCTTCAGAGACAAGGGTGTCTTTAATGAGTAGCATAGTTTTTCTTATTAATACGTAAAGCGGGTGGTTATTATTGCCTTGAAGTTACGGATTGGATATGGGGAAGGGGAAGGGGGGCATGTAGCCGTCTTCGTTAAAAGCAGATTTCGCGGTATGGTATTGTGAATAGGGTTATATGAATGGTTAATAGGCAAATGAAGACCTATGGAAACGGAAAAAGTGGACGGATTTCACAACCAGTCCACTTGTCCTTTTGCTTAACTAAATAAATTCTTACATGTTAGGAATATAGATACCTAAATTTCCTTGCAAATTTAAGGATATTTTTTTGAATAAATGCAAGAATGTTGTGAAAAAATATTAATAAGAGATGTTAAAAAGCGGCATCTATGAACGGTAGCGGAATTTTTCTCATATGATGTGCGATGTAATCATGCTCAGGCATATGAAGAAGGATTGCCGTAGCCGGAGTTCATTTGCCGGAAGAAGAGAGAATAAGTGTGGCGATAAGCCTGTCAGCCCTTGCCGCCGGCTCACGGCAGAAAACTTTCACGAGATATTCGTTGTCGGTTTCATAATGGTTGCCTTCAATTATGGCGTTACTTGCCTTAGGCCGTGATATGTGGCCAGTATTATTTTCGTCATCGCCATCCCCCTTCGGTAGAGCGACGTATTGATAGTTGTAGCTTCCCTGCTTCAAAGGAATCTGGGCCTGATATAGTCTGGAGTTGTAGTCGTAGGCCATCCGGTTTGCCTCGGTGAATCTGTTTTGGGAAAAGTCGCCGTCAACGTATATGTCAGCGCCGACAATCTCCGGAGCGTCGAGGGAGAAATGCACCGTGACATAGTCCGCTCCGAGGTCGGAGTCGGTGGCATTATATTCCCTTATAAGAAACCTTCCGTGTTGGGTGCTGTCGTATGAATAGTTTTTATCGGCACGAGGATAGTCCACTGTAAGGTAAGCATGCCAGTTGGTGCCTCCAAAAGCCACGGAATCAGTATGCATTCCCGGATAGTCGGCACGTACAGTCTCAAATCGCCTGTATTCGTTTCCGGCCTCGAAAACGAGGTCTTGATTATGGGAGAATATGGCGTGATTGTTTTCCACCCTGAGAGGGTGTGTCACGGTGCGCGTTGTCTCCGGACGATTGTTCTGAGTGACTGTAATTATTAGGTCCTGGTAAGGATTCCTGACAGGAGTCCCCGACACATCGACATCGAGGTCAATCTGTTGCCATTCGCTGTTGAATCCCCTGTCAGTCCTTGAGGATACAAGACCTTCAACCTTTGCGATGTTTTCCGAAACTGCGAACCGAGCCTGCAATATTATGTCGTCGGGGTTATCCTCACGATACACCTGCAGCAAATAGTTGCCTCCGGTGAGGAAGGAGATATCATCGTTGGGAAGAGATATGTTGTAGTTCACGAAATGCACATATGTATTGTTGGAATATGCGTAGTCAGTCACTTGGGCTTCGTTGAAGCCATTGAGAAACTCTGACTCAAGCAACCTCGAAGGCGTCCAGTCGGCATTGCAGTGTATAATCTTGTATCTCAGATATTCATGAGAGTCAGCGATTATGTCGAAATTGATATTGACGTGGTCGTTTCCATCAAGCCGTATTACAGGAGGAGCCATGAAATGGTCCGGATTCCTGATTGCCAGCGACCTCACGTCCTTGTCCATTATGAGGGTGGAGGTGTCAGTGCTGACGGCGTTCACGGCGATTGTGCATGAGATGGTAGCCAAAGATATAAGAATGTGCCTTACCATATGACAGGAGTTTTGCCGTGGGCCACGAGATATTGGTTTGCACGTGAGAAATGGTGATTGCCAAAGAATCCCCGATAGGCGGAAAGGGGAGAAGGGTGGGGAGACGTGAGCACAAGATGCCTGTCGCGGTCGATTTTCGCACCCTTTCGTATGGCATCGGAGCCCCAGAGCATGAACACTATGTTGTCGCGGCTGTTGGCCAGGACGTCAACGGCCGCATCGGTAAACGTTTCCCAGCCTATGTTTGAATGAGATTTGGGCTGATGCTCCTTTACGGTCAGCGAGGAGTTGAGCAACAACACCCCCTGACTTGCCCATCGGGAGAGGTCGCCGTCAGCCGGCATCGGGGCGCCGGTGTCGTCGCAGACTTCTTTGAAAATGTTGACAAGAGAAGGCGGCATCTGTATCCCCGGGGCAACGGAGAAGCAAAGTCCGTTTGCCTGTCCCGGGCCATGGTAGGGATCCTGTCCTATAATCACCACCTTGGTGTCATCGAATGGTGAGGCGTCGAAAGCCGCGAAAATACGGTTGCCGGGAGGGTAAATCCTGACCGAGGGGTCGGCATAGTCTTGTCTGATTCTTTCTGCAAGACTGCGGAAATATGGTTTGTCGAATTCAGGGGCGAGATGTTGTTTCCATCCTTGTTCAATCTTGACATCCATGCGTGTTTATTGAGCTAAGTTAAAAAAATCAGAGACATCAATACAAAGTTCGGAAAAAATGATTAACTTTGCAAGTGAAAAATGAGGGTTATCTGGATATGACGTTATGTTGAAAGTAATATCTGTGAAACCTGTCTGTCTCCATAGTTCAATGGATAGAATATCGGATTCCGGTTCCGACGATTAGGGTTCGACTCCCTATGGAGATACAAGCCGAGAGCCGCTGTCAGTCAAAAACTGACAGCGGCTCTCGGCTTGTCGTAATGATGAGTGTCTCACAGAATATGGCAGTCTATTCAGATATCCGGGAGATATGACTCACCGGATATCTGAAATTGCGTTCTCTTATTTGGCGAGGATAAGGGCGGAATAGGGGGCGACGGTTATTTTCCCCCCTTTTGAAGAGCCGAGAGACGCATCCGGAGAGATTTTACCGTCTTTGGCCACAATCATCCAATTTCCCTTCTTGATATTCACTGTCTGAGGCTTTGATGCACCGTTGAACACCACCTTTATCTCCTGCCAGTCGTCGCCGTTGGCATGGTCTTTGAGTGAATAAGAGATGAGGTTGGGAGTTTTGGAGGAGTCGATTTTGTCGAACACGAGATGGTTTGCGATGTCATCGGCCGAAGTCATGCGGAATGCCGGATGGGCTTTCCTTAGGGCGATAAGTCCTTTGTAATAGTCAAACTGGTCGCGGTATTTCGATTTGTTCTCCCAGTCAATCGCATTAATCGAGTCCGGTTTGTTGTAGGAGTTGTGTATTCCTTTCTTGTCGCGGAAGACTTCCTCTCCGGCAAACATGAAAGGAGTGCCCTGTGATGTGAATACTATGGTCTGCGCGAGCTTGGCGGCTTCGAGCATATTCTTCTCCGGCTCCCCTTCCATCGATTTGTGGAGTTTGTCTGTAAGGCAAAGGTCATCGTGGCACGACACATAGTTTACAATCATTTCAGGCGATGAGGCATATGCGAATTTCGAGTTGTTGCCTTTCGAATAGTCAACCTGTGGATGAGGAGTCGCGGCCACGATGCCGATTTTCACGGTTTCCTCGTTTCCTGGTTTTCCTGTCGCGAACCCACGGTCGGCGGCATCCGTGTAATGTCCCTTCACGGCGTCTCGGATGTCATCGGAGAAAACGGCGATGTCGGTCATTTTACCCACATTCTCTTTCAGGGCCCGACGTTCGGGAGCAAGAGGGGAGTCGCCGGATGTCCATCCCTCTCCATACACGAAAATGGATGGGTTTATCTTTTTAAGTTCCCGGGCCACCTTGTCCATGGTCTCGGTGTCGTGTATAGCCATGAGGTCGAACCTGAATCCGTCGATATGGTATTCGTCTGCCCAGTATTTAGTGGAGTTTATGATGAAGTCTTGCATCTGGCGAAGGTCGGAAGCCGTCTCGTTGCCACATCCGGAGGCATCGGAATAGCGTCCGTCGTCCCAATGACGATGGTAATATCCGGGAGCCGTAAGCTCGAAATTGGAGTTGTCATTGTCGGCGGTGTGGTTGTACACCACGTCCATTATGACGCCGATTCCAGCGTCGTGGAGGGCTTTCACCATCTCCTTCATTTCACGGATTCGGGTGGCGGGGTCGGAAGGGTTGGTGGAATAAGACCCTTCCGGAGAGTTGTAGTTCAGAGGGTCGTAACCCCAGTTGTATGTGTTTTCCTGGAGGTTCATCTCGTCAACCGAGTTGTAGTCGTAAGATGGCAGGATATGCACGTGGGTCACACCGAGTTCCTTGAGGTGGTCGATTCCGGTTTTCTGGCCTGAAGGAGAGTGGGTGCCTTTTTCAGTCATGGCCAGGAACTTCCCTTTGTTGGCGATTCCAGAGGATGGATGCATCGACATGTCGCGGTGGTGCATCTCATATACGATTACATCAGAGAAATTCTTCACTTCCGGGCCGTGGTCTTTGTCCCATCCTTCCGGGTCGGTCTTGTCGAGGTCTATAATTGCCGCACGGAGACCGTTGACCCCGACCGCCTTGGCCCATACTCCGGGAGTCTCGTCTTTCCACTCTCCGTTCCATTTGATTTGGAATGTGTAGAATTTTCCATACAGTTTCTCCGGCACAGATACAGTCCAGGTGCCGTTGTCTTTGTTGAAAATCATGGGCAGGGTCTTTGTCGGAGAGCCGGTATGTCCGTTGTCATAAATATTGACACGCGCATCCTGTGCCTTAGGACTCCAAAGGCGGAAATGTGAGCCACTGTTGTCAACGGTAAGCTCGAGGTCGTCGCCGGAATATGTCGGGTAGCCGACAAACTGCGAGTCGAACTTGCTTTGCGAAAAGGCCACAGGAGCGAATGAGACACCTGAGGCCATGACAGTCAATGTCATAAACGTGGTAATGAAAGAGGTTTTCATGAAAATGTAAGAATGAATATTTAGTGAAGCATAAGCTTCGATGCAAAAAAGAAGGGCGATGCCTTCACAACGCGAAGTTACAAAAAAATGTCGTGTCTGCAAAGTCCTGAAGGTTAAATGTCGTGGAGAAAGATTTGGAGGATTGGCGGAAAATGAGTAATTTTGCAAAGCTTTTCGCGAAAAGTTGGCGCAGGGGAGAGTCCTGACTCCGAAAGCTTTTTTAAGAAAGGCCACAATGACAATATTAACAATTTAACTCTCAAAACAATGCATCTTTCAACAGAAGAGAAGCAGGCCATCTTCGAGAAATATGGCCAGGGCAAAAATGATACCGGCAGCCCCGAAAGCCAGATCGCACTTTTCTCCATCCGTATCAAGCACCTCACCGAGCACTTGAAGGCAAACCATAAGGATTATGCCACAGCACGTGCGCTCAAGATGCTTGTAGGCCAGCGTCGTTCACTCCTTGACTATCTGATTCGCAAGGATATCAACCGCTATCGTGCCATCATCGCCAAGAAAGAGCTCGGCATCCGTAAGTAAAAAAAGGAGCCCTCAGGCATATGTCAAATTCCCGCGCCGGATTTTCATTTCCGGTGCGGGAATTCTTTTTCTGCCCGAGAAGATTGGAAGAGCAGTGTGGATGGGAGGCCTTAAAAAAAGGCAACCTTCCCGAGGTCGCCTGTGTTTGATCTTGATAATGCGGAAAGCGAATCTTGGATTGCCGCTCGGCAGGTTGTCGTTGCTTGTATTCTGCAGACGGCTTCGCGCCGAAGGAGAAAGAGACAGTATATAGACCCTTTTTTTGAAAGGGGTGGCTGTCACGATGACGTCAACCTATTTTCCGCGTTGGTCAGACATTCAATTATTGCGAGGGCCAAAGACCCGGTTTGAAATCCTTTTAACGGGCGGAGAAGAGATAAGAGCGCCCGTTTCCGCCGATACCATTTCCGGGACTTACGGCGGCAGGGTTTCCTTGCCCGTTGTGACTATATAACGAATTGGGAGCCGCAAAGGTTCATCCTGCAGACAGGCGTATGAGAGAGCTTCTCCAGATTCTGTGTAAAAGAAAGGAGGATATCGAAACCGATATCCTCCTTTTATAGATATAAATGTCCGGATTATTTTTTCAGGTTAATTCCGAGTTCGATTGTTTCCGTACCGTTGATTACATCGGGAAGGCTGGTAAGTATTCCGCTAAGCATCGGCGCCTTATCTTTCATTGCAGGGTCCTGAGCCGCGCTGTTGACAATGCCATCGACGAACTCCTTGTCTGAGAATAGCGGGGCCACAGCCGTAAGGATAGGCTTCAGGGTCTTTGTGCCGAGATAGAAAGCCTTGACAGCAGAGTCGGGGTTCACATCTCCATTTGCGTTGACGAAGGCGTCGCCATAGCATAGCGGGATTCCGTTGCTTAGCATAGGCACGAGTTGCTGCAAGAGGCTTTCCACCACAATTGTCAGGTCGGCCGCCCGTGTGGATTTAGAGGCAGGAGCCATTGCATTGGCGATTATAGCCCCGGGGTTGAGGAACAGCCTGAGTGTGCCATCCCCATCAACCACATACTGCGCCAAACCGGCGGGAGCGTCGGTCATTTCTCCGGTTTTAGAGTCGAGGTACCTTGCCGTCAAGGAGCCGTCTTCACCGAAAGTCACGGTGTTGAGGGAGAGGGCAAGCATATCAGCAACCGACATTGTGGGATTGCCGTCCTCGTCCGGTTGCATCAAAGGCATCGCCAAAGTCATCTGGAGAATGGTTCCCGCAGGCATTTCAAGCGGGGCAGAATCGGGAGAAAGCTGGATGGAGAAGTTCTTTTGGGATTTCCATACTGCTCTTGCCACATTGAAGAGGTTCTTTGATTCATAACCCCAGTCAGGGTCTATGTAAGAGAGCGAGGGCAGTTCCCATGTTCCGGCCAGGGAAGTGTTTTTAAGTTTCACGTCAGAAAGCGCGAATTCGAGGGCGTCGCCGGAAGCGTTGCCTTGATATGAGAATGTACAGTAATCGGTTTCCCCGTCACCCTCAAAAGAGCAGTTGGAGGCGTCACCCGTCAGAGTCACCTTGATTTCAGTGGATGGAGAGCCGGGAAGCACGCCGGATGTGGGGAATGTGAGAGGGTCGGTCTGGTCGGCTTTTGTTTCCCCACCAAAGATTCCGGATAGATCGAAAGGCTCGCCGGCGAGCGTGATTGTTGCTGTTCCGTCGGCGGCAGGAGAGAATGTGACAGATTTCCCTGCAACCGGCTGTCCGTTGAGACTCAGTGTAAGGCCATTGGCGGAGGTGTATGATTTTTGCTCCAGGCCTGATCCCGGGACGTTCGGGTCATCGTTGTCACCGCAGGATGTCAGAGCCGAAACAGCGGCCATTGCGGCAAACGCATAAAGAAAACACTTTTTCATAAGGATGTTGATTTATTATATGTTATATTTATTTCAGATGAGTGTGTAGCGTCTGTCCATACGGCCCACATGCAGTATGGCTTTTTTGCTAAAACGGTGCAAAGATAATAAAAAAACAGATAAAATGTCTTAAAAAGGACTTTTGGTGGAATTTGAAAACAAATAAAGGTTGAAAAATTGGTATAATTAACGTATTTTTGTAATTTGAAACGGATTTGAGACCAAGTGAGGGCCGTAATGGCATGGCTTGGCAGGAAGTGAACAAACAATAATAACGACAACCTGTTGGTTGAATTAAATTAGCGAATATTTTATCTGCCCAATTGGACGATGATTAACAAAATTGACATATTGCATGAACGTCATTGCTGCGATTTTGCCTGCCATGCGGGTGAAAAGACCGCAGGATTGCTTTGCGTAGTTTCGTATCATCATAAGATTGTCGTTAAGTTGGGAGAATATCGTTTCAATTCGTTTACGGAATTTTTTGTATGCCCATGTAGGCGGACGCCAGTTTTTCTGATTCAGCCGATATGGAATTTCAAGAGTGATATTGGCCGCTTCAAAGAGATTCTTCTGAATCTCGGCACTGAGATAGCCTTTATCTCCGAGCATCATGCAATCATGATATTCCCAACGTACATCCTTGAGATAATGAAGGTCATGGACGCTTGCGGCAGTCATATCATAGGAGTGGATGACACCACGTATTCCGCAGACAGCATGGAGTTTATATCCATAATAATGCAAGCCTTGCGAGGCGCAGTATCCCCAATCGGGACGCGCGTCGGTGTTGTCGCGACCCATGGCACAGCGTTTTGCTCGTGCATTCTGGCAGACCTTTACTGGTTTGGAATCAATGCAGAATACGTCTTCGGAGCCATCAATGGCTATGGCTACATCCTTGCGGATTTCTTCTGCAAGTCGAGCCGTCAGCTTGCGTCGGGCATTGAATTGTCTGCGACTGGTCAGGTTGGGCAAATCTTCCTTACACTCATTGTGCAGACGATGAAAAAGAAGATTCTCGCTATCGAAGCCGAAGGCCTCGGCGGTAATGCCAAGAGCGATAACCTCGAGGTCGGAGAACTTGGGGACAACACCACATCTTGGGACGTTTCCGTGTTCGTTAACACGATTTCCAGCGAAATCCTTGCAGATTCCGAGGATTCTGACGAAATTTGCTATGAAGTTGCGCATAAGCAGTGCGATAGTACTTAGTAGTTTGGTCGCCACTAATTTACTAATAATCTGCAAATTGTGCAACTTTTTCATTTATAAATATTTAGAAATCTAATTCAACCAACGAGTAACGACAATATAATGACAGAAATATGAGATTTTCAGAATCAGCGGTAGCCTTGGCGGTGTTTGTCGCCGCATCCTCATGCATAAGGGAAGAGGCACGTAACGCGGAATGTGACATAACAGGCGTCACATTGCCAGGGGATGTGCTCAACCGGCTTCCGGTCATAGATAACGATAAGGTCACGCTAATAGTTAAGAACGATGTCTCGGTCATGTCGTTGGCTCCGGAATTTGAGTTGACTCCAGGAGCCACTATAGAACCGGCGAGCGGCACATCTCGTAATTTTCTGTTTCCGCAGACGTATATAGTGACTTCGGAAGACGGAATGTGGAGTAAACGCTACACTGTTAGTGTGGAACGTAATAATACAATCAACCTGAATTATAATTTCGAGAATGTCAGGGTAGTTTCGGCTCTGGGAGGAGCCTGCTCATATGACGTGTTCTATGAGGTTGCGCCTACCGGAGTTGAGTCGCTTGAATGGGCGAGTGCCAATGCGGCGTTCGCGCTCACGTTCCAGGCATCGTCGCCAAACACCTTCCCAACCTATCAGGGCGACGAAGGCGTTGCCGGACATTGCGCGGTTCTGACAACTCGCAGCACCGGCAGTTACGGGCAACGTCTTGGCAAGCCGATAGCATCCGGCAATCTCTTCATCGGGAAATTTGACATGACCGACGCCATAGCGCATCCGTTGGAGGCAACACATTTCGGGGCGCCATTCAATAATGTGCCGACACAGTTCAGCGGCTACTATAAATATGCACCCGGCGAGACATATTGTGAGCCGGACGAATCCGGTAAGCTGGTGCCGGTGGAAGGGAAGTCCGACATGTTCAGCCTGTATGCGGTGTTCTATGAGTCTGTCCCAGGCCAGGAATGGCTTGACGGGACAAATGTCTTGTCGGCTGACAACCCTCATATCATCTCCACGGCCGAGATTCCGGACCGCAGGGCGTCGGAGGAATGGGTAGAGTTTTCCGTTCCTTTCAGGTTCCGTCCGGGGAAGTCGGTCGATGAGGATAAGCTGAAAGCCGGTAAATACAGTATAGCGATAGTGATGGGGTCCAGCCAGGAAGGCGACCGCTTTTGCGGGGCTGTCGGAAGCACTCTTAAAGTGGATGAGCTTTCGGTGAGCTGTATGAAGGATTCGGATGAGAATTAACCATAAGTCATGAGAAGAATTAAGAGAACCATATTTGCCATGTCTGCGGCTTTCATGGCCATGCAGGGGGCATTTGCCGCCAATCCGGGAAGTGAAGGGTCTGAAGGCGGATTCCGACTGGAGTATGAGGTGAATGCCGGCACTAATATCGGAGGTGCGTCCCCTATGCCGCTGCCGGTTGAAATCAGGAAAATCAACAGTTATAATCCGGAACTCAACCTTCAGATAGGCGGCACTGTGAGACACTGGTTTGCCGGAACGGAGAAGTGGGGAGCCGCCGTAGGGGTAAGACTTGAGACAAAGGGGATGAAGACAGGGGCCACAGTCAAGAATTACGGCATGGAAATCATAGACAATGGTAAGACATTGAAAGGGCGCTGGACAGGAAAAGTTACGACACGCTATCATTCTCAGCAGCTGGTGGTTCCGCTTACGGCCTGCTATCGTCCCAGTCGTAAGATAACCTTGAATTTCGGGCCCTATCTTTCGTATGCCTTCAGCAATGAATTCGACGGCTATGTCTCAGAGGGGTATCTCAGAGAAGGAGACCCTACGGGCGACAAAATCAGTTTCTCGGGAGACTCCAGGGCATCATACGATTTCAGTGAGGAGCTGAGAAAGTTCCAGTGGGGGCTACAGTTGGGAGGGTCTTGGAATGTGTATAAGCGCTTGTCGCTTAACGCGAATCTTACGTGGGGACTCAACGGGGTGTTCAATTCTTCGTTCAAGACAATCTCCTTCAAGCTATATCCTGTGTATCTTAACCTGGGATTCGGCTACCGTTTTTGAAAACGGCATTGTGTGCGGCGGCGGGAGGCGGTTGAACCCGGCGGACGGAATGTTTGACAGATAGATATCAATTGTGAAAAAAAATTCGTAACTTTGCATCTGAATATAGAAGAAAACATATGCAAGACATCCGCAACATCGCGATTATCGCCCATGTCGATCATGGCAAGACCACATTGGTGGACAAGATGCTTCTCGCCGGTCACTTATTCCGTGACAACCAGAGTACAGGCGAGCTGATACTCGATAACAACGACCTCGAACGCGAACGAGGTATAACGATTCTTTCCAAGAATGTGTCGATAAATTATAAAGGTACTAAAATCAATATTATCGACACTCCGGGACACGCTGATTTCGGTGGAGAGGTGGAGAGGGTGCTTAACATGGCCGACGGATGTCTGCTACTTGTGGATGCTTTCGAGGGTCCGATGCCACAGACTCGTTTTGTGTTGCAGAAAGCCATCCAGATGGGACTAAAGCCCGTGGTTGTCGTCAACAAGGTAGATAAACCCAACTGCCGTCCCGATGAGGTGAACGAAATGGTTTTTGACCTGATGTTCAATCTCAACGCCACGGAGGACCAGCTTGATTTCCCGACAATATATGGCTCTGCCAAACAGAACTGGATGTCGAAAGACTGGAAGACCCCTGCTGAAGACATCACGGCAGTACTTGACGCGATTGTTGAATACATACCGGCTCCAAAACAGCATGAGGGAGACCCTCAGATGCTTATAACAAGCCTTGACTACAGCAGCTATGTCGGCCGTATCGCAGTGGGACGAGTGCATCGAGGCACACTGCGCGAGGGAATGGACATAGCCCTGTGCAAGAAAGACGGCTCTGTAAGCAAGCAGCGCATCAAGGAGCTCCACACGTTCGAGGGTATGGGGCGCAAGAAGGTGGCGGAGGTTAGCAGCGGTGATATCTGTGCCATAGTAGGCCTTGAGAATTTTGAGATAGGCGACACTGTATCCAGTATAGATAATCCTGAGCCGTTGCCGCGCATAGCCATAGATGAGCCAACGATGTCAATGACATTCACCATCAACGACTCACCTTTCTTCGGTAAGGACGGGAAGTTTGTCACCTCCCGCCATATCGCCGACCGTCTTGAGAAGGAACTCGACCGCAATCTTGCGCTCCGGGTAAAGAAAGGGGAGAATGAGGATAAATGGACGGTGTTCGGACGAGGAGTGCTTCATTTGTCGATTCTTATAGAGACGATGCGTCGTGAGGGTTATGAACTCCAGGTGGGTCAGCCTCAGGTCATCATCAAGGAGATTGACGGGGTGAAATGTGAGCCTGTAGAGTCGCTCACAATCAATGTGCCGGAGGAGTACAGCTCGAAAGTTGTGGATATGGTGACACGCCGCAAGGGAGATATCCTGTCGATGGAGACACAGAACGACCGTATCAACATAGAGTTCGTGATTCCGTCACGCGGCATAATCGGACTGCGCAACAACGTGCTGACAGCAACGGCAGGAGAGGCTATAATGGCACACCGATTCCTGGAGTATCAGCCTTGGAAAGGGGTGATAGAGCGTCGTTCCAACGGCTCCCTGATAGCCATGGAGGCCGGCACAGCCTATGCATATGCCATCGACAAGCTGCAGGACAGAGGAAAATTCTTCATCTTCCCGCAAGAGGACGTATATGCCGGTCAGGTTGTAGGCGAGAATGCCAAAGACAATGATATCGTCGTGAATGTCACCAAGTCGAAGAAGCTTACCAATATGCGAGCCTCAGGAGCCGACGACAAGGCCAGGATTGTGCCTCCGGTGGTGTTCTCGCTTGAGGAGGCCTTGGAATATATAAAGGAGGATGAGTATGTGGAGGTGACCCCCAATCATTTACGCATCCGCAAGATAATACTCGATGAGAACGAGCGCAAGCGTGCGGGCCGTTCATGACAGGCGATGACTCATCTCGTTGTAAATGGATAAGGAAAATCTGAGTATAAACGTAAAAGGACAGCTCATCACTTTCGGGACACCGAAGGTGATGGGCATTGTCAATGTCACTCCCGACAGTTTTTATTCAGGAAGCCGGAGCTTGTGTAAGGAAGAATTGCGCCGTCGTGTGGCCTCCCTTGTGGCAGAAGGGGCGGATATGCTCGACCTTGGCGGTTATTCCTCCCGGCCCGGTGCAGATGACGTGTCGGAGGAGGAGGAGTATTCCCGGCTTGCCACGGGTCTGGAAGCTGTAAGGGAAATCGCTCCCGGAGCGGTAGTCAGCGTGGATACATTCAGGTCGGCCGTTGCACGCAGATGTGTCGAAGAATGGGATGTTGACATCATAAACGATATTTCGGGAGGCACACTTGACCCGGATATGTGGGATACTGTCGCAGGGCTTGGAGTTGCATATGTGTTGATGCATATGCGAGGCACTCCCGCCACTATGCGCGATATGACGGAATATTCCGATGTCACGGCCGATGTCATCACCGACCTCTCGAAGAAAGCGTATGACTTGCGTGGACTTGGAGTCAATGACATAATCATTGACCCCGGTTTCGGATTCGCCAAGACGGTTGACCAAAATTTTCAGATGCTCGACGAGCTCGGGGAATTCTGCAGGATGGGGATGCCTGTGCTTGCCGGCCTGTCGCGGAAGACCATGATATGGAAGACACTCGGGACCACCCCGGAGGGGAGTCTCGACGGCACAGTCGCGCTTGACGCGATAGCCCTCGACCGTGGAGCCGACATAGTAAGAGTCCATGACGTCGCGCCTGCTGTGGCCACGGCCCGTCTTGTGGCTGCCATGAGAAAAGAGAGGAGACTCCGTAACTGACATCTAAAAAGGGATAAGATATGATTAGTCTGGGAATAAAGGATATAGTGGATATCCTGATAATAGCTCTGTTGCTGTTTTATATCTATAAGCTGATGAAAAACAGCGGGACGCTGAGTCTGTTCTACGGAGTGCTTGTATTTTTCGCCATCTGGGTGCTGGCGTCTGAGATATTCGGCATGCGTCTCACAGGCACGATACTCGATAAATTTATGAATATCGGTCTGATAGTGCTTGTCATATTATTTCAGGACCAGATAAAGAGATTCCTTATAGACATAGGGTCGAAAGGCAAGCTCCGCTATTTCAAGCGTATATTCAAGCATGAGGCTACGAATGAGGTGGAGCATTCCCGTGTGATGGCTGTGGTTTATGCCTGTATGAGCATGAGCAAGTCGAAGACCGGGGCTCTGATAGTTTTCCAACGCAAGGTCCCATTGTCAGACTATGAGAAGACTGGAGATATAATAGATGCCGATATCAACGTACGCCTTATAGAGAATATCTTTTTCAAGAATTCTCCGTTGCATGACGGCGCTATGATAATTTCCGGACACAGGATAAAGTCGGTGGGATGCATCCTTCCTGTCAGTCATGACATGGATATTCCCAAGAGTCTCGGACTGCGCCATCGCGCAGCCCTTGGCATGAGCCAGGTGACAGATGCCGTGTGTGTGATAGTCAGTGAGGAGACCGGCGGGATATCAGTGGCCAAGGATGGCGCGTTGACGGTCAAGGTCAGCACGGCCGACCTTGAACATATCCTCTCGTCTGCATTGGTTGTGTGAGAAATATGCCGTAGGCCTACGGTGTCGGTCAGAATGGTTTCCGGTATTTGTCGGCGCCATCTTTTTCGGAAGCCTCTTCAAGGATTGAGAGATAAGAGGCGTATCTGCTTTCGGATATATAGTGGTTCTCTACTGCTGGAATCACGGCGCATCCAGGTTCTCCGGTATGTTTGCAGTCGCTGTATCGGCAGTCTTTTGAGAAGCTGAATATTTCCGGAAAGAAATGTCCGACCTCCTCAGGCCTGAAATCAATCGTTCCGAATCCTCTTACCCCAGGGATATCGATAATCTCACCACCATCCGGGAGAGACAGCATTTCGGAAAATGTGGTTGTGTGGGTGCCGGTGTGATGCAAGTCGGAAATCTCACCGGTCTTAAGACCGGCACCGGGAATCAGTGCGTTGATTAGAGAAGACTTGCCGACACCGCTGTTTCCCGCGAGCAGGGTGATTTTCCCTTCAATCATCTCGGCGAGATTCCGGATTCCGTCGCCGGAGACAGCAGACACGGCGAGAACCTTATATCCAATAGAAGAATAGAGGTTGGAAAGTGCATCAGCGAGCATCATGTCATCGTTGTCCCACATGTCTTTCTTGTTGAAGACAATTGCGGCAGGCACATTGTAGGCTTCGGCAGTGGCGAGGAAACGGTCGATGAATGTGGTGGGGGTCAAAGGGTCACGGAGTGTAGCCACAAGGATGGCAAGGTCGAGGTTTGAAGCCAGGATATGGCTTTCCTTGGATAGATTTGAGGCTCTCCTTATGATGTAGTTTTTCCGGGGTGCGATTGCTGTGATATAGTCAGCGTCGTCAGCGGCCTCGGAAATGGAGACAATGTCGCCCACGGCCACCGGATTGGTGGTGCGTATCCCCTTGATTCTGAAATTGCCTTTGATACGGCAGTTGAGAACCGTTCCGTCGTCCATTCTTACGGAGTATGCGCTGCCTGTATTTTTTATCACACGCCCCTCACCGATATATCTGGAAGGGGTCACAGTGTTGTTTTTCTTTTTGCTCATATTCTGCAAAGTTAATCAACAAATCCAAAATCCGCAAGAGGAGCTTGCGTATGTCGCCACAGATGGCGATGTGGAAGATTTTATAACAAATGTCGATATATGATTGTTTTATATAAACAGGAGGGAGGCTGATGCGTCGGATTGCCGTAGGCTGATTTGTATAAGAAATCAAAACGAGACATTCAGGTGCCCCTAAGCGTGGGAAAAGTGAAAATTTATGGCGGAATGTGTTGAAATTCGATTATAATTATTAATTTTGCGCGTTCAAAAGCTATAAAACCAAATGCGCGGTTCCCGTGGCCCGATACGGGGGTGAAAAGGTGAAGAGTTAATTAAAATAGAAGTTTAACAATTATAAATCAGAAAGAGATGAATATCGAATCAATTGGCACATGGGCCGGGTCGGTCTATAAGGCACTTGAGAATTCAGACACCCACATGCTTGGTTTCAAACTTGTCAAGAAAGCAACGAAGCTGAAGAAAGATGAGATAATGGCGGCTCTCGGCTGGCTTGGCAGAGAGGGAAAGATTGTCATTACTCAGAATGATGAGGATATCGTGATTTCCCTCGTGTGAGAGGATGAATGATTACCCCGGGAAGAGGGGGCTTTCATAAATAAATGGAAACAAAAAGGATTGGCCTCACGGTCAATCCTTTTTTCTGTGCTAAAAATCAAAACTATTCAATAACTGTCAAATTATTAAATTCATACAACTGTGAATCATGTCATTTTCTGAAAGGGACATAGCATATTACCCTTACGGGCACAGGCTGTCCCGATATTTTACCCGGTTTCCAGGCAGGCATCTTAGAGAGAAGCCTGACAGCCTCCCGGTTGAGTGATGGCTCTACGCCGCGTATTACGGAGATATTGCTCACCGACCCATCGGTGTTTATGACAAAAGAACATGTCACCCTTCCTTCCACACCTCTTGCGTAAGCTTCGGCAGGATATCGCCGGTGTTCGTTTATATAGGCCACCATGGAAGCCCGTCCGCCGGGGAAGTCAGGTTTTTCTTCGACAAAGTCAAACTCGAAAACCTCTTTATACGTCATTTTCCCGTCAGCTCCTACGCCGGAAGTCACCCGGCAGGTCTGGGCTGATGCGCCAAAATCGATATAGTATGTCAGGAAAGCTCCGAATAAGAAGAGAATGGCTTTTACCTTCATATGAACAAATGATGAGTTTCTGGTGCAAATTTAGTTCGGGAGTATGGTTTATGCAAATCGAGGGCTTTGTGTATTGATTTATTTAAAGTAGTTTTGCATTTATTCACATTTGGCTTATGCCGAAGCGGGGATGTCAGACATAAATTAAAGCTTCCCTAATATATCGGACTTTCACAATAGAAGGGGTGTCTCGTCGTTATTAATTACAGATGAAAGCCATACGAATCATATCAGCATCGTTGTCGATAGGCATCGCTTTTTCCGTGTCCGCACAGACGGGACGTTCGGCCTATGATTTTCTGACAATACCCGGTTCAAGCCATGTGTATGGACTGGGAGGTGCCAATATAACGGTCATTGATGATGATGTCACCTTGGCGGAGCAGAATCCGGCGTTGCTCGGCCCGGAGATAGAGCGTCAGGTGGCCTTCAGTTATATGCATTATATAGGGAGTTCCAATTTTGCCGGAGTCCGTTACGGAATGGCGGCGGGGGAGCATTCCGCATGGGCGGCGGGAATCCGCTATCTGAATTATGGCTCTATGATGGGCTATGACCAGAACGGCATGGAGACCGGCACATTCACGCCTTCCGATATCGTGGTGGAGGGAAGTTATTCCCATGACTTCACGTACAGGCTTCGCGGAGGAATTAACATAAAAGGGATTTATAGCAGTTATGAGCAGTATTCCGCGTTCGCGCTCGCGGCTGATGTCGGCTTGAATTATTACGACGATGAGCGCGATATGTCGCTGTCGGTTGTGTTCAAGAATATGGGTGGACAGATTAAGAGGTTTGAGGAGAGCTACGACCGGCTTCCGTTCGACATCCAGCTTGGGTGGATGAAGGGAATGGGCGACAGCGGGTTCTCGCTCAGTGTCACGGCATGGCATCTGACGGAGTGGAATCTCCCGTATTACGAACACACGGAAGATGGCGTTCAGGAAGTGAAGTTGCATACAAGTTTCGGCAAGAATCTGTTCCGTCATCTGATATTCGGTGTGCAATATCAGCCGAGCGACCGTTTTTATGTCGATTTGGCCTATAATTACAAGACCCGAAGTGACATGGGCGGCTATCAGCGAAATTTCCTGTCGGGCTTTTCCGCAGGTCTGGGCATCAAGGCAGGGGCATTCTCGATAGGTGCGGCTTATGCGATGCCACACAAGAGTGCCTCGACAGTGATGCTGAATCTCGGGATGAATATTGACGAGATACTGTGAACGGCCAGCCGCGATGAAATATGAAAATGAAATATTATCGGGTTGGATTTGTGAGATTTCCGGAAAAGTTGTAAATTTGCAACCGAATTTGTAATCTCTGGCAAGACAATGCGGCTTGTTAAATTGCAAATAAATCATAAACTACGTTATAACAATGGATTTAATCAAAATCGCGGAGGAGGCATTCGCCACTCCCAAAAAGCAGTTCGATGAGTTCGGCCCCGGCGATACCATCACAGTGTCCTATCGAATCAAAGAGGGTAACAAAGAGCGTATCCAGCAGTATCGCGGTGTGGTAATCCGTATCAACGGCCACGAAGACAAGAAGCGTTTCACAGTCCGTAAGATTTCAGACGGTGTAGGTGTGGAGAGGATTTTCCCCATCGAGTCTCCGTTTATCGAGTCAATCACAGTGAACAAATATGGTAAGGTTCGCCGCGCCAAACTTTACTATCTTCGCAACCTCACCGGCAAGAAGGCCCGCATCAAAGAGCGTTACGTTAAAAAGAACGCGAAGTAATCATATTTTTCGCGACAATCCATCAGACACAGGCACTCCACTGCTTCGGCAGACGGAGTGCTTTTGTTTAGTCGGTAGATAAAAATGAGGTCCTGTCATGCAGGCATATATAGATAATCTTCCACAGAATACGGGTACATCACCATTCTGCCGTTGACCAACACCGTAGGAGTGCCGGTCAGCCTGTCGTCTTTTCTCCATTCTTCATGGCGGAGAAATTCCGATTCGACCCAACTGTCGGATATGTCAAGGCCATAACCGGTAAAGAAGTCCGTTCCCTTGCTTTTCCCCCCGTCATACCATTCCGAAAGGAGTCTCCACGTGCGCTCTGCGCCAAGCTGACGGTATGCCGCTATGATAAAGCGGTTTATCTTGCTTGATTGTTTTGTGAAATAAGTCATGACGTATCTTATCCCGACATCTTCCCCCGGGAGATTCTTTATTCTGGAGTGCATCATGGCGCAAGGTCCGCAGTAAGGATTGCTGAACACGGTTATCTGGTAAGGGGCATTGGGGTTGCCGAAAATCAATGACGTGCAGTCTTGCGGGTTTGTGTTGAACACAGGGGCATCGTTTTCGAAAGCACCCACAACTTTGTCGCTTGCCTTCAATGAATTATACATACCTTTCCATCTTTCGTTTTCCCTGTTTTCCGCCATCAGTGCAACCAATGCGTTTGCAGAAAGAGTGGCGGCAATATACCCGGCAGCAAGGACCACGCCGTATGCAAGCCCTTCTTGATATGTCACGAATGCATGTGCCGAAAGGCATATAGCGGCCTGAAGCCACATGAGGAGGCACGTTGAAAGGCACAACACGCACCAGCTTTTCGCCTTGAACTTCTGATACCATACGCTCCAGAACGTAAACGGAAGGACAATCAATGCGAATATCGAAAGGAAAAACAAGATTTTCGGGAAGAACACTGCGGCTAAAAGGTTTGCCGAAAAGAATCCGAACCCGATTTCGCTGAGTTTGGCAATACCAAAAAAGGAAGCTCCGGAAGATTGGGTGATATTTTCGCAATGGCTTTCCTTCACAAGTCCGCAGAGCTTGTCGGCCATCCTGTTTGGAATATGGAGCTCTTTTTGAAGTAGCATGACCGAAACATATACCCCGACAACATCGACGGTGACAAGCAACCACCAGAACAGATTCCCGTTAAACGGATTCAACACAGTCCCTGCGGCCAGCAGGGCCACACCTGCCGCAACTAACGATATTTTTTTGAAATTAGCGATTCGTTCATCGCGTAAATGTTCCTTATAATCTGGTTCTCCGGAAGAGCTATCGGCGGATACAAGCATAATGACACCGTCCCATTTTGATGTGAATTCTCTCAAGGATGCCGATTTGCGTCTCCCGTCAGATATCATGAGCACCTCATTGCTGTCTGCGGAAATAATTACGGCAAACGAACCGTCATATACCACCAAAGAGGGCATATCTATGTTGGCGACCTTATCCTTGTCGTCAAGCCTGACGCACTGATGCAACACCTTGTATAACGACAGTATGTTTCCGACACCGAACATCGTGTTTATAAACGGCGTATCGGCAACGGTGGCATCAAGCCATTTCTTGGTGTAATCGATTTTTAAAATATCAAAAAGGATAGGGAATAATTCATTCATAATATTTTATGTTGGGTAACTTCTAATGAAAACATAATACACACTTCCATCAATTATTTATCAACGCGAGTTCGGGATAAGAATATTTAATTTACGACCTATGCAAAGGACATAGAGTATCGGGCGGCCTGTCAAGGTC
>JAIDXM010000031.1 GCA_029058745.1 Muribaculaceae bacterium
CCGGATGGGATAATGACTACCTGCTATATGCCTTAAAAAGTTTTGACGTTATTAAAAATTAAGATGCGTCAGCCCTGAGGTAAAAAATATGGACACTGACACATATCGCCCTTTCGGATGTACTCCCCTTCTTGATGCAGTAGGATCAACACTTGCCGACATTCGGGCAGTGGCTTCAACATATGAGGATGCAACCGGAATCGTGACAATCATTACTGACGGAGAAGAGAACTCTTCAACCGATTATACATATGAAATGGTTGCAACCATGATTTCTCAACTAAAGGAGCTTGGCTGGACTTTCAATTTCATAGGCACCAACATAGATGTGGATATGGTTGCGAAGAAAATGAAAATCGACAATACCATGGCCTTCCATGCCTCTGAAGATGGAACCGCCGATATGTGGAAAACATTAGGAGCCAATATTATAGAACATGAAGACAAAAGAGTGAGGAATGAAATGGCGAATCCATCTTTTTCAAAAATGGATAGAATAGAAATAAGACGAAAGATCGCCCAAAAGTTCTTCTAATAAGGAGCCTTATTTCCAAACAGCAACTAACAACACATTTATCAACGGATACGGAATTATGAGAGTGAGATTAACTTCGGATGTAAAGGAATAATGCGCTGACATTATGACGATAATACGAAGTGGAGATTGCCGTAGAAATCAGTAGTCATATGATTATCTGTTGTCAGTAGCCACTTATATAAAATATTGACTTTCCATTTTCCACGAGACCTGCCTGAATCAGAAGAATACGGCAGGTCTCACTTTCTTTGCCGGATAATGCGGAAATAACAATTGCATAAACAGACAGGGATGCGGACTATTGTTCCGCATCCCTGTAAGTTGACAATAACCGCTGTCAACAAGTGACTTCCTCGATTACAGTCCAGATTTGTTATCAGTGTTTGATTTCCATAGCCTTTCCATTCTCATCAAGAGAGAAAATGGGAGTAGTGGCTTCAGGATCCACCTTATAATAGTGGACAGCACTGTCGTTGACTCTGGGATTGAAGTTCTTAAGCATCTTTACTATCTCACTTCCAGCCCAAATCACAGGGCCATAGCCATGTGCAGCCTTTACGCTTACCGGACGATAGTAATAATAGGTAGGCTCAAATCCCATGCCGGTCCCTACACAAACATCCTCAACCTCTCCTTTCTGATTGATTTTAGTTGAGACGGCTTCCCAGGCAAGCTGGGCAACCGGACCATACACTGTCGGGTCAAGCCATCCCTGATTTACACCATGCGCGATGGCATATGCAAAAATCGCGGTTGCCGATGTCTCCGGATATGAATCATTGCGGTCAAGGAGCTGATGCCAGAAGCCATCCTTGTTCTGGAGATTGGCAAGGCTCTTCACATGCTTACGATAGATATCCATAATCTTGGCACGGTTAGGATTGCTCTCGGGGATTACGTCCAAAAGCTGGCTCATTGTAAGAATGGCCCAACCGTTAGCCCTGCCCCATGCCATCTCCGGCTCTGCGTCAAGACCCTCTACATATCCGTGGCGGAAGAAATTCTTTTCCGGAATCCACATTCTGTCAATCATCTTCACCGCAGTCTCAGCAGCGTCATTGATATACTTCTGGTCACCCGTAAATTGAGTTCTGGTGGCCATGGCAGGAAGTGCCATAAACATATCATCGAGCCATACTGCATTGTGATGAGGACGGTTACGTGCGATGGTTCCGTCAGGAAGGCGTAGAGTCTTGGTATCTACTATATTGTAATAACGCTCTATGATATCCTTAATCTGAAGGGTGGAATCCGACATATACGCACGCATAAACGCCGCAGACATAGCGCCTGCGTCATCAAGGGACGCGGGTGCTATCACCTGACGCATCTGGCCATCCTGCTTCCCGGTACGTTTTGCAAGCTCCTCAAAAGCCGGAGCAACCTTACCAAGGAACGACACACGGTCTATGACATAATCACGATACTTTGTGTCGTCAAGGGTCTTAGCCGCATCGAGAAGTGCCATGTACATCACCGCCCATTCGTAGCTTGTAAGACGGTAAGTGCCCTGATTCAGCAACGCACTGTCGGGAAGTTGCTCAAGATTTTCGACAGTGTTTCCATCTCTGTCAACCACTTTTGCCGGGGTCACATTATCGATATAGGCGAACACCCTGTCGATATCAGCCTTCACAGAATCAGGCGACAACTCTCCGTAAGGAGTGACATAGTCCGGTTTTAGCAGATGAAGCGGTGTCTTTGAATCGTTGATTTCATCTTCCGCCGAGTTCCCGCCGGTAGTGTTTCCACACCCGGTGAGAACAAGGCCAATCATCATAAATGAACAGAATTTCTTCATCGGTCCTTATTTTGGAAGGTTGAAGGCTACTGTCATCTCTTTCATCTGCTCGTCGCTCATGCCATCAGGTTCAAAACCCATGTTTTTGGCACAGATATAAATCTGGGCAGACTTATTAAGCACATCGATCTGGTCAAAAGCGTTCATGATGTCAGTATCTACTGCAAACACTCCGTGCTTCTCCCAAATTGTCACATCGTAGTCTCCGAGCTCCTTGATAGTAGCCTCTGCAAGCTCGTTGGAGCCGGGAAGCTGATAAGGGATTATGCCAAGTCCTCGCGGACAGAATGCCTTCGTCTCGGGAATCATACTCCAAAGAAGACGGGTTGCCACATCCTTTTCAAGATACTTCTTGCAATGGGTCATTGCCACAAGCTCGATAGGATGGGTATGAAGAGATGCCTTATAGTTGGAACCCTTACCTATAAGATAATTGTGTACCGAGAGATGTGACGGAAGCTCAGAGGTGGGTTTCACCGGATTGTCAGCTATAATCTCATAGCTTGCACAGTCATCGAGGATACGGATTACAGAGCCGTTCTCCATAGGCCAGCGGGCAAGGTCACGCATACGCTTGTTGGTGCCCTTGCAATAGAAATAGCACCCTTTAAGATTTGGCAATGTAACACCGATAGGATAAACCGGACTGATGGCCGGCATATTCCTGATTTCATCAGTTACATGTTCTGTAATATTAACGGTGATATTCCCACCGTTACGCTCAGCCCAGCCTTTTTGCCAAAGATAGCCGGCGGCTTCAGCCACCTGTGCCACATCATAAGCAAGACCGGGATTGTTATCAAGAATTGAAGACATGATGTTATTGTTATAAAATTAATTAAAAAAACTCAACCGTCAAAGTTGAAACCTTATCCGATGAGCTGAGGCAGAAAGCACGAGATGACAAGAACCACGATGCCAAGAACAAGCACCGAGATTGTCTTTGAGGAGCATCCCTTCCACTCTTTGAGGATAATTCCCCAGATATTGGAAAACACCACATTAAGAGCCATTAGGATACAGAAAGACAGCGTCATCAACGTTGGGGAATCCTCAAGGAATCCCTTCCCAAGAGCGAGTCCAAAGAACTGGCTATACCACAAGGCACCGGCTATCAGACAAAATATACAATTATTGACCCACACCGAACCTTTGGCATAGTCTCCCCACGTGCCATTCTTTTGATTCTGAACGAAGCAATACACAAGATTTGTAAAGAAACCTCCAAGAGTCACAAGGAAAGTGGCTGGAAGAGTCTTATACATATCGGGGGTGAGCTCTCCGAAATTGATATCCTTTCCAAACTCAAGACCTACATTAAAGCAACCGCTCATGAAGCCACAGAGCAGTGCGATACAAAGGCCTTTCGGGAAATTGAAATCCTTTACAGCAGCTTTCTTCTCCTCCTCACTCAGAGAGGCGGCTTTCATGGAACCGGCCACGCCGATAATGGCTATCCCGACAAGAGTAACCACCACGCCGATAATCACAGAGAATGTGAGCTGCGACAGGGGATCATTCTCAGGAAAGAATATATTCAGGAAAACCGGGCCCATGATGGTGCCGAGTCCGGCACACGTGCCAAGGGCTATAGACTGTCCGAGTGCCACTCCAAGATAACGCATGGAAAGTCCAAAGGTAAGTCCGCCCACACCCCATAGCACACCGAAAAGTATCGTCATCCAGATATTGAAACTCTGGTCGGCCGTGAACAGCTCTCCCAGGGAATGCCCTTGCGGCACCGCAAGGAGCATTCCAAGAAACGGGAGTAAGAGCCATGCAAAGAAGCCCTGCACAATCCAATAGCTTTCCCAACTCCACTCTTTGATACGGTTGATGGGGACATAGCAACTCGACTGGCAGAATGCTCCTAATGCAATTATGATAAGTCCTATCAATATCATCTCTTAGATGTTACGTCTTTCTCGTAGTTCTCGACTTCTGTGATATAAGTCTCTCCTACAGGAACATTGTTCTGCATGCAGAACATGTCATAGACAGCGTTCCAAGGGAGATTCTTGCATTCCTCGAGAAGAGCGAGACGCTGGAACCTCTTGTCCTCAAGTTCATACTTGCGGAGTGTATCTGTCGGTTCGAGGAGTGCGCGGAGCATGCACTTCTGAGCGGCACGGCTACCGATTACATAAGCACCTATACGGTTCAATGTGCCATCGAAATAGTCAAGGCCATAATGAACACGGTTGAGAGCGCCGGCTCTGACAATCTCGCTGAAAAGATCCATTGTCGGATCGTCCATGATGGTCACATGGTCGGAGTCCCAACGGATAGGACGAGACACGTGGAGCATAAGTTCCGGAACAAACAGGAGCATCGCTGACACCTTGTCGGCTACACTCTCAGTAGGATGGAAGTGACCGGTGTCAAGAGTAATCATCATGTCATTCTTGGAAGCGTAAGAAGTATAAAAGTCGTTAGATCCTACAGTATAGCTCTCAAGACCGATACCGAAAACCTTGGACTCTACGCAATCCTTCATCCAGTCATACTTGTGCTCGAAAATCTGATCGAGAGAATCCTTGAGGAATTCACGATACATCAGACGATTCACAGTGATGTCCTTGCTGCCGTCATGCACCCAGGTGTTCATGATACAGGGATCCTGCTGAGCCTCACCCATAGCCTGCGCGATGGCACGGCAACGCTTTGAATGCTCAATCCAGAAATCACGGATTCCTTTGTCGGGATTTGAAAGTGAAAGGTCACCCGACTTGGGATGTGAGAATGAAGTGGAGTTGAAATCGAGCTTGATGTCATGCTCCTTACCCCAGTCAATCCAGCTCTGGAAATGCTCTACGCCACACTCGTCGCGGTCAACGAATTTACCACCGAAATCACCATAGATTTCATGAAGGTTGAGACGATGCTTTCCGGGAATCAGAGACATCGCATAGAGAATGTCGGCACGGAGTTCATCGATGTTGCGAGCCTTGCCGGGATAGTTGCCGTTCACCTGTATGCCACCGGTGAGACCGCCATCGCGAGTCTCGAATCCTGCAACATCATCAGCCTGCCAGCAATGCACGCTGAGGTGGAAGTCCTGCATCTGTTTCAAAACGGCGTCGGTGTCAACACCGATTGCGGCATAACGCTCTTTGGCGATTTCATATGCCTTCTTGATCATTTCGTTGTTCATAATATCAGTTTGGAAAATAAGTTTTTGTTTCTGTTGATTTTATAGCTACACTACGCATGTCATCGAGTGTAGGGGCCTTGCCATCGGCCCGTAGTTGAACAAGGACATTCCCGAGTGCGGTGCACTCTGTCGGACCTGCAACAACCGGCAATTTGGTATCGTCTGCAATAAATTGCATAAGGTAGGCATTGCGTGAACCGCCTCCTATCACATGCAAACGATTCACCGGATGGTCGGAAAACTTCTTCAGTATATCCAACACCTCAGCCACTCTCGCCGCGAGGCTTCTGAACACAACTCGGACATAATCGGCTACCGTTTCGGGAACCGATTGACCACTGTTCTGACAATAAACCCTTATCGCCTCTGTCATAGACTCCGGATTCGCAAATGAAGCGTCATCAGGATTTATCAGGCTCTCACACGATGACTTCTCACACATGGCCACCAACTCAGAGATTTCCTTCGGAGCCTCCGGAAGTTCAGCGCGGCAACGCTCGAAAACCCAAAGGCCACAGATATTTTTCAAGAACCTTACAGTTCCGTCGATACCTCCTTCATTTGTGAAGTTATATTTGAAGCTATCCTCTGTTATGATTGGCTTGTCAGATTCTATTCCGAGCAACGACCATGTGCCACAGCTCAGATATGCATAGTCCGGATCCGGGGTCGGGACAGCAATGACAGCAGAAGCTGTGTCATGACCTGCAACCGCAACCACCGGAACATCTCCAAGCCCTGTGTACTGCTGAACCTCCTTTGTCAGACTTCCGATTACCGCACCTGGATTCACAAGCTTGCCAAACTTATCGATTGTCAAATCAAGTTTTGAGAGCAACTCGCCATCGAGTTCTCCGGTGTTAGGATTAAGAATCTGAGATGTGGAAGCGACCGTCGTCTCTGTGACCGCATTCCCGGTCAGCATATAAGCGAGCGCATCAGGTATAAAGAGTATCTTGGAAGCGTTTTTTATCGCTGCCGCACCGTTTCTCTTCAGGGTGTGAAGTTGGAATAGTGTATTGAAATCCATAAACTGAATCCCTGTCTTGCCATACACCTCTTCGCGTGAAATCTCCTTGCAGAATTCATCTACGGCTCCTGCAGTGTGAGAGTCGCGATAACAATATGGCAGTCCGGCTATGGTGCCGTCTTCATTAAAATATGCCACGTCGCAACCCCAGGTGTCGATACCTATTGACTTCAATTCACCGCCAAGCTCTTTCACCTTCTCTGCGGCCACCTTCATGCCTTCAAGAATCTCGCTGTAAAGTCCGGGGAGATTCCAGAAAATGTGTCCTCCGATTGGCAACATCGGATGTTTGAAACGAGTGAGTTCCTCCATCTCCACCTTTTCCCCATCATAGGAGGCGAGGATGGTTCTCCCGCTTGTGGCACCAAGGTCAACCGCCAGATAATATGATTTATTCATTATCGTCTTCTTTCTTTTAATGTCAGTATTCCGGATTAATGACCGGGATATGGATAGATTCAATCAAGATGGAACACTTCCTTTATAGGAACCGTCACTGGGGAATTGTCGGGATTCACCTCCATGATTTCAGCCATATAGTCCCACCACTTGCGAGTTATCTCATCAGCGGCCTCGGCATCCTGAGAGTTGGAGTCGCCCTCCACCTCCTGATACCCAAACAATATGTTTGTGTCCTTATCCCAGAATATGGAATAGTTCTTTACGCCTGCATCGGCTATCTGCTTTTTCAATTCAGGCCACAGAGCAGCATGGCGCTTCTCATATTCTTCCTCAAATCCCGGTTTGAGATACATTTTGAATGCAAATCTTTTCATTATTATAAATGGTTTAGATTGGTTATTATTCGTGTTTCCAATTATATATTATTCACTTGCTCGTAAATTTCACCACTGAATCGCCAAGCTTGTCGGAATGAACCTTGAGCTTTACCTCTCCCGGAGTTCTGCTACTGCGCAATATCACAGTGGCGGCTCCATTGAACAGACGACGGGTGTCGCCTACTGTCAGTTCCTCACTGTTTATATCGCCGTTAATCACACCGATAATCTCGGCAGGGCCTTCAACAGAAAATTTCAGAGACTGACAAGCTGTCTTGTCGCGACGGCCCTTGGAATCCACGGCCTCGACACGCACATGCTGAAGGTCTATGCCATCGGCCTTCCATTCCGTATTGTCTCCCGTAACCTTCAACTTTGATGCCGCAGACGCTGTAGAGAGATTGTGGCGGGAAACCTCTTTCCCATCCTTGTAAGCAATCGCCTCTATTTTCCCTTTCTTATATGGGACCTTATCCCAGTATATGCGGTTTCTGTTTTTAGGATTATCAATATCATTCTGTTTTCTACCGATTGTTTTGCCGTTAAGACGGAGTTCAACCTCGTCAGCATTCGTGTATGTATAGAGTTTCACAGTGTCACCGTCGTTGAAATTCCATCCGTCGGTGAATGTACGGCCTCCCATAGTGACACCATTCCACTGTGTCGTCTTGGAATTCTCAAACGGAGCTATATACACCATCGGCTCCTCTGGCTTAAAGAATGACTTCAGGAAATAAGCCATAGGCTTTGGTTCGAGAGAAATGTCGAACACACCCTGGGCCCATCCTTTTGCAGGCCATCCATGTGATTCTCCAAGATAGTCTATCATACCCCAGTAGGCCAAGCCTATCACCTTGTCAAGGTCCATCTCAAAATAATTGGGGCCAAGATTACTGGTGTTTGCCTCACTCTGATAGAACATCATCCAAGGGAAACGCTTTGAATCTCCCGGGAAATACATATACCTGTAATTATAGGCAGCTATGTCAGTCTCCATCACGAGGGGCGCGGGGAGCGAATCTGTCCGCTCATTCCTTCCACGAGGATGCATAGCAACAGTCACAAGACGCGTTGTGTCATAACGGTTGAGCAATTGTTTCTGAAGCTTATACGGTGTTACTCCCCAGTCATTGAACTGAAGGTCGGGTATCAGCTGAAGTTCATTTCCGAGACTCCAGAACACTACCGAGGGATGGTTGCGGTCTCGCTTCACCCACTCCGGGACATCCTTCTGCCATCTTTCCGACCAGGGACTCCTTCCGCCGGCATATTGAGTCGTCCATTTGTCATAAAGCTCGTCAACGACAAGTATTCCATATTCATCACATAAATCCAGGAATGACTCACTGTATGGGTTATGCGACGTGCGCACATGATTAAATCCGAAATCCTTAAGCATTTTCAGACGCTTCTCGATTGCCTTCGGATATGCAGCCGCCCCAAGAGCCCCAAGCGTATGATGGTTGGCAATACCCTTCAAAAGCACCTTACGGCCATTTAGTTTCATTCCAAAATCCGGAGAAAACTCTATGGAGCGGATGCCAAAGCGTTCCACAGCCTGGTCCGCCACACTTCCATCCGGTCGGTAGAGAGTAGCCTTTAGTGTATAGAGGTAAGGATTCTCCGTGTCCCACAAAGTGACGTTATCCAAGGAAATACTGTCAAGCCGGAATTCCCTTACATGTTGCTTGGGATGCGACCAATGGGCATTCGTCCCTTCATATACTTTCTTTCCTTCTCGGTCGAATATCTCAATCCCCACTTTTATACTGTCGGTTTTGACAAATGTCGCAATCTCTCCGGTCACATTCACTGTCGAATGTTTCTCTCCGACCACGGGGGTGGTAATCCCGATTGAATGACGAGTGAAATACTGCTTAGGATCGGTCACCCTGAGGTTGACGTCACGATACAATCCTCCCCCGGTGTACCATCTTGAATTCTCTGGCTCTCCGGTGTCTGCCCTTACAGTCAGGACATTCGGCTCTCCATATTTAAGCTTGTCGGTAATGTCAATCTCAAATCCAAGATAACCGTAATCTGTACCTCCTACACGCTCGCCATTGAGAAAGACGTCTCCTACCAGCATGATACCCTCAAAATCCAAAAGTACCCTCTTCCCCTTCCAGGAATCCTGGGGTGTGAACACCTTCCTATAGCATCCCTCTCCCATTTCCTTGAACCCACGGGAACTGAGACGGCTTGTGATATTAGCCATCTGGTTAGTAAGATCTGGCTTCTCATCTGGCGACGGCTCTATCCAAGGCTGATGAATCTGGAAATCGTGAGGGACATCGACAGTTTGCCAACCGGAATCGGCATAACCGACAGATTCAGCCCCGGAATTTATTCCGGGATTGAATCTCCAGCCAAAGTTCATATTATAAGTGGCAGGCAACTCTTCTGTTGCAGACATCAGGAAATAACCTTTGTCTTCTGCCCCAAAAACCGGATTACCGGAAGCCACTATCGCGGCGATTATAAACGGGTATGAACGTTTCATGGTTGTTTGTAGTTTCTCCACAAAATTAAGAATAAATTCTGAATATAATGACATTCTTTTGAAAGAATGACCGAAAATATTTGATTAATGACATATCGGGACACGTTTGCAGGGAAAAACACAATCCCTCCCCTCTCCCCTGAACGATATATATACCATTATATCCACCTCACAGTATCAAAGGGAACAAACCACTGATTGCCATAAGCATCATCAACACGTCATTCTACCCCACACGACCGTAGTCCGCCCGATTTATCAAAGATTGAAATATAATCACACCTTTTTGGTGAAAAAACACTCATGCAGTTTCAAACTAATTTCATAACTTTGTCTATTATTCATTGAATGGCATACAATGCCCCAAAACTTCACATCATGAAAACATACACATCCCTATCCCTCTTGCTCATGGCAGGCATCGCGTGTCCGGCATACGCACAATGCGACACCCCTCAAAAAAGTTGTTGCGGCAAAAACACTGACGCATACATCAAGCTATACGACCATCACAACAAGCATCCCCGCATAAATTCCATCACATATCCCGGAGATGCAAATAATCTCGACATGTATAACAGCATCTATGGACACGGAGCCGTAATTGAAAATCCATGGGTGGCATACCGTGTATATATGGACAACAGACAGAGCCTCGACCTTTACGTAAAGCAAGTGCCACAGACAGAGCTTGACATTACAGGATTTTACACCACGCCTGAACAAATGTCGCAAGGTTATGGCTGCGACGTGCTTTGGGCCGGAAAATCTGTGGCAGCTGGCTCCTTCAGAGGGTGGGATGGCAAGAACCCGCTGACAATCGACAGTGTGGCAAGCCGCTCACAGACAGTGCCTGACCGGAAAACGGTTGTAGTAAAGGACGAGAACTGGAATTACAATGGCCACGACATAGATATGACTCAGAAATACACTGTCTGCGGAAACTCTCGAGACCTGGATGTCGAAATTACCCTTGAAGGATATTCTCCTGACGATCTTTTCTGTACAGGGATACAGAAGCTGGAAATGAAAAACCAAGGATTCATAAAGCCGGAGGGCTATGCGGCATCTTGGGGAGAAAACATTCCTGACAAAAATCATCCGGAACTTGTGGAAGGTGTTGGCCTCGGGATAATTGTAGCCCCTGAGAATATTGTCAAAACCATAGAAGACGACCTTAATTATCTCGTAATCGTCCGTCCGGATAATAACGGAAAAATACGGTACAAGGTGATTGCAACCGGTTCCAGAGAAAAAAATGGATTTAAATCCTACAAGGAATGGGCTGATTATATCACAGGACGATTCAAAAACAAATAAATCCTTGCATACAGATAAACTATATAGGGTGTCTTAAATTTTGAAGATTAAGACACCCTATATAGTTTATGGCGGTCACAATTGAAGAATATCGAGAGAATCCGCCTCAAAGCGATGCGCTTTATCGCACCCATAAATATCCACTCTTCGCCACTCCTTTACGGTGATTTAATGTATTCCTCGCATAATTACAAATATTTTTCCTAATTTTGCAAAACTTAATCCAATCTCTCCGATTCATGTTATGAAGAAATCCGATATAAGAAAGGGAACGATAATAATAATGTGTTTCACTTCTGTAGTATTCCTACTGCTGTTGATAATAAAAAGGATTCCCGACAATCATACCGACAAAAAAAAGGAAAGCGTGAAGTTAGCCTGGAGCGACACCATATCCAACTCATCATCCGATGTGAGGGAACTTTCAGGCATGGACAGAGAGATTGAACGCTTTAAAAATAAATGGGAAGTGGCCGGAATATCTATTGCCGTAACCCGGAATGATTCGCTCATATATGCAAAAGGATACGGATGGGCCGACAGGGAAGCTAAAATTGAAATGACTCCGACCTCCATAATGAGAATCGCCTCGGCATCAAAGCTTATAACCGCCACTGCCATCATGAAGCTGTGTGAACAGGGAAAAATCAGGCTTGACTCAAAAATATTCGGCCCGACAGGTTTGCTTAATGACACGGCATTCACAAACGCGATACGTGACCAGAGGATAACCGAGATTACAATTGACCATCTCCTCCAACACAAAGGAGGGTTTACCCTTGGAGCAGGCGACCCTATGTTCAACACTGCAGACATAATGGAGGTGAAACATCTGAAGACTCCGCCCACTAATAACGAACTTGTCAAGATTGTCTTAGGGAGGAAACTCGGATTCAAACCCGGTAGCGGACGACGTTACAGCAACTTCGGATATATGCTTCTGTCGCTTGCAATTGAGAAAGTGACGGGAAAAACTTATTGGGATTATGTCAACGAGGCGATTCTCCGCCCGGCAGGAGCTTTCAAGTTTCGTCCGGCTACAAATTATTATGAACATCGACATTCCGATGAAGTCAAATATTATGGCCCCGACACAGTAAAAATAAAGGAATACAACGGTAGTGGCCGCATGGTTGACAGAGTCTATGGTGGCAGCAATATCAACGGGCTTATGGGAGCCGGTGGTTGGGTGACATCTGCCTCCGACCTCGCCCGTTTCGTGGCGGCGATTGACGGTTGCAACGGTGTGAAAGACATCATCTCTGCTGAAAGCGTGAGCCGGATGACATATCGCGATGATGATGACAAACAGACCCGAGGATGGACTGACTCTGACGGTAAAGGAAAATGGACAAGGACTGGCACCCTTGGATCCACACATGTCCTCATTGAGCGTTTTCCTGACGGAGAATGTTGGGTAGTGATGACTAATTCTGGAGTCTGGACAGGCCATCACTTCTCTAAAGACCTTACACGACTTGTTGACAGAATCAGAACGAGATATAGGGACATATTCCCTCGAAGGAACCTGTGGTGACACAATCATAGCAGATTCTTTGTCTTTTATGCATCTTTTTGCGCGAACCACGCATTTTTGGTATTTTTGAAAAAAATAAATATACCGATGAAAAGACTATTCTCCCTTTCATTAGCAATCATTGCCTTCTCTTATCACGTGGATGCAAAGATTGATTTGCCCGACATTGTGGGCGACAATATGGTTCTTCAGCAAAAATCAGATGCCAGAATCTGGGGTTGGGCCACTCCCGGAAGCACAATACAGGCAAGCGGCTCGTGGAACCCGGAATACAAAGCCTCCGCCGTAGCCGGAAAAAACGGACGTTGGGATATTTTTCTCCCTACCCCAGAGGCATCCTTCACTCCATACACACTTTCCATAAAAGGAGATGGCAGTGACATCCAATTAAACAATGTCGCTGTCGGTGAAGTCTGGTTCTGTTCGGGTCAGTCAAATATGGAAATGCCATTGCGAGGATTCTGGACACAGCCAATTGAAGGCGCGGTGGAAGCGATTGCATATTCCGGGAAATACCCCGGAATAAGAATGGCAAAAGTGCCCAAAAGCAAAGCATACACTCCACAAGACAAAGTAACCGGGCCATGGAAGGTAAGCTGTCCGGAAAACGCATATGATTTCAGCGCGTTAGCCTTTTTCTTCGCACGCTCCCTTACTGACATCCTTAATGTCCCTGTCGGGATAATTGACTGCACGTATGGAGGCAGTAAGGTGGAAGGATGGCAGAGTCGCGAACAGATAAGCAAATATCCGGAATGGGATATCGACAAAGAGGCAGCCGATACTACAATGCAAGATTATGAGAGAATCAACATAATGTACAACTCAATGCTCCATCCCCTGATTGGATACACCATAAAAGGGTTTCTTTGGAACCAAGGAGAATCTAATGTGGGAAGAGAATCCACATACCCATACCATCAGAAAGACATGGTGACCGATTGGAGGGAGAAGTGGGGGCTCGGTGAATTGCCATTCTATTTTGTGGAGATTCCAGGATGGGATTACGGCAACCCTGACGGAACGAACGCCGCTTTGTTCAGGGAATGTCAGCACAAGGCCGCTGAGATAACGCCTTCAAGCGGAATCGTGTGCACCTCCGACCTGGTTTACCCGTTTGAGGTCAATGACATTCACGCACGAAAGAAAAAGGAAATTGGGGAACGGCTCGCTTTTATGGCCGCAGGCAAGACATACGGGATAAAAGGTATGCCTACTGAATATCCCGTTTTCAAGTCAATGACAGTTGACGGCGATAAAGCCATCCTTTCTTTCAATAACGCGTGGGACGGATTCTCCCCAAACAAGGAGCTTGAAGGATTCGAGGCCGCCGGAGCCGACCGTGTATTTCATCCCGCTGTGGCCAAAGAGAATCCTCAGACACTGAATATTGAAGTGACTTGTCCTGAAGCCGGAAAAATCGAGGCGGTACGTTATAACTTCAAGAATTTTGCAGTAGGGAAAGTATTCAATGTCCTTGGCCTTCCTTTAGTGCCGTTCAGAACTGACGATTGGGACTAAACTCCTTTTATAATAAGATAGAGGTTATAATAAGAAGAGGATATGACAAATCCCCATTATCAAAGGCATATTTGTTTCATCGTATGTCCTGAATCGTAATTTTTTCTTATTTTTGCGTGTTGTTCAACCGAGAGCAACACGCATTATTTTGACAACCTAACAACAATCTAATGAAACCACAAGTATTGCTAAATTGCGTGCTTCTTGCAATCCCTGTGTCAATCACGGCACAAACTGCAGAATTGGTCACAACCACCCAAGACTATATCTGGAAACATAGCAAAGCCTCATTGCATAAGAGTCCGGACAGTAAAATTATTGTAAAAGCCGGAGAAGCGGGATTCCCTTCTTTCCGCGATTGGGGAATGACTTTTAATGAGCTCGACCACCTGGCTTTGTCAAAAACTGATGAAAGCGCACAAAAGGAGATTCTATACAATCTCTTCTCTCCGGAAGGCGACATGAGATTCTCCAGAGGAAGAATATCGCCCGGGGCTAACGATTACGCGGAATCATGGTATAGCTGCGATGAAGTGCGCGGCGACCTCGACCTGAAATATTTCAATATTGAGAGAGACAAGAAACGCATCATACCTTTCATCAAAGCTGCACAGGAGCTGCAACCAGCTCTGACATTCTGGATATCGCCATGGAGTCCGCCGTCATGGATGAAGATAAATGGAGACTACCCTGTGGTGAGCAGCAGATACAACAATCTGACCGACTCGATTTCATATCTGCTTTTTGGCGATGGCGATATTGATGAAGATGAAATGAAGCTGACAGGACCACGCGACAAGCAATTCCCACGTCAGCTTGCCACCAATGACTTCTTCATTCAGGATCCGCGCTATCTGAAGGCATACGCGAATTATTTCTGCAAATTCATCGATGCCTACCGGGAGCAAAACATTCCGATTGATATGGTCATATATCAGAACGAGGCCTACAGCTATACTCCCTATCCAGGATGCGCATGGACTGCGGAAGGGACAATCAGATTCAACAGGGACTACCTCGCGCCCGCTCTCAAAAAGAGTCATCCCGACGTAGAGCTGTTCATGGGCACCTTCAATACCAACCGTCTTGACCATGTCGAGAAAGTGCTTTCTGACCCAGAGCTGAACTCCAATGTGGCGGGGGTAGCTATCCAATGGGAAGGTCGCGATGTGCTCCCTGAGATTCGCAAGCAACATCCGGAATGGAGATACATGGGTTCCGAAAGTGAATGCGGATGGGGGTCATTTGACTGGAAAGCTGCCGAACATACATTCGAACTTATCAACCATTATCTTGGAAACGGATGTGACGAATACACATTCTGGAACGTGATTCTCTGCGATTCCGGAGAAAGTCCTTGGGGATGGAAGCAGAATGCTCTTATTCGTGTTGACTCCAAAGACGGCTCATACACTTACACACCGGAATATCAAGCCGTGCGTCATTACACATCATTCCTGGGAAAAGGATCGGTTGTCAATGGTTATAAAGAGGGAAAATCCGACGGGCTACCCGTCCTTACCGCAATCGACAGTAACGGCAGGCAGTTGGTTTTCGCTGGAAACTTCACCGATGCCCCGCAACGTATCTCAGTAAAAATCGGCAACCGATACCTCAATCTTAAACTCAAGCCTCATTCATTTACTTCCTGCAAGATTTGAACAACTTTGTATCACGAAACGTTATAGATATGACAGGCTGTTTTCACAGCCTGTCTTGTTTATAAGTTTTACACATGAAATTATACCAGAAATCAATGAAAACAGGCTCCAGACAGACACATATTCTCTCCCGACTCTGCTGGATTTGCCTGACACTCCTTTTTGGATACACTGTAATTGCATCGGGAGCACAGAAAAATTTCTGTAGTTTTAGTCCAGAATTTGAGAAAGCAGTCAATGTAATAAAAAAATACGAAGGTCTTCATCGCAATAAGGGGATACTCGTAGGATACGGACACAAGATTGTTGCCGGAGAACCTTACAAAAGGAATCAAAATCTTTCCGAAAAAGAGGCCGACAAACTATTGCGTGCCGACCTTGCCAAACTATGTCAGAAATACCGCAGTTTCGGCAAGGACAGTCTCATTCTAAGTGCGCTTGCTTATAATTGCGGAATTGGTGTAGTGGCCAAATCCTCAATCTACAAGAAGCTGCAAGAAGGAAACCGTGACATAAAAGAAGCATATCTGTCCTATTGCAGGTACAGAGGAAAAAAACTAAGTCAATTGTCACGAAGAAGAGAAGAGGAATTCGAAACCTTGTTTATTCCAGACTGATTAACTAATTTCGCACATAATTTTTATCCCTACACTGGAAATGAAATCAAAATACTATATATTACCTTCTATTATAATCGCGTCTGCCTTTTCAGCATGTAATGGAAATGAAAAGGACACGTCTGTTTCACATGATAATCTGCCGGAGGATGTGAGACCAATAGCGTTGGCAATCATAAATGACTCTCCTGAGGAATTTGCATCCGTAGTCAGTTATCCAATAGAACGCCCGTATCCTCTTAAAAATGTGGAAAACCCCTCTCAGATGATGAAATATTATTCTACAATCATTGATGACTCAATCAAACGGAAAGTCAAAGAATCACCCGATTCCCTATGGCACCAGGACGGATGGAGAGGTTGGACTTTCGACAACGGCTCATATTTCTGGATTGATGAGGGAAAAATATACTCAATCAACTATGTCTCCGCCAAGGAGAATCATTTGCTCGATTCTCTCAGAAATGTAGAGATATCAACTCTTGAACCATCTCTTCGCAATGGATGGATTCCTATGGTGTGTATTGTCGATTCCATTGACGGAGTAGTATTTAGAATTGACACCGAAAATAATGTCGATTCTGCGAAACTGCGTCTTGCGGGATACGACAAGATTGACGCACTTTCAGGAATGCCTACTTTATTACTCTACGGCAATCTACAGACAGAAGGGAGCATGTGCAATCGTCTGTACCTATTCCACGACTCAATCGGAAATTCCGCGGAATATTCACCCGACATATTCGAAAACGACACCATCCGCGTGATTGAAGTGACTCACAAAGGGAAACAGAAGAGATACCGTGTGAAACCCGGATATTGGCTTGACTATGCGGAAAGATATAGTAAGGCAGACAGCACCTCTCATCGACGCGGCTCTAATCCGGATGCTGCTGACTCTTCTGTGAATCATATCCCCTCTGCCGACTCTTCTGTGGCGAAACACATGTGACAATATTATTTCACTCCAACCATACCATCTGACACGACTAAAATGGAATTTATCATTGAATTTGAAAGCTCTCTTCTGGGATATGGCAAGGTCTCAATTAAGAATCCCGGCAACACCGGCATCTGCAAGGGTGTCACAGCAATTGTCGGAAGGAACGGAAGCGGGAAAACCACACTCGGCACCATTCTGGAGAAGGGGAGATACGCTTACGGGAACCGTCTCAGGTTTGCAAACCCGTCACTGAGAGTCAAGATGCTATCTTTTTCCGACATTCACTCTCTAAGCGGCATGGAGGCCCAATACTTCTCTCAAAGAATGGAATCCACGATGAACGACCTGGTGCCTAAGGTCTCTGAGATTCTTGGAGAAAGAATGAACTCCATAATATGGAATAAGATGGCAGAAACATTAGCTCTTCATGATGTAGCAGATAAAAGAATTAACTATCTCTCAAGCGGAGAATTAAGAAAGGTATTGATAATTAATACACTCCTTTCCAGCCCCGATATGATGATTCTCGACAACCCATATATCGGACTTGACGCTGATTCTCGTAAAGAGCTCGACCGGATGCTCGTATGTCTAAAAAACGATGGACTGTCAATCGTTATGCTAATATGCGATAATTCCGACATCCCCTCCTACACGGACTATGTCATGGAATTGGACAACAGAAGTATAGTCTCTCTGAAATCATTCAGTGATTTCAGACTATCACTTCCGAGCAAAGACGATTACTCAAATCAGACAACAAGCCAGACCATATCGCTTCCCTTGCCAATCTGCAAAAAATCAAATATTTTTGATACGGCATTCGAAATTCGCAACGGACATGTCAGATATGGGAATCGACATATTCTTGAAAATATCGACTGGAAAGTGATGAGAGGAGAAAGATGGGTGCTGACCGGGCCGAATGGCTCCGGCAAATCACTGCTCCTAAGTATGCTATGCGCCGACAATCCACAAGGATATGCAAACGATATAACTCTTTTCGACCGAAAAAGAGGCTCTGGTGAAAGCATCTGGGATATCAAAGAAAACATCGGGTATGTCTCCCCGGAAATGCAACTTTTCTTCAAATCCATATCGACGGTTCGTGATATCATTATACAGGGTATGAGAAGTCCCCTCAATCTTTACTGTAAGCCATCACCGGAGGAAACAAAAATTGCTGATGAATGGATGACTATCCTGGGAATTGATAAACTTGCCCTTCGGAAATATCATGAACTGTCGGCAGGGGAACAGCGTCTCGTCCTTGTGGCACGCGCCTTCATCAAACAGCCAGAACTGCTTGTTCTCGACGAGCCTCTGCATGGACTCGACAGTCATAACAAGGAGCGTGTGAAAAATCTTATAGAACTTATTGTGAAACGTAATGGGACTACTCTTATTTTCGTCACCCACTATACGGATGAGATTCCCCCATGTGTGACGAAAACCATGGAACTAAGGAGAACCGACAGTGCTTCCAGAGAATGATAACCTCATATGCAACCTCATTTTTTGATAACAAGACACCCGCTATTTCCGTCTGAGTATAACCGCAAGAATTATTGGGACACCTATCAAAGACGTCAATGCATTGATTGGAATGACAAAATTTTCAGGCACTGTACTCGCGGCGTTGCACGCAAGCGTCATAATAGCGCCCGTGAGCATAGTGGCAGGAATTAGCACCCAATGATTGTCTGTTCGGAAATAAATTCTCGACACATGTGGGATGGCCATACCGACAAATGCTACCGGACCGCAGTATGCGGTGACAACTCCTGTCAGCACTCCGGTGCTTATCAACATCATGTTTCTGACTCTTGTGACATTGATTCCGAGATTCCGAGCATAATTATCGCCAAGCAAAAGGATATTCAACGGTTTAGCGAGTGTCATTGCCATGACAAGGCCTAATGCGACAATCATTGAAAACCACGGCAACTGAGTCAGCGACACGTCGCTGAACGATCCCATACCCCACATCACGTAGCCTTGAATCCCGATAGCGGAAGACATGGATGACAACAACGTGACAACAGATGAAGTAAGATAGCCGGTCATTATACCGGCTATCAACAGCATCAGGTTATCTCTCACTATTGAAGACAGGGCTATCAGAATCCCCATTATCAACATGCTCCCGAAAATCGCGCCTGCAACTATTGCCACATATCCTCCCCATGAGAATTCCCCTATCGATATCGTGCCTCCAAACAGGAGCATAACCAATGCCACGCCAAGGCTTGCCCCTGAACTTATGCCGAGCACGGAAGGACCTGCGAGCGGATTACGGAATCCGGTCTGGAGCAACAGTCCCGCCACTCCAAGTCCGGCACCTGCCAACATCGCCGTCATCGCCTGAGGAAACCGGCTACCGACCACAATAAACCGGATGACATCGTTGCCGTTGCCGTTCCCGTCTCCTTTCAACACTTCTATAACCTCCCCCGCATCGATATGTACCGCACCGAAAAAAATATTGGCCAGAAACAATACCGTCAGTATCACTGCAAGTATAATGAACCGTATCAATTCTCCAGGATATTAAAGTAATTTCGACTCAATTCAGGCATCTCGATTTCCGGATGGAATATTCCGGCCATCTCCGCAAGAAGCCATTGGGGATGAAATGCGACCTCATCGAAAATATGGCTTTTCATTGAATCACTTCCATATACCCTACCCTCTCGGTATGCCTTTATCTTAGTGTACAGCTGACGGTCGGCTGCCATAGAAGAGAGGGTCAAAGGAAATTTGGAAAACCGTATAAGCCATATATCGGCATCTCCGGACTCCATGACAACCTTCTCCGGACTCAGTTGCATACTCCCTAAAACATTGTTATCACCAAACGGATTGAGACCACCGGCATCTTCAATCATGATTCCCATTGTCGATTTCCCTCCAGGCACACTCCATGACTGCCCATAGATGCGGTCAAGAAGGATTTTTGGACGGACTTCTGCAGATGAAGCAAGCTCCCGGATTTTGAGATACTCACGTTCCGTGGTTGCAAACATAGAGTCTGCCTTCTCTCTCCTGCCATAGAGTCTGCCATAGAACTTCATCCATTCAGCCCTGCCAAGCGGCGAGGTCTCCATATAATCCGCGCATTCCACTATCGGAATACCTGCATGTCCGAGTTTCCCATAGCCATTCGAGTTTTCAAATGGTGACAATAATACTGCATCCGGTGATATCTGAAGAATCCTTTCAACATTGGGAGCCATGCTCGATCCACAGTCAAGAGTCTTTCCTGATGACAGCCGTTTCCGAAGCCAAGACTCTGAGACATATTCAGTGTCGCATACTCCGGACACTGCATCCTCTCTGCCAAGTTCATGTATCAGGGAATTATGCACAACCGAATACACCACCGACTTATCCAGCGGAACCTCTATTACCGTAGCTGACGAGAACCCCTTGGGCCGGGAAGCACCTCGTTCAAGCAGCATGTAAGTGTGAAGCGTTCGTGTCGTGTCCCAAGGATTACGAATCTTGGCTATTGTGTATCCGTCATACTCCTCCATCTCAAGATTGGAGGCATAACGCATCTCTATCTTGTGGCCGCAATCCTGTATGGAGGTGTTGTGTCCTCCGCATTCCTGCAGAAGAAACGACATCACGATAACGAACGTCACATAGCATGTTTTTTTCAAAATCCCCGACATAATCAATCGGCATTAAAGAAAATACAAGCCGGGCCGGCCCCGATAGCATATTTCCTGACAAATTTCCCGTCGAGAGTATATTCGCATACGTAGCCTGGAAGCAAATAACTTGGATAGACGCCATCCATCGGAAAAGATGATATCAACAATACATCACGCGACGGGTCAATGCCTATTCCTGAAGGACTGTCAATCTCCGGAAACGCCATATCAGTCCGCTCACCGCTGGATATTTCATACTTCCAATACTTCAATTCACCGCCCCAAGGATTATCAATGAGATATATGGTATTATCCCGAATCGTTCCCATACGAGCATTGCCGACAACTTCATACCTATTGTCGGAAACCACTTTAGCCAAAACACCCTTCTCATCGCCGTAATTACCCCACGATATAACAAACAGATCATTGCCATTTGTCAAGAACTGTTGCGGATTAAGCGGCACATCTATCTCTTTCTCAACAGCGAACGGATGCATCGTCACAACGCTCCCGGTGGTGCCATAGTCTGCCGACCATGCGCTGACAGGCACATATATCCTGTCCCCCATGACTGCAGGAGTCTCAGGATTCAAGCCGACCTTCAGAGAGGCGTCAACCTCAAGTTCCACAGTGTCAAGACGGGAAAGGTATCCCTCGTTCATTGTAATATATACATGGCCACCTGAAGCTACCATGCCTCGCGGAGACCTTCCTTCTTCAGAGTCCTCAAGCTTTATCTGCTTTATGCTCCGGAACGTACTCCTGTCAATAACCTCTATAGTGTGCGATTCATACATCCCCAAGTAAATCCTGGTGCCATATGCCACCCCACATTGAGGGGTAGATCCAAGACTACGTTCATTTACCTTGGTGAACATATTTTCAAACATAGAAGAACTGCCATAATCCAGCACATTCAAAGAACCCTCAATCTTATCTCCATAGCTTCCTTGGTTTAGGATATAGGCAACATCGGAAGATGTCGGGAAATTAATCTTTATAAAAGGTTCACCATCATTATGCTCGCAAGAAGAGAACGCAATGACATACATGGCCGCTGCCATAAACGGCAGATTCTTTCTTTTCAGTATTTTCATTTTCTTATATGTGTATTATTATTTTTTATCAAATATCCAACTCTACGGCAATTTTCCATGACCTGCCGGGCATGGGATATCTCGCCACTATTTCATATCGGGTGTTGAACATATTCAGTAGGTCTCCTCTTACATCCACCGAATAATTCTTGAATAGGAATTTATGAGACAGAGACACACCCGCCTCTATGAACCCTGGAATCCGGGTTTCAGGCAAATTATTGTTGGTAGTGTAGCGTGCACTCATAGCTGTGGAATGTAACGCGACATTCACCCAAGGATTGAGCCATGACAACGAGAATGCCCCAGAGTTCAACGGGATATACGCCACCTGTTTCATCCATTCTGATGAATTGCGGTTGGTGCGTGGTTGCGCACGCTGGTAAGAATATGTTCCCGTTGCAGCAATCTCCTGCCCTCTCCTTATCGGGAAAACTGTTTCAAAGGTGACATCTATACCGAAAACACGCACCTTTCCCAGATTGGACATCCTCCACAAAAATAGATTGTATGGGACAGCCACAATCTTATTGCTGACATGATTGACATACCCGTCACATGTAAAGTTCATGTCGGAAAGCCATGGAAGACGCACGGTATGCCATGTGAACCCCAGATTGAACTGGTCCGTCACCTCTGGCTCAAGGTTGACGCTTCCGTAATTGTCATAATACAACTCATTGAATGTAGGAACCCGGAAAATATTCTTATATGATCCTCTGAGATAAAACTCTGATGATTCAATCGGCTGCAACGAGACACTAAACATGGGTGAGAATCTTGAATGATTATTGCCGGCATCACCATCTTTTGCATCGTTCAAATATAACGAATATAACACTCTGCCCATCATCGTCATTCGCCATATCCTGTATTTGGCGGCAACCGACTGTAAGACACAGTGTCGATACGGCCGTATGTTCTTACGCAAGTTGCTGCTTAGATTGTTCCAAGACCAGTCGGCCGAGTAATCCAACGAAAGGTTATAGACAGGCGTGAACAGCACCGCCATCGTAGCATACATTTCCCGCTGTATATAATAATTATCGAGCACACCGCCGGGATACTTATCGTCGTAATCATTATAACGGGATGCAGCCCAATTGAACTTTGATGTCGCAAGCAACGACAGATTCGGCATTATCTTTCCTCTATACTGAATCTGTCCGAAAAAATTACGTTCCCTGAGATGTTCGTCGGTTTTACTGACATAATATACCACCGGACCAGGTAAATCACGGTCATTGTCATAATAATAGAGCTTCGCGTTCAGAATCGACGAACCACCTAACTCCCATCTGCCGTTCAATTCTCCATGCCATGAGTTCATCTTTGAGTTCTGCCGTCTCTCTTTCGTGACATATTTTCCATTCACAAGCTTAAACGGATAATCGTTGTCGGCATGTATATACTCCATATTCATGGAATAAGAAGCCTTCCCGAAACGTTTTGACACTCTTGCGAAAGGGTTATAGTAACCGAACGCCCCCACCCTCATCCGCGCATTCACATGCATCAGTTTGTCTTCACTTTCGGGTGCAGTGAATGAATTGATATAAAGAGATGACGCTGAAGCGGCTGCCCTTGCCGGCATGAAGATGTCATCATTGTCGCCGGAATATAGCGAAAGGGAGCTGACATTGTCAAGAGAATAACGGGATAGGTCAATCTGCCCTGACTGGCAGTCTGTCAAGGCAACCCCATCATACACTACAGCCGTGTGTCCGGCTCCAAGACCTCTGATAGAGACAGTCTTCAATCCCCCGGCTCCTCCATAGTCTCGCAGGTTGACTCCGGGCAGACGGTTCATGGCATCTGCGATATCCGTCACTCCTGACATTTTTATATGAGTGGCATCTATATTATGGTATGGAGTTGAAGACGTAAGCCCCTTTTGCGAGTCTGTTGATAAAATCACGACATCTGGCAACGATGTTTCCACAGTGTCAGTTGTATGTGCAAGGTCTGACGCGACCGCCTTTACAGGCAAACCACATATACTCATTAACACAATTGGTAAAAACTGTTCTCTCATCCTCGAAGAAAAAAGTTATGTGTCACTATCGACAGTTGCCTGTCAAGGGTCGGACTATTACCGTAGCGAGACTGTCGGGGAATTCCACACCCATTCCTTGATGGAAGCAAACCGGACAAATGAAAAGAGGTATTTCATTTACGACAACAAAGATAACACTTTTTTTTAATCCATGCATGACAACCGTTTAAATTCCATCTAATCCATCAATTTCACCGTTATGACACTTTGTGCAATATCATCAACCCCACATACGCACTTTGCGCCAACAATAGGACATTTTCAATACATATCATATTTTTTCAATAAAATCCAGAAACATTTTCTCATCTTATTTTGCCAATATGGAATTTTGTTTATAAATTTGCACAATCAAACTACAAAATGAATACAATATGGCTCTAATTATTCCCAAGAATTATAAATTGAAGCTTTTGCCGGAGACAACGGAACTGGCAATTAAAATGATTAAGTCGAACTTCCAGAAGAAACTCGCAGACGCCCTATGCCTGCGAAGAGTCACAGCTCCATTGTTTGTGCTCTCCGGAACAGGTCTGAACGATGACCTGAACGGAGTGGAAAGGGCCGTGTCCTTCCCGGTAAAGGCCCTTGGTGACAAAAAAGCGGAAGTAGTGCATTCTCTTGCTAAATGGAAGCGTGCCAAACTCGGAACCTATGGCATTGAACCAGGATATGGGATATACACGGATATGAACGCCATCCGCGCAGATGAAGAACTTGACAACCTGCACTCCCTGTATGTTGACCAATGGGATTGGGAAAAGACAATAACCGAAAACGACCGTAATCTGAAATTCCTCAAAGAAACCGTAAGAAAGATTTATGATGCGATAAAAGAAACCGAAAAGAGGGTTTTTGAACGTTTCCCACATATCACCCCACGGCTCCCGGAAGAAATCACATTCATCCATAGCGAAGACCTTTTAAGGGAATTCCCTTCACTGTCCCCTTCCGATAGAGAAGCAATGGCGGCAAAAAAATATGGGGCAATTTTTCTGATAGGGATTGGCGCACCCCTCAGCAACGGAGAACCTCATGACGGAAGAGCCCCCGACTATGACGACTGGATTTCTGACAACGAAGAGGGATACAACGGCCTCAACGGCGACATCCTCGTATGGGATTCTATCCTGGGACGTTCTTTTGAACTCTCTTCTATGGGAATCAGGGTCAGTCCCGAATCTCTGGCAAGACAGCTTGAACTCAGAGGGTGCACTGAACGCTCCAACCTCTCGTTCCATAAACGTCTGCTCAACCGAGAGCTTCCATATTCCATTGGCGGAGGAATTGGTCAGAGCCGGCTATGCATGTTCCTGCTTCAGAAAGCACACATCGGTGAAGTGCAAGCCTCAATATGGCCGGAAGAACAGATTGAGAAATGCAAAAACGCCGGGATTATGCTTATGTGAAAACGTGCCGCAATGTGTAAGACGAAATAAGACAAAAACATCCTCTTTCCGGCGTTTCACATACCTGGAATCAGACAACTTCTAAATCAAATCCACGTTTCGTCACTGTCTGTCGGCATTTTATTTTCATTTCACTGATAAAATTTGTAATATTAAAAATATTTGCATAATTTTGCCAATTATATAATTTATTTTTCAAATAGCAATCTGAGCGGTATTTTATCCGCTTTGGCTACAAGTAGAAACATTAAGATATGGAGAACCAACTCAGAAGTTACGCCAGCACTTTCGGTCGTCGCATGGCAGGGGCGCGTGCCCTCTGGAGGGCCAACGGTATGAAGGAGGAGCAGATGGGCAAGCCTATTATCGCCATCGTGAACTCTTTCACACAGTTTGTTCCAGGCCACACGCATCTCCATGAGATAGGACAGATTGTAAAATCGGAGATTGAGAAGCTCGGATGCTTTGCCGCGGAATTCAATACAATAGCGATTGACGACGGAATAGCAATGGGGCACGACGGGATGCTGTATTCATTGCCGTCTCGCGACCTCATCGCCGATTCCGTGGAATATATGGTCAACGCCCATAAAGCTGACGCAATGGTGTGCATAAGCAATTGCGACAAGGTCACTCCCGGAATGCTTATGGCTGCAATGAGACTCAATATCCCTACCATATTCGTTTCCGGCGGACCGATGGAGGCAGGTGATGTCAATGGACGGAAACTCGACTTGATTGACGTGATGATTGATTCCGCCGACGAGTCTGTATCTGACGATGTGGTGGAGACTCTCGAAAGGGAAGGTTGCCCTACCTGCGGATCATGTTCCGGAATGTTCACGGCTAATTCCATGAATTCGCTAAACGAAGCCATAGGCCTTGCCCTTCCCGGCAATGGCACAATCCTTTCCACTCATGCCAACAGAATAGGGCTATTCAAAAAGGCGGCCCGTCAGATTATAGATAACACATACGCATATTATAGAGACGGAGATGAAAGCGTCCTGCCAAGAAACATAGCGACACGTGACGCTATGCTCAATGCCATGGCTCTTGATATTGCCATGGGCGGGAGCACCAACACTGTCCTACATCTTCTTGCCGTCGCCAATGAAGCGGGAGCTGAATTTACGATGGATGACATCGACATATTGTCACGGAAAACTCCAGTGCTTTGCAAGGTAGCCCCGAATTCAAGTTATCACATAGAAGACGTGAACCGTGCAGGAGGAATTCTTTCAATCATGAAGGAACTTGCCGACAATGGACTCGTGAATACTGACCTGAAAAGGGTTGACGGAATGACTCTGCGTGAAGCTATCGACACATTCGCCATCGGGGGGCAGGCATATTCAGAAGAAGCGGATTCTTTGTGGCATTCCGCTCCCGGACATCGCCACACCACAGTGATGGGAAGCCAGGACAACACCTTTAAAAGTCTTGACAAAGACCGCCATAACGGATGCATCCGAAATTTCGAACATGCGTATGTGAAAGATGGTGGATTGGCTGTTCTAAAAGGGAATATTGCTAAAGATGGATGTGTGGTCAAGACCGCCGGTGTGGATGAGAGCATATTTGTTTTTTCAGGACCGGCAAAAGTATTCCACAGTCAGGAGGAAGCCGTCAACGGTATTCTTAAAGATAATGTCAAAAGTGGAGATGTCGTTGTAATCACTTATGAAGGGCCGAAAGGCGGACCCGGCATGCAGGAGATGCTTTATCCCACATCATATATCAAGAGCAAACATCTCGGCAAGGAATGCGCACTGATTACAGACGGTCGTTTCTCAGGAGGCACTTCCGGGCTCTCCATCGGCCACATTTCTCCCGAGGCCGCTTCCGGAGGAGAAATCGCACTTGTCCGTGATGGCGACATAATTGACATTAACATCCCTGAACGCACAATCAATGTGCGTCTTTCTGAGGAAGAACTGGATGCTCGCAGGAAGGAAGAGGAATCTCACGAGAAAGAGGCATACACTCCGAGAGGACGCGACAGGTTTGTCAGCAAAGCCTTGAGAGCCTATGCGTCAATGGTTCAATCCGCCGACAAAGGGGGTGTGAGGGGAGACATCTAATCACATAATCGAACAATAATTATGAGCAATAAGATAAAAGGCTCCGAAATCCTGATGCGTGCCCTTATCGATCAGGGTGTTGACAAGGTTTTCGGATACCCAGGTGGACAGATTATGCCTGTCTATGACAGTCTGTATGACTATTCTGACAGAATACAGCATTTCCTCGCACGCCATGAGCAAGGTGCTATACACGCGGCGGAAGGTTATGCCCGGGCATGCGGCAAGACTGGAGTAGTAATAGCGACATCCGGTCCTGGGGCTATGAATCTTATCACCGGACTTAACGACGCACTGATGGACAGCACCCCGATTGTGGCAATCACAGGACAGGTGCCCTCATCTCTTCTTGGAAAGGATGCTTTCCAAGAGTCTGATGTTGTCAGTGTGACTCTGCCTGTCACTAAGTGGGCGTTTCAGGTGAGAAACGTGGAAGAGATTGCCCCCGCTTTGGCAAAAGCATTCTATATAGCCAACTCAGGACGTCCCGGCCCCGTAGTGCTCGACATTTCCAAAGACGCGCAGGTGGGTATGGCTTCCTATGAATCTGCAAGCTGCAACTTCATACGAAGCTATGATCCGGATCCGGACATTGATGACGGTATTCTTCAAGAGGCGGCAAAGCTAATTAACTCGGCTGAGCGTCCCATGATTCTTGCCGGCCATGGAATCACTATATCAAAAGCTGAAAAGCAACTAATCGACATTGCTGAGAAAGCTGATATTCCGGTGGCATGCACGATGCTCGGTCTCTCTTCCATTCCTACAGGCCATCGGCTCAACAAAGGTATGCTTGGAATGCATGGCAACCTTGGCCCCAACATCAATACCAATAAGGCCGACGTGATTCTCGCCATTGGCATGCGTTTCGATGACCGGGTCACCGGAGACACCGCAAAATACGCCCCACAGGCAAAGATTATACATATTGACATTGACTCAAGCGAGTTTGACAAGACTGTAAAAAGCGAAATCCATATACATGGAAACGCCAAAACGGCTCTCTCTCGACTCTTGCCGCTAATTGTCGAAAACAGACATGAGTCATGGAACGATTCTTTCACGCGTCATGAAAAAGTTGAAGACGAGAGAGTGAAGAAATGCGAGATTCATCCAAACAATCCCGACGGCAGGATGCATATGGGAGAGGTGGTCAATAGAGTCAGCAAAGAATTTGGTGACAACGCCATACTTGTCACAGACGTTGGCCAGAACCAGATGTTTTCAGTCCGCTATTTCGGATTCACTTCCCCCCGCAGTTGCATATCTTCTGGAGGACTCGGCACGATGGGATTCGGATTGCCGGCATCTATTGGAGCTAAAATCGCGGTTCCTCAAAGAGATGTGGTTTTATTTTCCGGCGATGGAGGAATACAGATGACCATACAGGAACTTGGAATGATTATGGAGTATGATATTGATGTGAAAATAGTCATCCTCAACAATAACTTCCTTGGAAACGTACGCCAATGGCAGGAGCTTTTCTTCAACAGCCGCTACAGCGCCACTCCTATGGTGAATCCCGACTTCATAGCCCTTGCGAGAGCTTATGGGATTGACGGCGAGGATGTGAGCCACCGCGACAATCTCGACGAGGCGATACGAAGAATGAAAGAGCATAAGGGCGCTTATATCTTAAATGTCAACATCGAGGAAATGGGCATGATTTTTCCTATGACTCCCGGTGGGCATGGAGTGGATGAAATACTGTTGAACTCGACAGAATACTATAAACCTGTATAAGAATAATCATGGAAATGGAAAACCAACTTTACACGATATCGGTATTTACAGAAAATCAGGTGAGTCTTCTCCATCAGATTTCTATGATTTTCAGCAGGAGATGCCTCAACATAGAAAGCCTGACTGTAAGCGCATGCTCGATTCCTGGAGTACATAAATTCACTATCACGTGCAAGAGTACACGTCCTATGATGGAACATGTGGTGAAGCAGATAGAGAAACGCATCGAAGTTCTTAAAGCATTCCTACACACTGACGATGAAATCGTTTTCCAGGAAGTGGCCCTATACAAAGTGCCCACGTCAAGCGTGTTGGAAAGCGGACAGATTGAGGAGATTGTACGCCAATATGGGGCGCGTGTGCTTGAGATTCAGCCGGAATACACGATATTCGAGAAAACAGGCCATACCATTGAAGTCAAGGCTCTATTTGACCGTCTTAACCCATTGGGGCTACGACAGTTTGTTCGCTCCGGAAGAATAGCTGTGACAAAAGCCACAACGGAGCTGGTCGATGAATTTCTGGAAAAGCAAGACAAGAGATTCTCCAGAATCAATCCTGACGGAGAATGACAAAACGCCAGTCTCCCCTATACATCTCAGAAAATATTCAATAGAAATAATATTATAAACTATGGCAAAACTAAAATTCGGTGACGTAGAGGAAACCGTCATCACCAGAGAGGAATTCCCTCTTGAAAAAGCACGCGAGATTCTTAAGGATGAAACCATAGCCGTTATCGGTTATGGCGTTCAGGGCCCGGGACAGGGTCTTAACCTGCGCGACAATGGATTCAATGTAATCGTAGGTCAACGTGAAGGGAAGACTTACGATAAAGCGGTTGCCGATGGATGGGTTCCCGGGGAAACCCTCTTCTCCATTGAGGACGCATGTGAGAAAGCGTCTATCATCATGTGTCTGCTTTCTGACGCTGCCGTAATATCTGTATGGCCGTCAATAAAGAAACATCTCACCGCCGGGAAAGCCCTCTATTTCTCTCATGGATTTGCTATCGCTTGGCCCGACCGTACCGGAGTTGTGCCTCCCAATGACGTTGACGTTATCCTTGTGGCTCCTAAAGGCTCAGGTACTTCTCTTCGCACCATGTTCCTTGAAGGACGTGGCCTGAATTCAAGCTATGCCATTGAACAGGATTTCACTGGCAAAGCCCTCGACCGCACTCTCGCCCTTGCTATCGGAATTGGTTCCGGCTATATTTTCGAGACTACCTTCAAACGCGAGGCATACAGTGACCTGACCGGAGAACGCGGGTCTCTGATGGGCGCAATCCAGGGTCTTCTCCTCGCTCAATATGAGGTATTGCGTGAAAACGGCCATACTCCCTCTGAAGCTTTCAATGAGACTGTCGAGGAACTCACACAGTCTCTTATGCCCCTCTTCGCCGCGAAGGGTATGGACTGGATGTATGCCAACTGCTCTACGACAGCACAGCGTGGCGCTCTTGACTGGATGACACCTTTCCATGATGCCATCAAACCTGTGGTTGAGAAACTCTATGCAAGCGTGGCATGCGGACAGGAAGCGCAGAATTCTATCGATTCCAACTCTAAGCCTGATTATAGGGAAGGTCTTGAGAAAGAGCTCAAAGCTCTCCGTGAGAGTGAGATGTGGCGTGCCGGCGCTGTAGTCCGCAACCTGCGTCCCGAAAACAATTGATTCTATGGCACTCCGATAATTATCACGGAGATTTCATGATGCAAAAAAAAGACAACCGCCTGGATTTTTTCCAAGCGGTTGTCTTTTTTTGTCTCTTGCGTATTTACTTCTTTTTTGCCGGATCGCATGTGAGACCGACTCCAAGCTTATTGAATATCTTGTGGTCCACCTCTCCAAGCATCACTGTGGAATGCATCTGACAACCATTCAACTCCGGGAGCACCTCAAGAGCCTTACGGCATAAGGGATCGTGGGTACTAAGCACTGACAATGCCACCAACACCTCATCTGAATGAAGTCTTGGATTATGACCTCTCAAATAAGTTAGTTTGGTATGCTGTATCGGCTCAATCAGCTCCTGCGGTATCAGCTTCACATCATGACCGATTCCGGCAAGATGTTTTATTGAATTAAGAATCAATGCCGAGCTCGGCCCAAGAAGTTCACTTGTCTCTGCCGTTATAATAGTCCCGTCAGACAGTTCCATAGCGGAACACGGAATACCGCTCCTTTCTGCACGGTCACGTGCCGCCTGAATGCACTTCCGGTACGACAAATCGATTTTCGCCTGTTTCAGCAGAAGGGATATTTTGTTGACTTCTGACTCGTTTCCCTCGCCACATGCCATCTTGTTGAGTGCTGTAAAATATCTCCTTATTATCTCATTCTTGGATGCCTTGCAACACACATCGTCGTCGCTGATACAGAACCCAACCATATTCACACCCATATCAGTAGGCGACTTATAGGGATTCTCTCCATATATTCCCTCAAAAAGTGCATTCAACACCGGGAAAATCTCTATGTCCCTGTTATAGTTTATCGCTGTCTTGCCATATGCCTCCAGATGGAAAGGGTCAATCATATTGACATCGTTCAAATCGGCGGTGGCCGCCTCATATGCGATATTCACAGGATGCTTCAACGGAAGGCTCCATACGGGGAATGTCTCAAACTTGGCATATCCTGCCACCACTCCCCTCTTGTTCTCATTGTAAAGCTGGCTAAGACAAACAGCCATCTTTCCACTTCCCGGTCCCGGAGCCGTCACTATCACGAGCGGACGTTCCGTCTCTATATAATCATTATGCCCGAATCCCTCGTCAGAAGCTATCAAGTCAACATTTGAAGGATAACCCTCGATTATATAATGATAATAGACCGTTATCCCCATCCTCTCAAGCTTCTTACGGAAAACATCGGCACTAATCTGGCCGTTATAGTGGGTCACACATACCGACCCTACAAGAAATCCGAGTTTCTGGAATTCCGTCCTCAGCCTAAGCACATCCATATCATATGTGATGCCGAGGTCATTGCGAACCTTGTTCTTCTCGATATCGAGAGCACTGATCACGATTACAATCTCCGCCTGATCCTTCAGTTGCTGAAGCATCCTGAGCTTGCTGTCCGGCTGAAATCCAGGCAAAACACGGCTCGCGTGATGATCGTCAAATAATTTTCCACCAAGTTCAAGATACAGCTTGTTTCCGAACTGAGCTATGCGCTCCTTAATGTGTTCAGACTGAATCTTAAGATATTTTTCGTTGTCAAATCCGTATGTCATAACGGACTGCAAAATTACAAAAATTTATCAATACTTCATGACAATAACTTCAAAATTGCATGCCAATTCGTTAAAACCATGAGATATTCGATTGAAAATGACAATCTATTAATGTCAATAATCCCTGTCCGCCACTTATTTATATTTTATTTCACACTTTTCTTTAAAATAATTTTGTCGTTTGAAAAAATGTTTATAATTTTGCCGTGTACTAATATACTAATACACTATGCTAACAATCTCCGATATAACCTACTCATACGGTAGAAAAAAAAGACCGGTACTTGAGAACTATTCTCTAAAGATACACGCCGGCTCTATCTGCGGACTGCTCGGAAGAAACGGCGCGGGAAAGTCAACGTTGCTTTATCTGGCCACAGGGCTTCTGCGCCCTCAGAAAGGCTCTATCGACTATAACGGTTTTAATCCTATACAGAGGAATGTCGAATTTCTCAGAGATGTGTTTATTGTGCCGGAGGAGTTCTATCTACCCAATGTGACTCTTGGAGAATACGTAAAAGTAAATTCTCCTTTCTATCCGAATTTCTCACTGACCGACCTCAAGCGACATCTCGAGACATTCGAACTCTCCGATGACGTGCATCTCGGTCAATTGTCTATGGGACAGAAAAAACGTGTGTTCATAAGTTTCGCTCTCGCATGCAATACTTCCCTCCTGATTCTGGATGAACCCACCAATGGCCTTGACATACCGGGGAAAAGACTTTTCCGGAAAGCGATACTCAATGGTATGACCGATGAGAAAACTATTATAATCTCAACCCATCAGGTGTATGACGTGGAAAAAATTATTGACCACGTTGTAATCACAGACACCGACGGCGTGATTCTCGACACTTCCGTCATCGACATAACATCAAAGCTTGCGTTCAGCTATACCACCGACAGAAACAGAATTGCCGGTGCTATCCTTGCTCTTGACGCACCTGGAGGGGCCAATATCATTGAACTCTCTGACGGCCACAACGAGACAGATGTGAATCTTGAATCGCTTTTTGAGCTCTCAAGACAACGGAAAGATTTAATAAATTCAATTTTCCATACAAACTCCACAATCATTTCTCATAATTAATATGGCTACATCAAATACACTGCTTCTCAATATAAAACGAGAGATTATTGAAAACAGGAAGAAAATACTTCTTTCCGTAGGGACATTATGGGGGATATGCATCTTCATGGGTGGATATTTCGGATTCTATCACAGAGGGGGCGGATTCTCTGAAGTTTTTATCTTCAGCCTTGTCCTCGTTCTGTCTGGATATGTCTATGCCTCGACAATGTTCTCAGACATGACCAGGAAAGAATCCCGCATTGCAACACTCATGCTTCCCGCCTCATCCTTTGATAAATTCATAACCCGCTGGATTGCAGTCGTTCCTGTTCTTTTTGGGATACTCGTAGCAGGATTCTATCTCGGAGACATCGCACGTGTGGTCGTAAACAATATTGTATCCGACCCCGTCAACGGGAGCTATGCCCACATAATGAACCCCTGGAACGTTTTACTGATAAACAAGGCGATGCCTTGTTCATGGTTATTCTACATTCTCTCAATCTACTTTTTCTATCAGTCGTTGTTTATCCTGGGGGCTATTCTTTGGCCGAAAAGATCATTCCTTAAAACGATAGCCGCCATATGGATATTACAGATGATTTTAGGTATTTTCGCAATTTCCACATTGGATGGCATTAATTTCGAGGAGAAAATGATGCTCGGCGATTCGTTGAATATTTTTGCATGGCTTGGAGCACTTATGTGCGCCCTTACTCTCGTAGCATATTATCTCGCATACCTACGATTCAAAAGAAGTCAGGTAATATACAAGCTTTTCTAAAAGAATAAATATCATGACATTTCATGAAGATAAACCGATCTATCTACAGATTACAGACAGCATAATGGACTCGATAATCAGCCGGGAATACCCTCCTGACTCAAGATTGCCATCGGTCAGAGAATATGCCGCGAAGGTGGAGGTGAATGCCAACACTGTAATGAGGAGCTATGACTGGCTACAACATCATTCCATAATCTTCAATAAACGAGGAATCGGCTTCTTCGTGTTGCCGGAAGCACGACGTATAATAATTGAGATGAGAAGGGAAAAGTTCTTCAAGGAAGAGGCTGATTACTTTTTCAACCGTCTCGTGTCGTTCGGTTTTTCGCCAAATGAGGTGGCCGGCTTATACAAGGACTTCCTTGAGAATAAGACTTTGTCTATTCCAAATACAAAGACTGATTCAATTTAGAGATTTCCATATGTAGCGCAGGGGGATGTGGCATTGACCACATCCCCCTGTAAATGTATCTTATAAGTGTATGGCTTGGAAAGTCATATCGATATGATTTCATAGCCATCCCGTATTTTCAGCAGACGAATGCGGTCGGTGTATATAAAACCGGCACGTTCCCGATCGTAGGCGCTTATCCTCACATTTCGGATTATTTCACCAACAGTAGCCACATCACCACTCAAATCTCCCTCCACATATACAGACATGCGTTCACTTACGGAATTCCCATCCTCTATAATCAGTCTGCGTACGAATCTTCGCATTATCGTGTCATCCATAAACAATAGTCCAATTACCTGCGACTGGGGGTATTACGCACTGGCTGTCTCATCTTGCCGATTCCATCCACTGTCACGACACGCTGTTCCGCACTCTTATTGGAATCGGCAACATCAGAAGATTTTATGCCCTCTCCTGAGAGTGTGTCATGTCGTTCTACAGGTTCCTTTCTGATTCGATATGGCATGCCATATCTCCTCTGATTCCGATATTGCCTATACTCCAGGCTGTCGAATGGGAACCTCACCATCCGTATGCTGTCTGCGAAAACATCAGCAGTTATCGGCTCCTTAAGCCTCATGGTGCCGTAGATTCTTGCAACATGTTTCCCTGTGTCCGTCTGCAATTTCAGCTCGACAGATTTCCGGCCTATAAAATTAGAAGACACAGCCTCTCCGCTTCCATCGTCATACTCCACTCCAAGAATACCGACAAGGTTTTCCGGAACCTTAAGATGCATACTCCATTCCAGCATATCTCCTTTTTCAAGTTCCGGAGCCGGCACAGACAATATCCAACCGTCGGAATTGCCAAGTTTCGATATAACCCCATTCTCGGTATATGGCCACAAAAAATCGCCCTGCACCGCAGGCGCATCTCCATCTGCAGCCAAAAGCCTTTCCTTCTTTTCCGCCATCCCCTTGTCAACCTTTTCATACAGCTTGGAATATTCGTCAAGATTCCTTCCATACCATGACAATGTGGAATCAAGTTCTTCTCTGCTGACGTTATGTGCCATTAAGACCGATTCTGCAAGTTGCCGCCGGTATGTCGGAAGATCTATCCCGGAATATTCCATATCGGTATATGATTCGGCAAGCTGCAAATCTATCATAAGACTGACCATATCTTTCTCTGCCAAGACATGATCCGGTCGCCTTCGGCATCCTGCAACAATAAGCAGACATAGCAGCATAGCCGGCGCATATGAAATTAGTGAGGATATATAGCGGCGTTTTATCATCTTATTATCATCGTTACTTATTTCTTGAATCCCGGCTGCCTCCTCCTTTCTCTCCGATATATTGGAATGCCTTCGATGCATCACCGGAATAAAAGAATATCAGTAAGCAGACTCCTATACAGATTGACGAATCCGCTATATTGAAAATAAATTGAAAGAATTCAAAATAATCCCCTCCCACAAAAGGAACCCATTCCGGCCAATTGAATGAGAACAAGGGAAAATATAGCATGTCAACCACACGACCCTCGAACCATCCTGCATAACCACCGCCTGGAGGGAAAGCTACCGCGACTTCCGGTGGCATTGGATTATTGAACAACTTGCCATAAAACACACAGTCGAATATGTTGCCGGCGGCTCCGGCTATGACAAGAGACATCGCTACAAAGAAACCGACACGCAACGTAGGAAGCATACGCACCCTCATCACAAACCATATGAACAATGCAACCGCCGCTATGCGCCCCAACGAAAGCACAAGCTTATTCCATAGTTCAAGGCCGAATGCCATGCCGTTGTTCTCTATAAACTTGAGATGCCACCATCCTGTAATCGGCAAATCCTCTCCAAGATAAAAATTTGTCTTTACCCAGATTTTGAATATCTGGTCGGAAAGCAACACCACCAAACTTATGGCCGCAACAAGCCATAAGCGTTTGACGGCGACATCTTTTCCTGATGTCGCCGTCAACATCTTATCTTCAGTATTTGTCAAAACACTCAATTTTTATATACCCTGGCATATGCCTTCAATCCGTCAAGCTCAAGGTCTTTGGCATCATCTCCTTCCAGCTTATCCGAAAGTATGATAGATTCAGCAAGTACCTGACCTGCTATATAGTCGCCAAATGAGTTGACCGCATCCCTGATTTCTGGAATGTCTGTAAGTTCGACAGACACTTTGTCAGTAATGTCGAAATCATTTCCTTTCCTTATATTCTGGATTCTGTTGATCAGCTCCCTTGCCATACCTTCATTCCGGAGTTCCGGGGTCACTGTCACGTCAAGCGCCACGGTGATGTTGCCATCATTGGCGACAAGCCATCCAGGCACATCCTCCGGTATCACTTCCACGTCTTCAAGTGTCACTACAGGACTCCCTTCAAGTCCGGCAAATGTAAAGCGGCCTTCCTTCTCAAGCACGGCAATATCCTTCTGTTCCATCTCTGTTATGGCCTTCCCGAGCTGTTTCATAATCTTACCATACTTGGGACCCAACTTCTTGAAATCTGCCTTAACCCGTTTTACAAGTCCACTCTCCTCATTATCGACAATCTTAAGGTCCTTGATGTTGACCTCCGCCTTAATCAGATTCTCGAGGGCCTCCACCGCACGCCGCTGTCTTGAATCGACAACAGGGATAAGCAGTGTCTGCAGCGGCTGGCGCACCTTAAGATTAACTTTCCTGCGCAATGCCAATACATTCGACGTGATGTCTTGCGCAAGTTTCATCCTCTCTTCCAAATCTGAATCGACAAGAGCCGTATCGCTCACCGGAAATTCAGAAGTATGCACGGACGCGTATCCATTTCCCTCAAGCGACGGTTCCACAAGATCGCCATAGAGTCTGTCGGAATAGAACGGAGCGAACGGCGCCATAAGGAGGGCTACAGTCTTGAGGCAGGTGTAGAGTGTCTGATAAGCGGAAAGCTTGTCCTCATCCATCTCTCCCGCCCAGAAACGTTTGCGGTTGAGGCGGACATACCAGTTGCTCAGATTATCGTTGACAAACTCCTCAATAGCACGAGCAGCCTTTGTCGGCTCATAATCGTCGAGCGATACGGTGACATCTGCTACAAGGGTATTGAGCAAAGATAGAATCCAGCGGTCTATCTCAGGGCGTCGCACAACAGCTACCATTGGCTCGGCGCCTGTAAATCCGTCAACATTGGCATAAAGGGCGAAGAACTTATACGTATTGTATAACGTTGAGAACAGCTTTTTGCTCACCTCCTCTACTCCCTTTTCATCATACTTGAGATTGTCCCAAGGAGAGGAATTGGATATCATATACCATCTCACCGGGTCACTCCCGAACCGCTCTATATTATTGAACGGATCGATAGCATTCCCGAGACGCTTCGACATCTTGTTCCCGTTTTTGTCCAGCACAAGTCCGTTTGAGATAACAGCCTTGTAGGACACCGTGTCAAACACCATACCCGCGATGGCATGGAGTGTAAAGAACCATCCTCGGGTCTGGTCAACACCCTCCGCTATAAAATCGGCAGGATAAACCTCTCGGCTGTCAAGAAGTTCCTTGTTCTCAAACGGATAATGAATCTGAGCATAAGGCATCGAACCGGAGTCAAACCACACGTCGATAAGGTCAAGTTCCCTGCGCATAGGTTTTCCGGTGGCCGACACAAGGATGATGTCATCGACATAAGGCCGATGAAGATCAATCTTGTCATAATTCTCCTTAGAATAATCACCAGGCACAAATCCCTTAGCCTTCAAAGGATTATCACTCATCACCCCGGCGGCCACAGCCTTCTCAATCTCATCATAGAGTTCTGAATAGCTGCTTATGCAAATCTCCTCTCGTCCGTCCTCACTGCGCCATATAGGAAGAGGTGTTCCCCAATAGCGGCTTCGCGACAAGTTCCAATCCTGCAGATTCTCAAGCCATTTTCCGAAGCGTCCACTACCAGTGGAAGCTGGCTTCCATTTGATTTCGTTATTCAATTCCATCAGTCGCTCACGCACTGCCGTGGTACGTATGAACCAACTGTCGAGCGGATAATAGAGCACCGGCTTGTCTGTGCGCCAGCAATGAGGATAGTTGTGAGTATGCTTCTCTATCCGGAACGCCTCCCCACTCTTCTTCATTTCCATGCAAAGCACGATGTTGAGGTCTTCTGCTTTCGAAGCCTCTTTCTCGTCATATTTTCCATCCGGGTTAAAACGAGGATCGTAAGCGTTCTTCACATAATCACCGGCATGACGGCCATACTCTGTTTCATCGACACACTTTGCCACAAACTCCGGAGCAAGCTCATCTATCGTATAATATTTGCCCGTGAAATCAACCATCGGACGGGTCTCTCCTTTCTTGTTAACCATAAACAACGACGGCACTCCGGCTGCTTTTGCAACCTTCGCGTCATCAGCTCCGAAAGTAGGGGCGATATGTACAATTCCGGTGCCGTCATCAGTGGTAACATAATCTCCTGGAATCACACGGAACGCCTTCTCTGAGATTTCCACGAAGCGATCGTTCCCACAAGAAAACACATTATCCGGATTCGCCGATGCATACTCTTTCACAAAGTCTGCGCTAAGATCGTTCAATTTTTCCACCGGCTTCACCCAAGGCATAAGCTGTGAATAACGCATTCCAACAAGGTCGGCACCTTTCCAGCGTCCCACAACACGATATGGCAGAATCTTTCCTCCCTGGACGTAAGACTCGATATCCGCCTCCGCACCTTCTTTTTTAAAATATGAGCCCAAGAGCACTTCAGCGAGTACCACTGTGATTTTCTCACATGTATATGGATTGTAGGTACGCACCGCCACGTAATCAAACGAAGGTCCAACGCATAGCGCCGTATTGGACGGCAGTGTCCACGGTGTAGTTGTCCAGGCCATGAAACAAGGCTTGCCCCAGCCAGTCATCTCATCCTTTGGGTCTGCGATTGTGAAAAGCGCAGTGGCAGTAGTGTCCTTGACATCTCGGTAGCATCCTGGCTGGTTAAGCTCATGAGAGCTGAGTCCGGTCCCGGCGGCTGGAGAATATGGCTGGATAGTATAGCCCTTGAACAGGTACCCCTTGTCATAAAGCTGACGCAATAGCCACCAAATACTCTCTATATATTTGTTGTCGTAGGTGATATAAGGATTCTCTAAATCTACCCAATATCCCATCTTGTGCGTAAGGTCAGTCCACTCCTTAGTGTATTTCATAACCTCTCGACGACAGGCGGCATTGTACTCATCTACTGAAATTTTCTTCCCTATATCTTCTTTAGTGATTCCAAGACTTTTCTCGACACCGAGTTCCACAGGAAGTCCATGAGTATCCCAACCGGCCTTCCTCTTCACATGGAATCCTTTCATAGTCTTATAGCGGCACACTATGTCTTTAATCGTACGCGCCATCACATGATGAATGCCCGGCATTCCATTGGCCGATGGTGGTCCCTCATAAAAGACAAATGTGGGACACCCCTCACGCTCCTTCATGGAACTCTCGAAAAGGGAATGTTCATCCCATACTTTCAGCATCTCTTTGTTGATGTCTGAAAGGTTAAGTTGCTTGCTGTATTCTTTGAATCTGTTCATTCTGCAGAAGATATATTATTTGGAAGTTTTTCTTTATTTTCGCGACTTGGCGCCTTTCACTCCGCCTTTCACTCCGCCACCCATGGCGAAAATATTGGCGTCATATGTAAATGTCTTGCGATCGGTTTCCCTTTTCCGCTTCAACGCGAGTTCAACAAGCCTGTCCATCAAATCTGTAAAAGAAATTCCGCTCTCTTCCCACAGATAGAACGACAGACTGCCGGGTATAGTATTTATTTCATTAACATAGATGCTGTTGTCTTTACGGTCAACCATGACGTCAACACGACTCACACCATGGCATGAAAGTACTCTAAACGTCTCCCCTGCCATCTTACGGATAGCCTCGCTCATCTCTACTGGGATGTCGGCAGGTATCTTCTTTTCACTTGCCTGCATGCCTGCCTTGGCGCCTCCTCCGTATTTCTCCTCATAAGAGAGAAACTCTCCCTTTGATATTGGCTCCTCACATACGCTGCTCTCATGTTCATCCGCGTCTCCAAGCACTGAACAATTGATTTCCATCATATCCTCAACCTTATGCTCCACTATGATTCTTTGGGAGAACCTCTCGGCATTGTCGATTTTCTCTATCAAAGTGTCCCTGTCGGAGGCGGCCCCGATTCCGACACTCGATCCGAGATTCGCTGGTTTTACTATAACGGGATACCCAAGTTCTGACTCTATCCTGGCTATTATACTTTCCTTTCCGGAAATCCACTCCTTATCGGTGAACCATACATAGTCAACTACCGGTATGCCTTCCGAACGCAATATCATCTTCATGGTTATCTTGTCCATCCCGTTGGCGCTCGACAGCGTATCGCATCCTGCGAACGGGATGCCTATAGTCTCGAGCAACCCCTCGAACATCCCGTCCTCTCCATGAGACCCATGCAGGACGGGTATGGCGACATGCAACTCCTCATACACCGGATTCTTCTTTGAAAAGATTCCGCCTCCGGGATTAGCGCGATAGAGATTGTAGTCTCCATATTCGGGACGCATATAAACCTCCTCACTTTTCTCCTCAAGGCTTTTCATATCCTTATAGTTACGTATGTCAAGTGTAAGAGGACCGGTAAACCATCGTCCTTGTTTTGAAATATAGATGGGAATTATATTATATTTATTCCTGTCAAAAGCATTTATCGCCTGCAAGGCGGAAATGACTGAGATTTCGTGTTCCACAGACCTTCCCCCGAAGAACACCGCTACATTAGTCTTCATATCTTTTTTGGAAAACCATTTATTACGTCACGATCGCATAAGCGCAAACGTGTTTCTGAATGCAAAATTAGCACAATACACTGTAAAAAACAAATTTCCAACAATGTCACTTTTCATTTCTTGCCGTCGGCTTTAACCTCATTGCGTGATGGCCATGGGAAATTCGCCGGATTAACCGTGACATGCACCTCTTCCTCGCCAAGTCTTACCATGACGTATTCCATAAGTTTCTTTCGTTCTGCCTGGTTCAGACCGGCGGGGGCGTTGACAAAGACCATGTTGACCGTATCCGTCTGGCCGGGAGTCAGTGATGTGGCCACCATCCTTGACAAAGCAAGATCCTTGACCGAGGGGAACAGCACCTTTATTTCCGGGGCAATCCTTCCACTCTCGTCTGAATAAGCCTTGTGTTGTGCCACCACACGCCTCAACGAATCTATTATATCCTGCTTCCCGATTATCTCCTGTTGCATCACAGAATAAAACCGTTCAAAATTCTTACTCTCGTCTATTGGGGCATTTGACATAGAGAACCCCTGTTTTATATTAAGCACAGTTCCTCCAAGCCCAACACTGTCAAGCTTGTTCATCATGGCAAGCTGAAGGGAATCCTTCGGCAACGCGGCCCCTATCAGAGTCACATCTATATAACGCTTGCCTCTCTCGACATATTCCCTATGGTTGAGCACCTGTGTGTTAGGAAAAACCATCTCTTTCTCTATAAAAGATGTAGCTTCCGCGATGAAGATGCTTTTTCGAATCATCTGATAGGTGAGAAAAGCACTAACTCCTATCATTGCGAACACTATTGTATATACTATTGCCTGGACTCTCCTACTTCTGCGCGTATCCTGCACCACCACCTTGCTATAGTGCATCACCTTCACAGCTATCAAAGTCGCAAAAAGGATAAAAATCATGTTGGTGAAAAACAGATACAGCGCTCCGAAAAAGAAATGCCATTGAAGAGTGGCAAGTCCATAACCTGCAGTGCATAACGGAGGCATCAATGATGTGGCGATAGCCACACCGGGCATCACCTGGCCCTTATTCTTGCATGCGATGCTGAGTATGCCCGCGCCTCCTCCGAACAAGGCCACGAAGACATCATAGATTGATGGAGAAGTTCTCGCCAGAAGTTGGCTTGATCCCTCATATTGCGGCGATATAAGGAAATAGACGGCTGATGCCACCAGAGAGCCGACAATAGCCATGGATATATTCTTGAGGCTCCTACGCAACAATCCATAGTCCTGGATTCCTATAGCAAGCCCCATGCCCATTATCGGACCCATCAACGGAGATATAAGCATGGCGCCGATTATCACAGGGATGCTGTCTGTGTTTAATCCGAGCGAGGCTATGAAGATTGCGAAAACAAGCATCAGGAGCTGACTACCCTTGAAGCTTACCCCTGACCGTATGCTCTGTTCCGCCTCATTTTGTGGTACAAGGTCATCGCCGACCTTAAAATAAGACATCAGCTCACTCCAGAATCTCTTGAAATCCTCTTTCGTTTTTGTAGTAATCTCCATATTGTCTTTCTATTGGGCTGGATGACGGAAAAACAGGACTTGACACTTCCCTATGCAAGAACAAGAACAGGCAACCGACTGTTTTATCCTAAAACCATAAATGTGTATTTTAACAATATCATCAGCGGATATTTTCACAAAATTACAAAAAAATCATTAACTTTGCGTCAATATTATAACCAACTTATGGCTCAGATAAATCTTAAAGGACTGGGAGTGGCGTTGGTCACGCCCTTTAAAAAAGACAAGTCAGTAGATTTCGATGCACTTCGTAGGATGGTGGAATATGTAAACGAGGGTAACGCCAACTACATAGTAGTGCTTGGCACAACCGGTGAGACCCCGTCACTATTTCCCGAAGAAAAATACGAAATCAGGAAGACAATTATCGAAACGAACGCCGGACGGCTACCTCTTGTTTTAGGAGTCGGCGGCAACAACACGATGTCAATCGTAAGTGAGCTTAAATCCGACGACTACTCCGGGTTTGAAGCCATACTGTCAGTGGTGCCTTATTATAACAAACCGTCGCAGGAGGGAATTTACAGACACTATGAGGCAATTGCCCAAGCTTCTCCCCTTCCCGTGATTCTGTATAATGTCCCGGGACGTACGGGGGTGAACATGACTGCGGCCACCACTCTATCGCTCGCTCGTGATTTCGATAATATCATTGGAGTGAAGGAGGCTTCGGGCAATTTCCTTCAGATTGAGGAAATCATAAAGAACAAGCCTGAACGATTTGACGTGATTTCCGGAGACGACAGCATCACATACCCTCTCATGACGCTTGGTGCAGTAGGTGTCATTTCTGTAATCGGAAACGCCTTCCCTATGGAATTCGGGAGAATGGTCCGCCTCTGTCTCGAGGGCAGATTCCAGGAAGCGATGCCTATACATTTCAGGTTTAATGAATTGTTCAATCTCCTCTTCGTTGACGGAAACCCGGCAGGCGTGAAATGCACTCTGAATGCGCTCGGACTTATTGAAAATGAACTAAGGCTTCCGCTCGTGCCCACAAGAATGAGCACCAACGAAAAGATACACCGACTCATCGACAGTCTCTACACTCCATCCGCAAGGGAAAAGGAATTGGGAATAAAGACCCCCAAATGTAACTGAATCCAATCTTTGCCGATAGCAAATGATAGACAGGGCTACAGTTCAGAAGATTAAAGACACTGCCGATATTGTGGAGGTGGTAAGCGACTACGTGCATCTTGTGCGCAGGGGGGCAAACTATGTAGGATTGTGTCCTTTCCACAACGAGAAGACTCCGTCTTTCTCCGTCAACAAAGGAAGGAACTACTGCTATTGCTTCTCCTGCCACAAGGGCGGGTCTCCTGTCAATTTCATCATGGAGAAAGAGGGAATCTCATACCATGACGCATTGATGCACCTCGCCAGGAAATATGGCATTAAGGTCGAAGAGAAGGAACTCACCAATGAAGAACGGGAAGCACAGAGCAGACGTGAGTCAATGTTCATTGCCAACGAATGGGCTATGCAATGGTTTGAGAATAATCTCACAGACACCCCTGAAGGACGTGACATAGGTTTGCAGTATCTATACGGACGTGGCGTGACCGAAGAAGCAATCAGACAATTCCACCTCGGATATGCCATCGACCGTGGCAACGCGCTTGTAGAGGCTTCCAGAAGAAAAGGGTTCAACATCGAGACTATGAAAACACTCGGACTCGTCGGCACAAGCCAACAAGGGAATGATTACGACAGGTTCCGGGGCAGGGTGATATTTCCGATTCTAAACTCCTCCGGGAAGGTGATTGCGTTTGGAGGAAGAGACCTGAAGGGTGGACCCGCGAAATACATCAATTCACCGGAATCGGAACTGTATAGGAAAAGCAATGAACTGTACGGTATGTATCAGGCTCGCTCCGCCATTGTAAAAGAAGACCGTTGTTTCCTTGTCGAGGGTTATCTTGACGTAATCGGGATGTGGCAGTCGGGATTAAAAAATGTGGTGGCTTCATCAGGCACAGCCCTTACAGATGGTCAAATCGCACTCATTCACCGGTTCACTAAGAATGTGACCCTGATATATGATGGCGACGCGGCAGGTATAAAGGCTTCCCTAAGAGGAATCGACATGCTATTGTCACATCAGCTCGATGTCAAGGTTCTTCTGCTTCCGGATGGAGATGACCCGGATTCCTTCGCCCGCAAACATACTCCTGAGGAATTCCGGAATTATGTGAGTTCTCATGAAACAGACATCATTCGCTTCAAGACCCGTGTGCTTATGGACGAGGTGAACGATGACCCTCAGCGTCGCGTGGAGGCAATAAGGAGTGTAGTCCAGTCGCTTGCCTGCATCCCTGACAAAGTGAAAAGAGACGTTTATATCCAGGAATGCAGCAGCATTCTTGGTGTCAGCGAAGAGTCTGTTGGAAATGCCACAGCAAAAGCCCGGTCTGTAATTGTCGATCAACTCAGGAAGCAACGCCGTCTCCGTGAACTTAACAATGATATTGAGTCTGGAAGAATCGCACCTACCTCTCCTGACAGCCTTCGTGCATCAATCAGTGATTCGCCGACCGGGTATGCGCCTCAGATGCCTGATAGCAACCGTGACCATAATGCAATCTCGGGATTAGGGACGACATCTGATAACAACCCTTTGCGTCCGCTTGAATGGGAAGTGATTGAATACTGCATCCGTTATGGATTCCTTGAATTTTGTGAAATAGAGGATGAAAACGGACAAAAGCATCCCCTCTCAGTGGTAGAGTTTGTAGAAGAGGAATTGAATGCCGACAACATCTCTTTTTCTGTTGCCGAGTTCTCAATGATTTTTGCACTTCTCAAACAGCTTCACGAGGTATTCATACAAGACCTGGATAACTTTTCAGACACACTACAACCCGAAAAAGAGAAAATGTTCAATGATGGCGTGGCGCAAATTGCCGCTCGTCAGTTGTCCATTTCTGAGATTGAACGCGAGGAAAGGATGCTCGGGGAGAGAGTTGCAGAATGGGAGCGAGAGAAAATCCTGGAATATTCAAGGACATATCCCGCGAAGGTTTTCGCAAGCCATGAAAACGACACTGTACGACGGCTGACAACGGAGGCAATCCGTGAGAGGCATCAGCTCAGCCAGATATATTCTCGTGAACGGCCTGTGGAAAAAGAGGAGGACAAGCTTTTCAGCCTGCTCCCCACCGCGATAACTGTATTGAAAAACGGAATACTCGACATGCAGTTGAATTCCCTGTTCCGTCAGTTCAGGGAGATTGCAGGGAAAGGTATGTCTGATGAGGAGAGAGCCATGCAGGCTCGTCTCGCGGAATTGATAAAGATGAGGAGTGAGGTTGCAAAAAATATCGGCGACAGAATAATCTGTCCTGATAAATCAAAGTCTCGTGTCGTTCGTATCAACCGATAGTGGAATCATGAAACTATCTCCTTTTCATTGCGTCTAATCTAAAAAATGGATTTTCTCCACTTCTCGTGAAGGCCGTTTGATTTCCATGTGAACTGATTGCATTCCATAAATAGAAAACCCACCATTTAACTACAAATCAAAAATGAATATACTTGAAATAGAAGGCCTTGTCAAGAACTACGCTTCAACCAAAGCTCTCGACAATGTCAGTTTCTCTGTCGCGAAAGGAGAGATTTGCGGATTGCTGGGTCCGAACGGCGCCGGCAAGACCACACTCCTGCGAATAATAAACAGTCTTCTTGTCAGTGACGCAGGCTCTGTCATGATTAATGGTATCCCGGCATCTCTCAAAGCGGGTAGGCATATCGGATACATGCCTGAGGAACGTGGCCTTTATGAAAAAATGAGAGTGGAGGACCAGATAATGTACTTCGGGCAACTCAAAGGTGGCGAAAAAGGCCGACTGCGTGAAGTCATGAACGAATATATGGACATATTCAATCTGACAGGACAGGGACGACGCATGGTGAAGGAACTTTCAAAAGGAAACCAGCAGAAAGTCCAGATTATATCCACTCTGGTACATGAACCCGACCTCGTGATTCTTGACGAGCCGTTCAGCGGCTTCGACCCGATAAACGGGGCATTGCTGCAGGATCTTATTACAAGGCTTAGTGAAAAAGGGGCAACCATTATGCTGTCTTCACACAATATGCCCGCAATCGAGGAGATGTGTTCATCAATCGCTCTGATAAATCATGGGTGTCTTCTTGTGAAAGGCGAGATAACCGAAATCAAGGAGAGCCACAAGACATCGCAATTCTTACTGACAACCAGAAATCCCCTTTCCATTCCTCTGCTCCTTGACAGCGGGTGCCTTCTGGAAGCTAAACCGACCGAATGTATCAAAGGACGGAGGGGATATGCCTATCTGCTCCGGAAAACCGACAAGGCAAAGAATATAGACCTTCTTCAGGCCGTGGCGTTACAGGGAGAGATACTGCATTTCGAGGAAAAATTACCTTCCCTACGCGATATTTTCCTAAGTTACACCACAGGCACATCTATATCGCATGTCGGTAATGCATCTCCGGCAATTGTGGGAAACAGCGTGATGTGTGAGAATTGAATCCATTAAACGTAACGCGACAAACAATAAGACCAATATGAGCCAATTATCTTTGATAATAAAAACAGAATATCAAACCGATGTAAAATCAAAAGGGTTTTGGATAAGCACTATCCTTGTGCCTGTAATCATGATTCTTTTCGGGGCTGTATTCGGATATCTCATGAAGGATGCGGATACTTTCATGACAATGTCTGAAAGCCTCAACACTACCCCCGACCCGGAGACCATGACTCCTGCCAAGGTGGCGGGTATGCTTATGGGAATGTTTCTCACGTTCTTCCTGATGATTTACGGCGCCATGATTTTCAATAAGGTAAAGACTGAGAAATGCAACCGCATTATGGAAATTCTTTCAACATGTGTAGATGGCCGCACAATGATGCTCGCCAAAATTATTGCAGTCGGACTTCTTGGTCTGACCCAGCTGATTGCCTGGGGTGCGATTGTCATTCTGATAATGACTGTCGTATTCATGGTGTTTCCATTCGCGGTGCCTTGGGATATCCTCATGAATCCGAAACTCTATCTCGCGTTCGCCTATATGGTGTTATACTTCATTGGCGGATATGTCCTTTTCGGATCCCTTTACGCCGCATGCGGTGCCATAACAGACAAGGACAATGAGAATCAAGCCTACATGACTGTTATAACATTCATACTGCTCGGAGCGTTCTACATAGGACAATACGCAGTAGATCACGGAGCATCCGCATTTGCAACAGCATGCAACTATATTCCTTTTACATCTCCTACCGTGGGCACTATCAACGCAATTTCTGGAGTGTCTCCATTGTGGCAGACATTATTGTCTATCGTCATTTTATATGCCGGCGCAGCAGTTTGTGTGGTCTTTGCGGGAAAGCTCTATCGCTCATCCATGCTTCTCAAAGGGAAGCAATTCTCCCCAAAGGATATAATCACATTCATCCGCACTTCCTGACACAAGGCGTAGCGAATTAAAAAGAGCTGGAGATTAATTTCCAGCTCTTTTTAATTCGTTTCGTCTCATTTGTATTCGTCCATCAGCGATTTCACCTCTGCAATAAATTCGTCTTTTGGAAGATCATATGGAAGCCAGTGTATCTTGAATCCTCTCTTCTCCATACCTCTGAACCAGGTCATCTGGCGCTTTGCAAACTGATGAATCGCAATTTCAAGTTGCCCTCTCATCTCATCATACGACAGTCTCCCTGTCACATGTAATGTTAGATATTTATATTCAAGTCCGTAATATATGAGATCTTCGGGTTCCACTCCAGAGTCTATAAGAGTCCTGACCTCATCCACCATTCCTTGTCCAAGACGCCGGTCAAGACGTTCTGTAATCCTCGCCCTCCTATGTTCCCTTGGAATATCCACGCCTATTATCAGACTGTTCATGGGAGTTGACACTCTTCTGTCGGCCTTTACGGCCTCCTCCCTATTTGAAGCATAATATGACTCGATTTCAATTGCCCTTATGGCCCGCTTCACGCTGTCAACATCTGTCACATTATGCAAATTCTTGTACCCTTTAAGAATCGTGGTAAGCTCATCAAGCGTCTTTCCGCTTAAAGACTCTCTCAGCTCCTTATTCTCTGGCACGTCTGGCAACACGATTCCACTTAGGGCACTCTCCACATACATCCCGGTGCCTCCACACAATATAGGGAGCCTGCCCTTGCTGGTTATCACGCCATATGCCTCTCTGAAATCCCTCAGATAACGATGCAGATTGTATTTTTCTCCGGCATCACAAATGTCAATCATATGATATGGCACTTCGCCATACTCCTCAAGATCCTTGCCGGTCCCGAGATCCATACCCCGGTAAACCTGACGTGAATCTCCACTTATTATCTCACCTTTGAAAGCTTCGGCAAGATCCACCGCACGCCCAGTCTTGCCGGATGCGGTAGGGCCTACAATCGTAAGAATGTCTATCTCCATGAATTCTTGCTTTTGTTTTGTCCTCCGGCTATTCTGCGCCATCTGCGTTTAATCCCATAAAACGGAGTGTCGGAATTGAACATGGAGATTCTTATCCACTTATCATCCTGGAAATCCAGGTTTGACTTCCTTACATCTATCAGATTGAACGACGGATTATAGAATTTTATTTTTGATTTCCGGTAGCCGTTCTCGTCAAAGATTTTCTCTGTCAACATTATGGTTGCCAGACGGGTCGTGTCGGTCACAGATATCGAGGAGAGCCTGCCCGGATTGTTCGAATACAGGTATTTTATCTTCTCATAGTCCATCCACTCTCCATCGGTATTCATTTCCTTATAATCCTCTATGTCTCCGTCAAGAAAATAGAAATATCTAAGTATGCTGTGATTACTGATATCTATCGACTTCCTGCCATAGAAAAACCTTAATTCCCCATCATAGCCCGTCATCCGCTTGATTACCCTCTTAATCTCCGCAATCCCGATTCCATTCACGGAACGCTTCGTGAAAAACGGAGTGTCTATGATTTCCCGGTATGGGGCTCGCGGATCCACAGCGTGTGTGTCAACATATATATGGTTTCCGCATATCACATAAAAACGCAGGTAAGTCTTTGCGGTGATGTCCTGAAGTTCTTCCGGCATGATAATCTCATTATTCTCTTTCAAATCCAAAAACAGATTGTAATATCTCGCTATGAAATATACCTCGTCAAGAATCACGAGAATGATGGTCAACCATGTAAACATATACCAATCCCTTGCATTGATATTGATGTTGACATAGAAAATGAGGTAATACCCCCACACCAAGAAAGAAAGCAACCCAAATATAATCATCAGATTGCGCAACTGGAAATGAGACTCATGTCTGAACACTCCGGCAAGCGCGCTGTTGTCCATTGATTCGCCATGATGCAATCTGCATTCCATACATATATGCAGATGGCTCCTCCTCAAATACATAAACGTAAATGTCAGGAAGCATACCGGATTCATAAGAAGAGAAGGTATATAGGGGTCATTGAAGAATACAAACTCCAATGGAATTGTCTTGACACCCCATGAATACATCACATTCAGCAGGATACTCACAAAAGAATACAGCACCAATGAATACAGCATCCCATAGGGTACAATCATGCATGAGTTGTCGCGTTTCGCTCTCGCCTCGAAAACATATGTATATAAAAACGCAGCCGCTATCAGAGACGCTACCGGCGAGAGATAGTACGGCAACAACTTGCTGGCGGTCATCATGGCGATGACTGTAACCATGGCTACCGTAAGGTTTTTCCAAAGCTTATATAATCGGGTACTGTTGACTTTTCCGAGTTCCTCCATGTCTGTCAGGTCTTTGTTCAATAAGCCGTACAAATCAAACAACCCTTGCATGTCTGCAAGGTAAATAAATAAATTTCTGTTTTAGTTTGAACAGCCCTTTTAGTTATAACAATCGAAATTATAAATTGGAGTTCAAAAAATCAAGAATTTTTCGAAAAAGTTGCACACGGGCATTACACATCCCCAAGCTATGCTCAAATCCAGCATATGCCATCATATCAAACAGCTTTCCCTCAGAATTCATTTTAGATGCGTATTTCAGTGTGTTATAGAAATGTACGTTGTCATCGCTCGTTCCTGACATTATAAGAAGCCGTCCCTTCACCCCAGACGTATATCGCATAGCCGAAGACATCTCATATCCACTTCGGTTCTGACCGGGGGTCAACATATACCGCTCCGTATATACATTGTCGTAAAAACGCCAGTCTGTCACCGGGGCCATTGACACTCCGGCTTTAAATGGGGAATCCGACGCGCCAAGTTCCATCAGCGTCATATAGCCGCCATAGCTCCATCCGAAACATGCAAGTCTTGCAGAATCGACATATGGCAATGAGGCGAAATACCGCGCTCCGGCTATCTGGTCGAGAGTCTCGAGCTGTCCAAGTCTTTTATACACGCTGTTGGCCCACTTTCTTGAACGGTTGCCGGTGCCTCGGCCATCCACACATGCCACAACATAACCCTGCGAAGCAATGTAGAATATCCCCTCCATACGCCATCGGTTGAGCACCTGCTGCGAATCGGGACCATTATACTGATACATCAGCAAAGGATACTTCTTAGAGGGGTCGAAACCTGACGGCTTGATAATATAGGCATCCATATCCTCCCCTTCCGCATTCTTCACTTTAAGAAACTCCATGCGCGGCGCATCGGCATATTTCGCCATATATCCCTTGTTAAGTTCAAGGTCATGGAGCTTCACTCCTTTTGAACTGCATATGCTATACTGCGGAGCCTGACTCGCGCTGCTATATGTCATGACATAATAGGAATGATTGCCACTGAAATCAGCAGAAGCCGTTCCCTCCTCGTCGTTTAGCAGTCTCATGACCCCATTTGAGTCAACTGTAGCGATATTACGATTAATCGCCCCAAGAGATGTGGTCTGCATGTAATAGGCTCCTGTCGTACTGTTCTGGCCATAATAGGCTGTGACATTGAAATCACCCTTTGTTATCTGGCGCCGCAACGCCCCGCTGTAGTCATAACGGTAGAGATGACGGTAGCCCGACTTCTCACTCGCGATAACAAACCCGCTCTTGTCATAATCCACCATCTGGTATGACTGAGGGCTTAGCCAGGCATCCGAAGATTCTGTATAAATCTGCTTCCCTACCGTCGATAGAGGATTGACACTGAACAGTCGCAGATGATTCTGGTCATGGTTAAGTACCATCACCATAAGACGGTTTCCATCTTCACCCCCGAATTCTATCGACGGGACATAGTCCGTGGATGTTATCGGCAAATCCATCTTCTTTATCACCCGATTGTCTAAATCGTATGCGTTGACGCTTACAACTGCATTAGGATAGCCGGCAAGCGGATACTTATATTTATACGACGATGGATACACGTCCTCCTCCGGATTGCCGTCACAATAGCTCCTGTAATTGTCGAACGAGTACTCCGGCACATCTGTCTCATCGAAACGAATGAAAGCAAGCACATTGTCATCCCCACTCCATCTCATGGAGCTGACCATGCCGAATTCCTCTTCATAACTCCAGTCGGGACTTCCGTTTATAACCTTGTTCTTGGCACCGTCCTTTGTTATCTGGTTGTCAGTGCCATAGTCAAGACTGGAAATGAAAATATTGTTATCGCGTTCATATGCCACAAAACGACCGTCATGGGAAATCGTGGCGGCACGCTGCGCCCCTTTGGAGCTTACGCGTTTCACCGTGGACCGCATGATATCATATACATAATATTCTGCTGTGAAACTATGACGATAGATTTTCCGACTGTCATTCCAAAGCAGCAACTTACGTCCGTTGGCACTCAGCTCATACCCTTCAAACTCAGAGATCTTCAGATCTCCTTTCTGGCCGTCTATACTGAACAAGACTCCGGTCTTCTTCCCGGTCTTGTAGCTGTAAATGTCGATGCTCCGATGGTCTTCGCTGACGGCAGCATAACTTTCTCCGTCTGGCAATGGCGTCACGTCCTTTATCCTTGCCGGAGCACTTACCGACAAATCACAATAGTCCTCTACAGTAAGAGGATATGCGGATATGCCGGTTCCCGAGAGAGCGAGAACCGACATTATCACTATAGCGTTTTTTTTTCTCATGAACGGATAATATTTTTTCGCTTTGGAGACACCCCCTCTGCAAATGAAGTTGTCACCCAGGCATCAATATGCACGCGCAATCACAACCCTGCGCTTGGATGGCTTTCCAGTCACCATACATACACCTTCCTCCTCTTCTCCGTCAAGAGGTATGCATCGTATCGTAGCCTTTGTGTCTTCCTTAATTTTCTCCTCTGTCTCTGATGTGCCATCCCAATGAGCCAGGAAGAATCCTCCTTTCTCAATCTTCTCCTTGAACTCATCATAGGAGTCAACCCTATATGTATGCTCTTCCCGAAGTTTGAGCGCACGGTCAAACAGATTCTTCTGAATGCTCTCAAGCTCATCTGCCACACGTCCCGCGATTCCCTCAAACGGAACGGTCTCTTTCTCAAGAGTGTCTCTTCGCATGAGTTCCACTGTACCGTTCTCCAAATCACGCGCACCGATGGCGAGACGCACAGGGACTCCCTTAAGCTCGTAATCGGCAAACTTGAATCCGGGACGTCGGTTATCGGCATCATCATATTTGACACTTACTCCGAGTCTCTTCAATTCTGCGACTACCGGCTCAACCGCCTTGGAAATCTCTGCAAGCTGTTCGTTGTTTTTGTAAATAGGCACTATCACAACCTGGATGGGTGCAAGATGCGGCGGAAGCACAAGACCATTGTCGTCGGAATGGGTCATAATCAAAGCCCCCATGAGACGGGTGGACACACCCCAGGAATTCGCCCAGACATATTCGGGCTTATTCTCCTTATTCATGAAAGTGACATCGAACGCCTTGGCAAAATTCTGCCCGAGGTTATGAGATGTACCCGACTGCAAAGCCTTGCCATCCTGCATCATCGCCTCTATCGTGTAGGTATTGATGGCTCCGGCAAATCTCTCATTTGCTGTCTTGACTCCCTTGATTACCGGCATAGCCATATATTTCTCGGCAAACTCTGCATACACCTCAAGCATCTGTTCAGTGCGTTTTTCCGACTCCTCCGCAGTGGCGTGCGCGCAATGCCCTTCCTGCCAAAGGAACTCGGCAGTGCGCAGGAACATCCTTGTGCGCATCTCCCAACGCATCACATTTGCCCATTGGTTGATAAGTAACGGAAGATCACGATAACTGTGAATCCAGTTTTTGTATGTGCCCCATATGATTGTCTCCGAGGTAGGACGCACAATCAACTCTTCCTCCAGACGTGCCGACGGATCGACAATTACTCCGTTCCCTTCCGGGTCATTCTTCAAGCGGTAGTGCGTAACTACGGCACATTCCTTAGCGAAGCCTTCAACGTGCTCCGCCTCCCGACACAGATATGATTTGGGTATCAACAACGGGAAATATGCATTCTGCACTCCGGTCTCTTTGAACATTCTGTCGAGCGTCTGCTGCATTTTTTCCCAAATTGCATATCCGTATGGTTTAATGACCATACATCCGCGAACCGCGCTCTGTTCTGCGAGGTCAGCTTTTACCACAAGTTCATTATACCATTTTGAGTAGTCTTCACTACGCTTTGTAAGGTCTTTTAGTTCTTTTGCCATGACTATAGGTCTGTCAAATACATGTTATTCCACCATCGCATCTCTCATTCCAAGACACTATGGAACCACAAAGTTACAAAATTTTAATGACAATGATACGTGACAATTAAAAATAAATGTCTGATAAGACCAGACATTATTACATCCTCACTGGATTTGTAGTATGCTCTTACGATGACACCGCTTTCAAAAAAAATGGATTCAAACGGCACTAAACACTTGACAGAAAGCAAAAACACCGCGCTCTATGCAAATGAAATAGTATCTAACCGGGCATATCCACATGCGCTACTCTATCCGCGCAACGGCCGTTCTCGATGCATACATCTGCAATCGAGAACGGCCGTTATATTTCATGGTTTATAATTATTCTCTGACGCGATATGAAAAAATCAGCGTATCCTATCCACCGCCTTTAATTTCCGATGGTCCCTCTGCATACAGGAATAGGCCAAAATCACTGATATGGCCGCCAAGACCGGAGATAATGCCAACGAAGACCAGCTGATAGAACCTCCATATATCACACAGCACCCAAGGCTACCTACCGTGGCGGCTGAGGCTATGACCATCAACAGGCACACCATGCAGACCCTTTTCTGAATCTCAAGATTCTTGAAAAGAAATATATCTATTACGAGCAATATCGCAGTGGTAAGCGATAGCGCGAAAGCATACCATGTGGAAAGGTACATGCCGGAGGGAGCGCCGTCCGTAGCCTCCCCTACATAGGAAAAGCCAATACATGTAAAATCAAATGTGAATCTCTCGGTCTGTACCTGACCAAGAGAACAGAATGTAAAACATCCCATCATTATCGCCGCCACCAATAGCAACAGCGATTGCCATCGTTGTATCACCATAGCCGTGTTGTTTATTACAGTGTTTAAGTTTTATTTCTGCAAAATTAATCAAAAATAACCGTTATTTCACTTTTCGGCACGTAATTTGTTGTTATAAATTCAGTAGTTGAATGAATCAGTTGACAAAAGCCTCATAGCATAGTTCCTGATTAGCGTCATGAATGCGGAAACTGACATCGCTACCACACAACTCTTTATTGACAAATCAATCATATCATAATGGCAACTGAAGAAGCAGTCAAGACACACCACAGAATATCAACCTGCATAGAAAACAGGGAACTACATGACGCTTTCTCGTCACTTTCCGGAGAGATCGCCTCAATGTCGAATCCGAAACTCATCGACCTCCTTAAAAAACAGGAGGAGACATACAAATATATGCTGCATTATCTTGTGGAGGGATATGATGACAATGGACGCGACAAAATGCTCTCTGCCATTACTTCTGCTCTCTATTTTATAAACGACGCAGTATTGCGCGACAAGATTGTAAAAGACAGTCCCGATGCATATTCCTCCACCCTGAGGTTCGAACGTCTCAGAAAGAATTCCGTCACGTCAAGACTATCCCAGTTCTGGCAGAAAGAGTCAATGGCGACATTGGAGAAGGAGGCTGGTGGCGGGACTTCCCTGAGGAAGGAGGCCGACGAGGCATTGGTGGAACTGTTCTCGTTTATTTGGACCATGTTTGGTGCATCTTCCGAAGAATATAAGGCTGTATCTGAGGCCGTCAAGAATCCAGACGTCTCTTTCCAATTCAAATCGCAGGTGATTTCCGCCTTGATGTTGGGCAATATGCAATATTTCGACAGGAAAGGAATCGACTGCCTGCTTGATATATACGATTCAGAATCTGACTCCCGCCTGTCAGCGAGAGCACTTGTGGCACTGACATTCATTATAGCCGCCAATCCCAAAAGGGTAGAGTGTGACCCAGACTTGATGGCGAGGCTCTCCCTTTGGAATGATTCCATAGTGATATATCGGCAACTACGGGAAATCGTGATGAGTGTAATCAGGTCTCATGACACCGAAAGGATTTCATCAAAGATGAAAAACGAGGTGATTCCGGAGCTTATGAAGCTTCGTCCGGAAATATTGAACAAGCTGAAAAATGTATCTGAAACCTCCGACATTGAAATGCTTGACATAAATCCTGAATGGGAGGACCTTCTCAACAAAAACGGATTGGGAGACAAGCTTAAGGAACTCTCTGAAATGCAGATGGAGGGAGGCGATGTCATGATGATGGCATTCTCTAATCTCAAGTCATTCCCATTTTTCAATAGTGTCGCGAATTGGTTCCTTCCATTTTCCGCCGACCATCATATGGTCCGCTCTGATAAGACCGACAACATTGGTCCTTTCAATGAATTGCTCGATATGGAAGGGGTGATGTGCGATTCCGACAAGTTCTCATTTGCCCTCTCTCTAAAACAAATGCCGGAGACACAAAGGAAAATGATTACTGAGAGAATGGGAGAACAGATGGCTCAGCTGAAAGAAGCAATTGCAGAAAAGAACCTCAAATCAAGCACACCGGAATTCGATGCTGAGGTAACTCGTTTCGTGCGTGACATATACCGCTTTTTCAAGCTATATCGCAACAGGAATGATTTCCCTGACCCATTCAAAAAGCCTATGGATTTCGGGGCGCTCCCTGTCATAAAGGACATTCTTGATGATAAAGAGATTCTCATACTCGTGGGTGAATTCTATTTCAAAAGGGAATATTACTCAGAAGCTCTACCTCTGCTTCTCAAACTTGCCGAAGAAGAAAAACAAGACTCCTTGCTTTGGGAAAAGATTGGATACTGCAACAATGCATTAAACAATCTCGAGGAGGCCCTGAAATGGTATAAAAGAGCCGAACTCATACATCCCGGAAGCAAATGGCTCCTGAAAAAAATGGCCCTTTGCAACCGTTTGCTCAACAGGTTTGAGGAAGCTTCGGAATACTATGCGAGAGCACTTGACTCTGACCCCGACAATTACCATCTGCTGATGAGTGCGGGACACTGCATGCTTGAGACCGGCAATCCTGCCGGAGCTGTCGCCAACTATTATCACGCAGACTATGTGAGGCCTGGCAGGATTCCGACATGGCGGGCAATATCATGGGGAGAATTGCTTAACGGCAACTATGACAAGAGCCTTGAATATTATAAGCGCATTTCCGACAGGGAACAGCCCTCGCCAACCGACATGCTGAATGCCGGACATTCATACTATCTATCCCACAGATTAAAAGACGCAGTGAACCTATACACAAAGGCCGCTCTCAATCCCGATTATGGCATATCCGGCCTCCAGACCGCTTTTATGGAAGACCTTGACACCCTCCTTAGACTTGGGGGAAAAAAGGATGAGATAACCATGATTATTGAAAAAATAAAGTATGAAATTGAATGACCATATCCAATGACATAACAGACGGTCCCGGAATCCAGAAGATTCCGGGACCGTCTGTTATGTCATTCAGGCAATTTCACCTTATATCATACTCCTTTGTCTAAAGTCATCACTTCTTTCAACGATGGAGCTCTTCTTCTATCGTATCCACCGCAACCGAAAGATCCTTGGCAAATGGCAACCTGTCTGCAATGGCAGAGATGCCATGGAGCACTGTGGCATGACGGCGATTGAGCTTATGTCCTATTGCAGATGACGACAGTGAAGTGAGCTTATGGCTCAGATACATTATAACCTGACGTGCGTCAGCTATATCGCGTACCCGGCTTTTGGAGAAGATTACATCTGGATTCAACTTATAAAAATCCGCAGTGGCCTCAACAATCATATCGAAATTGATAGTCTTCTGCTCCACCCTCTTTATGGAGTGCTTCATCACCTCCTGTGCAAGTTGCAACGTAATCGGACTATTGAGAGTGATTGACCGTGTCAGGATACCCATCACAATACCCTCCAGCTCCCTTACCGAACCGGTAGATTGCTCCGCGATTAGAGATATTACCTCTTCCGGAAGATTAAGCCCGTTTTTTCTCGCCTTGAAATCGAGTATCTTCTTTTTAAGCGCGAAATCCGGTTTAGGCAATCTTTCAGTGATGCCCCATTTGAATCGGTCGATAAGTCTGTCGGCAATGCCATCAAGCTCCATAGGGGGACGGTCGCACGTAAACACAAGCGCCTTTCCGTTCTGATGAAGATGATTGAATATAGGGAACAGGACATTTGCCGTGCCATCCTTATGACTCAATTCCTGAAGGTCGTCAATCAAAAGCACATCCATCTGCTGAAACCAATTCAGGAAACTTGGAATCTGTTTATGTATGGTGGCATTGGCCATTAGATTCTGGAATTGCCTCAATGTGACGAACAGTACCTTGGCTCGAGGATTCCTCTCCTTTACCCTTATGCCTATCGACTGTATCAGGTGGGTCTTGCCGACTCCTACCTCTCCATAAAGGAAAAAAGGATTGAAATCATTCTTCCCGGGATTGTTGGCTATGTACTCCGCAATAGTGAACGGCAGACGGTTGCTTTCTCCCACGCAATAGTTCTCGAAACACAAGGACTCGTTCAGTTGTGGATTGAAGTCGGGGGCATTACCTTCCTTTTTAGCATCACCCATTGGGGATGACGACTGCATCGACCGCACATACTTGTTCTTAATGGCATGGCTCTGCTGAGGACTACGAAGCGTGACATTGGATGACACATCATTCTTGATGAGTCCAATCTGATAGTCAAGCTGCACACCCTCGCCAAACACCTTCTTCAAGGTGTCTGACAAAAGATTAAAGAAATCGTCTTCATACTTCTCATAATAGAAATATGAAGGCAATCCCAAGATAAGCGTATGATCTTCATATCCAAGAGGTTGAGCGCAAGCAAACCATGTATTTGTCCTCGCCTCTCCGATGTTGTCGCGGATTATCTCAAGGCATTTAGCCCATTTATTTTTCAATTCTTCTGTCATAGCCGTATGTGCAAATTGACTACAAAATAACATCAAATTTTCTATAAAAAAAATAGTTTCAGCTCTTGCAATTTACGATTTTTTTTAATTATCTACGACTCAACAAAATAAATTTTCGGGTGAAAAACGGCTCTGAAACCGCTTATCACCCGAGCTGTTTTTTCATATGAAACATGTGAGTTCACACATGATTTGTCAAGCCCTCCCGGCACAATCAAAATGCCCGGCCTCAACATATGCTGTTTATAGAAGCTTGATGCTTATGTAGCGCTTCGGATTCTTCTGGATATCTATAATCAACGAATCGATATCGGAAGTCACCTTGTTTATTCGCTCATAAAGCTCCGGATCGTTCATTATCCGGCCAAACGATGAGTTCTCGTTATTAAGCTGACGTGAAAATTTCGACAGATTTCCTGTGATATCTTCCACATTGTCCATTGTCGAGGCAAGCGGAAGACTCTTCAACTGTGTCGACAACACGTTCAGGTTTCTCGTTATAGTGTCTATGTTAGACATCGCCCGCCCCGTGTTGCGGAGCATTACAGGCACATCTCTTCCCATGATTCCGTTGAGGCTTCCCGTGGCCTGATACAGATTATGCGTAATCCCTTCAAGGCTCTGAATGGACGTGGCCAATGCGGGGTCTGACACAAGACGATTAAGATTGAGCACCAGACTGTCAACTTTAGGCAATATGCTCTGCACGGATGGCAACAATTCATCGGAAAGACTCGCCATCATATCCGGCACAGTCTCTGTGGCTATATTGCCTCCGACCTCTATCATCTTTTTGCTCTGCCCAAGCTTAATCTCAACATATGCTCCATTAAGCAGACCACTTCCAATCACCGCCTTTGAATCCTCCGGAATGCGCAGTTCCTTATTAAGAGCCAATACAACCTCTATGTCGCCGGGATTGGCATAATTGAAATTGATTTCCCTTACCTGACCTACTTTGAAGCCATCCACCGTGACAGGAGCCGAAAGCTCGAGTCCCGCCACATTTTTATACTCTGCCACATAGAAATTTGCCGGTTTGAAAATATTCACCCCTTTCAGATAATCAATCCCGACATACAACACCACGATTGCCAGAATTACCGACAGTCCGATGACAAACTCTCTTGTAAATAATTTTTTCATAAATGGAATCAGTTTTTGGCATCTTTCACACTCTTCTTGCTCGAGACAACAAACGCATCAGGAATCTTCTTTCTTACATCCTTCAGCATGTCGTCAATCTCCTTCCGGTCCTGGCTCTCTCCATAATAATACTTATAGAGATTGCTCTCCTTATAGGCAGAAATCGGAGCAAGACCGCAAAAACGCGGATTGTTTTGCTTGAGCAGATCAGCCGATGCTAATACTTGGATTTTATATACAGTAACAAACTTCTCTATCTTTGCGTTGTGCGCAGTGGAAGGACGATTCAAATTTTTTTTACGCTCCTTCTTTTTTTTCTCTTTTTTCCCTTTCTTCTCTTTGCTGTCTGAGACATCCTCTTTATCCGAAAAAGAAGACTGCTTCCGGTTCTCTCCTGTTCCAGCCAGCTCTACCCTGCCACGGCGCTCACTCCCGCTATGCAGAGGGATTGCCGACGTCTCAAGATTTCTTGATTCGGAAATCTTACGTGAAGAATCTGAACGTCGGCGTCTCTTTGACACCGCATATGGCATGCCTGACACAGCGACCGGAGGTGCGGATGTCTTCCTGGAATCTACTTTCGCTGACGCCACTACCACCACCCTATCACTTTCTTTTAAGTCTGTGTCAGATGAACGTTCTTCGTCCTCAAGCATTGCCAATCCCTTAGTCCCGGAAGTGCGCTGAGTATTCACCCAATTCTCGTAATAACTCTCCACTGCTTTGAATATAGCTTCCGCAAGCTCCTTGCTTCCTTTCTCGGAAATCATATACTTGGCTGATGTAGGATTGCAGATGAAGTCAAGCTCTATAAGCACTGAAGGCATGGATGTGGCCCAAAGCACCCAGAATCCAGCCTGATGAACACCCCTGTTCTTTCGGCCTGATTTCACAAGTTGCTTCTGTGTCTCTTCGGCAAAACGGATACTTTGGCTCAAATTCTTCTTCTGAGCCATCTCGAAAATAATATACGACTCATCTTTCGACGGGTCGAACCCGCTGTATTTCTGCTCATAGTTCTGCTCAAGCTCTATGACTGAGTTCTCCCTACGGGCCACGCGCATATTATTATCATCCTTGTGCAGGCCAAGCACATACACCGAGCTACCTGCCACCGTCTTGCGATTCTTATTGCTTTTGTCAACAGAATTGGTGTGAATGGAAATAAAAAGGTCCCCTTTGGCTTTGTTGGCTACGTCTGCACGTTGTTGAAGAGTCAGATAGGTGTCGTCATCTCTGGTCATCACAACATTTGCCTTCTTCAATTTCTTCTTTATCAAAGATTCAAGTTGCAAAGCCACTTTAAGATTGATATCCTTCTCTCGGGTATTATTGTCAGTGGCTCCGATATCCTTGCCGCCATGACCGGCGTCCACCACTACAGTGAACTTTTTATGCGGCTGTCCTTTCGACGCTTCCGTAGGCTGCGCGAAAAATGACAATATCAGAAATGTCATTATCAGTATCTTTGCGACATCTATCATTTTTTAGAATTTTGCACAAAATTACATAAAAAATCAATTCCCCTCTTCAATGGGTTGGATAAAAAACCAATTTTAAGGAACTTTAGAACCAATCATTATCCTATAATATCTGCAACGCTATCGCAGCACATGCCTCGGCGTCTGCAAGAGCATGATGATGGCGAGACAATTCATAGCCACATTGCATTGCCACTGTAGGCAACTTATGGTCTGGCAATTTTCGCCCGAAAACTTTACGTGAAGCCGTGCACGTGCAATGAAACTCATAACCGGGATATGCCATCTCAAATCTTTCGAATGCCGCTTTAAGACATCCTTCGTCAAATCGGCTGAAATGCGCCACAAGGGGCAATCCCTCAATCAACTGTGACACCTCGGCCCACACCTCCGGGAAGGTGTCGGCTGTCTCTGTGTCACGCTTTGTAATCCCATGCACACTCACATTCGCCGGACTATAATAATTGGGAACAGGATGTATCAGTCTGTAATACTTGTCCGTAACCTTTCCGCCACGGACAACCACAACTCCAACACTGCAAACACTGCAACGGTTGGCGTTGGCTGTCTCGAAATCTATTGCTGCAAAATCCAACATAACATTTACGCCACCACAGGTATGATAATTTTATATGCCTGTATTTTATCGGCTCTTTTATATGACGTAAAATTCCAACCTATATTTTGAAGCATGTCCAACTTTTTTTGTCAATTGTGTTTTTTGATGTTAATTTTGCAAAAAATACACCAGGATATGAACACATCTCTTTTCCCTGACTCTCTTTTCAAATTCATAGCAGACAACATCAATGAATCTCCATCTTCTCTCAGATTTCGATTCCACGGGAAAAGTGCGGATTTTGACACAGACCTTGCCATAACCCAGATTGAGTGCAGGAAGAAATATCACCGGAAGCTGGTGTCATTCATCTGTAATCCGCACTTTATTTTCCCATCGTCCATAGCAGCTGAACAAGCCAGCCATGAAGCAATTGCCAAGTATCATGCATCGCTGTTTTCTCCTGAGGATAAAGTGATTGACATGACCGCCGGACTTGGAATCGACTCCATGACTGTGGCAAAAAATGTCAAATGGATGGCCGCATATGAATACGACCGACACAAAGCGCTTTGTCTCAGTCATAACAAAAGTGTTCTTGGAATTGACAACATGACAGTGTATGAATCGGATTCAACCACCGACAGGATTCTTTGGGACAATGACGTCACAATATTTATAGACCCCGCGCGAAGAAATGGAGAAAATGCCCGAATGTATAACCTACACGACTGCACTCCGGACATACTCTCGCTCCAAGATGAAATTCTCGATGCCTGTAAATGCCTCATCATTAAAGCCTCCCCCCTTCTTGACATATCCAGGACAATAACCGACATTCCACACGCTTTCTCTATCCGTTGCGTCTGTGTCGAGGGGGAATGCAAGGAAGTGCTCGTAATGGCTAAGAAGAGAGCTTCCCTGTCAAGTCTTGAAGCCGTCAACCTTGCCAGAAATGGAATTTCATTGTCAGAATTCAAATACAACCCTGACGAAACAGGACTTCCTGTGACTTTCGCGACAATGGCCGACCTGTCGGAAAAGATTTTCCTCTATGAGCCGGATGCCGCTGTCATGAAATTCGCACCCTGGAAAATAATTTCGTCCCGGTTTAATGGAATCCTGAAGATGGGTCCATCTTCTCATCTGTTTATCAGCAATAACCTCTTCTCTGATTTCCCCGGAAGAACATTGCGGATAAAAGAGATAATACATAAAAAAGGCATGAAAAGCCTTAAAGGCCTTCATGCCAATGTCGTGTCCAGAAATCATCCGTTGTCGGCCGACGACCTACGCAAGAGACTCGGAATCAAAGAGGGCAAAGATTCATTTATATATGGCACACGAATCTGCGACAAACCGGTCCTTATTCTTGCGGAACGCCTCTGACTTCTCAACGTCCTCCTGCCGGAAGGTTGTCAAGCCAGTACTTTGCCATGGTCTTACGGAGATGCAACGTTGTTCCGTCTCTCTCGTTTATACTGTGGGTACGCATGGGATAGCTCATCAATGAAAACACCTTACCATGCCTTACAAGCTCATTTATCAGCATCTCACAGTTCTGATAGTGCACATTATCATCCCCAGTGCCATGGATAAGAAGGAGGTTCCCTTCAAGTCCGTCGGCATATGTTATTGGAGAGCCTTTCCTGTAACCTTCCGGATTAAGCTGAGGAGTGTTCATATATCTTTCCTGATAGATTGTGTCGTACGTTTTTTGGTCGGCGACAAACGCTATGGCAATTCCCGTGCTGAACACTTCCGGATAACGGAACATGGAATTCAGCGTCTGGCTTCCGCCGCCACTCCAGCCTGTGATGCCGATTCTATCTGAATCTATAAACGGATATCGGCTTGCCAAATCGGTTATTCCACGAGCCTGGTCCTCGCTTGCGAATGTCCCCACTTCTCCATATATGCACTTTCTCCATTCTCGTCCACGTGGGACGTTTGCGCCACGGTTATCGATGCTGACAACTATATAACCAAGATTGGACATATATTGATTCCAGAGGTCGCCTCCTCCCCAAACATCCTGCACAGTTGAACTCGCCGGCTCGCCATATACCTCCACAATCACAGGATATTTCTTGGAAGGGTCAAAATCCTTCGGCTTTATCATCCAGGCATCAAGCTCAAGTTCCCCCGACTTCACTTTCACGAATTCCTTTGGATTCAACCCCAAGGCTTCATACTGTCCCTTAGCCTCTGAATTTGTCTCGATATCCCGCACTTTCCTATGCCTGGGGAATGACACCATATCTATAAGAGGAGGCGTACCTGCATTGCTGAAGGTATGCACTGCCCACCTCCCATTGGGAGACATGTTATAACGATGCTGGCCGGATTGCTCCATCGGACTGAGACGTCTCACTTCTCCGTTTCCAAACAATGACGCACTGTACAGATAACGTTGCGTGTAATTGTCGGGTGACGCTATGAAATAGGCGACACCTTTTTTGAAATCGGCCCCAACCGGAGACACATAATCGAATTCTCCCTTGGTGACTGCCTCCACTTTCTTTCCGTCACGGCTCACACGATAGAGATGACGCCATCCGTTCCTCTCACTCTCCCATGTAAACCACATGTTGCCGTCGAGCCACATCACATTGTCATTGGTCTCAACCCATGCCGAATCTGAATCCGTAAATATATTCTCCGGTTTTGACTCCCCTATCCTCGCAGTCCATACCTTATTCTGATTCTGCTGGCGGTTCATCTGCTGGATGAACAAAACATCCTCGCCGGGAATAAAATCCATCCTTGGAATATAATTCTCACGTGAATCGCCTGGTATATCTATCCATACGGTCGTCCCTCCGGACGCTGGGACATATCCCACTTTTACCGCCGAGTTCATGCTTCCTGCCTTTGGATAGGGAAAATGGTTGAATGTCGGATATATCGAATCGACATTGTTTATAATGTCAAACCATCCTGTCCCCTTAGTGTCGCTCTGCCAGTAAGCGATATAGTCGCCTGACGGACTCCATCTGAACCCATCCCTGATTCCAAATTCCTCTTCATATACCCAGTCGAATGTGCCGTTCACAATCTCGGAATTTCCGTCGCCTGTCAGCTGAACCACATTTCCGCTGGCCACATCCTCCACATAAATATTGTTGCCGCTCACATACGCCACTCTGTCACCGGAGGGAGAGAACTTCGCAAACATCAGTGATGCCTCAGGGAAACCGTCGCCAAGCCTTCGGAAATCACCGGTTTTCATGTCAAGCACCCAATAGTCGCCCCTGGTATGATACCGCCAGACTTTCCGGGTGTTGGTAAACACAAGCACCTTTCCGTTGTCCTCACTCCAAGCTACCTCTCTCACCGGAACACGCCTGCCTGATTCCGGATCAACAAAACGCTCCGCTGATACGATAACCTCTCTTCTGTTGTCGCTTGCACGATAGCGAACCACATCCTGCCCTTTGCCATCTGCCGACGGTTCAAGTCGCGAGTAATGGTTGCCGTCTTTCATCCATTGAATCGCGCCTGAGCCACGTGTCTGTATCAGACTTCCGTTCACCACATTCTCAAGAATAAGTTTTCCCGTCTTCTCCCCTTTGGCTATGGCAAAAGGATTTTCATCCGCCTCTGTCCTGTTCTCCCAAGGCATTATCTGCCCTGACATAGTGCCCGTATGCATTGCCAATAAGACTACGGGGACTATTCGCTTTAATATTTCCATAATATGTCGGTTGGTTTGATATTGTACTGCTCTGATTCCATGACATGCCTAACCGCCGCCTGTCACGTGCTGAGTCATGTGGTAAAATTACAAAATATTATCCGGCCACACAACACCAGGCATTACAATCCTCCAATATCAGAATGAACCGACATCTCCGGCATCCATTACACATAAAAGCCGAAGGCTCTACAATAGGATGCCTTCGGCTTTTATGATTGTCGGGCTGATGCTCTTAGTCTCAGAAGCGGAAACCGGCGGAAAGAATTACCTGACTGTTATTGAGCGACAGCTTTGACTGTGGCGATGCATATGATGTTCCGGCGTCATAGTCCACATCGGGAGAATAGGCATGGTAAGTGGAATTTATATTCTTATACACGTATGCCATATCCACATAAAACTGCTTATATCTGTAGCCGAATCCACATGTGATATAATTAGTATGATTGTCGAAACGGTAGTTGGGCAATGTCCCTGACGTATAGATTGCGTCCCGGTCGTCCCTTGCAGCCTGCTTCACAGGCGATGTGCTGTAGCTATAGCCGGCACGGACACTGAAAGAAGGTGTCAGTCTGTATTCTGCCCCAAGCCTTATAGTGTGTGATGCCTGATAATAATACTCTATATCTGAGTTGCTGCCGGAGAACGGATCATCATTATATCCGAATGCCCTTGTGGGGGTCCCTTTAGTGCCTGCGGCATAGGGATACCAGTCATCCCAGCCCCATCCATCGTCATAGTCCCATCCGGAATTAATGCCATAACTGCCGGGCTGAGAGAACTTCATCTTGTTATACGGCACATATTCATAATCCATGGAAAGTATGAAATTATTTCCTATGACTCCGGCAAGACTCCCAATGAATTTCATAGGAGTCCTGAAATCGTAGCTGTTGGATCCGAGGTATCCATCGTTGGTGTCAACGCCATCAGGCTTCTCATCGCCATACTGATAATCAACCGATGCCCCGAAACTCTCATTCAGGTTATACCACGTCGGAGTGTGGAAGGCAAGCCCGATTCTCAATTCCTGTATCGGTTTTATTATAACCCCTATCTGATAGTTGAAACCGGTACCGTTTACATTATAATAATTGGACAAGTCCCATACTGAGCTTTGCCTGTTGACTCCATCCGGAGAAGGGACATACGCGTCGGAAAGCGATTCTCCCCATCTGGCGTTCATCGTGTAATTCAGATTGGTGATATCAAAGTTCATACCCCAATACACTACATTCGATATATTGCCGCCAATGGCTATGTTGTACTCATCGACCGACCCTTTCTCCGTTACATTATAGCTTCCCGCTCCGGATGTGCCTTCACCCCATTGTCCATACCACCTCGTATTCTCTCCTTCGCCACTCGCATCTATAAGCCAGCCTTGATAGCCGAGTGTTGAAAGCCAAGGCAGGCTTCCGTCGGCATAGGGATTCTCTTGGTTGAAGTCGCCCGGCTGGAGTCCGTAGCCTTCGGTTATCCCGGCTATATAGTTGCTCATGGAATTTCTCAGGTTAAGAATCTGTCCGGCATATTGTCGGTTGAATGATGCTCCTTTGTTATAGGTGAATCCAAAATTTATATTCGGGATTGTTGCACTCGGCAGACGCATAGTCATCACGCCACCGATATTGTTGAGAAGAAACTTGGTCTGGTTTACCCCCACCTCGTTACCCTGAGAATTGGTGGTGGCGCTTTGGAAATCAAGATTCACAGAGAAACCCAACTCATTGCTTCTGTAAACACCTATACCGGCCGGGTTCTGCGATAAAGAGGACAAATCGCCCCCAAGCGCACCGAACGCACCGCCCATCGACATGAATCTTGCCGTGCCTTTCAAGTCAGGTTGCGAAAGACGATAGGCATCAATCGCACTTTGTGCATATGACAGCACTGGGCAGATAAAAGATGCCGAAAGTATAACCAATGATTTATTCATATCCTTAAGTTTTCTTTCTGTTAGACATTTATAATGTATCGTTGTCGGAATTTCCCGCATGTAGCATCATGATTCCTTCCTTTTAAACAATAACTGTGTATTAAATGTTTAGTGAGAGCCTTCATCAGAAGACTCTCACCAGACAATCTCTTTTTATCGGCGACCGCCTCGTCCTCCTCTTGAACCGCCTCCGGTGGTGCCTCGGCTTCCGCCTCCATAACTTCCGCCGCTGCCACGCCCGGTGTTATAGTTCCTTGTGGAATTATAGCTTCGGTTGTTGTTGGAATTGTTTCCCCTGTTATAATTATAGTCTCCTGAGGTGTTGTTCTGACGGTTTGTTGAACGATTCCCTCTGTAGGCATTGCCGGAACCATTATTGTTCGGCCGTGAATTATTGACATTTGTACCATTCACGTTATAACCGGGCCGTGTGCTGTTGGTATTCACATTAACATTTCCTCCGACTGGAGTCCGGTTGCCTCTATTATTGTTGACGTATTCCCATTTCCCATTATTGTTTACAACTCCGGCATGAGAACCCGGCCTTGTGTTCGACACTCCGGGACGTCCGGCCGATGTGCCGGGACGGTTTGAGCCGGAAGGCCTCACCCCTCCTCCTATAGGAGCACGGTGTCCGCTTCCATATCCCGGACGTGTATTACTCGTCCATCCCGGACGTGGAGCGACAGGACGGTTTCCTCCAGGACGCCAGTCAGCCATTGGAGGAGCCGGACGCCAGGCCGGTCCCCAACCCCAGGAC